>JAFVGH010000005.1 GCA_017475045.1 Fibrobacter sp. | reverse complement strand
TGCTATGAGAAATAATGGGTGAAAGGAAGAAATAATCCTGCGCATCAGAGATGTCAGCGTAGTTTTGCGGCCGGGTGGTAACACCTGGCCGTTTTTGGAGTCGGCTCCTTACTGAAAAACATCATATGAAAACAGGATTAATTATCAATAGTTCGTTAATTTGTTCCCAGGCCTAAGCGGCTCTGGATGTAAATAAAACCAGTTCTTTGAAAAGTTTGTCAATAACTTGTGGGTTCGGTCTCAGACCGGACACGCAAATAAATCGCTCAAGCATGTAGGCGTTATGGATTATCGACTTGCAGGAAGATACAGAAAACGGGATTTTAAGGTCCTTGCAGGCGGCCTTGGCCAGGTTGATACTGGCGAAGGAAGCGTTGAAGTGGAACTCCAGTCTCCGAAGATCTCTGGCCTGACAGTCGTTGAGACCGGCGTAAGATTTGGCATCGCGAAAGCAGAACTCCAGCTGGAAACGCGTTCTGTAGCAGTTGATTACATCGTATGTGGTCATAGATTCATCCGTGCTGAAGTAGATCTGCCACTTTTCCATCGAGTCCGCATCCGGATACCAGATGGCAACCTTGATGAAGCGTTTGAGGGACTTCGAGTAGGCCTTGAGGCCAAACAGACGCCCCTTGTCCACGTGGAGTTCAACGCAGCGGGTAGGGTCAAGGTTGGCAAAGTCAATCTTGCCGTCGTACCATCTGGGATGACCCCGCTTGCCGGTGGGCTTTTCCGTTGTGGGATACCACAGGGCGGCATCGTTCCGCATGCGGCTGACCACGTGAAAGCCCTCGTCCAAAAGCGGCAGAACAAAGGTCTGCTTGGCAAAGAAGGCATCCGCGACAAGAAGCTTGGATATGGTCTGAAGCCTGTCCTTCATGGCTATCAGGAGTTCCCGGTACCAGTCGACCAGGTTGTAGTCCATCTCCTCAAGGGTCTTGGCGTTGGGTGTCTGAAGGGCACCGAGAGTCATGCAATCGTGATTCTCAACGTCAATCAGGCCAATGCCCAGCAGTTCGAGGCCTCTCTTGGGACCTCCGGCAGCTCCAGACCAGAACTTTCCGAACCACGGAGTCTTGTTCCCCGCCTTGGGAATGAAGCTCGGGTCCACCGCTATGGCTCTGAACGTTCCCGTACACACCTTGTTCGCAAGGAAGAGGTTGAACGCGAACCAGTCAAAGTCATCCCGGGTGAAGGTGTTCCGGTAGGTCTGTTCAGTGAACTCGCCATAGCGGCCCATCTGCAGGAAATTGATCTTATCGGGTATTGCCATGAAGAGTTTTAGGGTATCGATGATTACTTTCTCAAAAGGTTTGCCTAAATTTGCTGCTGATTTGAGGGCTTCAATGACCTCGGATTGGTATTGCGTAAGTACGTTTGAGTTAGTCATAACTTAAAGCTTGGAACACTCTAAGTTACTAATAATCAACGACTTATGCAATACTTTTCTGCTTTATTTTCAGCACTTTACGCATCTTTTTCGGAGCATTTGCACCCACTCTCAGTTGCCTTCTGAGCGGTCGTTATTGACAGTGTTTTCAATGAACTTTTGTTGTTAAACTGTATGTTTTCGTTTAGCCTGCCGCCTTGCGGCTCCTAAACATTAAAATTTACCGAAGTATTGATTATGGAAAACAGCATCAAACCTTTACTGCAGGCGCCGCTCTGGCAGATGACCGGCGAGCAGTTCCTGACCCTCACGCAGTTTGCTCTTTCATCTCTCCCGAAGGAAGGTATTTCCCTGGGTGTACCTCCGGAAACGAGAAGGCGGTTGGAGT
>JAFVGH010000021.1 GCA_017475045.1 Fibrobacter sp. | reverse complement strand
TCATTTACGACACGTTAGCTTTTGACGTGAGCGATATCGACTTTCGTTCGGATTTGCCCTTGGAATTTGTAGGCGTTGTGCCTTTGGATGATGGGTATTTGTGCGCCTTCGAGCAAAGGAATGGTTATTATTATCCTCCCTCTCTTCGGTATCTGCTGAGAGTTGACCGGGAAACTGGAAAAACCCACGCCGTCGATTTTCCGGAGAGACAACATCTTCATTGGAACATCAAGGAGAGGGGCGGTGAGGTTTATATGGTTTACCCCGAGTGGTGTGATACGATGTGGCACTTCATTCCGGAACAGGAAGCCTGGGAGGACGCGACCGAGTATCGGGATGTCGTCTATGAAGATGAGGACTATCGGGTTTATAGCAGGGGGATGCATTACTCCCCAGATCATACTTGGTTTTTAGACAAGCAGACAGGAAATCAGTATGTGTTTCCAGTGGCAGCAGGACAAGTTCTCCGCTTCAATGGCTATTTCTATTTCACGGACCTTGCACGCTTCCGCGGATTGGCCGATCCGAAGGTCGGCATCCTATGTGATAGCCTGTCTGATTATGCGTCAACACTTACGGAATCACACCCCATGATGCCTTCTGCCCTCAGGTCCCGTTACTGGGAAATGAAGGTATTTGGAACTATCTATGCTTTTGGGGAAGGTAATGACGGCTATAACGGGTGCGAATATATCTGGCAATGTCCCGACACAGTTTTCAACGCATCTTTTAAGGCGCAGAAGGCGCTTTATCAAATCGTTACCGACCCGGAGACAACCTGGGTCGCCCAAGTTACAGGCCAGGGCCTGAAAAGGATAGTGGACTTGGGTAAGCACTATGATGCATACCGCATCGGTCGGGCAATGCTGTATTATGAAGATGATGACGCGAATGCCGGTATCATCGAACTGGGCGACACCCTTCGCTTCCACCACCTACATTACTAATGAGAATAAGGGTAAGATAGACACTCTGTCTGCAGCAAGAACACGGCGGTTGTTACCTCGGCGGCATAACCCTTAGGAGCGGCCGACGGGGATTTGCTGTGTATCGTGACGGGATAGTGGTGGCGCAATTCATCCCCATTTTGTTGGGCTGTCGAATGGATTTGATTGATTATCAGCGACTTATGTCATTTTGCCCGGTCAAATAAACCCACTCAATTGTTTATAATCAATTAATATTCAATAAGTTCCATTCTACGCTACTTGTCACGGGCTGAAAAGATGTGTAGTCCCCATAAATTTACCGGTTACAAGATGCCGTAGGATTATTGGAAATGATTGTATATCTTTGACTTTTGGAAATTGTTGCATTCGTTGAGCCATGAGAAAAATCTACCTGCTTATTGCCAGTTTGGCAGCGGCAACGCAAGTCTGTTCCGCTCAGACAGATACGCTCTTCGGAAAATGGGGAGAGGCTATTCCTGCGAAGGTGAAATCCTTCACGAGGAACGGTCTCCGTGTGGAGCGGAAGATGCAGACGGTCGATGACAAGTTGATGAACATCAGGTACACGGACTTGAATGCCATCCGTTTTGCGGACGGATTCGAGGTGCGCTTCCGGGACGGTGTGCTGGTGCGGGACAACCTGCTATCCGCGCCGAGTTTCGAGGAATCCTTGATTAGCGTGAAGGCGGAAGGGGTGCTGGCACTGACGCCGGAAGAGATGTCGTCGTACTATGGGCCCGACTTTTACAACGTGGTTTATAGACCCTATCGCGCTCAAACCTTGACCGGATTCGGAAAACTGGGAGTGGGAATTCTGGGGAGCCTGATTTCCTTCCCGCAGGCGCGCAGCGGCTCGAGCCATATGGAAAGTGTCCCCACCGAGGGACTGGACAAAATGAAATGGCCGAACCGTTATACCGAGACAACCACTTACGATCCTTTCTGGATGGCGTCTTCGATGTTTTTCATGGGGATGACACTGGCGGGAATCACAGATTGCGCCGTCCCTTATTTCGGCTTTCGCAAATCCATTCAGAAACCCGTCGGGGAAAGGCCTCTTCCGACAGCAGCATCATCGAAAGGTCTGATTTGGGGAGGTGCAGCCTTGTCCGTCCTTGGCATCGGGGGTGTCGCGGCATCCTTCGCGGAACTTAAAGCCCGTCCTTCCAGAAGTGCCGAGATAACTCTCCCGCACTATGAGAACTGGCCCGTCCTTAAGACTGAGATTCCCTGGGCGGTCTTCACGATGGCGGGCAGCGCCCTCGTCGCCCACCTGGGCTTCTCCGCTATCCAACTCGGCGCGACACGTCTGTCGGCCCTGCGCCGTCTTGACGGCACTCCCTACGCCATGCAAGTCAACATCGGCCCCTCCCCGTCCGGCTATGGGCTCACGATGCAATTTTAGGCAAGAGACGGCGAATCATCTCGGGCGATAAGGCGATAGGCCCCCTCCACCCCAATCCATTCTCGGGCGGAATCTCGGCAAACCGAGTGCATAGATTCCCGGAACACCCAAGATGCCTGGCGCCCTTTTGTCTATTGTCAATAATTGGTTATTTTTGTAACGGACATGCAAGATTCCTGGATTCCAGGAGTTTTCGGGAAAAACAGTCGATATGAAACTCAGAATCATCAGCTTATTGGTACTTGCACTTTTTTCTGCCTGTGGCAAAACGGAAGCGCAGAGGCAGAAGGACGAAGTGGACACCTATATGGCGGGACTTCTGGAAGGGAAATACGAAAGCCAATTGGAAATGAAGTTGTTTGACCCGGCTCAGATTCCCAACCTTCTGTCGTATGCGAACGATGAACGCGAAGTCCATCCACCGGCAAACCCGCTGTCTTCCTACCTGTCTGTGAGTTCTCTCGGCATGTATGCCCTTTGGATGATCGAGGGCATCCGGGTGGCCGAAGTCGATAGCGAAAAGACCAAGGTGTTCATGGGATATCCTTCCCTGAACCCGCTCCTCTTCGACGAGCAGACGAGCGGCCGTGTCTATTATGGAACAGAGGCCTATCCGGCCACCCAAAGAAAGGCGGCCGATGCCTACCGCGCCTGGTGGAATTCCGGCTCGTTCGCCAACATCAAGGCCAAGAACCCGCTGGACGGAAGCGGCCTGTCTTGGTAACGCCCCTCCACCCCAATCCATTCACGGGCGGGAATGATGTAATCCCCATGAGTTTTCCGGTTTTATGACACCGTTGAAATATTGTAAACAATTATATATCATTGACTTTTGAAGTGTGTTGCACTTCAAAATAGAATTCACTAAACGTATTCAGATTTGAAATGATGACACGGAAAACATTTTTATACTTGCTTCTGCTGGCTGGATTATCCCTGCTTGTCGCCTGTAACGAAAAGCAGACGCCTCCCCTTACGAGCATTCCGGTGGAGGAAATCCAGCAAACGCTGGACGCAAAGCAGATTTTCCGCTATAGCGATTACGGGAATACGTCCTTCTGGGTTGTTCCGGATGACAAGGGAAACCTGATGATCCAGTTGGGGAAGGAGACCTACATGCACAACAGCTATCGCACGGTGTGGGACAACAGGGATAACGCTATCCCGTTTTATTTCACGATGAAAGGGCATGGGGAAGGAAGCGCGCGGATTGACATTCCGCTCGCCGGGGATTCTCAGGCCGTGGATGTTCCCTTCTCGTTCGAAGTACCGTGGTCCTTGTCGTCCGATTCTGTTCCGGAGACCTATACGCGCCTTGTCGCGTTCGGG
>JAFVGH010000020.1 GCA_017475045.1 Fibrobacter sp. | reverse complement strand
TATAATTTCAATTTCTTGATTCATAGCCACGCTCAATTCTCACGCTTGCATTTTTGCTTTGAGCCGCTGGCGGGCCTTGGTGACGGAGGCGGGGGAGATCCCCAGCAGGACGGCCTGCTCGGATACGGAGAACTGCAGGTGAGAAAGGATGTATGTACGGATGTCACCTTTTGTGAGTCCCGGGTATGCTGATTGGAGGGATTCGAAGGTAAGATTGAAGGAATTACGGAGCACGCGTTCCAATTCCACCCATTCTCCGTCCTGGATGTATCGGGGAGCGGCGTGAAGCTGCTCCAGCAGATGGTTTTGTCCCGCCAGCGATTGCATCATGGCATAAGAGTCCACGTCACCGCCGGGGCCTATTCCCGCCCGGGGTACGTATTTTTCCCGCTCGTCGGCTCCGGCACGGATAACCATCAGGAAAGCCCGGACATTCTTCCCAAGGATTTCGGAGACTTGCGGGATGCTGAGGTGGCATCCGCCCTGTGTACAGGCCTGCGCCAGCCCAAGCGCGACCAGTACCATCTGATAATAGAGCATTTCCGCTTCGTGCCCCCGAAGATTGAAAGACGTGGTAATGGCGGCAAGGCTCTCCTGTTTGAAGCCTACGTATGTATCTGCGTAGTCTTCAAATGACTCAGCCGGCATATCTGCGTCCATGACAAGTGAATAAAGCTGAGGCTCGTCCATGGCGAACCAAAGGAGGGCCATCCCGAAGCCCTTGAAGGGCGGATTGAGGGAAAACCCTGCGCTGACCCTCCTCCTATACAGCACCCGGGCCTCTTTCCTGACTGCATCCCGAACGCCTTGAATGGAGCCGAAAGACGAAAAGATTGCGTTGGCACCGCACCCGAGTGATGCACATAAATTGCGCGCGGTAAGGGATGAGGGGCCTCCGGAACGTATCAGTTCCAGGGAAGCGGAAAGGATTTTTTCCTTTGTAACAGTAATGGGTCTTGCCATAATCGATGTTCCGAAACAGTTCTGTACAAAAGTAGAAAAAGTAGCCGTGGTGTCCAAGGGCTTTTGGGCGTAAAGGGCTGGATTGTCCACATAATTGTCCATATCGTTTTTTATTTCGGAACGCCGGATGCGCTAACTTTGCAACTGAAACAATGTGGACAAACGATGAAACGACTGCTTTCTTTATATGTATTAGCGACGATCGCAATTCCCGTCTTGGCTAAAGAAGACTGGAAGGGAAAAGTGGTGGATGAAAAAGGAGAACCGGTAGCATACGCCAATGTGGCCGTCCTATCCAAAGCCGACTCAACGGTGGTGTGCGGTGTGGTCACACAGGAAGACGGTACCTTCAATATCGTAACGAGCGAGACGGACGGCATTATGATGGTAGCCATGCTGGGCTACAAGACGGTGTATCTTTCGCCCGTTGACGGTGCCGTGATAACCCTGGCCGATGATACGCAGACGCTGGAAGGGGCTGTGGCAAGTGCCGTTATGCCCAAAACCAAACTCACGGGCGAAGGCTTGCAGACCAACGTTCGGGGTTCTGTTCTGGAAAACGCCGGCAGCGCCAATGACGTGCTTTCAAAAACGCCTGGCCTCATCAAAAGCCAGAACGGCCTGGAGGTAATTGGCAAAGGCTCGCCGATGGTCTATATCAACGGACGGCGCGTGAGCGACGCCTCCGAACTGGACCGCCTGCAGAGCAACGAGATTCAGAGCGTCGAGGTGATTACCAACCCCGGTGCCCAGTACGACGCTACGGTGCGAGCGGTGGTGCGCATCCGCACCATCCGACGCCAGGGCGATGGCTTCGGCTTCAATTTGAACGCCTCCGACGCGCAGTCCCTGCGCTGG
>JAFVGH010000019.1 GCA_017475045.1 Fibrobacter sp. | reverse complement strand
TTCTTCGCGGAGCTGCGCAAAAGCCTGCGGGCTCGTGACTTCGTGGCAGAGGTGGAGCCCGATAAAGAGCTGGCACTGGCCGCTCGGGAGCTTTGCTACCGTGTGGCTTTCAAAAATCTTCTGATAGAGTGATTTTCCCATGATTTTGTCTCTTTGTGTTAAATTGCGGGTCAAATATAGAAAATAGTAGACAGTAGGCAGTAGGCAGTAGACAGTAAATCAGAGCTTAAACATGCAAAAAACGTTTTATGGGAAGGGGGCAATTCCCTTTCGGCCAAAAAACGAATTTTTTAGGAGCTTCAGTCTCTTTGCTTTAAACCATTAAGTTGCTATAGTGGTCTTATTCAGAATCTTTGACGCAACGTACAGAATAGGAATTTGAAACGCTTCCTTGCGGTTCATCTTCATCGTCATCTGCATTAAGCAGTTTAATATCGCTATTCATAAAGGTTACATAGTCTTGATTGGTAATCATGAATATGTAGCTACCTTCATAATTGTCTTTACCATCAGTAGCGCTCCAGAAGTAGGCTAATTTTTTTTCGAAGTTGTAGAGTTTGTCGATGTTGTACCTGCGACCTGCAGGGAGTGCAGAGAAACCATATGTGTCAGCATTCTCTTTTCCGGCATTAGATATCCAAAGATTTGAACTCTTGAGATGATAGCCCGCATCGTTTTGGGATGTCGTGGATGTGTTTACCGCATTGATTAATGCTAGCCATTCATAAATCGAGGGAAGATGCCAGCCATCGGGGCAAGCGCTCTTTGCCGCCGTCCATGTGTAGAGACGACCATAGGTATGGCAGTTTTCTGTCTTGGGTTCATCTTCCGTTTCGGCATAACACCAACTATCTGTCATTTTATAGTCCAGGTTCTCGGCCATCCATGTTTCAGAATAATCCGTTCCCGTGGGAGCAATGATCACGAATTTGTAGGCACGTTCCTCCGTTTCTTCGCGCTTTGCGCAGAAATGTGTCAATGGATTGTAGGTGACTCCGTTGCAGGAGGCGCCTTGCGCGCTAGAATTTGAATTGTCTTCAACCGCTTCGCTTGAACTAGATTCTGAATCAGGGGCTACCTTGTCGTTGTTTTTCGTCGTTTCGTCCATGCTTGAAGAGGATTGAATCTTTTGGGAGACGGCTTCGCTTGAACTGGATTCCGAATCAGGGACAACCTTGTCGCTGGACGATGAAGACTTGACGTCATTATCTATCGAACTGGAATTCGCTAGGGGTGCTTCGCTTCTATATGTGAATGTTTCGTTTTCTGATGAAACGCCGGAGTTGCTGTCACCGCAAGCGACAAGGAGTGCTGCGGCAATGGAGCTTATCGCCATTGCCTGGCTCCAGGGTGACAATGTGGACAGTTTTTTCATAATTGTCTCGATTTTAGGATGGCTTTTATCGGAATGTAAGAAAAACAAACAGCTTTGGCCGAGAATTTCAAAAGAATTGCTGTCTTTGACTCTAAAAAAAGATGATTCGTGAAATTTTACACATTAACAAGGCATTTTTCCCTGCAAAAAAGAGTCTATACTAGTAGATGGGGAACTCTTTTCTCAGAAATGTAATTATATTATAATTATACCATGAGGTTCTATATGAAAAAGGAATATGACTTTTCACGCATGAAGGCGGTGAAGAACCCTTATGCGTCTGCATTGAAAAAGCAGATAACCATCCGCCTCAATTCAAGTACCATCGATTACTTCAAGAACATGGCAAAAGACGTCGGCATCCCTTACCAGACGCTTATAGATTCGTATCTCACGGACTGCGCCCTGTGCAAACGCAAATTGACAATGCGGTGGAAATAGATGGGGTGTTAGGGGTTTCCCCCTTAAAACCCCGTTTTTTTCCCGTCATTCCCGTTGTGAATCTCCTTTTTTAGTAGACGCCTTCACCTTCTCAATGACTTCTTCTGGCGTTACAAAACTTAGCACGCTGTATGCAGTCATCTCGTTGCCCATGTCCTTGAAACTTGCTCCAAAGTGATATACCGTATCATCTACAAGCAGGAATCTATCGTGAATGGTCCTCATCGTTTTCAGATCCAAGCCAGGATATTGCTTGTTGTGTAACTCCTTGGCTGCCTTGAATTCGGGGGTAATTCGAGCGGAGTAGATAACCGCGGTAACTCCCTTTGCCCGCATAGCGGCAAATTTCAATACCTCGACGGTAGCGAATTGGTCGATGAAAACGACAGAGCGTTTTGCCGTTTTCACTAGGTCGGCTATCAGTACAAAGCCGTCGAAACGGGTCCCCGTTGCAAGAATGCCCCCAGTAGGAGTTTGCGAGGCTTGGACGAAGAAGTCTATACGCTGCTCAACTGTGGAAAGCCGGGATTCCTGTGATTGTATTGCTTTTTCAACTATTGATATTTTTGCAGATTGCTCGCTAAGGCGGCTCTCCACTTGCATTCCGACGGCCATCATCCTTGGGTTCACGCTGTAACCCTTGAGCAGGTAATCCTTAAGGACCTGGTTTGCCCAACGACGAAATTTTACTCCGTTTGCTGATTTTACCCTGTAACCCACAGAAATGATAACATCAAGATTGTAATAGTTGGTTGGTTTTGTAGAAAAATCGGAATTTCCGATTTTTCTTACAGATTCAACTTTGTCAATTTCTTTTTCTGAAATGGCATTGAGGATATGTTCGTTAATGGTTGAACGAGATTTGTCAAAGAGCAGAGCCATTTGGTCTATCGTAAGCCACACAGTTTCATTTTCGACACGGACTTCTAACTTCACCTCGCCATCCGGCTGGTAAAGTACAATTTCCCCTTTCTCGACGTTTGTCGACGCAATTTCCTTTTTTTCGGCCTTTTTGCGCATTTAACCTCCTGTGAAAACAAAAAAAAGCCGCATTTCCATAGCCCGCAACCGATTTTGGCTGCTATGGGATATAGAAATACGACTTTTCAGGGGGTAATATACAAAAAAGATGGGAAATAAACCATTTATAGGTAAAAACATTCATTTTTTCTTTTTGCTCTTGATGGCGTATCAAAAAGGAGATACATTTGGGCTATCTCATTTATTATGAAAAAGGTTAGATCGACATTTGAAAGGGTCATGTCGGACCCGAAACAAAAAAAGGCTTTTGAAAAGGAATATGCAAATTTCCTTTTGTCCGAACTGCTACTTGACGCAATGGCTCAGCAGAATATTAGCGTGCGTGCGCTGTCGAAGGCTTCAGGTATTTCGACTTCGGTAATTCAAAATTTGCGGGCCATGCAGCCCGTAAACATTACGCTAAAGACGTTGAATGCGTTACTTTCAACACTTGGATATGAACTTGTTGCTCGTAAGGGCCGTCATTGCGTGAATTTGTCCACGCCCTAAAGTTCCCTTACTTCACTGACCAGTCGATAGGCTCGATTCCCTTGCTTACAAGGAATGCGTTTGCTTTGCTGAAATGCCTGCAGCCGAAAAATCCCCGGTAGGCCGAAAGTGGGCTGGGGTGGGGAGCCGTTAGAATCAGGTGCCCGCGGTTCGGGGCTACTAGTGCCTGTTTCTTGATGGCGAAACTGCCCCACAGCAAGAACACCAGGTTTTCTCGCACTTGCGAAAGCCTCTGGATGATGGTGTCGGTAAAGGTCTGCCAGCCGATTCCCGCGTGGCTTGCGGCCATGTGGGCCCGCACCGTCAAGGAGGCATTCAAGAGCAAGATCCCCTGCTTGGCCCAGCATTCCAGGTTCCCGTGGGGCGGGGGTGTAATGCCAAGGTCGTCGTGGAGTTCCTGGAAGATGTTGATGAGGGAGGGGGGCGGCTCGATTCCGTTAGGCACCGAGAAGCACAGCCCGTGGGCCTGCCCGGGATTGTGGTAGGGATCCTGCCCGATGATGACCACCTTCACCTTGTCCACTGGGCAAAAGTCCAGGGCGGCAAAGATTTTCGGTCCTGGCGGGTAAATCACGTGGTGCTCCGCCTTCTCCTTTAGGAGGGTTTCCTTTATTTTCTGGAAATAGGGCTGCTCGAACTGGTCGCCCAGGAGTTTCAGCCAGGATTCTTCCAACTTGACCATTTTAGTCCCGCAAGAATCCGGTGAGCGGGTCGGAGGCGGAAGCCCCGCGCGTGAGCACGCGCCCAAGGCCTGCCAGGTAGGCCTTGCGACCCGCCTCTATCGCAAACTTGAAACTTTCCGCCATGAGCGTCAGGTCGCCTGCCGTCGCAAGGGCGGTATTTGCCATGATGGCCGCTGCCCCCATCTCCATGGCGGCACAGGCTTCGGAGGGTTTCCCGATTCCCGCATCTACGATGATGGGCAGGTCAATCTCGTCAATCAGAATCTGGATGAATTCCCGGGTGGAAAGTCCCTTGTTGGACCCGATGGGGGCGGCAAGTGGCATCACAGCGGCAGCCCCCGCGTTCACCAGGTCCCGAGCCACGTTCAGGTCCGGATACATGTAGGGCATCACCACGAAACCTTCCTTTGCCAGGGTTTCCGTGGCTTTTACCGTCTCGTAGTTGTCGGGCAGCAGGTACTTGGTGTCCCGCATGATTTCGATTTTCACGAAGTCGCCGCAACCAAGTTCACGTGAAAGCCGTGCAATACGCACCGCCTCGTCGGCATTCCGCGCACCCGAGGTGTTGGGCAGCAGCGTCACTCCCTTGGGAATGTAGTCCAGAATATTCTCGTGGTCCTTGGTGTTGGCACGGCGCACGGCGAGAGTCACTATCTGCGCTCCAGCGTCCCGCACTGCAGCCTCGATGAGCTTCAGCGAATACTTGCCGGAACCAAGAATAAAACGGGAACTGAATTCGTGACCGCCGATAACGAGAGAATCTTTAACCTGAGAGTCTGCCATAAAGCCTTCTTGTTGTGGCGGAATATAGAAAAATCCGCCCGGGTTAACCGGACGGATCTTTTAAGAGATGTGGCGAGGCGTGAACGGTCGCCCGCGTTATCCATGCTTAAGTTTTATCTTCGCCGCGAAGCATGATGACCTTGCCAGTGCGGATGTATTCCACGATTTCGAATTTCTGGAGCAAACTCTTTAGGTTATCCACCTTATCGCTGCTTCCGGTAATCTGGATAATCATGGACTTTTCGGTCATGTCTACGGTATGGGCCTTGAAATGGTCGCAGAGCTGCAGCACTTCGGTCCTCTGGTCCGGAGAACAGCGCACCTTGATGAGGGCCAGTTCCTTTTCCACCGCGTTGGTGTCGGTATGGTCCTTGGCCTGCACCACGTCCACCAGCTTTTCCAGCTGCTTGATAATCTGCATCAGGATTTCGGGATTACCGTGGGCGATAATGTTCATGCGGCTGAAATTCGGGTCCAAAGTGGGAGAGACCACCAGGGAATCGATGTTGTAGCCACGACGGGAGAACACGAGGGCGATACGCACCAGCACGCCGGGGCGGTTCGCAACCAACAAACTAATAGAATGTGCCTTATCAATCATCTTCAAATCCTCCTATTAGGTCGATCCCGTGGGCTTTTCAAGCTGGGCCTTGGGCTGTTCAACAATCATGCTGGTAATGGGGGCGCCTGCAGGAATCATGGGGAACACGTTGTCTTCCTTCTCGCATTCGCAATGGATAAGGATAGGACCGTCCTTGTAATCCAGGGCCTTCTGGATCACGCGCTCGGCATCGGCGGCACGCTTGATACGCAGTCCCGGAATGCCGTAGGCCTCGGCAAGCTTCACGAAGTCGGGGTTGCCCTGCATGTCCACGCTGGAGTAGCGGTGCTCGTAGAAGAGCTCCTGCCACTGGCGCACCATGCCCAGGTACTTGTTGTCCATCACAAAAATCTTGATGGGCAGTTTGTGGATGGCGGCAGTGGCAAGTTCCGCTTCGGTCATCTGGAATCCGCCGTCACCGCTGAAACTGAGCACGGGCCAGCCGGTCTCGTTGCCGAAAGAGGCGCCGATGGCCGCCGGGAAGCCAAAGCCCATGGTACCGGCGCCACCGCTACTGTGCAGCTGGCGCGGGTAGTTGATGTCGAAGAACTGTGCAACCCACATCTGGTGCTGGCCCACGTCGGTAGTGACGATGGCCTTGCCCTGGGTGAGCTTGCTTGCTGTGGCAATCACGTGCTGCATGCGGAGCCCGCCCTGCTTGGGGTAGGTGAGGGGGAACTTCTTTTTCCAGCTCTGGCAAGTTTTAACCCAGTCGGCGGTGTCCAGCTTGTTTACCATGGGCAAAAGCTGTTCCAGCACAAGCTTAGCGTCGCCGCAGAGGAACACGTCGGGCTGCAAAACCTTGCCCTCTTCGGCGGGGTCGATGTCCAGGTGCATCTTGACGGCGTCCTTGCAGAACACGTCCAGCTTGCCGGTGATACGGTCGTCCCAGCGGCTGCCGATGGAGAAAATCAAATCGCAGTCCAGCACCGCCTTGTTGGCGTAAACCGTACCATGCATGCCCAGCATGCCCAGAGAAAGCTCGTGGTCGGTGGGGAAGGCGCCGAGGCCCAGCATGGTGCAGCACACGGGAGCGTTCAGCTTTTCGGCCAGTTCGCGCACCTGGCGGCTAGCTCCGGAAATCATGGCGCCGTGGCCTACCAGCAAGAGGGGCTTCTTGGACTTTTTCAGGAATTCTGCAGCCTTCTCGACCGCCTGAATAGGAGCGTGGGTCGGAATCTTGTAACCCGGCAGGTCCATCTTGTCGGTGAAGGGGGCGGTGCAGGGGCCGGCGGTCACATCTTTCGGCAGGTCGATGAGCACGGGGCCCGGTCGGCCGCTGCGCGCGATGTGGAAGGCCTCTTTCATGATACGGGGAAGGTCGTTGGAATCTTTTACCAGGTAGGAATGCTTGACAGCAGCGAAGGTCATGCCGCTGGTGTCGCATTCCTGGAAGGCGTCCTTGCCCAGGTTCGGCGTGGTGGTCTGGGCGGCCAGCACCACGATGGGGCTGGAATCCATGAGGGCGGTGTAGATGCCGGTAAAGGTGTTGGTGGCGCCCGGGCCGCTGGTCACCAGGGCAACACCCACCTTTCCGGTCTGGCGGGCGTATCCGTCGGCCATGTGGGTGGCCCCCTGCTCGTGGCGGGTCAGCACTACCTTAATATTAGAATCGAGAATTGCGTCGAACATGGGGATTGCAGATCCGCCAGGGTACCCGAAAATGGTATCGACGCCCTCTCTTTTGAGGCACTCGATAATCACTTCGGCTCCACTTAATGTCTTATTTGCCATAACTATCCTGAGTTTAAGTTTGAAAAATTTGAATAAGTTGACGAAAAATTAGCAGATTTGGCGGTTGTCGGCAAGATATTGTTACTAAAATTCTTGAAAAATTTGAAAAATTTTGTGAAGTTTTGGATTTTTGAATGGATTTGTTGTGAAAAATGACTATATTTTTTGTAAAGTTTTACGAAATTATGGTTTTGTGTCTCTAAAATTTGCTGATTTCTGTGTAAAGTGAATGAAAGAAATTGATTTTAGTATGGGAAATTCTCAATTTTTGAACCGGATGCCCTTAGATCCTCGCTTTCGCGAGGATGACGTGGAGGGCGGGACGAGGATGACGTGGAGGGCGGGGCGAGGATGACGTTGGCCGGAACACCCCACATTCCACACTCCACATTTTTTCTACCTACTAATTATGAAATACAAGAACCCTGACTTCATGTCTGCCGTCACCACCCCCATCGAGGGGGAAATCGCCTTCCGTAACTACGCCGAATCCACTTTTGGCCCTGACTATATTATAGTAGGTGTCGACGAAGTGGGCCGCGGTCCGTTGGCGGGCCCTGTGGTGGCCTGTGCTGCCGTGCTCAAGTCTGCAGATATTTTGTCCGTATTGAATGATTCGAAAAAGTTCACTCGCCCCAAACGCGAGGCTATTTATGACAAAGTAAAGGACGCCTGCGAATGCTTTGCCATAGCCAGTGCCAGCGTTGAGGAAATTGATAGCCTAAATATTCTAGAGGCCGATTTCTTGGCCATGCGGCGGGCGTTGCAGGCTTTGGGTATGACGGGGATCACGGAAAAACAGCCCGAACTACCCGTGGAGGTCCGGGGTCAATTTTCTCCGAACTCTACCGCACTGGTGGCGGTGGATGGGAATCTGAAAATAAACGGGCTGGACCTGGGGTGCCAGTTCCCGATGATAAAGGGGGATGGTCTGGTTGCCTCTATTTCTGCGGCCTCTATCTTAGCGAAAGTCTTCCGTGACCGTCACATGGACCAGTTGGCCAAGGAATATCCGGGCTATGGTTTTGAAAAGCATGCGGGTTACGGAACAAAGGCCCATTTGGACGCTATACGCAAGTTGGGTCTTTCACCGGTCCACCGCCGCTCGTTCCACCCCAAAGGGCTTTAATTACCCCAGAAAACACTTTGGGAACGAAAAAGGGGGGTATTTTAGGTATTTCTGTCAAAAAACTTGCACATAAGTGCTTTTATTTATACATTTACCGGGAATTTTAAAGCAAACTCTTTTATGAATGGAGAATCTATGAAGAAACTTGCAATGGTTGTATTCCTTGCCTCTATGGTCGGTGGTGCCTATGCTCAGGCTCCTGCCGCACCTGCACCTGCTCCCGCAGCTCCCGCTGCTGCTCCGGCTCCTGCCGCTCAGCCCGCACCTGCCGCCGCTCCGGCTCCTGCCGCAGCTCCGGCTCCTGCCGCTGCCCCGGCTCCTGCCGCTCAGCCCGCACCTGCCGCAGCCCCCGCTGCTGCTGCTCCGGCTCCTGCTGCTCAGCCCGCACCTGCCGCCGCTCCCGCAGCCGAACCGGTAGCTGAGGCTCCTGCTGTGGATCCTTGCGCTGTCGACACCTTGGGCCAGCAGATCGACCCCGAAGGCTGCGCCGCCGCTGTTGAAGCCGCTCGCCAGCAGGCCGTCGCCGATTCTATCGCTGCCGAACAGGCTCGCCAGCAGGCCATCACCGATTCCATCGCCGCCGAGCAGGCTCGCGCCGATTCTATCGCCGCTGCCGAAGAAGCTGCTCGCCAGCAGGCTATCGCCGATTCCGTCGCTGCCGAAGAGGCCAAGAAGCAGGCCGAAGCCGATGCCGCTGAAAAGGCTCCCCGCTTCGCTGTCGGTCTTACCGGATCTGGCGCTTTCGGTATGTTCAATGTCAAGTACGACCAGAACCACTTTAAGGATTTCCCCTTCGCCCTGGGTGTCAGCGGACTCTTCTCCAAGAGCCAGTTCGGTGCACGTCTCACGGGTTCCATGCAGTACCATCGCCTTTATGTGAGCGAATCCAACAACCGCACCATCAACGAAGGTTACTGGCGTGCCGGCCTCGGTCTCTATGGCCGCTGGATGCCTGCTATGAAGGAAGGCCTCATTGTTGAACTCGGTCTTACCGCTGCATGGGTTACCTCTGATGATATCAGAATCCCGAGCCCCTATTCTACCCGTCACACGGATATGTTCTATCGTCCCCAGTCCGAATACGATATTGAACTGGGCGCTGGCTACAGCATCAGCTTTGCCGGAATGGCCGGTGAACTCGGCGCCTTCGTGTCTTACGACTTGAATGACCCCATGGAATTCACGAACGATGTTGATGGCAGCGCATTCCATATCGGTGCCCGCGCCACCTTCTGGATTCTTAACCTCTAATACAAGTTTATTAACAAAACAAGATCAAAACAAAACTCACAAGGAGAATGTATGAAACATAAACTCTTGACTCTCGCCTCGGCCGCCGCGCTGCTCGCTGCTTGTAGCGACACCTCGGTTTCCGATGCCAACGACGAAATCAAGGAAACGTCCACGGTGACCTTCTTCGTGTACGATGTCCTCACCAGGATGCCTATCGAAGATGTGGCCAACTACTACCGTACCGATGACAAGACCAAGTACACCGACTCCACCGGTACTATCGTGTGGAAGAACGTCGAACTTGGTGACTCCTACTTTGACTTCCAGAAGGAAGGCTACGCTATGAAGCGCGTCAATGTCGGCCTGACGGACAACATTGCCCACGACGTGGCTCGTGTGCGTGATACTACCACGAAGGTCCCCATGTACGAACTTGGTGTAGAAGTCAAGGGTCAGTTCTTCTATAGGGATCCGGAAACTAAGGACTGGAAGCCGGCTCCTAACGCCACTATCTATGTGGACTATGATGACGCTTCTGAAATCTACCCGAACGAAATCTACGCCAAGACCGACTCCCTCGGTAACTACCGCTTCACGAACCTGGCTGCCAACGTGGACTTCGACGTGAAGAGCGAACGTTTCACCGTAGACAGCACTGTTTACGAAATTGCCACCATCGGTGCCACCGCCCAGCGTAAGGGTGTTGTGAAGCTGATGGACCCCATGGTTGCCGAAGTGGCTTCTCTGGAACCGCGTCTCCTCTCCAGCAACCTCTCCAAGGTTGAAGTGAAGGGCGAACTCAAGCTGAACTTCTCCGAAGTGCTTGAGAAGGACTCCGTGAACACCAAGTACATCCAGGTGAAGCGCATTGGTGACCCCACCAAGCTCGACGCTACCACTAATGAGCCGACCGATGTGACCGACGTTTCTATCAACGTCAGCCTCTCTGACGACGGCAAGACCATCACCATCAAGTCTGCTTCTGGTGAATGGGCCGACGGCAAGAAGTACGTTGTCAAGTTCGACGTATGGTCCAAGCTCGCCAAGAACCTGAAGGACGAAGTCGAAATCGACGGCAAGACCATCAAGAAGTTCCGTCTGTTCACCGCTGGTTCTGTGGATCTGCCGGGCCAGGTCAAGGGCTTGATGATCGACCTGAACGACGACGAAGACGAAACTGAAAAGATTCTCTACTCTTACGAAGGTGCTCTCACGATTGCTTCTGAAGAAAAGGGCAAGAGCGACCTGGCCTATAACGAAAAGATCACCCTCAAGTGGGATGGCTTCGAGAAGGGCGTGGATAGCTACAATGTGTATGCTAAGGGTGACGTGGATGCCTTTGCTGACTACATCTTCGTTGGCAATGTCACTGATACCACGACTGACCTGAATCTTTCTAAGGTGTTCGGTGCTGACAAGTTCCTTTCTTATGTCAGCCCCAAGAAGCTGCCCAAGGTTGTGACTGTGATGGTTCTCCCGGTGAATGCTGCCGGTGAAGCTCTGGCCAGCGGTGCCAAGACTCTTGAAATCAAGACCTTCGCCAAGGTTGAAGCTGAAATCAAGGCTATGCAGGAAAACGAATATCTGGACGAAGCAGTCTTGGAACTCACTGCTCTGTATGAAGGCACTGCGGCCGATGAACAGAATTATGTGACAAAGGGCTATAAGATGGATGCTGCCTCTACTCACTATGCTGCTAGCTTCACGGTTAAGGCTTCCATTGATCCTGATTATGAAGGTGAATTGCCGGATGGCTATGCTCTCTATTACAATGATGGTGATGGATGGAAGAAGGTTGCTGAAGACGTGACCTACTCCTTCAACGTTCCTTATACTGCAAAGTACTCTCCCTTCAATGGCAAGAGCCTGAAGTACGATTCGGATGAAGTGAAGAGATTCAAGTATGCCGTTGTTCCGTTCTTCAAGAGAGATGCATCTTGCTCTGACGGTGCTTTCGTTACTGAAGAAGACTGCCTTAAGAATGACGAAGTCTGGGATAAGGGATTTGAAGTCTCTCAGACCAAGATGGATGCCAAGAAGGGTGTCTTTGCTACCAGCACGGATCTCCAGAAGGAAATCAATTCTTGGCAGAAGCCGTAATTTGCTAGCTTAGCGAATTATGTCAAAAAGGCCTGGTCCCTTGGGACCGGGCCTTTTTGTTTTGTGATGGATAATTTCTATATTATTTAAGGTTTTTTATCTGGAGGTTCTTTTGAACAATTCCATTCCCTTAGTGCAGATGGTATTGCAGTCCGATATTGCAACCATCGTGGTCCTTTGCATATTGGCTGTCATGTCCCTGGGTTCCTGGGGTATCATTATTGTCAAGTACATTACTTACCTAAAGAACAAGCATGCCAATGCCGAATTTTTCCGCAAGTTCAATGCGGTGACACAGTTCGTTGAATTGCAGGAACTTTGCGAAAAGGCCGAAGACAGTGCACTTCGCAGGCTTACCGCCGAGGTGCTGAAAGAGGCCTCTAAGTTCAGTAATTTTGTGAGTTACGATTCTATCCAGCACCGTGCATCGCTCCTGGAAGATACGATCCAGCGTTCCATCGAGGGCCTTCGCCTTGTAGAAGACAAGTACCTGAGTTTCTTGGCCACTAGCTCTAACCTGGCGCCTTTCTTTGGCTTGCTCGGTACCGTGTGGGGAATCATGATTGCGTTTTTCCAGATTGGTCAGCATGGGTCTGCCGACTTGAGCGTTGTGGCTCCCGGTATCGCCATGGCCTTGATCACTACGGTGGGCGGCCTTGTGGTGGCTATCCCTGCTTCTGCAGGCTACAACTACTTTACCAGCTGTAACGGCCAGAACGAAATCTCTTATTTCAACTTTGGTTCCCAGGTGCTCAGCTTGTTCAAGCGCGGTGACCTGCTTGCCCTTGAAGAAGTCGCCGGCTAGGAGGCCTAGGTGAAGCGTAGCCGCGGAAAAGAACTGAAGCAGGAGATGAACCTGACGAACATGATTGATATCGTGTTCTCTATCTTGATTGTGTTCATCATTTCTGCTCCTCTCATGAGTCAGGGTGTCAAGGTGGACCTGCCCAAGGCCGAGGCCCCGACCATAGAGCAAGAGAAATTGCTGAAGGTGTCTATCACCAAGGATGACGAAATCTACATCGCAGACATGATGGTGGATTTTGACAGTTTCAATAGCGTGTTCCAGTCACTTTGGAATGGTGAGATGGCAGTGGTCATCAACTCCGACGAATCCGTGCGCTACGGCCTGGTGATGCAGGTGGTGACGCAGGTGCAGAAGTTGGGCGTGACCAAACTTGGGTTCTTGACCATGAATCCCAAGGAAGCTCCGGGTAAATGAAGAGAGTTCAGGATAGGATACTGTACTTTGCCTCTGGCGTAGACTCTACGCTACTGAAGATCATCGTGTGCGCGGTGGTCTTTCACTTGGCTATTGTGGCAATCTGTATCGCTTTCCATTACGTAAACGTGAAGCCCGAACCGGAACCCATACCGGTGTTCGAGATGGTACAGGTTTCACAGCCCAAGCCACCCGCGCCCCCTAAGGTGCAGCCACCCAAGCCCAAGCCCGAGCCGCCCAAGCCCAAGGTGAACAAGAAGTTGCCGCCGGAGATAAAGCCCGAGCCCAAGGAAAAGCCGGAGGAGGTCTACGAAGACCCGAAACCGCCTGAGCCAGAGCCGGAACCGGTAGACGATTTCCCGGTAGACGACATGGACTTGCCTGTGGCACTAGAAGCCCCGAGCCTTGACCCTGTAGGTTCTGTGGATATGGACCCGCTGATGCAGGTGTACCTGGAACAGCTGAAGAAGATTATCATGGGTAATTTCAGGCCGCCTAAGGACCTGAAGGTGGGCCGCGACGCCAAGACCACGGTGCAGTTTACGGTGGACCGTTTCGGAAAGATTTCGGCGGTGATCCTCAAGAAGTCTTCGGGCAATAAGGCCTGGGATCACTTGTCGGTGCGCGCCATCCAGATTTCCAAGGTGCCGGAGTTGCCCTTCAATTACCGCGCCCCGAATTTGGTGCTGAATTTCAACTTTACGCCTAACTGATTTTGTATGTTGTGTAATGAAGGAAAGAGGAAAGTCTAGATGGCGAGTCAAGCTCGCCATGACGAAGGTCGTTGAAGGATACAATAACGCTTCTTGTTTTCTATAATTGGAAAGAGTGTTTTAGAATGAGAGAAAATGTGACTAGGTTTGTTTGGGGATTTGTTCTTGCCTTGGTGTGCATGGTGCCGCAGGGCGTGTTCGCCTCTATTGATACCATTGCCGTAGATGTGGGAATTTCTGTTTTCAAGACCACGCCCATAGGCATTGTTCCTTTTGAAGAAAAACCGGGGATCGACTGGATCGAGGAAAAGCCTCACCAGATTCTCACCCGCGATGCAAACCTTTCGGGACGTTTTGACGTGGTGGCTTCGGATAAGTTTAACCTGGCTCTCTTTAGCCGTGCCAAGGCCAAGCATTACATGACGGGGAAGGTGGAGCCCACCAGCGATGGGTTCCTTGCTGTGGATTGCTATCTGTACGTGTCCCAGTCCAAGGACTTGCTCTTGGGCGAGCGTTACAAGGTTCCGCAGAAAGAACTTCGCCGCGCGATGCATGCCTTCTTTGACAAGGTGATATACCAGCTGTGGGGCGAGCGCGGCGTGGCCAGTACCCGCATTGCCTACGTCTCGAAGATCGACGGCGTCAAGCAGGTGGTGGTATCCGACTATGACGGATTCCACCGTTCCCAGATTACCAGGGATTCTACCATCAGCATGATGCCGGTGTGGACCCGCGGGAACAAGGGCCTTGTGTACGTGAACTTCAAGACCAACCGCCCGAGGCTCTACACCAAGAATTTTGGCAGGCCCGAGAAGCCTTTGTTCGAACAGTTCGACCAGACTTATAGCCCCGCGGTGAGCCCAGTGAACGGGGAACTGCTGTTCTCGTCTTCTAAGGACGGCAAGACGGACTTGTACATCGGCAACATGGAGACGGGCAAGGCCCGCAAGTTTGCCTATTTAAAGTCCAACCAGACCAGCCCTGCCTGGAGCCCGTATGCTACCGAAGTTTTGTTTACTAGCGACCGTGGCGGTGGCCCGCAGATTTTCGTGATGGGCAAGGACGGAAGTGACCTGCGTCGTGTGACCTTTATGGGACGTTACAACGAACGTGCCAGCTGGTCGCCCGAAGGAGACCGCATTGCCTATACCTCCATGGATAACGGCAAGATGAATATTTACACCTGCGCCTTGGACGGCTCCGATATTGTGCAGCTCACCAACAACGCTGGCAACAACGAACACCCCACCTGGTCGCCGGACGGCAAGCTTATTGCCTTTGCCAGCAACCGGAGCGGTACATACCAGATTTACATTATGCGCAAGGACGGAAGCAACGTCACCCGCATTACCCAGGCCGGCGAGAATACGGCGCCTACTTGGTCCTGGTTCTACGATGAAAATAAACCACAACCTAAAGAAGGATCCAAATGAAGAACATTGTCAAGATTGCCCTGATTTCTAGCGCTGCCTGCCTTGCCCTGGTGGCATGTGCCAAGAAGCAACAGCCTGAGACGAATCCCACCGCCGAGGCCGCTCCCGCTGCTGAAGCCGCTCAGAGCGCAGAACCTGCCATGACCCAGGCCCAGGCTGATTCCCTGGCCGCCGAACAGGCCCGCCTGGATGCAGAACGTCTGGAAGCGGAGCGTGCCCGCCTGGAAGCTTTGATCAACCAGATCATGTCCGAAGATGTGTACTTTGACTTTGACCGCTCCGAACTCACCGAGAAGGCCAAGGAACTGCTGGCCCAGGTGGGTGAACTGTTGCTGAAGGAACAGCGCTTTACCATTACCATCGAAGGCCACACTGACGCCCGCGGTACAGAAGACTATAACTTTACTTTGGGTGCAAAGCGTGCCATGAAGGTGAAGGAATTCCTGGCTGCCTACGGTATCGAAAACAGCCGTATGGAATCTGTGAGTTACGGTAAGGAAGCTCCGAAGGCCCAGGGCGAAACTGAGGAAGCCTATTCCCAGAACCGCCGCGCCAACTTCCGCGTAAACATCAAGCAGTAATTTAGAGGCTAGATGGTGGATCGAACGTCATAAAACTAAACTTCATTAAATAAAGCGTGAATATGAAAATTTATACGGTATGTTTAGTTACAGCGCTTTTGGCTCTCACGGGGTGCTCCAAGATAACCATGCTCCGCACCGAAGAGATGAAGGCGGTGGGAACCGATGTGCAGAGTGGTGTGCAGCAGGGTCTGGATTCTGCCGTGCTGAAACTTTCTGTACAGAACGATTCCCTGCGTGCAGCGATGGATAGCCTGAAGGCGGAGCTGGATGCATCGGCCCTGGTGCAGAAACGCATGATGGCCGAGATTACCATGCTTTCTCGCCGGATGGGAGACGAATCCGAAAGGAACGATTCCCGTCAGGAAGAAATCATCTACCGCCTGGACATGTTGCTTGGCAAGAGCGACAAGATCTTGGCGAAGAAGGTGGTGGTAAGTGGCGCTCCTGCAGCTCCCATCTCTATGGACAGCCTGGAACGTGAAGCTGAAAAGTTGGTGGAGGCGGAAGCCATGTTCAACACGGCCCGTTCCGATTACCACCGTGGCGAATACAAGCTGGCCTACGCCGGATTCAAGCAGGTCTACGAGCAGATGAAGACTGGCGAGCTTGGAGAAAATTCCCTTTACTGGATGGCTCTTTGCCTGATTGACGCCAACCAGGTGGAGAAGGCCAAGAAGGTATTCACGAGCCTCGCCGACGCATTCCCCGAAGGCCAGAAGGTTTGTACCACCATGTTCAAGCTGGCCGCTATCTACAGTGCCGAAGGTAACATCGACATGCAGAAGCAGTACTTGCAGAAGATTCTCAATAGCAAGACCTGCTCTACTTCGGGTGAGTTCGAGCAGGCCGCAGAGATTCTGCAGGAAATTCTGGAGCAAGAGACACAGGCGGGCCCCAAGACCGCGGATCCTTCTAGCGGGCCCGAGGCCAGTGCCCCGGCACCGGAAGCCCAGCCAGCCCAATAATTTTTCAAGAGAAAATAAAAAAGGCGAGTCGGATGACTCGCCTTTTCTTTTTCTACTAAACTTCGATTACTTGATGGTGCTTGTCAGGCGGAAGGCGAGAGCTACGTCGCTGACTTCGTTTTCGCTGTACACGCTGAACTGCAACTTGGACTTGCCGATATTGCGGACCAGAGCAACCGTCCATGCCCAGTCATCCATCTCGGCTTTGCTATTAGACATAATCTGTCTGTCGTTGATGTATTCGCCTTCCACCATCAGGTTGGAAAGGAGAACGTTCATCACGGGAACCATGCGAACAGGGAGTTCCAGGCCTACGTAGGTGGGCTGGTAGTAGATGCCCGGCTGGAAATACTTGGATTCGGGAGCGATGTAATTGGAGGCCTTGGTGTTGATGTCGTCGTCCTGAGTGTAGATGCAGGCGTATTCACCATAGAGTCGCAGGTTCGGGATAAGGGAGAAACTACCGTAGGCGGCTACGCGGTGGGTGAGGTAGGCGGTGTTCTGCATTACATCAACCAGGTTTCCACGATAGGCGACCTTCACTTCCAGGGGGAAGGTGAACTTCATGTCGTCTTCTACACGGAGGTAACCCTGGTTAGCGTTCCCGTCTTTGGTGGCCAGCATGGCGTTCAACTGATTCTGACCATGCTTCCAGCCCAATTCCAAAGCGTTGTGGCTGTAGTCACGCATCCAGAGACCGCGCTTGGTCAGGTCCTTATCGACATAGGTACCGTAGTGGGTAGACTGAGACCAGTCCGTTTTCCAGCGACCGATTTTCAGGTTCACCTGGTCGTTTTCGGTGACGCCCCACTTGTAGTTGGCCCAGTAGAGGTCAGCGAGAATCTTGTCCTGTGCAGACTTGGTGGCTGTAGTGTTTCCGTTTTCGTCGGTCTTGACGTCGGTAACGTTCTTGTTGCCGAATTCCGGGGCGAAGATGCGGAGCATGATGGTTCCGTCCAGGTTTTCGCTCTTGTACTGTCCGCCCACGTTGGCACGGATCCAGCCACTGCTGAAGTTGTTGTCGCGGTCGTTGATGGACTTGGTGACCTGGGTCTGGACGTTGCCCTTGAGGGTCATGTTGTCGGTGACGCTAGAGACGTCTGCGGCAAAGGCGGCGATGCCTGTCGCAAGAACAGCCGCACTTAGGATTCCGTACTTCATAAGATAATACTCCTATTGAATTTCGGCGGTAAATTTAGTTTTTTTAAAGGCTTTCTACAACCTGTTCCAGACGTTTCTTGGCAGGAGAAACTTCAAGAGGCATAAAGAGTTCCTTCGCGAAGGCCCGTGTGAGCATTTCCTTGGCCGTTTTTTCGGGGATTCCCCTGCTGGTCAGGTAGAAAAGCTGCTCGCTATCTAGCTCCCCGCAGGTGTTTCCGTGGGTACACTCCACGTCGTCGTGGTAGATTTTCAGCACGGGCTTTACGGAGACGGAGGAATCTTCGGAAAGGAGGATGGTGTTCACCAGCTGGGAGGAGAATACTTTGGTGCAATTTTGCCCAACGATAACGCTACCGTCGTAGCTTGCGTTGGACTTGCCGTTCAGCAGGTTCCTTGCAAACTGGACGCTTTCGGTTTCGGGTGCCTCGTGACGGATGGTAATGCGGTGGTGGACGGAATCGTCGCTATCGAGTACGTTCAGGGACCGGATTTCGAGACGGGCGCCGTTCCCTTTCAAGAAGGCATCCAGGCTGGTGCGCTTGATTCCGGAGCCACGTTCAATTTCGGAGAAGAAAACCTTGGAACCCGCCTCCTGCACGATACGGAAATGCCTGAACCGAAGGGGCACGCCGTCGGCCGGGTTTGCAAAGAAGATGTGGACCTGGGCGTTTTCGCCTACGTGGATGTCGAAACGTTCGGCGCAGATTTTATGGGCCACCTTGTTGTCGAGAATCTCGAGGCTTGCCTTGGCGTTCTTGCCGATGTTCAAAACGGTATGGCCGAAATCGTTATTGCACTTGAGCATGGCCATTTCGTTTGCGTTGTCGGCAATGTCCCTTTGCATGGGGCGGGCGTTATAGGCTATGGGCAGCAGGGCCGCAAAGTCTGTTTCGTCGGAGTAGTCCGCAGTGTCAGCGCAGGCTTCAGGAAACTCTGGCGCGGGAATCTTTGCCACAGGGAAGAATGTCCACAACTCGTTGTTGCGGCGGGGCATTCCGATTTGCTTTAAGCGGGTCTGGGCGTCCATTAGTTTTCCTCAATCCAGTCGTAGCCTTTTTCTTCCAGTTCTAGAGCCAGTTCCGGGCCTCCGCTCAAGATAATCTTTCCGTGACGGAGTACGTGGACAAAGTCGGGCTTTACGTAGTCCAGGAGCCTCTGGTAATGGGTCACCAGAATGACCGCCTTGTCCGGGCCCATGATGTGGTTGATTCCGCCCGCCACGATGCGCAGCGCGTCGATGTCCAGACCGGAATCGGTTTCGTCCAGCAGGGAAACTTTCGGGTCCAAAATGGCCATCTGCAAAATCTCGTTACGCTTCTTTTCGCCACCGGAATAGCCTTCGTTTACGCCGCGGTCCCGGTAGCGCTCGTCCATTTCCAGCAGGGCCATCTTTTCGTCGATGAGTTTCTTGAATTCGGCGTCATCGATTTCGGGCTGCCCGAGGAATACCCGCTTGCTGTTCAGCGCCATCTTCAGGAATTCCACGTTGTTTACGCCGGGAATTTCGGTGGGGTACTGGGTGCTGATGAACAGCCCGCTGTTAGCCCGCTCGTTGATTTCCATCTGGAGCAGGTCCTTGCCGTCCAGCGTGACGGAGCCGCCATCTACGTGATAGGCGGGGTGACCGGCGATGACTTTGGAAAGCGTGCTCTTTCCGGAGCCGTTGGGGCCCATGATGGCGTGGACTTCGCCTGCCTTGACTTCCAGATTGATGCCTTTCAGAATCTGGGTACCGTCTTCGATGCTTGCCTTCAAGTCTTTAATGGATAACATGGATGAGCCTATCCTTGCAGCTGATGATATTGTCTGCAAATTGGTTGATGTCGATGGAGCCTTTCTTGTAAGAGGCGTCCAGTTTCTGTAATTCTTGCGTGAAAGCGTAGAGGTCCATGCGTTTCTGGATTCCTTCGGCGCTGTCCAGTTGTATGTTCTTCTTTTCCCTGTCACAGTAGCGTAACATGAGTACCATGAGGGAATCGTAGAATTCATTAATTTCTTTGGGAGGTGTCCAGGATTCTTCGGGGAGGCCTTCCATAAAGAGCTGTCCCTGTCTTGGCAGGATATCGTAAAGGGCCTGTGGTGAAAAGTAGCTCGTTTCGGCGTAGTGGGCGATGGCTGTGTTCACGAATTCGTCTACGACGGAAGATTCCAGGAGCTGGATCCCGCTTTCGGCCAGGTTCATGTCGAAAAATTCGCAGGCCCGGTCTAAAAGGGTGGGGTTCCTGAAAAGAAGGTTTGCAAACCGGATTTCCAGGGGAGGAATCAGGTTCCACTGGACCATGGTGGCTTCTTCTTGAAGCTGCTGACGGGCCTGTTCCTGCTCGGCGGTGGGCTTGTGCTTCACATGAATCTGGTTCACGTCGTTCAGGGACCTGCTGGTGTCGAAACGCTCCGAAAGGAGCTTCACGTACTGGTTCCTGAGTTCCGTGTTCTCGATGCTCTTGATGAGGGACTTGGCGTAGGTGATGAAGCTTGCCCGGGCCTCAATGCTGGAAAGGTCCTTCATGTGGGAAAGGTAGCTGAGCCAGTCCTCGGCATTCCGGAGTTCTTCACGGAAGGCGTCGGCCCCTCGTTCGTTCACGAAGTTGTCGGGGTCGATCTTGGTGCCGTCGGGCCTGGAGAGGGCGAATACCTTCGGGCCGATTCCCTTGGGAAGCACGATTTCCAGGGAGCGGAGGGTAGCCTTCTGGCCTGCCGCGTCGCCGTCAAAGACCAGGTAGGCGGTTTTCGCGTAGCGGGAAAGGATGCTGGCGTGGGTTTCGGTAAGGGCGGTTCCGGATGCCGCCACCACGTTCTGTACGCCGCCCTGGTAAAGGCTTATCAGGTCGAAGTAGCCTTCTACGATGATGACAGCGTTTTCCTTGGCGATGGCGTTCTTGCTGTGGTTCAGTCCGAAAAGAATGTCGCTTTTCTGGTAAAGGATGGTTTCCGGACTGTTCATGTACTTGGGACGCTTGAAATCCCCCTGCTTTTCGCTAAGATCACGGCCACCAAAAGCAACAACAGCTCCCGAGAGGTTCTGGATGGCGATCATCAGGCGGTCCCGGAACTTGTCGGAAATGCCCCCGTTCTCCTTTTCTACGGCAAGGCCCGCCTTGACGCATTCCTTGGGGGAGAATCCTTTTT
This sequence comes from Fibrobacter sp., assembly GCA_017475045.1. Classification (GTDB taxonomy): domain Bacteria; phylum Fibrobacterota; class Fibrobacteria; order Fibrobacterales; family Fibrobacteraceae; genus Fibrobacter. Next base: position 22,564 of record JAFVGH010000019.1, on the reverse strand, counting down.
TGGCGGCGTAGCCCACGAAGCCTTCACGGCCGTCGGGGGCGTAACCGATGTGGAACTGCTTGCGGGTGGCTTCGGAAATGTGGCGTGCGCTCAGGTACTGCTGAGCCTTGGGACTATGGGTCAGCTGCTCTTCGAACCACTGGCAGGCCAGCTCGTTCAGCTTGCGGACCAGTTCACGCTCTTCGGTGATTTCGGCCCGTTCGGGATTGCTTACGTTGGGCAGTTCGAAACTGCAGAAGTCCGCTACCCAACGGACGGCGGCGTTGAAGTCTATCTTCTCGTGTTCCTGCACGAACTTGAACACGTCCCCGCCGGCACCGCAGGCAAAGCACTTGTAGATGCCCAGGGTGGGGTTTACGTACATGGAGGGGGAGTGGTCGTCGTGGAAGGGGCATACCCCTACGAAGCGCCCGTTGCCCGACCTTTTCAGGGGCAAGAACTGCTCAATGACCGCCGTGATGTCGGCCTCTGATTTGAGCTGTTGGATGACTTCGTTAGGGTAGAAGGGCATGGACCAAATTTAGCTTTTTTTTATATTGGAGTTATAAACTGGAGGCTATTATGATTAAACGTCCCCGTCGCCTGCGCAAGAACGAAACTATCCGCAACTTGGTTGCGGAAACGACTTTGAATCCGGCGTCCCTGGTGTACCCCCTGTTCGTAAAGGAGGGTTCGGGAATCAAGGAAGAGATCCCGTCTATGCCGGGCCAGTTCCGTTTTTCCATTGACGAACTGCTGAAAGAGGTGGACGGTTATGCCGCCTTAGGGCTGAAGTCTATCTTGCTGTTCGGCATTCCCGACATGAAGGACGAGATGGCCAGTTCCGCCTATGACGATGACGGGATTATCCAGCGCGCGGTCCGTGCCCTGAAGGCCCGGTTCCCGGAGCTCTATGTTATTACGGACGTGTGCCTCTGCGAATACATGAGCCATGGCCATTGCGGTGTGCTTAAGGACGGCGAAGTAGATAACGACGCTACTCTGGAACTTTTGGCGAAGACGGCCCTGTCCCACGCTAGTGCCGGTGCAGACATGGTGGCCCCCAGTGACATGATGGACGGCCGTGTGGAAGCGATCCGCGAAAAGCTGGACGAGAACGGATTCAAGATGACTCCGATTATGTCTTACAGCGCAAAGTTTGCCAGCGCCTATTACGGACCTTTCCGCGAGGCGGCTGGTTCGGCCCCGCAGTGCGGCAACCGCAAGGGCTACCAGATGGACGTGCGCAACGGTCGCGAGGCCTTGCGCGAGGTGGAGCTGGATTTGGAAGAGGGTGCCGATGTGGTGATGGTGAAGCCGGGCCTTGCCTTCTTGGATGTGCTACGCCAGACCGCTGAAATCAGCGACGTACCGGTGGCCGTTTACAACGTGAGCGGTGAATACGCCATGGTGAAGGCCGCCGCCAACCTGGGACTCATTGATGAAGATGCTATCATCCGCGAAAACCTGGTGGCCTTCAAACGTGCCGGTGCGGACATCATCATTACCTACCACGCCAAGGAAGCGCTGGAAAAGGGACTCCTGAACTAGGATTTTTCTTTGATGAATCACGATATTAGCGAAAAGCTGTTTGCCGAGGCGAAGACCTTGATGCCCGGCGGTGTGAACAGCCCGGTACGGGCTTATGGCAACGTGGGGGCCACGCCTCCTTTTATCGCCCGGGCAAAGGGCAGCCACATCTATGATGTGGACGGCAACGATTACATTGATTACGTTGGCAGTTGGGGCCCTATGCTTCTGGGGCACGCCCACGATGCAGTTATCGGTGCAGTGGCTGAAACCGCCAAGAATGGCCTGAGCTTTGGGGCGCCTTGCGGCCTGGAGTCGGAACTGGCCAAGCTGGTGATGGACCTTGTGCCCAGTGTGGAAATGATCCGTATGGTGAACAGCGGTACCGAAGCCACCATGAGTGCCATCCGTGCGGCCCGTGGCTTTACGGGTCGTGACAAGATTGTAAAGTTCGAGGGCTGTTACCATGGCCATAGCGACAGCCTGCTGATCAAGGCGGGCTCCGGAATGCTTACCACGGGCAAACCCAGCAGCAAGGGCGTGCCCGCCGACCTGGCCAAGTATACGCTGACGCTCCAGTACAACGATGTGGCTGGGGTTCAGGAACTGTTCGATAAGATTGGTGACGAGATTGCCGGTGTGATCGTGGAGCCTGTGGCTGGGAATATGGGTGTTGTGCCTGCCAAGCCTGAATTCCTGAGTGTACTTTCTACAGAAACCAAGAAACACGGAGCGCTTTTAATCGTAGACGAGGTCATGACGGGGTTCCGTGTGGGTATCCACTGTGCCCAGGGATTGTACGGTATCAAGCCGGACCTGACCACCTTCGGAAAGATTATCGGCGGCGGCATGCCGGTGGGCGCTTATGGCGGCCGCCTGGATGTGATGCAGCAGATTGCGCCTCTTGGCGGGATTTACCAGGCAGGAACCCTTTCGGGAAACCCGGTGGCCATGGCGGCAGGGCTTGCCACTATGCGTGAGCTGAACGCCCATCCCGAATACTACAAGCATGCCGAGGCCATGACGGCGCGGCTGTTGGATGGTTTGAAGGATGCGGCTGCTTCTGCAGGGATTGCCATTTCCACGAACCAGGTGGGCTCCATGGGATGCATTTTCTTTACGGAAGGGCCGGTCACGTGTTTCGCCGACGTACAGAAGTCCGACTTGGAACTGTTCCGCAGGTATTTCCTGGGGATGCTGGACCAGGGCATCTACCTGGCGCCTAGCCAGTTTGAGGCCATCTTCGTGAGTGCCGCCCATACAGAAAGCGACATCGACCGTACAGTCGACGCCGCTAAGAAAGTACTCAAAGTTCTATAATCAGAAAAGATTCGGTCAGGGTGAGCGAAAAGCGCCTCGTATCAACGAGGCGTGTTCGCGAGAGAATCCGCAAGCCGGAGAAGTTGTTTCGACTTTAGCGGATTCGGTCAGGGTGAGCGAAAAGCGCCTCGTATCAACGAGGCGTGTTCGCGAGAGAATCCGCAAGCCGGAGAAGTTGTTTTGACTTTAGCGGATTCGGTCAGTTTCGTTAAACCCCTTTTATCTCTTGGTGGGAATCCTTCTTCACGAAGATTTCCATCAGGGTAAACCCGAACAGGTAAAGCCCGCCCAGCACCAGGAACAGGTTGTTTCCCGTAAAGATATTGCCCAGGGTGGGCCCGATGATGCCCGCGATTCCCCAGCCGGAGAGGGTCATGGCGTGTACGGTGGACACGCTGGTGGTTCCGAAACGCTTGGCCAGAAGGCTGGGCAGTACGGAGAAGTTTCCGCCGTAGGCGAATTCCACCATCATGATACCGCAGATGGCAAGCCAGGCCTGTTCGGTGTAGCAGAGGAATGCCGCCAGAATGCTGAGGGAGCATACGTAGTGGTAGGCTCCCTTGCGGCCGATGTAGTCGGAAAGGGTGCTCATGCCAAAACGGCCCAGCACGTTGAACACGGCGGTAAGGGCCATGATGAGGGCGATTTCCTTGAAGCCAAGGAATTTCAAGAGGCTCTTCTCTTGGGCGATGAGGGCCAGGCCACAGGAAATGTTGATGCAGAACATGATCCAGATGGAGACGTATTCCATGGTCAGGAACTTGGTGTGGACCAGATCCTTGAAGGGGATGGCTTTTTTCTTGGTTGTGATGAAGGCCGGATTGGGGCAGAACAGCCAGGAACATACCGACATGACCGTAAGGAAGGCGCATCCGAGAATCAGAAATAGGTAAGGCAGTTCAAAATTGGCCAGTATGGTCTCGATGGCGGGGGCGGCAACGAACTTGCCTGCGCCAAACCCTGTAATGGCAAGCCCGGAGGCAAGGCCCTTGTGGTCAGAAAAATTGGAGAGCAACTGCTTGATGGGGCACACGTAGCCAATGCCCGTTCCCGCCCCCATGAAGGAGCAGCCCACATAGTACAGCGGGAGAATGCCGAACTTGGTGGCGGCAAACAGGGTGAACATACCTATGGCAAATAGGGTGGTGGAGACCACCGACATTCTCTTAGGGTTCAGTTCCACCATGCGCCCGAAGGTGGCGGCACACATCCCCAAGAAGAAGATGATCAGGGTGAAACCGATGTCCGCCTGGGACTTGGAAATCCCGAAGCACTCCATGATGTTGACGGAGTACTGGGAATAGTTGTAGACGGTACCCAGGGAAAGGGGAAGCCCGATTCCCGGAATGAGAATGTTGATAACGCGGTCGCTCATGTCTAGGCTTCTTTGTTCTCGCTTGCTTGTGTTTCGGTTGCCGGGCTTGTGGAAGCATCGGCAGCATTTGCGGAGGCTTCGTTTGCTGCCGCATCTTTGTCGCGGATGGTGGCACGGCGGATCTTTCCGCTGATGGTCTTGGGCAGTTCCGTCACGAAGTCGATAATGCGGGGGCTCTTGTAGCTTGCGGCAATCTTCTTGGCGAACAGCTGGATTTCCTTGGACAGTTCCTTGGAGGCTTCGTAACCCTTCTGGAGCACGATGGTGGCCTTCACGGCTTGGCCGCGGTCCTTGTCCTCGATGCCCGTGACGGCTACTTCCAGCACGGCGGGGTGCTTGTGGAGCACTTCTTCCACTTCGAAGGGACTGATGCGGTAACCGGAACTCTTGATCAAGTCGTCGGTGCGGCCCACGAACCAGAAATAACCGTCCTTGTCCCGGGTGGCGGTGTCGCCGGTATGGTAAACTCCGCCTGCGAAAACTTTCTCCGTGCGTTCTTCGTCGCGGTAGTAGCCGCCGAACATGCCGAAGGGCTTGCCCTGGTCAATCTGGATAATCAGTTCGCCCACTTCGTCCACTCCGCAGGGTTCACCTTCGGCGTTGACGATTTCCATGCGGTAGCCCGGCGAAGGCTTGCCGATGGAGCCCGGCTTCGGAGTGTTCCAGCCGAAGTTTCCGGTGGTAAGCGTCAGTTCTGTCTGGCCGTAGCCCTCTTGCAGGCGGATGCCCGTCTGTTCGAAGAACTGGTTGTAGATGTCCAGGTTCAGCGCCTCGCCTGCAGTGGTGCAGTACTTGAGGCTGGAAAGGTCGTACTTGGAAAGTCCGTGGTGCAGGATGTAGCGGTACACGGTGGGCGGTGCACAGAAGGTGGTGACCTTGTATTCGGCCATCTTTTCCAGGAGCTTGCCCGGGATGAACACCTTCATGTCATAGGTGAACACGGCAGAGCCTGCAATCCACTGTCCGTAAATTTTTCCCCAGAGGGCCTTGGCCCAGCCGGTTTCTGCCACCGTCAGGTGACGGCCTCCGTCTACCACGTGCTGCCAGTACTTGGCGGTAACGATGTGGCCCAGGGGATAGGTGAAGGTGTGGGCCACCATCTTGGGGTTGGAGCTTGTACCGCTGGTAAAGTACACCACCATGATGTCGTCGTTGTGGGTGGCGGCGTCTCCTTCGGGGCGTGGGAAGTGGGCCGGGAAGATTTCGTAGTCGTCGTAGAAGCTGACCCAGTTCTGGCGGGCGGTCTGGCCCACGGTTACCAGCTTTTCTACGGAGGGGCTCTTCGCCTTGGCCTTGTCCACCTCTTTCTGGAGAGCGGGCTCGTCGTAAGTTACCACCATCTTCACATCGGCGGCCTTAAAACGGTATTCCAGGTCTTCGGCGGCCAGCATGTTGGTGGCTGGGATGGCGATGGCGCCTATACGGTGGAGTGCCAGCAGGAAAAACCAGAATTCATAGCGGCGGCGAAGGATGAGCATCACCCGGTCGCCCTTGACGATACCCTGTTCTACTAGGAAGTTGGCCGTACGCTGGGAGGCCAGGGACAGGTCCTTGAAGGTGAAGATATGACTTTCATCTTCGTCGTCGCACCAGACCAGGGCTTCGCGCTTGGGTTCTTCTTTGGCGTATTCGTCTACCACATCGTAGGCGAAGTTGAAATTTTCCGGAATGGAAATCTTGAAGTTCTTGTATAAGTCTTCGTAAGAACTGTATTCCGTCCGGGAGAGAAACTTGTTCAGTATCATTGTTCGGTTCCCGTATACAGACCTTATAGATCCTTGTACATGATTTTTTCACGCATGGTGGAGGTGTAGCGCACCATGTTCAAAATGCGCTTTTCGCCGATGGTCCTGAAGTCCTTTTCGTGGAACACCAGACGGTGGACGCCCCCCGGCAGGAGCATACGGAGGCAGGCGTAGGTCTGGGCAAGTCCCAGCAGTGCACTCGGGATAACGGCAAAGCTGAGAGTCTTGGAATAGGTCTTCTTGATCTTGTCGCCAACCTTCTTGTAGATGCCGTGGTAGTCTTCGTAGTAGTCGAAGATTTCCAGGGCCTGTTCCTTGAGGTACTTGTTGCCAAACCAGATGGGCGGAATGAATCCGGAGGGTTTGCCGGTACCATGGGCTTTCCAGAGGGCGAGGCTACGCTTGAGGAGTGCCTGGGTCAGGCGTTCGTTGAGACCGGCGAATTCGGCCCCGTTGTTGGAAATCATGAGGGCAAGCTTGCCCTGGAGGCTACGCTTCAGGGAAAGGTCTGCGCGGTGGCGGGCACCGTGGAGCATGATCTCGTAGCCTTCCTGCACGAACTTTTCCAGTTCTTCGCGGAACTCTTCGGCTTCGGATTCCGGGGCGGCGCCAAAGGCGGGCACCACAGCGATGCTGATGGGCGACCCCGCGGCTTCGGCAATTTTCCGAATCTGTACGCGGGCCTTCTTGAAGTTCATGACGCTAAAGCTGTGGTAGCACAGGATGAACTTTTTCTTCTTGTGGAATACCGCTTCGGCGGCCTGGATATCGGCGATGTCCTTGTTCTGTTCCATAGGGAGAACCTTAATCGTTTGAATTGTTGGAGTTTTCCTGGTCCAGCTTCAGGGAGATGAACAGGTGGTAGAAAAAGAAAAGGATAACCGTTACGATGGAAACCTTTACCCACGATTTAAACAGCCAATCGGACATATGATGCTCCTGTGCTAATTTGTCTCCCGTAAAGATACAAAAAAGATCCCCGCGTTCGCGGGGATGACGAGTAAAGGTCGCGGGGATGACTTTTAATTCGCGGGGATGACGAGTAAAGGTCGCGGGGATGACTTTTAATTCGCTTAAATGGTCTCCATGGAGGCCACGTCGGCGTTGTAGTCCACGCCTTCCACGTCGAAACCGTTGGTGGCCAAGAAATCGTGGCGGTAGCCTTCCAGGTCGCCTACCTGGGCAAAGTTTTCCTGGGTGATGGTGGCCATGCGCTTCTTGACTTCTTCCTGGACCTTGGGGTCCATTTCCCAGTCGTCGATGCGGATAAGGTGGTTTTCGTCGGTGGGAACGGCGCTACCGGTGTAGAGACGTTCGGCAAAAAGGCGTTCCATCTGCTCGATGCAGCCTTCGTGGGTGCCCTGTTCCTTCATGACCTTGAACAGCACGGACAGGTACAGCGGGATGATAGGAATAACGGCGCTGGAACGGGTCACCAGGCCCTTGTTCACGGACACGTAGGCTTCGCCCTTGAGGCTTGCCTGCAGTTCGGCGTGGAGTTCCTTGGCTGTCTTTTCCAGGTGCTTCTTGGCGCCACCGATGGTGCCGTCACGATAGATGGCGTGGGAAAGGCTCGGACCAATGTAGGAGTAGGCCACAGTCTTGACGCCTTCGTTCAGCACGCCCGCCGCGGCGAGCTGCTTAATCCAAAGTGCCCAGTCCTCGCCGCCCATCACCTTGACGGTGTTGGCAGCCTCTTCGGCAGTGGCGGGCTCTGCGCTGATGGTGCTGATCTTTCCGGTCATGCAGTCGATGGTCTCGCCGGTGAAGGTTTCACCGATGGGTTTCAACACGCTGCGGTACATCTCGCCGGAATCCGGGTCTACGCGGACGGCGGAGGCTACGCTGTAGATGATCAGGTCGATCTTACGGCCCATCTGCTTCACGGTTTCGATGACCTTCTTGCGCATGTCGTGAGAGAAGGCGTCGCCGTTGAAAGTGATAGACTGGAGGCCTGCGGCCTTGGCTTCGCGGTCGAAAGCCATGTTGTTGTACCAGCCGGGAGTACCGCTCTTCTGACGCGGAGAATCGGCGCCTTCCTTTTCGAAGGAGATACCGATGGTGTCGGCACCGAATTCGAAGGCGGCGGAAATACGGCTAGCAAGCCCGTAGCCTGTGGAGCAGCCTACCACGAGGACGGTCTTCGGGGCGGCCTTGGGCTCGCCACGTTCGGCTTTCTTCTTCTGTACGTACTTGATTTGACGGACCACATCGGCGGCACAGCCTGCCGGGTGGGCGTTGACGCACATGTTGCTACGGATCATAGGTTGAATAATCATTTTCTTTCCTCTTGTTAATTAAACTTTTTAGCCATTGAATTTTTTGATGACCACCACGCCATTATGGCCGCCGAACCCAAGTGAGGCGGAAACGGCCACGTCGATGTTGCCTTCTACGCCGACTTTCGGCACGTAATCGAGGTCACAGCCCTCGTCGGGAGTGTCCAGGTTCAGGGTGGCGGGGTAGAAGGAGTCGCGGATGGCGAGGGTGGAGATGATGGCCTCGATGACGCCGGCGGCTCCGACGCAGTGGCCGGTCATGCTCTTGGTGCTAGACACCTTGATCTTGTGGGCGTGTTCGCCCAGCACGATTTTCAGCATCTCGGTTTCGGTAATGTCGTTCAGGTGGGTAGAGGTCCCGTGTGCGTTGTAGTAGTTCACCTCTGTGGGGGCGACTTCGGCATCTTTCAGGGCGCGGCTCATGGCCTTGGCGCAGGTTTCTCCACCTGGGCGGGGGCTGGTGATGTGGTAGGCGTCGGCAGAGGCGCCGTAGCCGGCCAGTTCCGCATAGATTTTCGCGCCGCGGGCCTTGGCATGTTCCAGTTCTTCCAGGACCATCACGGCACCGCCTTCGCCCATGACAAAGCCGCTACGGTCTTTGTCGAAGGGGCGGGACGCCTTTTCGGGGGCGTCGTTAAACTTGTCGGTCAGGGCGTGCATGCCGGCGAAACTCTTGATGGAGTACTCCGTGATGCCGCTTTCGGAACCGCCGGCCAGGCACACGTCCAAGCGTCCGGACCGGATGTTATCCAGGGCGACCCCGATGGCGTCGGTGCCGGAGGCACAGGCGGTGCACACCGTATGGGCAAGTCCCGTAATGCCCAGCGCGATGGAAACGTTGGCGCAGGCTTCGTTGGGAATCAGTTCCGGCATGGCCAGGGGCGATACCCTGCGCTTGCCACCTTCTATATACTTGTTGTAGGTTTCGTCAAGCACGTCCATTCCAGAAAGGCCGTTTCCGGCCACGATTCCCGTGGTGTCTTCGGCGAGCTGTTCGCGGCTGAGGCCAGCGTCTTTCACCGCCTCGTTGGCGGCCCCTACCAAGAACTGGGTGAAGCGTGCCATACGGCGGGCCTCTTTCGGGTCGATCCCGTGTTCTTCGGGCTTGAAATCCTTGATTTCGGCGGCGATTTTAACGGAGCAGTTGGAGGCGTCAAACAGCGTGATGGGACCGATACCACTTTTGCCCTGCTTGATGGATTGCCACATGTCGGCCACATTTTTTCCGACGGGGGTTACGGCACCGATGCCTGTAATGACGACTCTTCTTTTGCTCATAAAGGTGTTCTCTTTTTCGCCTCTTTTCCTGAAAAGATAGCTTTTTTTGGCCCTTATCTTAACGCCACTCCGAAGAAAATCCCGAGTGTACTTTATAAAGAAGCCAAATAAGGAAAAAGGAATGTTTTTGTAAGCGCGTTACCCGACGCTGTGTTCGAGTTTAAGTGTCAGCAGTTGCCTTGCTTCCGTGGCGAATTCGCCCGGGAGTTCCTTGAACACGTCCTTGCAGAAACCGCCAACCATTGCTTGTATTGCGTCTTCGCGCTTGATGCCGCGGCTTTCGAAGTAGAAAAGTTGGTCTTCGCTGATGCGGCTGGTGGTGGCTTCGTGTTCGGTGGTGGAGCTGGCGTTTGCCACGGTGATGTAGGGGAACGTGTGGGCCGCACTCTTGTCGCCTACCAGCATGCTGTCGCACTGGGTGTAGTTGCGGGCGCCTGTGGCTGACTTGCGGATGCTCACTTCGCCACGGTAGGCGTTGCTAGAATAGTCGGCGCTAATACCCTTGCTGATGATGGTGCTCTTGGTGTTCTTGCCAATGTGGATCATCTTGGTGCCGGTATCGGCCTGCATGTGCCCATTGGTGAGGGCCACGCTGTAGAATTCTCCCACGGAATTGTCGCCGAGCAAAACGCAGCTCGGGTATTTCCAGGTGATGGCGGAACCCGTTTCGACCTGAGTCCAGCTGATGCGGCTGTTCTTGCCGGCGCATTTGCCGCGCTTGGTCACAAAATTGTACACGCCACCGGCTCCCGTCTCGCGGTCGCCTGCGTACCAGTTCTGCACGGTGGAATACTTGATGCTGGCGTTGTTTTTTGCCACCAGTTCCACGATGGCGCTGTGCAGCTGCTTGCTGCTGAATTCCGGAGCGGTGCAACCTTCCAGGTAGCTGACGCTGGCGCCTTCGTCGGCGATGATCAGGGTGCGCTCGAACTGGCCTGCTTCCTTGTTGTTGATACGGAAGTAGGTGGAAAGGTCCATGGGGCACTTGACTCCAGGCGGAATGTACACAAAGCTTCCGTCGCCGAAGACGGCGCTGTTCAATGCTGCAAAGTAGTTGTCCCCTGCAGGCACCACCGAGCCCAGGTATTCCTCGATGAGTTCAGGATATTCCTTGATGGCGTCGCTAATACTGCAGAACAAGATGCCCATTTCCATGAGCTTGCGCTTATGGCTGGTGTAAATGCTCACCGAGTCAAAGACCGCGTCTACGGCCACGTTGGCAAGGCGCTTCTGTTCGTCCAGCGGGATGCCCAGCTTTTCGAAGGTGGCCAAGAGTTCCGGGTCCACGTCTTCAATCTTCTCGTGGCTCTTCTTGGTCTTCGGGGCGGAGTAGTAGACAATGTCCTGCAGGTCCACCGGCGCAAAGTTCAGCTCGCCCCAGTTCGGCTGCTCCATGGTCTTGAGCTTCTCATAAGCCTTCAGGCGAAAATCCAACATGAACTGGGGCTCGCCGCGGAGCTTGGATGCCCGGCGGATGATATCTTCGTTCAGACCTTTCTCGAAGGCCTCGTTCTCGATATCGGTGACAAACCCGTACTTGTAGTTTTCGCTCATGGTGTGGCCAAATGTAGCAAAAGGCGAGCGTCGCGACAATCGTGTGCAAGGCGAACAAAGTGCGAAAACTAGTTTTCGCACTTTTTGAGCCGAAGCAATAGACGCCAAAGGCGTCTATGTGCTTGCACGGATTGTCATGACCGAGCCGTACTACATGCGCTCCGAAGGAGCGCCAATGTAGAAAAAAGGTGAGCATTGCGACCTATAGCCCAAATAAAAACCTATATTTGTATTGCTCTCCGGGAAATAGCCTCAAGGTGTTTCCTTGGGGTATGGGTTGTTATTTCTAGGAGTTTATATGAAAGGTTTTCGTTTTGCCTTGTCCTTGGCGGTTGCTTCTTTGATTGCGGTTCCTTCTACCTTTGCAAAGGAGCTGACCCCCAACAAGACTCACGCGGTTCTGAACATCACTTACGTGAACGATGACGATGTTCCTCATGCCAAGAAGACCCTGACCTTTGTGGGAATCAAGAAGCCCAAGAACAAGATCAAGGTGACGACGGATACCTACGGTGAAGTCAGTTTCCATATACCTCGCGAAGATTCCTACAAGATTCTTTGCGAAAGCCTGACCGGACCCTTTGAGTGCGGCGAGACGCCCTACGTTTCTCTGACGGCAAGTACCGGCGGCGTGACGGTGGTGTTCGACGACACCCGTGCTGAACTGACCGGTGTAACTTTCAAGGCTGGCAGTGCCGAGTTGGTGCCCAGTTCGTTGAAAACTCTGAATTCTGCCATTGCAGGCCTCAAGCGTAATACCAAGGCCAAGGTGGAAATCGAAGGCCACACCAGTTCTGAGGGTAGCGACGAGCTGAACCAGACATTGTCTGAAGAACGTGCCGCTAGCGTTCGTGCCTACATGATCAACAAGGGCATTTCTCCCGACCGTGTGACTGCTGTGGGTTATGGTTCCAGCAGGCCCAAGGCCGATAACGCCACCGAGGCAGGCCGTAAGGCCAACCGCCGTATCGAAATCCGGGTGATCAACGCCTCTGAAGTGGGTGCGGTGACGGAATAGAAACGGTCCATTCTTTCTGCGTCATGGCGGCCCTAAGCCGCCATCTAGAACAAACTCAGTTGCCCGTTGCCTTGTGCGGCGGGCTTTTCTTTTTCGTTGTTTGTCGTACCGTCGGCGGACTCGTTGGCGCTATCGCCGATATCGCCGCTGTCGCCGCTGTCGCTGTTTGCGATCTGCTCCATAAGCCAGGCTTCGTCGTGGACGGGAACGCCCAGTTCCTTAGCCTTGGTGAGCTTGGAACCTGCCGCTTCGCCGGCCAGGACCCAGCTGGTCTTCTTGCTGACGGAGCCGCTGACCTTTCCGCCGTTCTCTTCGATAAGCCGGCGGGCCTCTTCGCGCTCCATGTTCGGAAGGGTGCCTGTGATGACGGCAGTCTGCCCCTGGAACAGGCTCTTGATGATTCCCTTGAATTCCGTGGGACAGCCAAGTTCCACAAGCTCATCCACCTCGTTGGTGTAGACCGGCGTGTGGAAAAAGTCGTAGACGCTTTTCCCGATACGTTCGCCTACGTCGGTGACGTTCTGCAGGTCTTCGATGGTGGCGGTACGGATCTTTTCTAGGGTGCGGAAGTGCTTGGCCAGGTTTTTCGCGCTGGTGCGGCCTACAAAGCGGATTCCGAGTCCGTGGAGCAGCTTTTCCAGGCTCTGGTCCTTGGATTTCTGAATGGCCTCGTAAACGTTCTTGGCGCTCTTTTCGGCCATGCGTTCCTGGCTCTGCAGGTCTTCGACGGTAAGGCGGTACAGGTCGGGAATGCGCTTGATTTTGCCTGTCTCAAGGAGGCTTGCGATTAGGCTTGGGCCCATGTTCTCGATGTTCATGGCCTCCCGGCTCACGAAATGCTCGAACAGGCATTGTACCATGGCCTTGCAGTGCAAATTGTCGCAACGCAGAACCACCTCTCCGTCGATGTGGGTAAGGGGTTCTCCGCAGACAGGGCAGCGCTCTGGAGCCACGATAGGCATGGCGCCTTTGGGCCGGAGTTCTTTTTTGACGTCGGTAATTTTCGGGATGATTTCGCCACCCTTCTCAACGCCCACCGTATCTCCGTAATGCAGGTCCAGACGGGCCACCTCGTCGAAGTTGTGGAGGGTGGCGCGCTTTACGGTAGTGCCCGCAAGACGCACGGGTGCAAGGTTCGCGACCGGCGTCACCGCACCGGTGCGGCCTACCTGGAATTCCACGGAAAGAAGCGGCGTGTAGGCCCGTTCTGCCTTGAACTTGTAAGCGATGGCCCATCGGGGGCTCTTGCTGGTGGTGCCCAGAGCCCGCTGCATGGCAAGATCGTTGAGCTTTACCACCATGCCGTCGATTTCGAAAGGAAGGCTGTCGCGGCTCGCACCTATCTGTTCCGAAATCTTCATGATTTCTTCGGTATTGTCGGCAGTCCAGTAATCGTTGGTGTGGAATCCGAGACGCTTGAGCTGCAGCAGGTTCTCTTCGTGGGTCTTGTTGTTGCTTTGCGGAATGTGATAGGCAAAGAAACGCATGGGGCGCGTCTTGCACTCGGCCACGCTCTTGAGCTTGAGGGAACCCGAAACCGTATTGCGGGGGTTTTGGAAAATTTTCTTGCCTTCCAAGATAAACTGCTCGTTCAGCCGCTCGAAGGCCTCGCGCTCCATATAGACTTCGCCGCGGACCTCGAATATACCTTGCGGGATTTCAGAGGGGTCGATTTTCAGCTTCTTTGCATCCAGGGTTTCGGGAATGTCGGCGATGGTGAGGGCATTCAGCGTCACGTCGTCGCCCTGTGCGCCGTCGCCACGGGTGGCTGCCTGCTTTAGGCGCCCGTTTTCGTACACCAGGGAAAGGGAGACTCCGTCGATTTTCCGCTCGCAGATCCATTTCGCCTTCTTGTCATCCTGAGCGGAGCGGAGCGGAGTCGAAGGATCTAATCCATCCATTCCTTCTTCCGCCGCCTTCACAAACTCCGCCATTTCTTCGGCGCTGTACACGTTGGCTATACTCAGCATGGGAACAGCATGAGAAACTTTCGCGAAGTCGTTGGTCAGGTCGCTCCCTACATGTTGGGTGAGAGACGCGTTTCCCCGCAATTCAGGATACTTCGCTTCAAGGGCCTCCATCTCCTTGAGGCCAAAATCGAAGTCCTGGTCGCTCATGGGGGAGTAACCGTCTTTGTAGTAAAGGCGGCTGGCTTCTTCCAGTTGCTTTTTTAGCTCGAAATATCGGGAAAAATCGGTTGCGCGAGTTTCGGACATTTGATAATCCTAGTTCCTAAATGTCCACACAATGCCGTAGGCGAAGCGGAGTCCTTCGGGGGTGTAGCCGGATTCCGGCATGTAGATGCTGTGGTTGAAGTTCTCGATGCGGTTGTAAAGCTCAAAGGAGAGGATCTGCATGCGGGCCTCGAAATCCAGGGCCAGGTAGTGCTTCATCAGCTCCAGTTCGGGTTCACCCAGTTCGTTGATGGTGCAGTCGTAACGGTGGTCAAACCATTGCCAGTCTACACGGACGCTTACACCCAGACGGTTCTCTACAAAACGGTTCTGCCAATGGATGCTTCCCTTGTAGTAAAGTTCCGGTGTGTCGATAAGCTTGTACTTTCTGTCCAATACCTGCCCACGTTCCAGGTAGAATTTCCAGTTCCCAAGACGGAATCCTGTCTGTAGCATCCAGTCCCAGGTTTCTGCCTTTTTCAGGTTGACCCATTGGAACGCTTCTTCCTTGGTGCCCAGGTTTTCTGTGACCCAGCGCTGCTTGATGGGCGTTTTCACCTTTTCGTGGCGGATGCCCAGGCCGTAGAAGACTTCCCTGGAATACCAGCCGATGTTCGCTGTCTTGCGCCTACGCTTTTCGTAGGTCAGGTTTTCGTTTGGGAAGGTGATACGCCCTGCGTCCATAAAGGCGAGCTGGTTCATGTCGGGGAACTTGTTGTCCCTGCGGATAGAGCCGTTGACCCTAAAGTGGAAGGGAAGCAACAGGGTGGCGTCGGCGGAGTAGGCCTTGGCGTAATCTTCTTCGTCTGCGATGGAACTGTTGCGTTGCATACCCGCCTGGGTGCGGAACAGCAGGAACCCTAACGTGTCGGACAGTTCCAAATAGCCGACTTCTCGGTCTTGCAGGTATTGCTTGCGGTATTCCTCGAAGTACTCGTAGCCGTCCAGGAATTCATACTGGAACTTGATTGCCGGATTGAATAGCGTGTTGTAGCGGAGCCCGAAATCTCCGAGCAGGGTCTCGTAGGTGTATTCCCTAAGGGTGTCGTAGTAGAGGCTGTCGGTATGCTGAATGTCCAAGGAGTCGACCCAGACGGTGTCCTTCTTGTACAGGTGGGGTAGGGAGTCCTCTTCGATTTCATGGGTGCCCGAGTAGATGTCTGCACTGAAAATCAGGTCCCTGATGGGGTAGAGCTCGAAGCCTGCTCCATAGCCCCTGCTTTCGATGGATATCCCGTAGGGGTCGGTCTGGAAGGTTCGCTTGGCCTTGTCCAGGGTGTCGAGAATTACCTGGTGGGTAGAATTGTCGGCATTGTACAGGTCCATGTAGTTCATCTTCACGAAGGCTTTGCCGAATCCGAAACGCCAGGTCAGCATGGGCTGTACGTGGATGCTGTTCATGGCGATGTTCCTGCCACCGAAGGGAATGGAGGTGGAGTCACGGCCCATGGAGAAATAGGGGGAGTGGGTCACGTTCTGGTACTCGTATTCCTTGCTGTTCTTGTTGGAACGGCTCTGGATGCCAAAGTCAAGGGCTACGGAGTCGGTGATGATGCGTCTAAAGTCCAGTCGTAGTGCGTTTCCGTCGAAGGGCCCGCGCTCCCAGGCCAAGTCCGTAATGGGGGTGTCTACGGGAATGCCGTGCCTAAGTTCGGTCAGAATTCCGTTCTCGCCGTTTAGGGTCAGGGTGGATCCGTCGTAGCCTAGACGGGTGGTGTAAAGTCCTGCAAGTTTGCTGGGAAAGCGCCTGCTTACACTTCCCATGCCGAATGCGGTGGGGTTCAGTTCGGGGTTGCCCAAAATAGATGTTCCCAGTACCCATTCCGCCTTCTGGCCTGATACGTCGTAGGTCCGTTCCATCAGTTCCCGGAGGGCGATGACCCAACGGCCGGCATCGTTTTCACGGACGGCGGGGTCTGGGCTGTCGGGAGAGTCCCACAGGGTGTCCTGGGGGCTAGGCTGCGTGTAGGCCTTGGGTTCCACAGGCTGGGCGAACAGCACAAGCGGGAGCGCCATTACGGCAAGCAGGATTCTTGCGAGTCTTGATGCCATTAGAACCATTCCGCTCTGGACTTCTCGCGCCGTTCCCGCAGGGCCTGGACCACGGAATAGGGCATTTTCATGCAGCCCGGCATGTAGTTGCTGCTTTCGGTATGGAAATCGGAACCGCCTGTACCTACTAGCCCGAAACGCTGGGCCATTTCCTTGTACTTGCGGCCTACGGCACCCTTCTGGGCAGGGCTGTAGATTTCCATGCCCTGGATTCCCCATTCTACCATGTTTTCGATAAACTCGTCGCTGAGACCCGACTTGTAGGGGTGGGCGAGCACTGCGATGCCGCCGGCGTTTTCGATAAGGCGGATGGTCTGTTGGGGGTTCAGTCCCTTCTTTTCTACAAAGGCGATACAGCCGTCTCCAAGGTACTTGGTGAAAGCTTCCGCAAAATTGGAAATGTATTCCTCGTCCACCAGGGACATGGCGATATGGGGTCGCCCGATGACCTTTCCCTTGCAGTAGGAGTGGACCTTTTCAAAGGTGATGTCGATTCCCAGGCTGTTCAGCTTCTTGATGATGGCTTTTACGCGGGTAATCCTCTGCTTCGCGAAGTCCTCCATCTCCATGTTCAGGGCCAGGTTGGTGGGGTCGCAGAAATACCCCAAGATATGGATGTCCTTGCCCTGCCATACGGCAGAAATTTCGATGCCGGGGATGATTTCCAGCCCGATATCCTTGGCAGGGCCCTCGGCCAGCTTGTAGCTGTCCAGGTTGTCGTGGTCAGTAATGGAAATGCAACGGAGCCCACGGCGCTTGCATAGGGTCAGCAGTTCTTCTACCGACAGGGTGCCATCGGAAAGGCGGGTGTGCAGGTGCAGATCCGCGTAGCCGCCATTCTCTATCTTGCCGAGGGATCCCTTGTACATCAGGCTACCCCGTAGTACTTGGCGATGAGGATGGCTTCCGAGGACTGGTCGGGGTGTAGGCTCAGGTTCAGGAAGGGGTAAAGGGATTCGCTGTTGAATCCGATACGGCAGGGGGCGCCGCTCTTCTTGGCCAGGTAAAGCCTGGGGAAGAAAGGCTTGTCTACGTAGATGCAGACTTCGGGCTGGTAAGCCTCGATTTTTGCCTGAAGTCCTTCAAAAACGGGTTCCCCAAAGCGGCATTCCAAGTCGCTGAAGTAGAAGGCGTGGCTCCGCTTGGCCGAAATCAGGGCCTGAAGGCTCTCGTGGGCGCAGAACTGCACGTTGTTGAACCACTCCTTGGGCATGGGGCTTAAAAATGCCACCGCATCTTCGAACTTTCGGGGCAGAAACACCAAGGTTTTGGGGTGGTTCTTCAAGATGTCCGGAAAACTGAAGGTGCCGGATTCTTCGCCTGCCTTTTTCAGGAACCACCGACGGAGCGACGCGGGGCTAGCGAATCGCTTGAAAAAGAACTTAAACCGATCGGCAAAATACGGCGAAGGTTTCAAAGGGTCTCCAGAATTTAATCCAGTCGAAAATATATAAATTTGGGCATATGGCCAAGCAGAAATTCTATGCGATAAAGGCGCCAGATGGCGGAAAAATCGTGCTTTCTTGGGAAGAATGCCAACAATTGACCCATGGTGTCAAGGGTGTACTTTTCCGTGCTTTCCCTAGCCGTGCCGAAGCCCAAAATTGGATCGACGGCATCTCCGCTCCCGTGCCCAAGGGACTCCGCATATACGTGGACGGCTCTTTCTTGGAAGGATTCCCCAAGGCGGGTTGGGGCTTTATCGTGGTGGAAAACGACACCGAGGTTGCCCGAGGCTCGGGCGTGACCGTCTTCGATGCCGAGAGCCGCAATATCGACGGTGAATGCATGGCCAGCTTTCAGGCCATGAAGTGGCTGGAAGCCAATGATAAGACTGCCGTCATCTGCCACGATTACGAAGGCGTGGCACGCTGGGCCAAGGGGGAGTGGAAAGCCAAAAGTTCCATCGCCCAAAAATACGTGGAGGCCTGCCGCCCGTTAGTCCATCGGGTGAGTTTCGAGAAGGTGGCGGCCCATACGGGAGTCAAGTGGAACGAGGCGGTGGATAAGCTTGCGAAAGACGCTATTGCCCGCGCGAAGAAGGGTCCCGCGCCTGTCGCACCTGCTGAACCCAAGGTAGAACCTGTCGCACCTGCCAAGCCGCCGGTTGCTGCTGAGCCGGTCGCAAAACCCGTGCCAGAAGTCACGCAGACTGAACCCGTTCCCGAGCCTATCAAGGATCCAAAAACAGGGCAGATGTCTCTGCCCCTGTAAACGCGTCGGTGATTGCTAGTTAAGCACTCTCGTGCTTGCTCATGCAGTGCAGGCTACCGCCCTCTTCAATGACGGTACGGCAGTCCAGCCCGATAACCTTTCTCTTGGGGTAGACCTTGCGGAAGTATTCTTCGGCCACCTTGTCGGCGGCGCACCCGTATTTAGGATAAATTAATCCACCATTCACATAGATGTAGTTCATGTAACTGGCCGGGAGAATCTGTCCGTCGGGCAACTTGCGCTGGGGCGGCAGCGGAATGGTGTCTACCTTGGCTTTTTTGCCGTAATGGAGCTTCAGAAATTCCAGGATGGCGGCCCGGGCTTCTTCCAGGTACTTGCCGTTTGCGCTGCGGGGGCTTGCTGCGGGAATAACCACGCAATCTTTATCTACGAAGCGGGCCACGTTGTCGATGTGTCCGTCGGTGTGATCCCCTACAAGGCCCTTGGGGAGTACCAGCAGAGCCTTGAGCCCCAGCATTTCGCAGATAGCCTTGATGACCGCGCTCAAGTCTTGCTCCTTGTTGCGGTTCTTGCCCACGAGGCAGTCCAGGGTGGTCATGCCGAGACCGTCGCCGTTCACCTCAATGGCGCCTCCCTCGAAGATGTAGGGCACGCTTACGCCCTTCTTGTATTCGAAAATTTCGGCGATGCGGGCGGGAATCTGGTTGTCGTTTTTCCAGGGCGGGAACTTGGCGCCCCAAGCGTTAAAGACAGTCTCCGAAATTACGGTTTCCTTGCCCTTCTTCACGAAGAACGGACCGTAGTCCCGAATCCAGATGTCGTCGGTCTTGCAGATGATGAAACTTGCGGGGAAGGGTCGGTCGGCCACGGCGAACTTCTCGTCAAGAGTCAGGAATTTCTTGTTTGGAATCAGCACGTTTACCGGCTGGAACTCGCTGATGGTGCGGATCAGTTCCACGTAGAACTTGCGTATCTTGATTCCTCGTTCGCCATACCAGTTCTGTTTGTTATGCGGAAACGCAAGCCAGGTGGCTTCTTGCTTTTCCCATTCTGCAGGGTAGCGGTAAAGTGTTTTTGTCATGGTCAAAATCCTTGTATTGTTCCAAATATAGGTAAAGGGAAAAATTTCCTGATATGAAAAATTGCCGAAATTCAACAAATTTCGCAGATTTTTCTATGAACATATTCAATTTAGAGATTGAACTTCAAATTTTGAAGTTTTCTAGAAAGTTGGTTGTCAGACTACTTTTTTTACTAATGATTTTCGCTAAATTTGATAAAATTATTCAAAAAGGTGGATTGTGGACTACCTTTTTACAAATGTTTTGATTATATTTATGGTCATGAGAATCCTGACCCTAGAAAAAGCCCTTGACGCTTGGCGCTCCCTCCCGCCTCTTTCGGAAGAGGACAAGGCTCGCCTTGCCCGCCGTTTTTCTATCGATTTCAACTACAATAGCAACCATATCGAGGGCAACACGCTCACTTACGGGCAGACGGAAATCTTGTTGCTTTTCGGGAAGGTCATCGGTGAAGCGAATGTGCGGAGCGTGCAGGAAATGGTCGCCAGCGAGGTGTCGCTCAAGATGATGGTGGCGGAGTCCCGCATTAAGGAAACTCCGTTGACCCAGAACTTTATAAGGGGTTTGCACCGCACTTTATTGCGCGAAGATTATTCCGTTCATAAGGAACTTCCTGGCGGGATTCAGGTCGGGTATGTGGTTCACGCCGGGCAATACAAGACGCGCCCGAACAGTGTCATTACACGGTATGGAGACCGGTTTGTTTATGCCTCCCCGGAGGAAACTCCTGCGCTGATGACGGATCTTGTCGATTGGTTCAATAGTGCAGAAAGGGAAGGGAAACTGTCTCCTGTGGAATTGGCGGCGTTGTTCCACTACCGCTATATCAGGATTCATCCGTTCGAGGACGGCAATGGCCGAATCGCTCGGTTGCTCGTCAACTACATCTTGGCTAGGCACGATATTCCCATGGTTGTGGTCCGCAGCCGAAAGAAAGACGAGTATCTGGAGGCGCTGCATGCAGCCGATTTGAAGGTAGGGGGTGCGCCCAGTTCTGGAGCAAACGCAACGGTTGAAGCTATAGCCCCGTTCCTCAAGTATTTCCGCAACATGATCGCGCAAGAAATTGCTGCCGATGTTCAATTTCTTACTAAGCGTGGAGAAAACATTTGGTGGTATGACGGAGAGTGTATCGAGTTCCGCACGCCGAACTATGGTAAAATTCTTCGGATGATGCAGAGTGAGCCTGTTTTGACAATCGCCGAAATCCAGCGGAAACTAGGCATTCAGAAGTCAGCCGTCAATAAGCTCGTCCAACATCTTCTCGATAAAAAATATGTTGAGAGGGGGAAAGACGCTGGGAGTTGGCACGTTTTTATCGCACCGTCAGTTAACTAGGCTTATTCGCCCCAAATCTTTAAAATATCGCCATAGAGATCGATGCGGCGGTCGCGGAAATGCGGCCACCAGCGGCGGTTTTCCTCGGTTTCGGCCAGGTCGATTTCGACGGTGGAGACCCCGAGGAATTCGGGGGAGCATTTTTCCAAGATGTAGCCGTCAGGGGCGGCGGCAAAGCTCGTGCCCCAGAACGTGAGGTGTCCTTCGGTGCCGCCACGGTTTGCCGCAATCACGAAGGTGCGGTTTGCAATCGCGTGGCCGCGCATGACGGTTGTCCAGCTGTCCTGCTGACGCGGGTAGATTTCCTTAGGCTCGCTGTCCATCCAGCCGATGGCGGTGGGGTAGATGAGCACGTCTGCGCCCTTGAGGCTCATGATGCGGGCGGCTTCCGGGAACCACTGATCCCAGCAGATGAGCACGCCGAGGGTGCCTGCGGATGTCTTGATAGGCTCGAAACCCGTGTCACCCGGGATGAAGTAGTATTTTTCGTAGAAGGCGGGATCGTCGGGAATGTGGCTCTTGCGGTAGAGGCCTGCAATGCTGCCGTCACGCTCGAACACGAAGGCGGAATTGTGGTAGATGCCACGGGCGCGCTTCTCGAAGAAGGGGAACACCACGACAGCGTTCAGTTCCTTCGCGATGGCCTGCCACTGTGCTACCAGCGGGTGGTCTTTTTCGATAGCGAGGTCAAAGAAGTCCGCGTTCTCCTCGAAGGGGAAGTAGGGGGTATGGAAGAGTTCCGGCAGAACCACCAGGTCGTAGCCCTTGCCCTTGAGGGCGCGGGCCTGTTCCACGTACCAGGCGTTGTTGCTGTCGAAATCGCCTGTCCATTTGCCTTGCAAAGTTGCGACCTTAATCTTGCTCATAAGTCATCCCCGCGATTCTTGTTGTCATCCCCGCGTAGGCGGGGATCTCCCTTACTCCTTGAAGAACTCCTTCGCCTTGGCGACAACGTCTTCCACCTTGACCATGGAGAATTCCTTTTCGTTGCGGAACTTCCATTCGACTTCACCGTTGGCGAGACCCTTCTTGCCGATGGCGATACGCACCGGAGAACCCCAGAGGTCGGCGTCCTTGAATTTGACGCCCGGACGTTCGTCGCGGTCGTCCACGAGCACGTCGATGCCGGCGGCTTCAAGTTCCTTTTCGAACTTTTCGGCGAGCTCCACAAGTTCAGCTTCCTTGCCGATGGGGACGATTTCGACCTGGAACGGAGCGATGGATTTGGGCCAAATCGGTCCGAAGTCATCGTGGCTGTTTTCTACGACAGAGGCCATCAGGCGGCCCACGCCGATGCCGTAGCAGCCCATGATGGCGGGAGCGGTGGTCTTTTCGGCGGTGAGGAACTTGGCACCCATGGATTCGGAGAACTTGGTGCCCAGCTTGAAGATGTTACCCATTTCGATACCGCGGGTCTCGGTGAGGAGTTCGCCGCAGCAGGGGCACTTGCAGACTTCGCTCGCTTCCGCGATGTCGGCCACTTCGAACTTCGGGAAGTCGCGCTTCGGGTTGCAATGCTTGAAGTGGTAGCCTTCTTCGTTTGCGCCGGTCACCAGGTCGAAGGAATCGGCGATGGCTTCGTCCACGATGACGCGGGTGTCGTGTGCGCCAATCGGAGATGCAAAGCCCGGAACCATGCCGCAAGCCTTGATGAGGCTGTCTTCG
>JAFVGH010000018.1 GCA_017475045.1 Fibrobacter sp. | reverse complement strand
GTGAGGTCAGTAAGAACGGCTCCCTGTCAGCCAGGATTTATGAGGTTTGTGCCGAGAGGGACGGCTTGAAAGGGCAAGTCAGGGACTATGAGCGGGTCAGACGGGCCATTGGCCCGGAACAGGCGGACAGGATACTGGAGGCAGCTTACCAGCAGGAACAGGTCGAAAAGGAGCAGAAATGGGGTGCAAGGTCAAAAATAAGGGTAGGCGCACGATAATCACAAAAAATGGAGGTAATTTCATGGAAAAGTACATCTTTGACGAGGGCAACGGTCTGTGGTATGAGTTGCAGAGGGACTAACAATATTCGGGCGTGTGCGGCGGAAATCGTGGACACAGAAATTATTTGCGCATGAGGCCCCAAATCGGAGGGTGTCCCGGTGAATGCCCTCCTGATTTATTTGGGACAGCGGGTAAAAACTTCTTGCATTTTAGAGTGTGCTATGCTATACTGCTGTCATCCTGATTTGAGGAGTCTATTCAACATGCGGCAAGGTATTCTTAAATAAAATTTGATAATGGGCACAAAAATAATTGCCCCTTGCAGGGGCTTGGTTTTTGTACCCAATTTAAGAATGCTTTTGCCTTTTTATCAAATATCGTGACGGATAACGGCTCATGTTAGCTGAATGCGTTTCTATGTATCCGAAGTCATGATCCCCAGCGGTAAAAGTATTTGCCGCTGGGGATTTTTGCGCCCTTTTGGGCCTTGTATGGAGGATAGACATGAACATTATCAATATCGGGATTCTTGCCCATGTAGATGCGGGCAAGACGACACTGACAGAAAGCCTGCTGTATGCCAGCGGAACCATTTCAGAGCCGGGGAGCGTCGAAAAAGGGACAACGAGAACGGACACTATGTTTTTGGAGCGGCAGCGTGGAATTACCATTCAAACGGCAGTCACTTCTTTCCAGTGGCACAGTTGTAAAGTCAATATTGTGGATACTCCCGGCCACATGGATTTCTTGGCAGAGGTATACCGCTCTCTGGCTGTTTTGGACGGGGCCATCTTGGTGCTCTCCGCTAAAGATGGCGTGCAGGCCCAGACCCGTGTTCTGTTCCATGCCCTACGGAAATTGAACATCCCCACCATTATCTTTATCAACAAGATCGACCAGGTTGGCATTGATTTGGAGAGCGTATATCAGTCTGTTCGGGATAAGCTCTCCGCTGATATTATCATCAAGCAGACAGTGTCGCTGTCCTCGAAAATAACTCTGACAGAAAACACTAGTGCAGAGGTGTGGGATTCGGTCATCGAAAATAACGATGAGTTATTGGCAAAGTATATCGCAGGAGAATCAATCAGTCAGAAAGAACTTGCGCAAGAAGAACAGCGGCGAGTTCAAGACGCCTCCCTGCTCCCGGTCTATCATGGTAGCGCCAAAAACGGCCTTGGCATTCAACGGTTGATGGATGCGGTGATAGGGCTGTTCCAATCGACCAAGGAACAGGGGAGCGCCGCCCTGTGCGGTAGAGTTTTTAAGGTGGAGTATACAGATTGCGGCCAGAGGCTTGTCTATCTGCGGCTATACAGCGGAACGCTGCGTCTGCGGGATACGGTGGCCCTAGCCGGGAGAGAAAAGCTGAAAATCACAGAGATGCGTATTCCATCCAAAGGGGAGATTGTTCGGACAGATACCGCCCATAAGGGCGAAATTGTCATCCTTCCCAGCGACAGCTTGAGATTAAACGATATATTGGGGGACAAAACCCAACTTCCTCGTGAAATGTGGAGTGATGTTCCCTTCCCTATGCTGCGGACGACGATTACGCCAAAAACGGCAGAGCAAAGAGACCGGTTGCTGGACGCTCTTACGCAAATTGCGGATACTGACCCGCTTTTGTGCTACGAGGTGGATTCCATCACCCACGAGATCATTCTTTCTTTTTTAGGCCGGGTGCAGTTGGAGGTTGTTTCCGCTTTGCTGGCGGAAAAGTACAAGATTGAAACAGCGGTGAAGGAACCTACCGTCATTTATTTAGAGCGGCCGCTCAAAGTGGCCAGCCACACTATCCATATCGAGGTGCCGCCCAACCCGTTTTGGGCATCCATCGGACTGTCTGTTACGCCGCTCCCGCTTGGCTCCGGTGTACAATACGAGAGCCGGGTTTCCCTGGGATACTTGAACCAGAGTTTTCAAAACGCTGTCATGGATGGTATCCGTTACGGTCTGGAGCAAGGCTTGTGTGGCTGGAACGTAACGGACTGTAAGATTTGCTTTGAATACGGGCTTTATTATAGTCCGGTCAGCACGCCGGCGGACTTTCGCTCATTGGCCCCGATTGTATTGGAACAGGCATTGAAGGAATCAGGGACACAGTTGCTGGAACCTTATCTCTCCTTCACCCTCTATGCGCCCCAGGAATACCTTT
>JAFVGH010000017.1 GCA_017475045.1 Fibrobacter sp. | reverse complement strand
GAATTCGTTAAGTTCTTTATTATCAGCTTGTTCTTCTGCGCCATTTACTACGCCATCTTCTACGCCAACTACTGCGCCAAGGTTGGCGATGTTACGGGGACGCTGGATGGTGACGCGAATACCGCCGCAGTTCTCTTCGAAGACCGGATCCGGAAGACCGACGCCTTGGAGAGAACTGCGAATCTTCTTGATACCGCGTCCCCAGGTCTCTACGAAGCCGGCAAGGAAGAAAACATTAGCAATAAGTGGATTTCGCTGGCGTGAAGAATGCTCTTGCAAGAGCATTTCCACGGGGAAGCCCTCGGGAAGGGTTCCTTCGTTCCAGACGGAAACGCGGTCGTTATATACCTTCATCTGAACAAAGGTTCCCGTGTATAACCTATGAATGAGGGAATTATAAATGATTTCTCGCAGGGCAGCTTCAGGAATTTCCAATGGCTCCGTCCGTTTCATACCTTCGTAACCGATGTAGGAAACGAGGTATTTTGACCTGAGGACAGCCATAATCCTATCGGCCATCCGGATAATATCTCCTTGGATAATGTCCTGGAAAAGAAGGTCGGATTCATCGCTGATGAAGCGGCCGATGCGGAAGTCTATGCTTCGAACATATTTCTCCGGATGTGTCCCGAAGAGAATGATGGCCGCAATGCGAAGTTTACCGTCATCAGAAATCAAGTGTAGGTTCTTAAGGACGGTCTGAGTATCATCATTGATGGAATCTTTGGGCAGTCGTTCTTCTTCGATTGCTTTCTTCAGGAAGTAGTCGACAGCCTCACGGTCAATGTCCTTCTCAACGGTGGCGTTGGGGATTTCCATTTCGTCCCAATGCATTCCCATCTTGGACAGAAGAAAACGTTCCAGAGCTTCGCCACGAAGCGTCTGGTTGGTTGCACCGCTTCGGTAGTAGATAACACCATCCAACGTGATGGCCACATTGCTTGGATGGACTGCAATCTCAATGTAATCGATGCCGTTGAGAGAACACTTGTTGACATCAGAAACAATGCCGAGTTTATTGATGATCTTGTTGGGGAGCTTCTCCAGCAGAGATTTGATATCGGCCAGCCCAACGGGTGTTCCGTCATCAGCTGTGCCGACATTCAAGATGCCGCCTTGTGCGTTAGCAAAGCCACAAATCCATTCCAGCCACTCGTCTTTCCAAATGGTTTTATTCTCAACAATATGCGTTTCCTGCATCATAACCGTTGCGGTTCGTCTTCACAAATGTAAGGCTTTGCGGCAAGAATAGCAAAACAATTATTATTCGTAAATTTGCAGCAGATGTTGCAGACGAAGGAAATAGAGGCCCTTTTCCGGACGTATTACCGCCCCTTGTGTCTGTATGCGCTCCATTATCTAGACGATCCGGATGCGGTGGAAGATGTGGTCCAGGAGAGCTATACGGCACTTTGGAGGCAGGAGAATCCGGTGGCGAACGTGAGGGCCTGGTTATATTCAGCCGTCCGGAACCGCAGTATCGATGCGCTGCGAAAATCCGGAAAAACCGAACCTTTGCCTAGCGACCTGGACGGTCCCATCTCTGATGACGAAGCGGAGGAGCGTTCCGCTTTGGAGGCTCGCCTTTGGACTGCCGTGGACGCCTTACCTGAAATGCGCCGCAAATGTCTCCTGCTAGCTAAGCGGGACGGCTTGTCCTACAAGGAGATAGCCGACGAATTGAACATCTCTGAACATACCGTGCGGAATCACATCTCCCGGGCCCTGGAAACCCTCCGGGAAGGTGGGCAGCAGATGATCAACTTCATTTTTTCATTTTTCTGATGGTACTTTTTGCGGGGAGCCTCGTCTTAGGTTCGTATGAACCAGATTGACGAACAAAAACTCTCTTTCGTTCTCCGCCATTACCGGCCGGGAATGTTTGATACGCAAAAAGCATGGAAGAAGGTTTCCGGCATGGCTTCCCGCCACCCCATGCGGCGGATTCTGCTCTGGGCTATGCCAATCGCCGCAGCACTGATATTCGGTGTATTCTTCTCTTGGCGGAACACATGGACGGAATACAATGCCTACGATCTGGCACAGGCTTTTACCCTGAAGGACGGTACCCATGTCACCCTGGCCCCCGGGTCAACGCTCCGTTATCAGCCGCATAAGGCGCCGCGGCGGGTGGAGATGGCCGGTAAGGTGCATTATGCTG
>JAFVGH010000016.1 GCA_017475045.1 Fibrobacter sp. | reverse complement strand
TTCTCCATGCAGGACAAGTCCGATCCTTGTATGGTCTATATTTTGGAAGTCTATGCCGACTGGGATGCCTACCAGGCGCACCTGCAGACCGCTCATTTCAAGAAATACAAGGAAGGAACGGCCAGCATGGTCAAATCCCTTAAGCTCATAGATACCAACCCTTTGATTACCGCGACATTAAGTAAATCTGCAATACAATGAAAAAGATTCTTTTTGCTATCTTCGCCATGGCCATCACGCTTACAGCCTGCGGACAGAACAATAACAAGAATACCAAAGACGACATGAAAACACTAGTAGCATATTTTTCCGCCACTGGCACGACTGAAGCCGTGGCGAAGGACCTTGCCGCCGTCACCGGCGGAACGCTCCATGAAATCAAACCAGAGGTCAAATATACTTCAGCGGATCTGGACTGGACTGTCAAGACTTCCCGGAGCAGTGTGGAAATGCAGGACCGCAGTTCACGCCCCGCTATCATGAAGGACCTGAAGGATGCAGACAGCTATGATTTGATTTACATCGGCTTCCCGGTTTGGTGGTATACCGCTCCTACCATCATTAATACTTTTATCGAGGCCTATGGTTTCAAAGGTAAGACCGTCATTTTCTTCGCGACTTCAGGCGGCAGCAGCATCGACAAGGCAAATGCCGAATTCAAGGCACAGTATCCTGAGATAAACTGGAAGGCTGGAAAGACCCTGAATCGGGCTTCGAAATCCGACATCAAGGCTTGGGTAGACAGTCTCAGATAGCGAAAAAGAAGCAATAATGCCATGAGAACACATTTGTACGGTATTGTCATCTTTCTTCTGACAATCATCTTCTCCAATCCCTGTAATGCTCAGCTGACAATCAATATCCGCTACTCCGGTGAGAATGGTTCTGCCCGGGAGTATGTCAGGGAAATGGAAGAAAGCGGAATTGCCGGCCGCATCAGGGCTGTCGAAGGATGCCTCCGTTTTGACTACTTTTTTCCGGCCGATGATCCGGAAGGTCTTCTCCTTATCGATGAATGGGCGGACCAGGCGGCTCTCAACCGTTACCACGCCTCTCCTATGATGCAGGAAGCGGCTGCCCTTCGTGAAAAGTATAAGCTCGGCGGCCGTACGGTACGTCGATATCAGGCTGTAACCGAGCCTGCTTCGCATGCTGTACAACCTAGAACAACAAAGAATGAAAACAATATGAATCAAGCACTTTCACCCCGTCGGCAGGGACTTGCCGTCATGGCGGCGCTGGAAGCAAAAGGAGACCAGGCCGGTCTTGAAAAGGCCGCAGCAGAAGCACTTGATAACGGTCTCACTGTGAGCGAAGCCAAAGAAGCGCTTTCACAGCTTTATGCCTATACCGGATTCCCGCGTTCGCTCAATGCGCTGGGAACGCTGCAGAAATTGCTGCAACAGCGCCAAGCAACAGGAATAACGGATAATCTCGGCAGGGATGCCGATCCGCTTCCTGCCGATTACGATGCATTGAAACAAGGTACAGCCGTACAAACGAAACTTTCGGGGCAACCTTTCGACTATAGTTTTGTCCCTGCCACCGACTATTACCTCAAGGCTCACCTGTTCGGTGATATCTTCGCCCGCAACAACCTCAGTTTTGCCGACCGGGAGATTGTCACTGTGAGTGCCATCTCCGCCCTGCCCGGATGTGAGCCTCAACTGGTCGCCCACGTCTCCGGAGCCCGGAATATGGGTGT
>JAFVGH010000015.1 GCA_017475045.1 Fibrobacter sp. | reverse complement strand
CGAAGCCGCCGGGCGAGGCCTCCAGGTCCTCATCGGTGTTGCTGGCCTCGCTGCAGCCCTTCCGGGCGTGCTCGCAGGGCACACCATCCTTCCCGTTATCGGTCTGCCCTGCGCCGGCGGCCCGCTCAACGGCGTCGATGCTCTGCACTCTATCGTGCAGATGCCCCCGGGAATCCCGGTGGCCACGGTCGGCATCGGCAACGGCAAGAATGCCGGTTTCCTCGCCGTCCACATCGTCGCCCTCTCTGATGCCTCTGTCCGCGAAAAGCTCGTCGCTTATCGCAAGGGCCTTGGAGACATTGACTAATTATAGTGTGTAATGTGGAGTGTGAAATGTGTAATTAGAGATTTCGCACCTCACATCACACATTACACATCTCACATCTATTTATGCGCCTTTGTTCCATACGCATATTCGTCTTTCTTGCGGCATTTCTCGTGACCGTGTCTTTTGCCGGTGAGCCTAATCTTCCCGAAGTGAAAGCTCCCTGGATGAAGGGCGAAAAGTTGACGTTTAGCCTTAGCTGGGGTTTCGTTACTGCGGGTTATGCTACGCTTGAAGTTAAGCCCATAGCGGATAACAAGACTGAGTTCCTGACGTTTGCAACGGGTAACAAGACCATCAACAAGATTTATCCTGTAGCTGATACAATCTATACCCGTGTACGTAATAAGGGGCTAATGACGGAAGTGTTCCGCAAGCAGCTTCATGAGGGGTCGTTTCACAATAAGTCTGTGATACGGTTTGACCGTAAAGGTGAAAAGGCTTGGCTTTCTGATACGGTGTTTACAGATATGAAAACCCGTAAGGTCAAACGGTCCGCTGATACGGCTGTTGCTATTCAGGGCATGGAGCATAGTATCATGTCTGCATTTTATTATGTACGGACCATGCCGTTGGCTGTAGGTGATACAAGTCATTTTTCTGCAGTTAGTGGGAAAAAGAGATACGAACTGAAGGTGGTGGTCCATGGTCGGGAATCGCTGAAAACGGATATGGGTAAATTCCAGACCATCAAAGTTGAACCGATGCTCGATGGTGACGGCATTTTTAATTCAAAGGGAAAAATCTTTATTTGGCTTACTGACGACGATCGAAGGATTCCGGTTTTGATGGAGTGCGAGATTGCTTTGGGATCGATAAAAGCCCGCCTAATAGAGCAAAAATAAAGGGAGTTTGCCTCAAAAAGTTCGTTTTTTGCGCGAAAAATAAAAGATAAAGCAACTTTTACACTTGTTGAATGGAAAAACTCGGTTAAAAAAGTTATATTCCAAAGGCGATTTATAATCAGAGGCGTTATGCTAAAAAAAATGTGTTTGACTTTGTGCTTGACGGCGTTTCTTGCGTGGGCACAGGATGACGAATTTGACGATAGCGATTTTGTTTCTGCAGGCAATTCTGCTACGGCTACCGAAGCATCTTCTGAATCTGGATCTGGGTCGGATGACGAATTTGACGATGCTGAGGATTCTTATGTGAGCCGCTCTAAGAGAGAAGATATGGCTGCTCGTAAAAAGTTTGAAGAGGACCAGCGAGCAGATGAATACGCAAACTCGTTGCGTCGTCGAGATTGGCTCAAAGATCGTTTAATGTTGGAAATAGGTATGGGCTCTCGTGCTCCGTTTATGGGTGAAACCGGTATGGGCATGGGCTTCGGTGCTGGCGTTGAATATATTACTCGCTGGCATATCGGTGCATACGGTTCTTTCGGATTCCTGCCTAAGGGAACAGACAATGATTTCGATGATATTGAGTTGGAAGGTGGTACGGGTTATAAGGTCGGCTTGAACTATTACCTGTTCCCCAAGAATCCGCTTCATTTAGGCTTGTCTGTTTCTTATGGAACGG
This sequence comes from Fibrobacter sp., assembly GCA_017475045.1. GTDB lineage: Bacteria > Fibrobacterota > Fibrobacteria > Fibrobacterales > Fibrobacteraceae > Fibrobacter. The sequence continues at coordinate 38,466 of JAFVGH010000015.1, read as the reverse complement.
TATATTTTGATCACGACGTAAAACCTGATGAAGATAAGATTCGTCCGCTTATCAAGGTGAATGGTTTCCAGTTTGACGCCCTTATTACATACCTGACGAACGAATGGTATTACTTGCAGTTCTCTGTTGGTATGTATTACGCCCCCGAGCTGGGAAAGCCTAAGGATGAAAACGTCAGCTTTACTTACGACAAGATCAACAAGGAGTACGTATCCAAGGTTGTTAATCAGGATGGTATGAGCAAGACTGGTATCGTGTTTGGTATCATGATTGGTTATGCACTTCCGGAGTTCTTCCCGGACGATACGGAAATACGTCGTCGCGAGCGTGAAAAAGAACGCGATCGCGCAAGCAGGTAAGAAAGACGCCCACGATAATGTGGGCTTTCTTTTTACTATATTTGCTCTCGCTTGCCTGTGTAGCTCAGTTTGGATAGAGTGCTTCCCTCCGAAGGAAGAGGTCATGCGTTCGACCACCGAGTAAGGCGAGAGAAGTGGACAAACTAGTTTGTCCATTTCCGAGCCGAGAGGTGGAAATTTAATCGAAGATTAAATTTGATCGCATCACAGGTAATGGTTGCCGCGGGTATTTACTAGGTGATGTAATTTTACTATTATTGAGTTCACTTAGGCCTGTGTAGCTCAGTTTGGATAGAGTGCTTCCCTCCGAAGGAAGAGGTCATGCGTTCGAATCGCATCACAGGTATAAGAGAGGGCCCTTACGGGGCCCTTTCTAATACCTGCGATTTAGAAGAGAATGCAACGTTCGACCACCGAGTAAGGCGAGAGGTGGAAATTTAATCAAAGATTAAATTTAATCGCATCATATTAGCTTAACTATTAATTCATGCGGTTCCGCATCCACAACAATGGCGTCACGGAATTCGCCCACGTCGGCGTCACCTTCCAAGACTTTCACGATATCGTCGTTTTCCATGGAGTTGCCTTCGGTGCGTCCGTAGAAGTGGTATTCGCTTTCTTCGGCAACCTGGTCGATGATGACGCGAACGGTCTTACCGATCAATGCCTCGGCATGTTCGGCATCCAATTCTTCTTGCAAATCGTTTACGGCATCGAGCCTTGCGCGGGCTTCGCTTTCGTCGACGGAGGGCAAGTCCATTTCCATTACGGGAGTGCCTTCTTCAGGGCTGAATACGAATCCGCCCAAGTGATCGAACTGGATGTCTTCCAAGAGTTCCATCAGCTCTTCAAAGTCTTCGTGGGTTTCACCGGGGAAACCCACAAGTACCGTAGTGCGCAGCGTAACGCCCGAGATGCGCTCGCGAATATTGTGCAAAATGTCGACAAGTTCTTTCTTGCGATAGTTGCGCTTCATGTTCTTGAGCACATTGTCGCTGGCATGCTGTATGGGCATGTCCACGTATTTCACCAGGCGAGGCTCGTTTGCCATCAGGTCCAAAAGTTCATCGTCCACAAACATCGGGTACCAGTAAAGCGTACGGATCCACGGGATGTTCGTGTTGTCAAGAATCGCTTTTAAAAGCTGTGCAAGCGTGCCTCCCTTCTTGCCCTTTTCGCGGCCGAAGTAGGTCGTGTCCTGGGCGATGAGCGTAATTTCCTTTACACCCTGTCTTTCGAGTTCCTTGGCTTCTTCTACAATGTCTTCGATGCTGCGTGAAACCTGCTTGCCGCGAATCAGCGGAATGGCGCAGTAGGCGCAACGGCGGTTGCAGCCTTCCGCAATCTTCAGGTAGGCGTGGTGCTTGAATCCTCCCAGGTTCATGCGCGGTAGGTTTTCGGCATCGCAAGTTTGCGGAGCCACGATTCCCATTTTTTTCAAAAGTTCGCCCGGCTTGTAGGTGCCTACCCAGTAATCGACTTCGGGCAATTCCTTCACCAGTTCGTCGTCATAACGGCCCGAAAGGCAGCCCGAAACGATCAGCTTCTGCCTGGGTTTCTTGCCGTTAATTTGTGCGAGGATTGCGTTGATGGATTCTTCCTTGGCGGCTTCAATGAATCCGCAAGTGTTCACCAGAATGTAGTCGGCGTTGGCGGCCGTGTCGCAGGTGGCAAAACCGGCGTGCAACATCTCGCCGACCAGGTTCTCCGCATCGACCTGGTTCTTGGCACATCCTAAGTGGACAACAAAAACTTTTGGCTTTTTAGTAGGCATACTGCCAAATTTAGAATTATAGTTTTACAAAAAAAATTCCGCGGGTTTTGCCGCGGAATTCTACAAGAAAAACTACGAAAAGAACTTATTCCCAGTCGTCATCAGCAGCAGCTGGTTTTGCCGCTGGAGCAGCAGCAGGCTGAGGAGCAGGCTTAGCGGCAGGAGCCGGTGCCGGTGCAGCAGCAGGCTGAGGAGCGGGCTTAGCGGCAGGAGCCGGTGCCGAAGCGGCAGCAGGCTGAGGAGCGGGCTTAGCGGCAGGAGCGGTCGCCGGAGCAGCAGCAGGCTGAGGAGCGGGCTTAGCGGCAGGAGCCGGTGCCGGAGCGGCAGCAGGCTGAGGAGCGGGCTTGGCGGCCGGAGCCGGAGCGGCAGCGGGCTGAGGAGCGGGCTTAGCGGCAGGAGCCGGTGCCGGAGCGGCAGCAGGCTGAGGAGCGGGCTTGGCGGCCGGAGCCGGAGCGGCAGCAGGCTGAGGAGCGGGCTTAGCGGCAGGAGCCGGTGCCGGAGCAGCAGCGGGCTGAGGAGCGGTCGCCGGAGCGGCAGCGGGCTGAGGAGCAGGCTTAGCGGCAGGAGCGGTCGCCGGAGCGGCAGCGGGCTGAGGAGCAGGCTGGGCTGCGGGTGCAGGTGCTGCGGACTCGTCGTCAGAACCAGGTTTACCGACTTCGTCGTTGTTGCTGTTGTCGACCCACCAGCCGAAGTTCAGCTGTGCCAAAACGTCTTGGCCATAGGCTTGGGCTCTTTGAATTGTGGAGAAATAGCCGATACGGACACGGTAGAAAGTACCTTCCAGTTCACCCGGATTTTCAACTTCTGCAATGTAGGCTTCGATGTCCTGATCTGCAAGTTTTTTGACGATAGCCTCGGCAGCCTTCCTAGAAGACTGGATGCTGACCTGAATCACGTACTGGCCGTCTTCTTCAGGCTTGACGCTCCCGGGCGGAAGCTGCACTTTTTCGGCTTTGGCGGCTTTGGCCTTCTTTGCAGAAAGAGACTGGATCGGCACCAGTTCAGGTTCGTCTGCTGCCGTAGACTTGGCTTCGGTGGTCTTGGCAGGCTTCTTGATGGTCATCTGGGGGACAACGTCATCTTCACCGCCTCCGCAGGCCGTCAGCATAAAGCAGGCGAAAGCTGCGGTAATCAGGGTGGAAATCGAGAGTGATTTCATTGAAATCTCCGTTTTTCTTGTTAAAAAGTCCAAAAGTAACCTTTTGGCTGTGCTCTGCCATAATATACATAAGTCTTTGACAATCCGCAAGTTATAAATATGAAAAATGGCCAAAAATACCCTTTCCCTTGACGAATTACGGCTAGTTAAATATATTTGGCTATCCAAAAACGAATTACCAACTTAACCAAAGGATCATCGTGATCGGCGTAATTGTAAAGTCTAACGAACCTTTTGAACGCGCTCTCAAGCGTTTTACCAAGTCCTGCGAAAAGAACGGCATCATTTCTGATGTCAAGAAGCGCCAGCGCTTCGAAAAGCCTTCCGAAGAGAAGAAGCGTATCGAAACTGCCGCTCGTCGCAAGCGTCTTAAGGAAATCGCTGACCAGAACCGCAAGCGCCTCTACTAATTGTAGCGGTTTTAAAGGGTTTTGATTTGAAATGAGTCGCCGGTCCACCACCGGTGGCTCGTTGCGTGTTTTTAGAGATTTAACCAAAATGCCTGGTGCGGGGCATAAGCCGCCCGGAGGAAAATATGAGTAGTGCATTGTTGACCAAGATTAAGGATGATATCAAGGCCGCCATGAAGGCCCACGATTCCGAAACCCTCGGAACGCTCCGTACCCTCCATTCAGACATCAAGAACGAAGCCATGAAGTCTGGTGCGACCCCGGCCCAGATCGAAGAAACCATCACCGACGAAATGTGTGTCGATGTTCTTGCCCGCAGCGTCAAGCAGAAACAGGAAGCCATTGATATCCTCACGAAGGGTGGCTTTACAGACAAGATTCCCGCTGAAGAAGCGTGCATCGCTCTCTACCACAAGTATATGCCGGCAGCACTGACCGAGGACGAAGTCAAGGCCCTCATTGCAGAAATCAAGGCCGCGACTGGTGCGTCTAGTCCCAAGGATATGGGCAAGATCATGAAGGAGCTTTCCCCGAAGGTCAAGGGCCGCTTTGATGCCAAACGTGCTAGTGCGTTGGTTCAAGAAATTTTGAAATAGAGACTTACAGTTCTTTTGACTAGGGTGTATCGATAAATTTGTTTGCACCGACTCTGTTATGATAAAGAAAATCGCCAAGATTCCAGAACTGTATTGTGTGTTGCTGTTGGCGGGCGTGCTGCTTTTTCTGTATTGCCCGGCCAAAATAAGAAATGTTGTTCTAACCCAGAATGGTGTTCAGCGAGAAATTTCTTTGCCCTTTGCTGAAAAAATTGGGGATGGGGCAATATTCAATGTATCCTTCGATGTAGAGCAAAAAATAGAAGGCCCGTTTGAAATGCGGGTGGTTCCCGATGATTGCGCAGAGTCTGTAGAAATAAATGGGAAAAAGATGTCCTTAGCAGATGTTGATGGACATTGCGATTACTCAAGAGGCTTTGTCATATCCGACAGTACGATTTCAAAATATCGAAATGGTTCAATAAATCATTTTGATTTTAAGATACGGAATGGAGGGGGAAATGGGGGAATCAATATTTCGTTGGAAGAAAAGGCCCTATACCTCAATGTGACATGGTACTTTATCTTGACCCTTTTGGCACTGTTGTGTGTTTTCTTGATACGTAGACTGTTTGTGCAGGAAATGGCCCGGAATGTGGAATGCAAAAGGGCGACAGATTACATTACCTTCGTCATAGTGGCTTCTGCTTTTGCCGTATTGCTGTTGCATACGAATGGCTGTTTTTGGCGCTTTACTGGAAAAGAAGATTATTGGTTTTCGGCCAACATTATTGAATGTGTGTTTTATTTTGCTGTGCCGCTATTCTTTATGGTGAGCGGTATAACGTTGATGGATTTTTTTGACAGATATTCCATGAAGACTTACTTCTCCAAAAGGTTCATGAAAACGATGTTGCCTTTTTTGGTGTGGAGTTTAGTTGCCATAGGGATTGATTTATATACGGGAAAGAGATTTTGGTCGGATATTAGCGTTAGGTCTGTTTTCCAAGACATTACAGGAAATAGATGCGTTGGCATATTCTGGTTTTTTGGGGCGTTGTTTACTTTGTATATCTGTATGCCTCTTTTTGCAGCTGTTGAGAAAAGTAAGAGGAAGCTGGTATTTTCGTATTTAGTCGTCTTTGCCTTTATATTTAACATTCTTCTTCCTTTTTTGAAAAAATTGTTTTCTTCCGATTTGAATACATTCTTTTATGTCCCGGTTTTAGTGAACTGTTTGATATGGCCTCTGCTGGGATGGCTTCTGCATAATTGCGAAATAAAAAAGTGGCAGAAAATAATCATATATGTTTTGGGACTGTTAGGCCTTATGCTACATATATGCGGTTCTTATGTATTGTCTGTTGATGCTGGTCATATCGATAAAACATTCAAAGGGTATGAAAATGTTCCGTCAGTATTGTACGCTATAGGTGTGTTTGTCCTGCTCAAAGATGTTGGAACATGGCTAATGAAAAAAGAATGCATATCCAGGTTTGTGAAGGTGCTGGGAAAATATGCGTTTGAAATTTATCTTTTGCAATTTATTCTACTTGATTGGGTTGTCTCTGTTCCTGCTATTGACCGGACTTCGATGGTGTACCGACTGGGGGCCCCGTTCATAATGATTCCTATCATCATGATTTTTACATGGGCCCTTAGAAAAATCCCAATTGTGCGGAATGTCGTTCCGTAAAAGTCTTTTTCAGCATGCCTACCTCCCAATCCAAAATCCAGGAACTGGAACTGCTCTATAAGATCAGTTCTATTCTGAACCAGACGCTGGACTTCGAGAGCGTCGCGCATCCGATTCTGGAAGTGGTGGAATCCACTATGGCCGTGGAGCATGCGACCCTTACGCTATACAATCGTCATACTGGCGAAATCTCCATCGAAATTGCAGAAGGCTTGAGCAGTCGCCAGGCACGCAAGGGCCGCTATAAGGTGGGCGAAGGTATCACCGGTCGCGTTGTGGAGACGGGTAAGCCCATTATCATTCCCTCCGTTGCAAAAGATCCAAACTTCTTGGATAGAACGGGTCGTGGCAAGACGGAAGACAAGGCGTTCCTCTGCGTACCTGTTATCATGGAGCACCAGGTCATCGGAGCCTTCAGTGCCGACGTTCAGAATCCGGTAGAAGAAGAACTTCCTGAAAAACTTCGTCTGCTGGAAATTATTGCACAGATGCTTGCTGCTGCGGTGAAACTCCGCCGTGAGGCTCGCGAAGAAAACGAACTTCTGAAGGCGGAAAACGAACGCTTGACGCTAGAACTCAAGGATCGTTTTCAACCCGACAACATCATTGGGCGCTCCAGCGAAATGCAGCGTGTTTATGCCCAGATAGATCAGGTATCTCGCAGCCCGCTGCCGGCACTCATTGTGGGTGAGGTGGGAACTGGCAAGGGGCTTGTGGCAGAGGCAATCCACTACCGCTCCGACCGCAACATGGGCCCGTTTGTCCGCGTTCATTGCGCATCTATGCCGGAATCGGTTTTGGACCGCGAACTCTTTGGTAGCGAACGTGGCGCCTTGGTAGGTGTACTTGCCGAGACGCCGGGCCGCGTGGAACAGGCCGAGGGCGGCACGCTGTTCCTGGACGAGGTGGGGGAGCTTTCGCCGAACCTGCAGGTAAAGCTTTTGCGCTTGATGCAGCAGGGCGAAGTAGAACGCATTGGTGCCCGCATCGCCAAGAAGGTGAATGTCCGCGTGATTGCGGCCACCACCAAGAACTTGCAGCAGATGGTGGAAGAGGGAACCTTCCGCGAGGACCTCTATTACCAACTGCACATTTTTCCGATTTATGTTCCTCCGCTGCGCAACCGTAAGACAGACATTGTCCTCTTGGCGGACCACTTTGTGGAACACTACTGCCGCATCGTTGGCAAGAATGTGCGCCGCCTGGCACGTACTACCATCAATATGCTTATGAGCTATCCGTGGCCTGGAAATGTTCGGGAACTGGAAAACGGTATTGAACGCGCGGTTCTTGTGACCGACGAAGACGTCATTTACCCCCACCATTTCCCGACTACACTCCAGACTGCCGAAACCAGTGGCACTCCGGTGTCGGGCAACCTGAAGCGCATGGTGGAAGCCTATGAAAAGGACATTATTTCTGACGCCCTCAAGAGCAGCAAGGGAAAGGTGGCCGCTGCTGCCCGCAGCCTTTCCACGACTCCGCGTATTCTTACATACAAAATAAACCAACTCGGTATAGACTTGAGCACCTTTGCTAAATAGATTATTAGTTTTTGTCTAAATCTTCCATTTTTACGTTTTACGACCCTTTATCTACTTTCTACGTCCTACTGCCTGCTGTCTACTAATTCTATATTTTCCGTTGAAAGATCTCAACCACTAACTACTGGTAATCATGCAATTCCGTCCTGTTAAAGAACAACTTGAAATTTTGATGCGCGGTGTAGTCGATATCGTACCGCAAGATGAACTCGAAAAGAAACTCCAGAAGTCCTATGACACAGGCGTACCTCTCCGTATCAAGATGGGGGTGGACCCTACGGCTCCGGACGTGCACTTCGGCCATACGGTGGTGATGCGCAAGCTCCGCCAGTTCCAGGACTTGGGCCATACGGTCGTCCTCATCGTGGGTGACTACACGGCCCAGATTGGCGACCCCAGCGGCCGCAACAAGGCCCGCCCCCGCCTCAGTCACGAACAGGTTCTGGAAAACGCCAAGGAGTATCAGGAACAGTTCTTCAAGGTGGTTCGCCGCGATCAGGTGGAAATCCACTACAACGGCGAATGGTTCTCCAAGCTCCCCTTCAGCAAGGTGACCGAACTCATGGGCCAGTTCACCGTGGCCCAGATGCTGGAACGGGAAGACTTCCATAACCGTTATGCTGCCAATACGCCCATTAGCCTCCACGAATTCATGTATCCCATGATGCAGGGCTACGATTCCGTGGCCATCAACAGCGATGTGGAACTGGGCGGCACCGACCAGAAGTTCAACGTGCTTCGCGGTCGCGATTTGCAGCTTTTTGAAGGCATGGAACCGCAGATCGGTCTCTTTATGCCGATTCTTTTGGGTACCGATGGCAAGGTCAAGATGAGTAAGTCCATCGGTAATTACGTGGGCCTCAATGAACCTGCCGACGTGATGTACCACAAGATTTACAGTCTGGCCGACAGTATTGTAGAGAATTGGTTTGAACTTTTGACCAATGTTCCCCTTGCAGAAATCAAGCAGATGATGGCGGACATTGCCGCGGGCAAGATGAACCCCAACGACGCCAAGCACCGTCTGGCTATCGACATCGTGACGCAGTACTACGGTGCAGACGCCGCCGAGGCCGCCGCTGCCAAGGAACGGGAAATCCATAGCGGTAACGCCATCCCCAGCGATGCTGCCGAGTGCAGCGTGGCGGCCGGCACCTATGGTGCCCTGGACCTGCTCGTAGAAATCAAGGCCTTTGCAAGCAAAGGCGAAGCCCGTCGCATGGTCCAGAACGGCGGCGTGAAGATTGCCGGTGAAAAGCTTGCTGATCCGCAGTCCCAGATTGAAATTAAGGGTGCCGACCAGTTGGTTGTTCAGGTTGGTAAGCGCAAGTTCTACAAGGTGAATTTCTAGGGTAAAACCATGGCTCAGGAAATCCTCATTCTCGGTCTCAATCCCGCCTGGCAGCGGTTGTTCTTCTTGGATAAGTTCACTCCTGGCGATGTTCATCGCATCGGCAAGGTTGAGGAGTATGCTTCGGGCAAGGGTGTTAACTGCGGCCGTGTACTGCAACGCTTGGGTGGGATTCCTCTGTTGATGCATTTCTTGGGTGCCGAGAATGGTTCAAAGATTTTTGATGAACTGTCTACTTGCGGGATTCAGCAGGCTCCTGTGTGGATCAAGGAGCCGACCCGCATATGCACCACCATTGTAAGTGGTGGAAATACCACAGAGCTTATAGAACCGTCTCCTGTTTTGTTTGGTAACGAGAATGAAGATTTTCTTCAAACGTTGAATGAGCATTGGACATCTACTCAGTGTGTGGCTCTTTGCGGTTCATTCCCGCAGTCTTTTGATGTAGAAATGATAAATGCCCTGGATTTTACAGGAAAACGTGTGTTTATCGATGCCATTGAAGGTATTGACACCTGGCTTTCTAAGGGCGTGGAACTTTTGAAAATCAACATGCAGGAATACTGCAAGCTTTTGACTCGTCTAGGTATTCCGCAGGTCACTTCTAGCCCCCAGTTCTGGAAAATGACCGCTACCGCTGTCCTGGAACGCCTCCCCATCAAGAACCTGGTGGTGACCGATGGCGACTCTCCGGTCCGTGCGTTCCGCTTTGTGGAAAAGAAGTTCCAGGGTATGCAGCTGCAGCCCCCTACCATTACTATGAAAAACAATATTGGCGCTGGAGATTCTTTCTTTGCTGGCTGGCTCTATGCCGATGGTGAGGGCATGAGTTTCGAGGAATGCCTTGTCAAGGCTACCGCTGTGGCAGTGTCTCGCTGTGAAGTGGACAAGCCCTGGGACTTGGATCTTGCCCGTGTAAGCGAACTGGAAGCGGAATTCAAGGACGCAATCGAAAAGTTGGAATAGTTTTTGCGGAGGCTTTATGGCAGGAACCCTGTTGGTCTTTGCGTCTAAGCAAGAATTCAACTTTTTTTTCAAGAACATTTCTGCGGTAGTGGCGTCTTCCACTCCGGCGTTGATTGAACCTTCCGTTGATGCGGGAATTGCCGGGGTTGGCATTGTAGATTTTTCTGCAAGTCTGGCCCGTTTTTTTAGCAAAAAAAAGTATGAACAGGCTGTCCTGCTGGGAATTTGCGGGGCGTACCCGAATAGTGGGCTCCAGCTAGGCGATGTTGTCCGTGTTGGTACTGAAGTCGTGGCTGACATGGGGGCTCAAAGTCGAGAAGGTCATTTTATCCCATGGAAAACTGTGGTTTCGGCGGAAACCCTTTACAAGGGTGCGTCTCCCCGCGACTTGCCTCTGTGCCTTGCTGCCATTCCCGAGGTTGCGGGCGGAACGGTCAACTGCTGTACGGGTACCCAGTATTTGGGAAACCGTCGGGAATCTATTTTCCAGATTCAAGTTGAAAATATGGAAGGAGCGGCTTTCTTTGCGGTGTGCAAGGCTTTTGGTGTGTCCGGCTACCAATTTCGGGCGGTAAGCAACATGGCCTCCGACCGTGACGAATCAAGCTGGGACATTCCCAAGGCCCTCGCAGCCCTCAAAAAACAAGTCTTGGACCAACTGATACAATGACTAATGTGAGATGTGGTTCCTATGCGTCTTTCCCTCGGCATTTCCACTTGTCCTAACGACACCTTCATCTACGAAAATCTTATCAAAGGGTTAAAGGAATCCCCTTTTGAGTGGGATGTCCATTATGCCGATGTCCAAACCTTAAACGAGATGGTTATGGCCAGTAAATTGGATGTGGCAAAGGTTAGCGCTCAAATTTTCCCGGCAGTTCGAGAAAATTACCGGGTTCTCGGTTGTGGCGGCGCCATCGGTTACGGGTGTGGCCCCTTATTGCTTTCGAGCACGGGAGAATACTTTAATTCAGAAGATTTTACCACGCTTCCTGGGAAAAATACAACTGCGGCGCTCTTGTTCAAGTTTTGGTACGAAAAGAAAATAGGTGGGGCGCCACGACTTCGTTATGCGTTTTTCGATGAAGTGTACCGGGGGCTGCTTGCAGGCTCGATTTCTCAGGGGGTAACCATCCATGAACATCGTTTCACTTGGAAACGGGATGGTCTGCATTTATTGCAAGATTTGGGTGCCTTTTGGGAGCAGGAAACAGGAACACCGATTCCCTTGGGAATTGCCGTTGCTCGAAAGGGCCTTTCTCGAGAAGTAATCGAGGGGGTCGAATCGGAAATTCGTAGGAGTCTTAAAATGGCGTGGGCGAGGTGTGAAATGGTGACGCCTTTTATTCAGGAAAAAGCTCAAATAGAAGAAAAAAATGTTATAGAATCTCACATAAAAATGTTTGTAAATGACTTTTCTGAGTCAATTGGCGAAAAAGGCGAGGCCGCCTTGGATCGATTGTGGCTGTTGTCAGATTGTTGATAAGGTGTTGAAAAGCGAAAAAAACGTGTAATAATTCGTTAATGTATCGTAAAATTTACAAAATGGCGAATTTTTATCAAAAACTTTATTTATTTTCCGTACAGCATCTTTTTATGGGAGTTCTATTATGAGCTTAGTAAATGACCTTGAACAGGAAGTCGAAAACTTCAAGCGCGAGTACGAAAAGTTCGAGCGCGGTAACAAATCCGCCGGCACCCGTGCCCGCAAGGTCCTGCAGGACATCAAGAAGACCTGCCAGGAAATTCGCGTGTCCATCCAGGGGGCGAAGAAGGAGGAAGGGAAGGAATCCCAGGCCCCTGAATCGTAATTTTTGCTTTGCATAAGGCTGACATTAAGTCCTTTATCTGCGAAAAATCGGCTTTTTTCGCGGAATTGGTTTGACTAAACCCGATTTTTGAGGTATATTCCCATCTGGGTTTATGTTTGTCAGCTTTGGCAAATGATAAAGTTAAACGAATTTATGTGTTCTATGATTGGAGAAACGTAGCAGTATGACCCTAAAGAAACTGGTCTTAATCACGGCCGGGGCGATGCTTCTTTCTGGAACCGCCATGGCAAAGAATATCAACGTGCCTGGCGATTACTCTAAGATTGCTGACGCTCTTGGCAACGCGGATGCCGGTGATACCATCTTGGTAAAGCGTGGCACCTATAACGAAAACATTACCCTGGTGATGGACGTGGTCTTGAAAGGTGAAGACCCTCTCACGACGATTATCGATGGTGGTCGAAATGGTCCGACCGTCATGGGTACTTCGGGCGCCGAGATGTCGCACTTCACCATCAGGAACGGCCTCGAAGGCATCCTTTGTGAAAACGCTGCCCCCTATATCCACCACTGCTACGTGCTGGATAACAAGGCCACGGGTATCGGTGCGTTCATCTCGCTTCCTCACCTCCGCAATAACGTGGTGTACGGCAACCGCTGGTCCGGCATCCTTGCTTGGGGTGCTAAGGCGCTGGATGCATCCATCGAACAGAACGTGGTGCTCCGCAATGGCTACTCCGGCCTTGCATTGAAGGGCCCCACCAACGTCATCGCCACCAACAACATCTTCATGGAAAACCACTACTACGGTGTGTTTGCCGACCCTGCTGCTGGTCAGACCAAGGTGGAGTACAACAACATCTACAAGAACTACTACCCCTTCAACCAGTTCATCAAGGTGAACCGCACCAACGTTTCCCTTGATCCGAAGTTCATCAACCACTCTCTTTCGAAGCCGAACTTCTACTGCCAGTCCACCTCGCCGATGCTCAAGCGTGGAAAGGGTAAGTTGGATATCGGCCTTACTGCTACTGAGATTGAGAAAGAAGAAGAGGAAGTGGAAGAGACCCGTAATCCGGACTCCGATGCCGATGGCATGTGCGATCCTTGGGTCTCCGAAGAAGGTCTTGCAGACAAATACGCATCGGTCTGTACCGGTGTAGATAACTGCCCCGAAGAAGGCGAAGACTTTGACGGTTACCAGGATGACGACGGTTGTCCGGATGCCGACAACGACCGTGACGGTATCTGCGATCCTTGGGTTGAAGCCAAGGCTATGCAGGCCAACTTTGCTCACGTCTGTAAAGAAGTTGACCTTTGCCCCGAACAGCCCGAAACCATCAACGACTTCAAGGACGATGACGGATGCCCGGATGAAGTGCCGCAGCCGCCCAAGAAGGTGTTCGTGCTCGAAGGTGTGAACTTTGAATCCGGTAAGGCGACCATTACTCAAGATTCCTACATCTCCCTCTTGAAGGTGGTGGACATCATGGAAACCTTTACCGAAGCTACATTTGAAATCGTAGGCCACACGGATAACCAGGGTAACAAGGCCAAGAACATGCAGCTCTCTGCAGATCGTGCAAAAGCTGTGAAGGACTTCCTTGTCGAAAAGGGCATTTCCGAAAGCCGTATTACAACATCCGGTATGGGTGATACCAAGCCGGTGGCCTCCAACAAAACCCCCGAAGGGCGTGCGCAGAACCGTCGTATTGAATTCAAGCGCACGGATATCAAGTAAAGGAGTAGGTGATGATGCGTACTAGTTTCATCAAAACGTCAGTCCTCGGACTTACAGTGGCTGCCAGCGCTCTGTATGCTGAAGCAGTCTACTCCCCGCACAAGTACCAGCAGAACGACTGGTTCGGTGAATTTGGTAGTAACAACACGGCTATGTATGTGAACCCCGCTGGAATCGCTATGACGGACCAGCTGGAAGTTAGCGCCGCATTCTTTAGTTCCATCAGTGGCGAAGCTAGCCAGGAATACGTGAGCTTGGCTTACCCCATGGATTATAAGCACACTATCGGTTTCTCTTTCTTCGAGAACGGTGCTTCCATTGACGGTGGCAAGTCTTACGACGAATTCGCCTTCTTGCTGGGCTATGCATATAACCTGATGCACTGCGTTGCGGTGGGTCTTGACATTTCTGTGCTCTACATCAATCAGTTCGACGAAGTGAAGCATATGACCTTCGGTGCTGATGTGGGTGTGAGCTGGAACCCGCTTTCCTCTTCCAAGTATGGTGACTTGTTTGTGGGCGTTGCCTTGCAGAACGCTCTGCAGCCTGCAATCAGCACCGCTGAAAAGGATGCCCCTACGGTGGTCCTCTTCACGGAAAGCGAAGCATACAAGATTCCTGCCAACCTGAACTTCTCCTTGTTCTACCGCGGACTCAACCGCGCTCTCGAAGCTAAGGCCGAACTTTCTGTTATCGACGTGATGCACGACGATGAAGAAGGTGGCGAGGGCATGAACCTGGAAGAAAGCTTCACTTTGACCTATTACCTGTCCCCGCACTTGGGTGTTCGCCTCCGCTTTACCAAGGAAGGCTACCCTGTTGCCGGTGCTACTGTTAACGTGAAGGACGTGAGCTTCTTCCGTTACCTGCAGCTTGACTTGGAAATGTCTCACGATGACCTTTATGCCAAGAAGAACCGTGGCTTTATCTGGGCTGTGAAGCTCACTACCCGCTTCGGTGACACTCGTGAAGAGAAGATTGGTGAAGAGCGTTATCGTCGCTTGAAGATTGAACCTGAAAACGACTACCGTGCCGCTATGCGTCTGTACTTGAACCGTCAGTTCCTCGAAGCTGCTTATGCCTTCGGTAAGGTTCAGACCAAGTACCCCGCATTCCACTTGGTGGACCAGGCTGCTTTCTACAAGGCAAAATCCTTTGAAAACCTCCGCATGCACAAGGCTGCCCGTGCCGTTTACGAAGACGCTATCAAGCGCTATCCGAGAACGGAACAGAACGCCAAGTACCACTTCCAGTTGATGAACATCGACTATAAGGAAGGCAAGTACACTGACGCTATGGCCAAGTATCAGAACATTGTTCAGGTATTCGGTAAGAGCGACGTGAAGGCGGACGCTGACTATATTGCCGGTCAGATCAAGTTCGAACAGGGCCTCTATCAGGAATCTGTAGACCTGCTCGCTGCAATTCTCCCCGGTAACGCTAACTACTTCTACGCCCGTTATACCATGGGTATCGCCTACAGCCGCATGGGCAAGTGGGAAGAAGCTGAAAACTGCTTCCGTGACATTACGGAACAGCCGGTTTCCAACCAGTCTGAACGCGACTTGCAGGATGCCGCTAAGGTGAAACTCGGCCATATCTACTTCTCTGGCGAAAAGCCCGATGTGGCTGCCGCTGCTCAGATGTACGGCCAGGTGGAACCGGGTTCTCCCGTGTATGACGAAGCTATGCTGGGTATTGCATGGTCCTTCCTCAAGGTGAACAAGCCCGATGAAGCCCTGAAGCCCGCTCAGTGGATTATCAGCAACCTTCCGGAATCCTTCCTGGTATCCGAAGCCTACCTGGTTCAGGGTTACTGCTACTTCATCAAGAAGGACTACAACAAGGCCGTGAAGTCCCTGGAACAGGCCGAAAAGCGTACGGAACAGCCGGTTGTGTCTGTGGCCGCCCGTGATAGCGCCCGCCAGGCATACGAAGCCATGCAGAGTGATTTCGACTCTGTTCAGGTTAAGGCCCTCGACCTTGCTCGTCAGCTGCCCACGCCTCGTGTGGAAAGCAAGCGTGAAGCTTTGAAGCCCGATTTCGACAAGGCCAACCAGGCTATTGAAGATTATGCTGCGTTTACGCAGAGATCTATCCAGAGTGACCGCTTCGAATCCAACCGTAAGCGCATTTTGGATGACGCAGGCTTTACTCTGGCTACTGTGAAGACCAAGATGGCTGGCGGTGCTGGTGGCTCTGGCGCTGCACAGGAACTGGAGGAATTGGATGACCTGGAGTAATCCGGGTTTATCCCTTTCATAGAATTTATAGGTGGATAGAGAATAATGAAACGAATCTTACTCTTAACGGCAATGGTCCTTTCCCTGGTGGGAACCTCCTTTGCCGCTTCCGATCCATGTAAGGATAAAACTGAAGAAGCTAAAAAGCTCTATACTAAGTGCAAGGCCATGGAAAAGGGCTCTGCAAAATATAAGGAGTGCGCTAACTCTTACAAGCTCCTTAAGAACCAGGCCGCCCAGGCATGCCGTTCTGGCGGACTTGACGAAGAAGGCATGCGCTCTGCAATTAAGCAGTGGGAAAAGCAGGTAAACAACTGTAAGGGTAAGCAGAATGCCCGTTGCGCTTCTGCTCTTCAGCAGTTGGGTCACTACCAGTTCCAGTTGGAAGAAAAGCTTTTCTTGGATAAGCAGGCCCAGTACGAAGAAGATGTGGCATGGTGCGCTGACCGCGATAATAAGCCGGCAAAGTGCGCTGACATCGACAAGTTCCCCAAGGCTGACCACCAGAAGTCTCTGGGTTACTTCTTGGAATACATCGATAAGTATCCCAAGGAAAGCAAGACTCCTATGGTCCTTTACCAGGCTGCTGCCGTGCAAGAAGCTAGCGGTGAAGACGAAAAGGCATACCGCCTTCGTGAACGTCTGGTCCGCAACTTCCCGGACAACGGTCTTGTGCCTAAGGCATGGCTCCGTATTGCTGAATACCACTTCATGAACCGCAAGTTCCGTGACGCTATTGACGCCTATAAGAAGGTGACCGGCTTCGAGAACCTGACGGGTAAGGAAGCTGCCCTTGCCATGTATCACTTGGCAGAATCTTACTACAACATTGCTGAATACGAAACTGCAGCCGTCAAGTACTATGACTACATCATCGGGGCCGATAAGGGTAAATATCCCAACGACCTCCGTGCTGAAGCTATGGACTTTATGGCAGCCTCCTTCTCTGACTTGGAAGGTGGTGGTGTCGCCGAAGCTGAAGCCTTCTTGAAGGACAAGAAGGTTCCCTTCAAGGATTCCGTATACTATCGTATCGGTATGAAGAACAAGGACCATGACCGTAACGAAGAAGCCGTGCAGTCCTTCAAGCGCTTGATGTCCATTAACCCGGACTACATTGACGCTCCTCTGGCCGATATTGCGATGATTGAAATCCTCATCATCCAGCAGAAGTTCGAAGAGGCTCAGCAGCACCGCTATACCGTGGTGAAGCGCTATGACCGTAATTCCTCTTGGTACAAGAAGAACCAGAAGTATCCCGAATCGGTGAAGAACGCTGAAACGGCGATTCGTGGCGCTATGCTCGACATTCCGCAGTATCACCATGCTCGCGCTGCCAAGCTCACCAAGGAAGGTGACCTGGAAGCCGGTAAGAAGCAGTATGCCGAAGCTATCAAGGCTTACGAAGCATTCCTGAAGCGCTATGCCAAGGAACCTTCTTGGGATGAATACAGAGTCCATATCAACTTGGCTCTGGTTTACCAGGAAATGCAGCAGTTTGCAAACGCTGCCAAGATGTTCAACTGGATTGTGGATTCCGATACTACCCGTTACGGACGCCGTCCCATGGGTGACAAGGAACTCCTGAAGAAAGAAGAAGCTGCTTACAACGCTGTTCTTATGATGGACCAGTCTCGTGAGGCTGCCAAGACCAAGAAGTATGGTGGTGATGCAGTGAAGGCTTATAAGGGCGAAGAGACCAAGGCTTACTTCGCTCAGGTGGACAAGTATATGGCTAAGTTCGGTCAGAACAAGGAAGCCGCAGAACTTGCCTACAACGCAGCCATCGTTCATTACGAAGCTAAGCAGTATAAGACTGCCGTGACCGTGTTGCGCGACCTGGTTCAGCGTTATCCGGATCACCAGTACATTTTGCTGATTCGTCGTATGTTGGCTCAGTCCTTGCTGGAATCTGACCAGCTGGATGAAGCCTTGGTGGAATTTGAATGGCTATACAAGCAGTACCACGAAGTTAAGGCCACCAAGAACGACTCCATGGCGAAAGAAATTGAAAAGGCTATTGCAGCCGTGCTCTTCCAGAAGGCTGAAAAGGCTGTTAAGGCCCAGCGTTTCGAAGAAGGTGCTGTCGCTTACTTGGCCCTCGTGAAGCGCTATCCGCTGGTTTCCTTCGCCGACAAGGCTGTGTTCGAAGCTGGTGTTGCCTACGAAAAGGCTAACAAGAACGAACAGGCTGCCGAAACCTTTATGATGCTTCCCAAGCAGTATGCATCTTCTTCCCTTACCATCAAGGGTATCTTGCGTGCCGCTAGCAACTACAAGAAGGCCGGTAACCCGCGCCAGGCTGCCCAGACCTTCCTGTTCATCACCAACAACTTCCCGCAAGATTCTATGGCCTTCCAGGCTATCGGTTTCGCTGCCCAGACCTTCGACTCCATTCCGGATAAGAAGCAGGCTGCTGTGACTTACGAACTGGCTTACAAGCGCTATCCGAAGGATGAACGCACTCCGAGCTTCCTGTATAGCGCCTGCTTGAGCTATGACGAAGCCCAGATGACCGACGAAGCCATCCGCTGCTCCAAGGACCTGGTCCACGACTATCCGAAGAGCACCTACGCCCTCGATGCTGCCTTCAGCATTCCTGTGGCTTATGGTAACGCCAAGAAGTGGGAAGATGCCGCCAAGGAATACCACTTCTTCATCAAGAACTACACCGAAGATAAGGAAAAGCTGATTGCTGCCTACATCGGTGCTGCTCGTGCCTACATGGAACTTAAGGAAGAAGACAAGGCTGTGGCCGATTATGATCAGACCCTTAAGAACTACGATAAGTACGGTCTGCAGATTAAGAACGCCGATCCGGGTGTTCCTGCTGAAGCTGCCTTCTACCTGGGCGAACATGAATACAACAAGATGGAACCCTATGTTCTGAAGGGCAAGGAAAAGGAAAAGGCCGCTACCATCAAGAAGTTGGTGGAAATCTTGCAGGCCGCTATGGGCCACTACTCTAAGTCTGCGTCTTACGCATCTGAAAAGTGGACCTTCCGCGCCACCAACAAGATGGGTATGCTCTTCGTGGTCATGGCCACCAAGGTCCGTGAACAGGAAAAGAGCGCCAAGGGCGAAGAAGAAATGTTTGCTGAACGTATCACCATCGTGCAGCAGCTGCCTCCTTACTACGACCAGGCACGTCCTATCTTCCAGAAGAACATTGACCTTGCTCGTGACCAGGGTTTCTATAACCAGGATGTGGTCCAGGCTGAAGAAGGTTACATTGAGATGTACTACCAGCAGTGCGCTGTGTTCGCCGAAGTGGCCGATGCCTTCGCCAATGCTCCTCTGCCTGACTCCGCAGCCATCGTGAAGGAATACGTGGAATACGAAGGCGCCGTCAAGGAAGACGCTATTGAAATGGCTCACGAAGACTTGGAAGCTTACCGCGAAGAACTTAACAATAAGTCCGACGCTGCAAAGCAAGCCGCTGTTCCCGTGTGCGCCACCGGTATTAAGGCTTCTGCCCACTATGGTATCGATAACCAGTGGACTGCCAAGCTGTTCGAACTCTTGAAGCAGATGGATGAAACCAACGAGACCTTGAACACCAAGATCGAAAAGTTTGACCCGTCTACCTTGTTTGCCGACCCGGCATACTTCAAGACCAAGGCTCGTATCGAGCAGATCTCCAAGTCCGAAGTCATGACTCCGGAAGAGAAGCTCGCTACCTATCGTGACATTATCAAGGAAGCCAAGGCTGAAAACGAAAAGTTGAAGGCTGAACTGGCTGAACTGAAGGCTCAGATGGCTCCGGCGCCCTCCGCTGCTGGTGCTACAGGTGAAGAAGTAGGCGCTTCTGAATCTGCCGCTGAACCCGAAGCCGAACCGGCTGCTGCTCCTGCCCCGAAAAAGAAGGGAAAGAAGAAAAAGTAGTGCGGTAAAAACATTTTTACGGGAACCTTGTTCATAGGGTTCCCTCGCCTTTTAGAGCTTTTGGGGCAATTCGGGCGCTGTAAATAAAGTTTTACAGCCTTGACGCCCCTAAAACGCTTTAAAAAAAATAAATATGAACGCAGGAATTCAAAAAACAAACCAAAAAACAACTCTAAAGGAGTACACTAATGTCTAAAATGCTTCAATCCTTCAGCCCTGAATCTGATGGTTACCAGTTCATGTGGATCATCCTGGTCGTGTTCATGATCGGTCTGGGCTTTTCTATCGAACGTATCGTCTACATCATGGTGAAGAGCTCCAAGGGCCGCGCCAAGTTCCTGGCCGACTTCGGTAAGCTCATCAGCTCTCAGCAGTTTGACGAAGCACTTAGCCTTGCCAACAAGACCAATCTTCCCATTGCCCGTATCATGGCTTCCATCGTTTCCACCCGTGCCGGTGGCCGCGAACAGATGCAGGCCGCATGCGACGCCGTGTTCCTGACCGAAGCTCCTCGTCTTACCCGTTATATCAGCATTATCCAGGTTATGGCTTCCATCTCCACCTTGCTCGGACTGATGGGTACGATTTACGGTCTGATCTTCACATTCGATGCTGTGGCTAACAAACCCGCTTCTGAACGTGCCAAGGCTCTTTCCGACGGTATCGCTATCGCTATGGGTACGACGCTCCTTGGACTTCTCTCCGCTGTGCCTCTTCTGGTCATTGTGGGTCTTCTCAACATGAACTCCGAACGCCTGATCCAGGAAATGGAAGAAAAGGGCCTCAAGATTATCAACTCCCTCTCCTAATTTCGACTGAGAGTTTAATTAAACGGAGTTATAAAACATGGCAAAAGAATTAAAGAAACCAGCCAAGCCTGAAGAACCGGACCTGTTGCCGGCCATGGGCTTGTTTACTATTCTGATTCCTATGCTTTTGTCTATGACCGCTTTCTCCAAGCTGGCTATTGTCGAAGTCAATCTGCCTGAACGTTCTATGATGCAGATGGACAACGACACTCCTCCGGAGCCCGACCAGCAGGCATTGAACCTTTCCCTCGCGATTACCAGCGATTATCTCGTGATCGGTGCTCGTGGTGGTTTCCAGCCCAACGTCTATTTCAAGGAAATGTGGACGTTCCGCTGCAAGTCCGATGCTAAACTGATTACCTACGCCATGGATGACGTTAAGGCGACAGTGGAAAGTGGACACGGACCCAAGTGCAAAGATGGTTCTGAGATGGATAAAGAAAAGTATCTTTACGAAATCGAGAACATCGAACTTTGGGCAATCCAGAAGGAATCTGAAGAAGATCCCGGCAAGGTTATTTGGGCACTTTACACCAATGGTGGATCTGCCGAAGAACCTATTGCCGACAGTGCATATGTCGATGGAAACAACAGCTTCCTCGCTCTCCCTGGCGAAGGCAACCTGGGGCTTACCCCGCCGCCGGCTCTCAAGAAGCCCGGTGCAGGTGTGACCCTTGCAACCCTTACGCCTAACTCCGCTCGTACGCTCAAGCCGGACGTGGCCGCCAAGACCATGATCTATCCGCTTTCTGCCTACGACCTGATTGCGAAGGACCTGATTGCAATTCACACTCAGTTTATCGACCTCGAAGACGTGGATAACATTATCATCGTGGCAAACGACGATACTCAATTTGACAAGATCATCCAGCTCATGGACCGCTCCAAGGAAGCCGGTTTCGTGAAGATTCAACTTGCTAAGTTGGGAGGTTAATCATGGCTAGAAGAACTCGTAAGTTTAGCGAAGACGTACCTTTCTCCCTCACGTCCATGATGGACATGATGACCATCATTCTGGTGTTCATGATTAAGAACCTGGACGCTGAAGGTCAGCTTTTGACTCAGGCCGAAAACCTGATTCTTCCGATCTCTACCTCCAAGGTTCAGCCTACGGAAGTGTCCTTGACGGTGGTGGTCGATAATGCGTACGTTATCGTGGATAATGAAAAGGTGGTGCCGACACCCGATGTCCTCAGTCAGGAAGACCTCTTGGTCGAAAAGGTGAACGACGTTCTGAAAGACCGTCGCGCTATCGAACAGGAACACAACCTGAAGATGGGCCTCCCGGCTGATGAAGCTGGCCATATCATTGTCCAGATTGACAAGAACATCCCGTACGATGCCATGTATAAGGTGATGGCCACTTGTGGCTTTGCCGGTTATACGAACATCGCATTTGCCGTGATGGAAAAGAACGGCGGGGAGGAATAACTATGGCTAAGAAAAAAGCTCCTATAGATCCGTTAGTAGCGTCTCTGATGCCGGAGTCCGACAAGAAGATGGGCGCTATCGCCGGTATCTCCTTGATCGTTGCTCTTGCTTTCTCCCTGTGGGCTTCCATGTACGAAGCTGTGGTTGACGAAGTGATCTTCGAAGAATCTGCAGCTGCCGACCTTTCCGCTTCCATGGTGATGGACGAAAAGAAGGAAGAAAAGAAAGAAGAGAAGAAGAAAGAAGAGCCCAAGAAGCCTCGTAAGAAGGCTGGTGGCGGTGGCAAGCCCCGTGGTAAGGGTCAGCCCAACGCTCCCCAGACTCGCGGTGTGCTTAAGCTCCTCACTGCTCAGACCAAGAATGCTAGTGCCGCTGCCTACGACCTGATGAAGAACCAGAAGTTCACTAAGGACATCGATAAGGTTCTGAAGGACGTGGCTGGCCTCCAGACTACGGGTAAGACCGTTCTCGGTGGTCGTCGCGGTAAGGCTGATGGTGGCTTTAACGAAGGTTACGCTGAAGGCGGTTCCGGTGGTATCGGTGACGGCCTGGCTGGCCTCCTTGGCGGTGGTGGCGGTGGTATCGCTACCAAGGCTAAGGGCTCCATCAAGACTCCGTCTGAACGCGATATCGACATGGGTGCCGGTGGTGGATCTCGTTCCGCTGCAGACATCATGAAGGTTGTGCGTCAGCGTACTCCGGGTCTGCGCCACATCTATAACAAGTTCCTGAAGAAGAAACCGGGATTCCAGGGTAAGGTTACCCTGAAGTTCACGATCGCTCCGGGTGGTGAAGTTATCAGCATTTCTATTGCTTCTTCTACTACTGGTTACGGCGAATTTGATGGCGAAATCAAGACTGCCGTTAGCCGTTGGAAGTTCAGCAAGGTGAAGTCCGGTAACACCACGGTAACCATTCCGTTCACCTTCTCTGAATAATCCAGGGCTTAGCGATACGCTAAAAAAGGCCGTGCGAAAAGCACGGTCTTTTTTTATTTTTCTGTTGCGTTTTTCGAAGAATATATTTAACTTTAAGGCAGATATTTCAACAGGAGTCCTGTAATGAACTTTAGAACAGCTGCGGCAGTAGGTCTTTCCTTCGGTGTCCTCGGTGTAGGGTCTGCATTTGCAACCTTCGCCCGCGTGGAATCCATGGGCAAGAACACTACCTACATCATGGATGACGTAAGCATTTTCGACAATGCTGCAAACATCAACCTGTATCCGAACTACTTGATCGGTGAATTCGGACCTTATACCCAGGATGTACCTACGGGAACGAATATGGACCCGCAGCACCCGAACTTCGGTGGTATATTCTCGCTGTCCTTGGGCGACGAGAACAATCCGGATCCGCGCCTTTCTATCGGTGGCTTGTTCGGTCGTATCAACAACGACCTGATGCGTTATTTCCCCACGAAGGTTGTGGGCGAAACCTCTGGCGACACCACCGCGGTTCCTGAAACGGTGACCAACTTCGATGGCTTCTTGGGCGGCACCCTTTCTAACGGCGACGCTTGGGGCTTGCATATCTACATTGCCCACCAGGACGGTGGTGACAAGACTGAAGCTGGCGATTATCAGGTAGAACATGATGCATACGCTTCTGCCGTACAGGCTGATGGTGGCTTGAACCTGCAGTTCGGTAGCAATATCGACTTTGAATTCAGCTTTGGCTTGGCCCGTATCCAGTATGGTCCGGAACACCTGAACTTCTTTGATGATGGAGACTTCTCCTTCTTGGCCAAGTCCCGTGCATTCTTCACTTTGGATGCCCTGGATGGCGAACTGGTGCCTGCCTTCTCTATGAAGTTGATTCAGGCTCCTGGTATCGAAGACAAGCACGCACAGGCTGGTCTTGGTATCAATGTGGCCCTGGATCGCGGTTTCTTCTGGATGGGTGCTGACTTTGTCTGGAATAAGCTGAAGGCTCACGACTGGTACTATGATTATGAGACTGGTGAATCTGTTTATGACTCTCAGGGCGAAGATCATCCTCATTGGGATAAGCGTTCCGACATTGGCGGTATGATTACCTTCGGTATCGAACGTAACATCTGGTGGGATTGGTTCGTAATCCGCGTGGGTGGTCAGAAGTCTATCCTCTATACCAAGTGTGACGTAGACTCCAGGAACACAAGCGGTCAGGGCATTTGCCGTGAAGATGGCAACTTCTTCAGCACCAACCCCCTGGCCGACGGCACTGCCGATGACCATGTAGGTTTTGGTTTCGGTATCAATATCGAAGAAAAGCTGAAGATCGACGTGACCGTTGCTGAAGACCTGTTGTTCCGCAACCCCTTCCAGGGTGAAGGCAGGATCTTCTCTAGAA
Organism: Fibrobacter sp.; assembly: GCA_017475045.1. GTDB lineage: Bacteria > Fibrobacterota > Fibrobacteria > Fibrobacterales > Fibrobacteraceae > Fibrobacter. The sequence goes on along the minus strand of JAFVGH010000015.1, from coordinate 14,459 downwards.
TTTCTGCAACGTATTCCTTCTAGTATTTGTTAGTTTGTTTGCAACAGGACTTTGCAACGCTCCCGCAATGGGAGCGTTTTTTTGTGACTAATGGGGAATGTGAAGTGTGGAATTTTTAAATTTCTGGCATGAGATTTTTATTCGCTGCTTTCGCATTCGCATTACTGTTTGCCGGCTGCTCTGAACGTACGGACCGGATAGAGAAAAAGCTAGAGGCCTACCTTCAGGAGGACCTGAAGTTTATGGTGGCGGAGACTATGAAGGCAGGAAGCCGGGAAGCCCTGTTGGACACTCCCTATTACCGGGTCAAAGACTTCCGGTTGTTCTCTGGGGCTGAGGCAGAAATTTATTCTGCCTATGCTGAAGTGGATTATTTTATTTACAAGGACATGGCCCTTCATGAAAAGCGGAAGTACCGCTATGACGTATCTGCCAGGCAATGGGACCGGTATTACAAGGTGCTGTTCTTCGGAGCCGATACTCTGAAGAACTAAACATCTAAATACTATATTTATTAACAAAATTTTCACATAGAGGGACTCATTTTGTTCGGATTATTTTCTTGCGATATCGGTATCGACCTTGGAACCGCCAACACCCTGGTTCACGTTGCAGGTCAAGGAATTGTAATCAATGAACCCACCGTGATTGCTGTGGACAGCAAGAACAACAGGGTGTCTGCCATCGGCTTTGAGGCCAAGAAGATGCTTGGCCGTACGCCTGGCGAGACCCGTGCCGTGCGCCCCATGCGCGATGGCGTGATTGCCGATTTCGAATTGGTGGAAACTCTTCTGCAGACATTCATCAAGCGTGTGCAGAAATACCCCTTGTGGATGGTGAAACCTCGTGTGGTGGTCGGTGTGCCCAGCGGTATTACCGAAGTGGAAAAGCGCGCCGTGATTGACGCCGCAAAGCAGGCTGGTGCAAAGGAAGTTCATCTGGTGCACGAACCCATGGCTGCCGCTGTTGGTATGGGAATTCCGGTTGAGGACCCTGTAGGTAACATGATCGTGGATATCGGCGGTGGAACCTCTGACATTGCCGTGATTGCTTTGAATGGCACTGTTTGTAATGCTTCTGTACGTGTTGGTGGTGATGAAATGGATGAAGCCATTGTCCGCTATCTGCGCACCATGTACAACCTGCATGTGGGTGAAAGTACTGCCGAACAGATCAAGATTCAGATTGGTTCGGCAAGCCCTCTAGAAGAAGAGCTTACTATGGAAGTGCGTGGTCATGACTTTATTGCTGGTATGCCCCGTACCATGACCATCAATAGCACGGAAATCCGCGAAGCCTTGAATGAACCTGTGACGGCGATTATTGAGGCCGTGAAGCAGGCCTTGAGCATGACCCCTGCAGAGCTTTCTGCAGATATTTATGACAAGGGTATTATCATGACTGGCGGTGGCTCTCAACTCCGCGGTTTTGACGAACGTATTCGCAAGGAAACGGGTCTTTCCGTCAATGTCATCGACGAAGCCTTGGTGTGCGTCTGCAAGGGTGCCGCCCGAATTCTCGAAGATTTGGACAAGTATCGTCCGGTGTTGATTGCCTCGTCGAACTAGCACCTTTGAAAACGGTCCTCGATGCTTAGAGCGTTTCGCTTTATTGTCGGTTTGTTTTCGCAGAAGCATGGCATAATTGCCTTTGCATTCTTTCTACTGCTCGGAATACTTATGCGTCAGGCCCCTGAGGCTACGCAGAAGGGTATTGTGTCGACAGCCCTTGTTTCGGTGTTTTATCCGGCACAGATGGTGATTTCGTCGGTGGATGAATTCCGTTCTGTAGTTCACGAAAACGAAATGCTTAAAGAAGAAAATGCCAGGCTGAGGCAAGAAACGTATTATGCTAGCGAGGCCCTGCAGGAACTGGCTCGACTGCATGCCCTGGTGCGTTTTGATGACAAGTGGGATTACCCAATTGTCACAGCCCGCGTGGTTGGTCATAACCCGGGGCGATTCCTCACTACGATTGTTATCAACCGTGGTACATCTAAAGGCATCAAGGAAGACATGCCTGTGTTCTCTATGAACGGACTTGTGGGAAAGGTGTCCAAGACAACGCTGACCCATTCCAGAGTTCAGCTGTTGGTGGATCCAAACCTTAAGTTGTCCGTATTGGAGCGCAGGACTCGTGTTGTCGGCTTTTTGGAATCTGTAGATGGCCGAACCCTTTCGGCCATGATTCCGACCCATGCCGGTGTGAAGGTGGGGGATACCCTGATTACCTCTGGCTTGGGCGGTATATTCCCGAAGGGAATTCCCGTGGGAACGGTGGAGCGGATTCGCCCAGCCGACTTGGACGTGGTGCAGCTGATGGACGTGGTGCCTTTTCAGGAATTTTCTTCTTTAGAAGAAGTCTTTGTGATGGGTAAGGAAGCAGAATGGGTTGTACGGGAACTTTTAGATGAATAACTTGAGATGGATAAAAGTTCTTTTGGTATTTATCGGCTGCTTTATCTTGCAGACGACTGTTGCCGAATGGATTCAGCTGTTCGGAGCAAGCCCTGATATCATTGTCATCATGATTGTGACTATCGCTATCAAGTTCGGACCTGCGGCAGGATGCTTCTGGGGCTTTTTTGCAGGCTTTACCCAAGATGTGTACGGCCCTACGGAATGGCTTGGCGCCAATACGATTTCCATGACGGTACTTGGCTTTTTGGTGGGCCAGCTGGAAGAACGGTTCTTGACTTTGAATCTGCCCATGAAGTTGGGTGTCCTTGGATTTGGATTCTTTGTGTGCGACATGATTTATTTCTTCTTGACGGGATTGGAGAAGGACGTGATAACCAACCTGTTCCTTTCCAAGACGCTTCCGGAATGCGCCTACACGCTGTTTGTCGCAGCTATCTATCTCCATCTATCTACTGGAAAAAAGAAAAAGAGTCATGTTTAGCAAGTCCGATAACGAGGGTGTTCAGAATCGGAACTGGAACGTGCTGGTCTACATGACCGCCGTATTCGTGCTTTTTGTTATTCTCCTTTTTAGACTTTACTCCTTGCAGCACACCCACTACGACGAGAACTTTCAACGTTCGGAGAATAACCGCCTGCGTCGTGTGGAACTGGTGGCGGAGCGTGGATTTATCTATGATCGGAATGGCGAAGTGTTGGTACGAAACCGGCCTTCTTACCAAATAGCTCTGTCTGCCTTGAGCTTGCCTAGGAAAAAGGCGGGTCGTGATTCCATATTTAACGCTTTGCTTAGCATTGTGGATAGTGAAGGTAAGAGGGTATTTGATTCCCTTTCTCTGGACACGGCTTTTCAACGTACTCGCTGGATCAAGAACAGGCCTATCCGTATATTGGAAGATGCCTCGCCGGAACAGGTTTCCATTATAGAGGAACATTCCGAAAGTCTGCCAGGTGTTGTAACGCTGATTGAATCCCGCAGGGACTATCCTTACGGAACGTTGGCATCCCATGTGCTGGGGTATACCAGCGAGATTTCTGAAGAACAGCTGAAGTTGCCTGAGTATGAAAATTATTCTCAGGGGGACCGTATCGGTCAGAAGGGACTTGAGCAGTTCTATGACCAGGAGTTCCGAGGAACGAACGGTGTGAAGGTAGTGGAGGTGAATGCCTCTGGCCGTGAAATCGGTCTGGTGAAAGGGGTGGATAGCAAGGCTCCGGTTCCAGGACTGCACCTAGTATCGACTATCGATCTGAAATTGCAGAAGGTTGCAGAAGAAGCTATTCCGGATACTGCTCGTGGGGCCTTGGTGGCCATTGACCCAAGGAATGGTGAGATTCTTGCCATGGTGAGTTCACCGAGACTGGACCCGAATATTTTCTCATTGAAAAAAAGGGAGCGTAATAAAGGATGGGCCCAAGTAGCTCTGGATTCCTTGCGCCCACTTACCAACCGTGCCATTTCGGGAACTTACCCACCTGCTTCTGTATTTAAGCTTGTAACGGCGGGAGCGGGGCTGGAATATGGTGTACTTTCTGAGTTTAAGCATTATCCCAAGGCTTGTACGGGAGGCTTCCAATATGGCGCCCGCTATCAGAAATGCTGGGGAACCCATGGGAACCTGAACGTGGTAAACGCCATTCGTCTGAGTTGTGATGTGTTCTTTTACCAGGCCGGCCTGGATATCGATATGGCCCGTATCAACGAATTTGGTAGGCGCTTTGGCTTGGGAGAAAAACCCCTGGGCGTAGATATTCCCGGTGAAAAGGGCGGCTGGCTTCCGGATTCTGTTTCTTTCAACCAGCGCAACAAGCGCTTGGGTTGGCGTTGGGCTAGGGGACTTATCTTGAACTTGTCTATTGGGCAGGGTCAGATTGTGACACCCTTGCAGCAGGCTGTTCTGGTGGGGTCTCTTGCTACCAACAAGGGTGTGTACCGCCCCCACTTTATGAAGGAACTGCGGGATAGTGAAGGAAATGTGGTACGGAGGTATGAACCGGAAATCGTGCGTTCCGGTAAGATGAAGGCCGAGACACATCGCATTTTGACTGCCGCCATGGATTCTGTGGTGAACCACCCCGGAGGAACGGGAAAGCGCGGACGAGTGCCCGATATCCGTGTGGGCGCAAAGACCGGTTCTGGCGAATGGAAGAAGGGCGAAAAGACCCATGCTTGGTATGCGGCGGTGGCGCCCCTTGATAATCCTGAAATTGCGGTGGCCGTGATTATGGAAGCGGCTGGTGGTGGTGGTGCCGTTTCGGGCCCCATTGCCCGTAAGGTTTTGATGGCCTATTTCGGAAAGGAGGACAAGAAATGAGCTCCGGCCGTTTTTTGGATAAGTCCTTGAAAATAGACTGGTTTTTCCTTTTCTTGACACTCTGCCTTATTGTCTGTGGAGTGTTGCTGGTCTACTCGGCTACAAACAACGAGAAGGTCGCTTTTTACGAAACGTTCTGGTTTAGACAGATTATTTACTTTGTATGTGGAAGTGCCATTGCAGCAGGCATTGTGTTTTTGAGACTGGATTGGCTCAAGCGGATGGTGGTGCCTATGTATGTGGCGTCGCTGATTTTGCTTGTAGTGGTGCTTTTCTTTGCTGGCGATGTGGTGAAGGGGGCCGGCCGCTGGATTGATCTTGGTATTTTCAAGTTGCAGCCTTCGGAGTTTGCAAAGATTGCTTACCTGCTTACGATTTCTTATTGGCTGTCCAGACATCCGGTGAGCCTGTTCAAGCTGAAGAGCTTTGTGGTGCCTATGCTTTTGTTTATTGTTCCCTTTGCCTTGGTGTTGAAGCAGCCTGACTTGAGCACGGCCCTGGTGTTTATTGCGGTTACCTATGTGGGATTTTTCTTTGCTGGGCTAACCTTGACGGATATGTTCTTGTTGGCCAGCCCGCTTCTGTCGGTGCTGTTCTCCCATTCCCAGACGACGCTTTACCAGGTGCTTTGGGGTCTTTTGATTTGTGCGGTGGTGTTCTCCTTGGTACGTCGTCGATTGCCCAAGGTTCTGACAATTGTCTTTTTGGTGGTGAACATCTTTGCGGGTTACGCGAGCTCTATGGCGTGGAACATGTTACAGCCCCACCAGCAGAAGCGCGTGAACACATTCCTAGACCCCATGAGCGACCCCCTGGGCGATGGATATCAGGTTCTGCAATCCCTGACGGCAATCGGTTCTGGCGGTCTCAAGGGAAAGGGATTTGGAAATGGTACCCAGACCAACCTGGCGTTCTTGCCCGAGGAACACACGGACTTTATCTTTAGCGTGCTGGGTGAACAGTTCGGCTTTGTGGGCTGCGCCGTGATACTCGTCCTTTATTTCTTGTTCCTTTGGCGAGCCACTTCTACCTGTAAGCTTTTCTCGGACCCCTTTATCACTTTGATTACCATGGGGGCCTCTACCATATTCCTATTCCATATTCTTGTGAATGTCGCCATGACTATCGGGCTTATGCCCGTGACGGGACTCCCCCTGCCGTTCCTCTCCTATGGAGGGTCCTTTGCGCTCACTTGCATGGTTTTGGTCGGTGCGATTCTTTGCATGAGGTTCCAGGGCCATCGTCAGTAGTTATATTTGGACTACTATGGCTACTATTCCTACTCTCAAAGACAATCTGGTTATCGAAAACATTTGCCCCCAAATCGAAGGGGGCCGTTTTATGCTCAAGCGTGAGCCCGGTGACACCGTGACCCTCACGGCGGATATTTTCCGCCATAGTCACGAGAAGTATGACGCAGCGATTTTCTACCGTCATGTGTCCAAGAAAAAGTGGGAAAAGGCTCCCATGCACTTTGTGGACAACGACCAGTGGGAAGGCTCCTTTACGGTCAACAACATCGGTTATTACGAGTACAAGATTTGCGCCTGGACTGTGGCTCCCAAGGATGTACCCACTGAATCTCCCGTGATGAAACTCCGTGTGGACCCCACCTATAGCCGTGTAGGCACCTGGTACGAAATGTGGCCCAAGAGCCAGGGTACCGATCCGAAAAAGAGCGCTACCTGGAAGGATTGCGAGAAGCAGCTGGACTACATTGTGAACCTGGGCTTTGATACGGTGTACCTGGTTCCTATTCACCCCATTGGAGTCACCAACCGCAAGGGCGCAAACAATGCGCTCCATGCCAAAGTGGACAAGAAGGGCAAGCCCCTTGAACCGGGATGCCCCTACGCTGTGGGTAACAAGAATGGCGGTCATTACGACGTGGACCCGGAACTGGGGACAATGAAGGACTTCGAGCATTTTGCGAAGACCGCCCGCGATAAGGGCCTGCGCCTTGCACTGGACATCGCCCTGAACTGCAGCCCGGACCACCCCTACGTGAAGAGCCACCCGGAATGGTTCTACCACGAACCGGACGGTTCCATCAAGTTTGCGGAAAACCCTCCCAAGAAGTACGAAGACATTTACCCCTTCGACTACTACAATGAAAACTACAAGGCCCTGTGGAAAGAAATCGAGAACATTATCTTGTTCTGGGCCGACAAGGGTGTGGAAATTTTCCGTATCGACAACCCCCACACCAAGCCGTTCCCCTTCTGGGAGTGGCTCATCGCCGACGTGAAGGAAAAGCGTCCGGAGCTGGTGTTCTTGGCCGAAGCCTTTACACGCCCGAAGATGATGCATCGCCTGGCCAAGTCCGGCTTTGACATGAGCTACACCTATTTTGCCTGGCGCTCTGCCAAGTGGGAATTCGAGCAGTACCTTAAGGAGTTGACTCAGAGTGGCGCCAAGGAATACATGCGCGGAATCTTCTTCCCCACAACGCCGGACATTTTCCCGAAGTACTTGGCCTACAAGGGCCCCAATGCCTTTAAGCAGCGCTACTTCTTGGCGGCGACCCTTTCGAGCCTTACGGGCATGTACAACGGTTACGAACTGTGCGAGAACATTCCTTCTCCTGTAAAGGAAGAACTGGCCGATAGTGAAAAGTACCAGTACAAGGTTCACAACTGGAGTGGCCCGGGCATTCAGGACTTTATCCGTCGGGTGAATACCGCCCGTCAGGAACATGTGGCCCTGCAGGAATACGACAACCTGGATTTCCATTACGCCCAGAACGACCAGTTGATGGTGTACTCCAAGAAGACTGGCGATGACATTATCCTGTGCGTGTGCAACATGGACATGGATCACCCGCAAGAAGGTTTGGTGGAAATCAACATGTCGAAGCTCGGCATGGCCGAAGACGCTTTCTACTTCTTGAAGGACGTGATTACCGGAGACAGCTTTGTGTGGCGTGGCAGCAAGAACTTTGTGCGCCTCGACCCGGCACGGGCTCCCGGCCACATGTTCATTGTGAAGCGGATCTAGAGGCCGCTGGCGACACACGTGGGCGGACTTCGTGAGCCACAAGCGACTCGTATGAACGAGTCGTGGGGGCGAGAGCGAGCGCCTTTCGGAGACTCGATAGTTGATTGGGCGCGAGCGGTCTAATTATATCGCCTGGTAGATCTTGAATATGGCGAGAATCTTCCCGATGATGGCGGGGATTCCCGGACATAAGAAGCAAAGGATAACGCGGGTGACGCGGTTTTTCCACCAGTGCTTCACCTGCCAGATGTCTTCGCTGAGAGTTTCCATTTCTTGGACTCTTGGCGGGCGCATGTAGACTTGGGTGAGGGCGGTAAAGAACCCGACGCCGATAAGGGGCGTAAGTCCAGTGAATGGCGCCATGATCAATGCAACAAGAACGGTCAGCGGGTGGCCGCCTGCGATGATGGCGCCCAGCATGGCTCCGCCACCGGTGAGCATGGCCCACTGGAGGCTCAGCTCGCCTGCCTTTTCGATGCCGGCCTGGTATCCGATATAGACAATGCTTGCAATGATGGCTACGGGAATGGCCCATCCGATGATTTTCCAGATGGGAGAGCCCTTAGGAATGACGGAGATAGATTCTTCGCTGGGAAGTTCCTTGTTTTCGCTGATAATACTTGCAATGCCCTTGACATGTCCGGCACCGACGACGGCCACTACCTTGTTTCCTGGGGCACCTTTGATCTTGCTGGCCAGGAACTGGTCACGTTCGTCGATGAGGACCTGCTTGACTTCGGGGAAGGTCTTGCCGAATTCTTGCATCATGACGCTCAAGGAATCTTGTTCCTTGATTTTGGCCAGTTCTTCTTCGCTGACCTGGGTCTTGTCGAAAATGCTTCCGAAGAGGCCGCCCAGGAGGCTTAACTTGCGGTACCAAGGGGTGCAGGCCCAAGCTCGCTTCAGCGTAATCTTGATGTCTCGGTCCGCAAGTACTACGGGAATGTCCTTGCTTTCGGCGTTGTCGACGGCTTCCTTGAGTTCTGCCCCGGGTTTGACTCCGGTTTGGGCGCCCATGCGCTTTTGGTAGGATCCCAGGACCAGGTTGGCAATGAGGGTGGCGAGCTGCTTTTTCTTGATGACTTCTTTCAGATCGGTGTTTTTCCAGCGATCTGGTTCCTTGAGGGACTGCATGCGGCCTGCATCCAGTTCCACACACACGGTATCGGGCTTCTCGTTTTCGATGGTTTCCCTGACCAGTTCCTTGGAAACTTGGGAAATGTGGGCCGTACCGACAAGGACTATTTCTCTGTTGTCGCTAGTGGAAATTCGATAGATATCCGCATTTTCGCTCATAATGGGCAAAAAATAGAAAAACGGGGCCCAATTCCTGTGAAAAACCGCTAGAAATGCAAAAAAAAGGTAAAAAGAGCATTTTGGGCAAAAAAATGTGTATATTTTAGATGGATAATTTTTTCCGGAGGCAATTCCTATGAAAAAACTATTGATGGGTGTTTCTTTTTTGGCGATGATTGTTGCCGGTTGTGCCGGTACGGTTTCGGACGACCCCGAGAAGATTGATACGGCATTGGTCGGCTTTACGTCTTGCGTGCAGAGTTCCCGCTGGAGCGAAGCTCTGGACTATGTTTCTGCGGATGAGGCCAGCGATATTAGCGATGGTGACGAATTTAAGGAAGAGTACAAGGTTGCGGCACGTCGTCTGCCTCTTTCCACCCTCCGTAAAGCTGGTTTGAAGGTGGATGGCAAGGGTCGTCTGATTGGCATCAAGGATGCCATGGACGAGGCCAACGAACGTTACAAGATGTCTGAAGAACAGGCCAAGGTGGGCTCCAACCTCGAAGAAATGGAAAAGGAACATATCCGTCGCCGTCTGGAAGAAGGCCAGCGCGTGATGAAGCAAGAAGAGGAAGAGGCTAACAAGGAACAGGAAGACATCGTCTATTCCAACAAGCTGACCGACGAAGAAAAGCGTAAGTATGGTAGTACCCGCGACCTGCAGGCTCCTGAAAAGCTCAATGATGAAAATACTCAGGAAGCCGAAGAGGAACTTCACGGCGACTACGAATCTGACTAATTCTAGATGAATCAAAAAGTTAGGATTCCCTCGACAGATGTCGGGGGATTCTTGTAAAGAGACATGAAGCGTTTATTAATTGTTTTGTTTGCTTTGGCTGGGGCACTGGTAGGTTGCGGTGACTGGGGTACTGACGGCCCGGATCATGGTTATCACGCTAGTTTTAATTTCCCCTACTATTATGGGCGAGATTGTTCTTGGATGGGCAACGATTACCTGTGTGGTGATGCCTATGCTTTGTCATCGCGCTTGGTTATATATGTGAAGGTGGATTGGAGCGGCTTTGCAACCGTTTATTATGATGGTAATGGTCCCTATTATTTTAGCGAGGGGGAATACATTTATGGCAGAGATCCTCAATACGGAGAAGATTACTATCAGTTCGTTTTTGATGGAAATTACAGCCTGACTGTCTATGTTTCCGGTGCTGAGGCTATTTATACCGATGGCTTTACAGGGGTGGAACACCACTACACCTACGATGTGTGGTAGGTGAACTGAAAACTTGAAAATTGCAGAATTTTTAACAGGGGTGGGTCTTATGAAGAAAATTTACGCGGCTTCGTTGAGTGCAATCCTTATGATCGCCTGCGGCGATGAAACGACAACGAATGTTGTTGAAAAACCGGCTCTGCAGATGGTTGCTGCAGGGCAGAATATGGATCCATGTACCAAAGAAAATGAAGGTACGATGGTTTTTGTTTCTGATTCCGCGGCTGTTTACTATTGTGCCGATGGTAAATGGGCGGCTCTCAATGGTAAAAATGGGGAGAACGGGAAGAATGGACAAAATGGGGCGAATGGTGCAGTAGGCACAAGTTGTTCCGCAAAGAAAGTTGATAAAGGCATTGAAGTCAGCTGCGGTGGTAAGGTCGTTGGAACATTGCAAGATGGAGTTGGCGTTAATGGCAAGAGTACTTATGAGTTGGCCAAAGATGCAGGTTTTACAGGAACTGAGGCCGAGTGGCTTGCGAGTTTGAAAGGGAATGATGGCAAATCTTGCCGGGCAACCCCGAATGATGAAATGACTGAAATAACAATCACCTGCGATACCGATGAAGGTGAACCTGTAAGTTATGTTGTAACGAATGGTAAAGATGGGGAAAGTGGCTTTTGTGAAATAATCGATTATAAAGATGGGTCTTTTGATGTGGAATGCGGCACGGGAGAGAATGCCACCACCGTAACCCTCTACAAGGCCTTTTGTGGCAAGGATCACTATGATCCTGCAACTCAGGTGTGTGGAGAGTTTGGAATATTTGAAATCTGTACGGAAGATATTGAAGGTGAAATGGCCTTGTCTCCGGAAGGCAGCTACTACAAGTGCACGGATAAGACCTGGGTGAAAGCGACATCTATTGAGGTTGATACCCAAGGCTTGGAATGTAAGACCGATGCGACCCTTATGTCGGGAGTATCGGTTCCCACAAACAAGTATGTTTGTGATAACGGAAAAATTCGAGTGGCAACAGCATTGGAGAAGCAGGCAAATTTGGGCTGCACAAGCTATAATGCCAATGCAGAGAAATTGATTGGCTACTCCTATTACTTGTGCAAGAATTCTGCCTGGACATATAACTTTAGCCATCTCAACACTTCAACGGTGACATATTCCGGCCAAAGTTACAAGACCGTTGGTATTGGAAATCAGATGTGGTTCGCTCAGAACCTGAATTATGCGGACAGTAGCACGACTCCGAATCTGAAAAAGAATTCCTGGTGTTATGCAAATCAAAGTTCGAATTGTAAAACTTATGGCCGGTTGTACACTTGGTCTGCAGCAATGAATCTTTCGTCTACTTATTTGACAAAGTTTGCTTCTGAAGACGGCAAGGTCGCCGCTAAGCATCGTGGTATTTGTCCTTCTGGCTGGCATATACCTTCTCACAATGACTGGCAAACTTTGCACGACTTTGTGAATGCTCATAACGGAAGCGAAGGCGTCGGTTCTAGTTTGAAGAGTGGAACGTGGGAGAAAAAGGACGGTGTTACCATAACGAATAAGTTTGGCTTTAATGGTATACCTGCTGGCCAGAGAAACGAATCGGGGTCTTTTGCTGACGTGAAATTGAATCTTGACATGACGAGTACCTCGGAAGTTGCGGCAAGTGTCGTCAACTTCTGGAGATTGCGTTATGACAATAATTCTTTCTATGAAAGGTATTATGGTACCAAGTCAAACGCCCGCGCTGTACGTTGTTTAAAGGATTAGTGCGGCTTTTTCCGTACTTCTTGGTCCTTTTGTTCCTGACATTTCTCCGAATTTTCTAAATTTTCCGCCACTTATGACTAAAAGTGGCGAGAATTTTGTGATAGCCCTGGATGGCGGTTCGGGTACCGGCAAGAGTACTACCGCTAAGATTGTCGCAAAGACCCTGGGCATCACCTATCTGGACACCGGTGCCATGTACCGTGCCGTGACCCTCGTGGCCCTGGATGCGGGTTTGCCCGCTGAAGATGGCCCCGCCATGGATAAATTGCTTGAAAACCTGACCCTCGGGTTCGACTCCGAAAACCACATCCTCATTAACGGGGTTTCCCGGGAATCCGAGATTCGTGGCATGAAGGTGTCTAGCAACGTGAGCGTCTACTGCGCCCTTCCGTCTGTCCGGGCAGCCATGACCAAGCAGCAGCGTGAAATCGGCAAGAGACAGAGCTGCATTCTGGATGGCCGCGACATCGGAACCGTGGTGTTCCCCGATGCCAAGTACAAGTTTTTCATGGTCACGGACCTGAAGGTCCGGGCCGAACGCCGCTACAAGGAACTCCTTGAAAAGGGTGAAAAGGTAACTTACGAAGAAGTCCTGGAAAATCTCGCTGAACGGGATCGTCTGGACTCCTCCCGCGCGAACGCCCCCTTGAAGAAGGCGGATGATGCTATCGAAATTGACACTACACACATCTCAATCCAACAACAGGTTCAAAAGATTCTCGACTACGTAGGTGTAGTGGCGTAGCCTGAATTTTTTGTTCCACAACCCAACTAAACAATATGTCTCAAAATCTCAAATTCGGAACTCAAGAAGATCTCGCTGAAATCCTCGCCGCTCAGGGCGAATGCAGCCCCGACTTCCGCAAGCAGAACGCCGACGTTTATGCCGGTATGGATTGCCTCGAACAGGGCAAGCTGGTCACCGGTAAGATTAGCCAGGTGAACGACCAGGAAGTCTTGATCGACGTGAACTACAAGTCCGAAGGTGTCATCGACCGTGCTGAATTCAAGGACACGGACTCCCTCGAAATCGGTTCCGAAATCGAAGTGTTTGTCGAAAAGCTGGAAGATGAGGACGGACGTCTCATCCTCTCCAAGCAGAAGGCCGACTTCGTGCGCGTGTGGGACCGCATCCACGCCGCTTTCGAAAACAACGAAGTCGTGCGCGGTACGCTCACCAAGCGTATCAAGGGCGGTGTGGTTGTCGACCTGTTCGGCATCGACGCTTTCCTCCCGGGTTCCCAGATCGACCTCCGTCAGATCCCGGATATCAACGCCCTCATCGGTCAGGAATTCGACCTCAAGGTTATCAAGGTCAACAAGGCCCGCCGCAACATCGTCGTTTCTCGCCGTGTAGTTCTCGAAGAAGAACGCAACAAGCAACGTGGCGACGTTCTCGAAACTCTCGAGAAGGGTCAGGTCCGCAAGGGTATCGTCAAGAACATCACCGACTTCGGAGCATTCATTGACCTGGGCGGCGTAGACGGCCTCCTCCACATCACCGACATGAGCTACAAGCGCATCAACCACCCGACCGAATTGCTCCAGCTCGGCCAGGAAGTCGAAGTTATGGTTCTCGACTTCAACGACAAGAAGGAACGTATCTCTCTCGGCATGAAGCAGCTTAAGCCCCATCCGTGGAAGGATATCGCCGAACGTTATCCGGAAGGCGCTATCGTTAAGGGTAAGGTTGTTTCCATTACCGATTACGGTGCATTCGTTGAACTGGATAGCGGTGTTGAAGGCCTCATCCACGTTTCCGAAATGTCCTGGACTCAGCATGTCAAGCACCCGTCCAAAATCCTCACCGTTGGTCAGGAAGTCGAAGCTGTTGTTCTCAAGGTTGAAGAAGATGCAGAACGTATCTCTCTCGGCATGAAGCAGCTCGAATCCGATCCGTGGGATTCTATCGAAACCGAACTTCCCCCGGGTGCCCGCGTGGTTGGTGAAATCCGCAACATCGCTTCCTTCGGCGCCTTCGTCGAAATCAAGGAAGGTGTTGATGGCCTCATCCACGTTTCTGACATGTCCTGGACCAAGAAGATCACTCACCCCAACGAAATGGTCAAGAAGGGTGACAAGGTTGAATGCGTCGTGCTCGCCGTCGATAAGGAAAAGCGTCGCATTTCTCTGTCCATGAAGCACCTCACCGAAGATCCGTGGGATTCTGTGGAAACCACATACCCCGTGGACGCCGAAGTGAAGGGCAAGATCGTTCGCATGCTGGACCGCGGTGTCGTGGTTGAGCTCGCTGACGGTATCGAAGGCTTCATCCCGGTTTCTAAGCTCACCGCTGAATACATCAAGGTTCCTGCCGATGCATTCAAGGTTGGCGACGAAGTTCCGGCCGTTGTGACCGAAATCGATCAGAACAACCGTAAGATCTTCCTCTCTGTGGTTGACTACTTCAAGAACCGTGAATCCGCTGAGCTCAAGGCTTGGATGGACTCTCACAAGCCGGGCGAATCTGGCACCACCAT
>JAFVGH010000167.1 GCA_017475045.1 Fibrobacter sp. | reverse complement strand
GAAAAATGGCAAGACCTATCTGCATCTTCACATCAATCTGTGCCGGGAGGATATGAGCGTGATCGGCGGTCATCTCAACGAGTGCCGGATATCTGCTACCTGTGAGATGATTGTCCGAAAGATCGAAGGGAATGTCGAGCGCGAGCTGGACGAAGAAGTAACAGGCTTGAATCTGTTTAAGTTTGTGTAATCGGCTGTATTTATCATCACGGAGGAATTATCATGTTTCTGAAAATCACAAAACAATATGGAAAACCGATCTGTGTGGCCTTATACGCTGGCTTTGCGGCACTTGCCGCAAAGAAGAAACTGCTTCCTCTTTTGATTCTGCTCGCACTCCATACTTTTGAATACTTCCATGTTGGCCGTAAAGTCGCAAAAGAAAACGGACTTTCAAAGATAGAAGGTCTGGCAAAATGCCTTGCATTTGGGTTCACCTGGTGGCTGCCACTCCAGAAGCGCTCAGCCTCCTGAGACAATAGTCCCTGTCCCAAATTTTATACTACAGGTTTCTTTACAAACCTCAATAAGCGTGGTATAGTATCGCCAGAAAACAGGGCAATGCCCGGAAAGGAAAAAGAAATGATCACAGTTCGCTTCACTTTGTCATGCAAAGAGCACAAGGAACTCCAGTCCAGCTTTGATTATCTGGACCGTCTCTTCGTGCGCTCATATAAGGCAAAGAAGCATGGCTATGTGATCTCATAACCCCGCCCGGGAAGAATCAGATTTTCTTTGGCCGCTTGCCTTGTATGAGGCAGGCGGCCTTTTCACGTTCAAATAGGAGAATCATCTATGCTAATTGCTATGGATCCCAAATCATTATCAGACTTCTTCATCCTGAATGAAGATGTCGACGAAATCATCGAAGTTCTGAACACCATCAATTTCAAAAAGGCCAACTAAGTCGGCGTCTTTCCGGCTCAGTGCCGGAACAGGAGCGTAAATAAAATGAATCGTATTCCGGTCATTAATATGACCGCAACCGGAAACAATATTACTCGCTTGCGGATTAACGCGGGCTTGACGGTGAAGGATCTCCAGGACATCTTCGGCTTCAGCACGCCGCAGGCCATCTACAAGTGGCAGCGTGGAACAGCATTGCCGACTGTAGATAATCTTGTAGTTCTCGCAGCCGTATTCGGAGTGAAGATCGATGATATTTTGATTTTTCAAATTGAACAGCAACTCCGAATCCCCGCATAACAAATAACCAGCTCTGGCAACAGAGCTGACAAGGTCCCTTCGACTAACAGGCCAGGTCACTGCCCTTTCAAGGCAGCAATGCAGGGTTCGAATCCCGCAGGGATCACCATATTCCGGATTGGTGTAACGGCAGCACGCCTGACTCTGACTCAGGAGGTCGTGGTTCAAATCCATGATCTGGAGCCACAACACAGCCCCGTAGTGCAGATGGCTAACGCGCCTGACTGTCTATCAGGAGATCGCGGGTTCGAGTCCCGTCGGGGTTGCCATTTGGCCTCTTCGTCTAATCGGCAAGGACGCCAGACTCTCAATCTGGTAATGTTGAGTTCAAGTCTCACAGAGGTCACCAAGAATCACAGGGATGCGCAGCCGGTCATCGGCTTCCCATGGCGCCGGCTGCGCAGAGGCCTGATAAGCCTACGTGGTGGAATTGGGAATACACATCCGGTTTAAACCCGGATACCACAAGGATTGAGGGTTCGACTCCCTCCGCAGGTACCATTCGAAATGCGAGAGTGCTGGAACTGGCAGACGGGCCAGGCTCAAACCCTGGTGCTTGAAAGAGCGTGCGGGATCGTAGCCCGCCTCTCGCACCACATACCGAATTGGTGTAATGGCAGCACGCCTGACTTTGACTCGGGAGATCGCGGTTTAAATCCTTGATTCGGTGCCACATGGTTCCATAGTCAAGTGGAAAGGCGCCTGGCTGCAACCCAGGAGACGACTGTTCGATTCAGTCTGGAACCTCCATGCGGAACAACGCCGGACGGCTCCGGCACCAGTTTCGAAAGCTGTGGGCAGCAATTATGCTGTGGGGATCGACACCTCTGTTCCGCGCCAATTTGCAGTGTTGCCAGAGTGGTAATGGGTCCGCTTGGAAAGCGGGAGCCAGGTTGAAAGACCTGCGAAGGTTCAATTCCTTCACACTGCGCCAAAAATGCTGGGTGATCCCGGACGGCTCCGGGACCGGCCTTGAAAACCGTGGGCGGCAGAATTGCCGTGGGGATCGACACCTCCTCCCAGCGCCATCGTTATGGAGTGATACCCTAACAGGTAAGGGACCTCCCTGCTAAGGAGGAGACGCAGAAATGTGTTTGAGCGTTCGAGCCGCTCTCACTCCGCCACACGCACAGATGTTGGAACGGTAGACAAGCCAGTCTCAGGAACTGGTGCCCAAAAGGCATGCGGGTTCAAATCTCGCTCTGTGCACCACTTATACGTTCTTAGCTCAGTCGGTAGAGCAACGGACCTTTAATCCGTAGGTCGCGGGTTC
>JAFVGH010000166.1 GCA_017475045.1 Fibrobacter sp. | reverse complement strand
TTCGTTCTGAGCCAGGATCAAACTCTTCATTAATTTTCAAAGTCTTGGTCCCGTTACTTAATCACGTTCGTATTGATTGACTTTCCAAGAATGTTTCTTGGACCCGTCACTAAGCACATCTCCGATTCCTTCAATCTTCCCAGTGGCCTCTCGGGCCTCCGTACCCCCTTTCCGAGGGTGAGGCCAATTATAGAACAATTTTCCGCCATCGTCAAGGGTTTTTGGCAAAAAAATTCTGTTTTTTTTTGCTTTTTACGGGAAAACAGGTCTTCAGCCGCATCAACCCCGCTTTAGAACCACCTTATCAACAATCTATCAACAAAGCGAGTGTATATGTAACTTGTTGCATAATATATAGATAGGGGGGGGGCGGATGGCAGATCCCCGCCTGCACGGGGATGACAGGAGTGGGGCAGCGGATTCGGTCATTGATGTGCGTGGCGCTATGATAGGGGCCAAATAAAGAAAAGGCTCAGTACAGACAACGTTGTATTTTGTACAAACTAAACTACCAAGTCTACGACCAGGTAAATCGCGAGGGCGATGCTACAGACGCTGATAAAGTTCTCGATGAACTTGTTGCCTTTTTTTCGTTGTAAGAAACTGCCGCAGTAGCCGCCGAACCATGCGCCCGCAGCCATGATGATGGCGATGGGCCAGTCGATCTTGCCCGCGATTCCAAGAGCGATGGTGCTCATGCAGAGGAACACGGTGGTGAGGGCATTCTTGAGGGCGTTCACGTGAATGGGATCGAGACCGGTGTATCGAGTGAGGCTGAAAATTTGGACGAAGCCAACACCCACCTGAACGATGCAGCCGTAGATGGCGACAGCGATAAAACCGAGGGCACCTTTCCAAGTGAGCTTAGTAGGGGGCGTTGCAGGAGGCTTGCCGAAAATGTCTTTGCGGAGGCGGCTCATGACCACCACCAGGCAGATGACCACAGCGAGAAGGGCCTGGAAAGCCTTGTCGCCGATGCGGACCAAAAAGCAAATGCCGATGCTTGCTCCAATGACGGTGGGAATCAGGAGCTGGAAGAAAATTTTCTTGTTGAGGTAGCCGTGACGGGCGAGATTTGCAACGGAGCTGATGTTTCCGATGATGAGCCCGATTCGGTTGGTGCCGTTCGCTACCGTGGCAGGCATGCCGAGGAATATCATGATGGGGAGGCTCAGCGTGCTTCCGCCACCGGCGATGCTGTTGATGAGGCTAACAACTGCGCCCAGGATAAAGAAGGCCGGATACTGTCCGTATTCCCACCAGGCGGAATCTATCATTTCGACAGTTCCTTCTGCAAGAAGTCCTTGTTGTCAATGACTTTCTGCTTCTGGCTGTAGTCGGGATATTCCACTAGGCAATTGTCCAGGGAATCGATGGCGTCTTGCAGCAGGGACTTTTTGTTTTGAGGGTCCTTCTGCTTTTGGGCCTTGGTGAAGAGCTGGCTGGTGATCTTTCTCTGCTTGTTGCAGTAGGCATCGGCCAGGGCATTGTATTTTTCCAGAGCCTGTTGACGTAGGTTGCTGAACATTAACTTGTTCAAAAGATCCTTGGCCTCGGGGAATTTTTCCTGATTCTTTAAGGTGTCGGCCTGGGCAAGGGCCTGTGCCGGGTCGTGAGAGGCCCAATAATTCTTGGCCACAGAATCGGCGACGGCGGCCAGTTCCTGAATGCGGGCTGCAAGAGCTGCGGTTTGCAGGGAGTCCTCGAAATCACGGTAACGCAACTGGAATTCCTTCAGCTTCTCTTGGGCGGCATTGAATTCGGCGCGGCCTTCTGCAAGGGCCCTGATTTCGGCAAGGTCACGACGGGCTTTTTGCAAGGTGTTGCTGTAGGCCAGCTTTTTCTGTTCGCCTGCCCAGGCCACCAGAGAATCGCCGGGATTCAGCGCTATGAGGCTGTCGGCGGTTTCCTTGACCAGACTGTAGGCGGACTGTGCGCGGTTCATGTTCTGGATTCTGAGCACCATGGGGTCGAACTGCTTGGACTTTTCAGCGCGGGTCTTGCCGAATTCGTTCAGCAGGGAATCGGCCCGTTTTTCCCACTGGAGCCAGAGAGGCTTGATGACGCGGAAACGTTCCAGGTAGGCGGTTGCGGAATCAGTGAAACCTGCACGGTAAAGGGAGTCGGCGAAAGCGAAAACCTCATCAACAAGGGCCGGGAATGCCATGTAAGGGTCAGGCGGATATTGCGACGTTTGTGCGTCGGCGGGAGAAGCTGTTTGTGAGCCGGGCTGATTGCTGGATTGAGCTGCGCTGAATTGCTGAGAAGCGGGGGTGTTCTCCGGAGTGGCCAGGCGATAGTTGTCCAGCTGCTGGGAGTTGAAAAGCACCTGGGATTCAGAAGCAGAGGCAAACGGCGCAGTAGTCTGGGGCTGTTCGGCGGAAGGCGCAGAGGCCTGTGCAGGGGCCTGTGCCGCAGGTGTAGAAGGTGCGGCTGCAGGAGTGGATTCCGTAGTGGAAGGTGCAGGGACCGTCCCTGCGCAAGCGGCAAGCATCAAGAGAAATGAAAGACTAGCTATGAGGCGAATCATAGGTTACTCCCCCGCTTCCAGCGGGACAAAGGCGTTGTTTCCATCCAGGTCGGCAGGCAGATCCCAGTCGTCGTCCTTGGGCATGGCGGCGGCAGGCTTGCTTTCTGGAACAGCGGGCTGTTCGGCAGCAGGTGCGGGTGCAGATTGCTCTGCCGTAGGTGCAGGTTGTTCAGCAGCCGGTGCGGATTGCTCCGTTGTCGGGGCAGTGCCGGACTGTTCAGCCACAGCTTCGGTCTGTGCCGGTGCAGCATTCTCTTCGACAGGGACGATGGAAAGTTCAGATGTAGGCCCGGCCTGCGGTTGATCAGCAGCGCCCTCAGTAGAAGCCTGGGCCACGGCTTCGCGGAAGCCGGGAACCTCTAGCCACGGGAGCGGACGTCCACCGGTACTGTCGGAACTAGAAACCACAAGGCCAGTCATGGGATCTACGCTCAGCTCGCCACGTTCGTTGGGGAGCACCAGCGGAACCTCGCCTGTGGCCAGCATGGAAATGTCGAAGAAGTCGATATGTTCGGGAATGCCCTGAATGCCGATTTCTTCTTTGGCAAAAGACGCCCATTGCGGAAGACCGCCCGAAGCGCCTGCAATGCGGGTGCGGCCAGACTTTAGAGGCTTGTTGTCGTCGAAGCCCACGTAGCTTCCGATAGCCACCACGGAATCCAGCGCTATGCCGTTCTTCTCGTCTACGTAGGTCGGGAGCGCCCCCAAGAAGGCCACGTTACGGTAATCGTTTGTGGTACCCGTCTTGCCCATCACGGGGAACCGGAGCGTAGTAGAGCGGTCTTCGCTAGAAACGGAGAGGTTGTTGACCTGGCTGCGGGCCGTACCATTGGTAAACACGGAGCGAAGCATCACCGCCATCTGGGAAGTCACCGTATCCGAAAGCACCTGCTTGCTTTCCATCTCGTTCCTGAAAATCACACGACCATCGCGGTTCTTGATTTCCTTGATGAAGCAGGGGTCGGTCCATTCGCCATCAAGGCACTTGAACACCTTGCCCGTGAGCAATGTCTGGTAGGCAGTGCTGATTTCACCCAGAGTAATTTCGTTCACGCCCAGAGGCATACTGAACACCTTCTGGAGTTTCTGATGGATACCGATCTCGGTGGCGAAGCGGGCGTATTCTGCCATAGAAAGGGCCCTGCGGAAATCAGGCCAGTAGCGGATCTGCTCGGCATCCAGGTAGTCCTTCTCGGAATCCACAGGCTCCATCATGGTGGTGAGCCGCTTGAAATCGGCCAGGCTGAAATCCGGGAACAGCACAACAGAATCCATGGGCGGGAGCGTTGCCTCTACATCGGGATCCAGGCTCTTGGCTTCGCGGGAACGGAGCACCTCGGCGTAATTCTTGTAGTTGTGCTTCAGGTACTTGATGAGGGTCTCATCCTTTTTGGCTTGCTTGATACCGTCATCGGTGAAGGTCCCGTAACGCAGGTTCAGCACGGCGCGGGCCTTGGCGGACTTGCCCTCCAGCCTGTAACGCTCGGCAAGGGCATCCCGGGCACGAGTAAACTCGATTTCCCGCTTGACATCTTCTTTCATGATAAGCCCGAAATTGTCGCGGAGCCGCTCGAAATAAGCCCTGCGGTCTTCGTCGGCCTCTTGGGCAAAGCCGTTCTGAGCCGCCACTTCGGCAAACTCGTTCTGGTCAAGCTTGTCCAGCAGGTGTTCCAAAAGCCAGATGCTGGCGATATTCTCGGAACGGGTGGCCGACCAGGCAATGGTCACCACGTCGCCCTTGTTCTTGTGGTCGGGCCGCGGGAAATAGAACTGGTTCACATACTGGAACACGTTGAACTCGTTCTCCAGCTCGTCCATGTAGTTCCAATGGTGTTGCAAGGCCAACGCATAGAGCAGAGGTTTCCAGCTGGAACCCAACTGCCGCACCGCCTTGAAGCTACGGTCGTAACCCGTATTGTGGAAGCCGCCCTGGCTTGCCACCACCTTGCCGTTCTGGATAGCCACCAGGGCACCCTGCAGCACAGGTTCTGTTTCAATCTTGCAGGGAGCGTAACCGTCAATCAACTTTTCATCCAGCACGCTCACCAAGAGGATGGCACCGGGCTTCAACTGCGAGGCGAGAATCTTGTTCACGTCGCCACCCACCTGGGTTGCAAATTCCTTGACTGCGGCCTCCGTGACCACACCCTTCAGCTGACCGAAACTCAAGGTCAGGGACTTAAGCTTGCCGTTGTCGTTAAAGTAGACGCTGTCCACCGCACCGTACAGGTAGTCGCCCTTGCGGGCACTCTGGGCCTTGTTGGCAAACTGGGCCTTGGGCAGCATAAACCCGCCCAGCTGCATCTGCAGGTTGCTGATGTTGGTCTGCAACGCACGCTTGGCGGCATCCTGGCTGCGGGCGTCCAGAGTGGTCACGATTTCGAGCTGGGCCTTGCGCCAGTCGTCGATTCCCTCGCCGTCGAAAAGCTCCCTGAAAAAGTCACTGTCCAGGCGTTCTTCCAAGCGTTCCAGAGTGGTGCTCATGGTAAAGCGGAAGTTGCCGTGGTTAAATTCCAGCGGCTGAGCCAGTGCCTTGTTCATGTCTTCTTGCTCGATGTAGCCCTCTTCTACCATGCGGCCGAGCACATATTGCAGGCGTTCGGCACCACGAGCGAGAGCGCGGTCGCGACGTTCCTTGCTACGCTGGATAAACGGGTCGTAGTTGAAGGGGCCCTTCACGGAACCCGCGATAAAGGCGCATTCGGCAAGGGTCAGGTCCTTAAGTTCCTTGTTGAAGAAATACTGTGCGGCAATGGCCACGCCCTTGCCCGTACCCGAAACATGGAACTGGTTCAGGTAGAACTCCAGGATCTCTTCTTTGGAGAAATGCTTTTCCATGCGCAGCGCGTTCAGCAGTTCCTTGAACTTTTCCTTGACGGAGCGCTCCTCGCGGCCAAAGATGTTCTTGACCGCCTGCTGGGTCAGGGTAGAGCCGCCCTGACGCATGCGCCCGCTTTTCAGGTTAGAGACCATGGCGCGGGTAAAACCGTACAGGCTGAAACCGTCGTGGGTCCAGTAGCCGGCGTCTTCGGCGGCCACCAGGGCATTCACCACGTTCACCGGAATGTCGCCATAGGGCACATACACGCGGTGGTTAGCATCAAAGAAGGCCCCCAAAAGCTCGTTGCCGTCGTTGTAGAACACGCGGGTCTCGCCGGAGAGCACCTGCAAGATTGTGCGACGGTTGAACTGGTTGTCCGGGTCCTTTTCGGGCAAAATCTTGAAAACGACGATGTAGAGGGGGATGCAGCAGATGAGGCCCACCAGGGCAAATGCCGCCAAAATCTTGAGTAATTTCTTTAAAAGCCGCGCCATTATGGCCCCAATTTAGCTTTTTTGGCGGGCTTTTTTGGGCAATTTTAAGCGTTCACCCTTGAAAAAACGCAGATTTTTATGTAAAATTGGAGTCCCCCAAGATGGGAAGGTGGCCGAGCTGGCCGAAGGCGCGTCCCTGCTAAGGACGTATAGGACTTAATCCTATCGCGAGTTCGAATCTCGCCCTTCCCGCTGAAAGCCCCGGACTTGAGAAATCAGGTCCGGGGTTTTCTTTTTGGGAACGAATGCGCTGGTTTTTTCGCGAACTTTCCTATATTTGGGGCATGAGTCTAAAGCAAATTATCGCTCCCAGCGTGTTGAACGCGAACTTTTTGGAACTGGGCAAGGGCCTCAAGGCCATCGAGAACGGCGGCGCGGGTCTTGTGCACCTGGACATCATGGACGGACACTTTGTGCCCAACATCAGCTTTGGTCCGGGCATTTCGGCCTGCGTGGGCAAGGGCACCAAGCTCCCGCTGGATTGCCACCTGATGATCGAGAATCCCGAAAAGTACGTGGGCGAATTTGCGAAGGCGGGGGCAAGCATCATCAGCGTGCACGCCGAAACCACCAACCACCTGGACCGCCTGCTGCACCAGATAAAGGAACTGGGCGTAAAGCCCGCCGTGGCCATCAACCCGGCAACTCCCCTGGAAAGCATCAAGTGGGTGCTGGACATCGTGGATATGGTGCTTATCATGTCGGTGAACCCCGGCTTTGGCGGCCAGAGCCTGATTCCCTATTGCCTGGACAAGATCCGCGAACTGCGCCAGCTGAAGCCGGAACTGGATATCCAGATTGACGGCGGCGTGAAGCTGGACAACATTCTCGCCTGCAAGGAAGCGGGCGCCAACGTGTTCGTGGTAGGCAGCGCCATATTTGGCCAGGCCGACCCCGAGGCCACCTGCCGCGAATTCGTGAAGAAAGTCAGCGGGTAACTCCGAATTATCACCAATCGTCGCCGAAGAAATGGTTTTCTAGCCCGGGCATATTGCAAAAGCCCTCTAGAAATTGTTCGCCTGGCGCCATGTTCTTCAGTTTCTCGATTCTTTCGGCATTGTCGATAACGCGTTGCTTGGTGACAACGCCCGCCTCGATCTTTATGTGGAGTTCCTTTTCGTAGAGGGAGCCGAACCCCATGTGTACATAATGGAGCAGCTTGCCCTGCGGAATCCTTATGACTCCGGTAAACCACGTGGCATGAATAGGTTTACTCTGGGCCAATTTGATGCAGCCGACCAATTTCTTTAAGAAAAAATTGCCTTCCTTGATTTCCCACGTGCCGATATAGCCTCTCCAGCAGGCAGTAGAACAGATGACACTATCGAGTTTGCCTGCCTTGATGGCGGCATTTACCTCTTCGTCGGGTACAGGTGTTATGATGTCCGGGCTGTCGGGGATAGGCGGGCAAAAGGCCATACTTTTCCTTTTTCCGTCAATAATGAGCTTTTCGGGAACCTGAGCTGTCATGTTTGTACCTCCGTCTATAAATATAACTTCATGGAGTGACATGTTTTGACAATTATGGGGACATTTATCGGGACATTTTGCTGTGCGTTTGGCAAAATTTTGTTTTTTAGACCGTCGAAAACCTTACCCGCGAAGCCTTCTGGAACGTGTACCGTCCCGGATGCACCGAGCATTACGTGCTGCACTGCTACAGGAGCGAGCCCGACTTTGTGCCGGAACTCTCGCTCGTGCTAGAATTGGACGGCGAGATCATCGGGCACGTGATGTACGCGTGGTCGCACATCGACGCCGACGACGGACGCAAAATCCGCATGATGACCTTCGGGCCCATCAGCATCCGCCCCGACTACAAGCGCAAGGGATACGGAAAAACATTGCTCGACCATTCCATGCGAATTGCCGCCGAGATGGGCGCGGGCTGCCTCTTGATTTGCGGGAACATCGCGTTCTACGGCAAGAGCGGCTTTGTGATCGCGAGCACCAGGGGAATCCGCTACACCGACGACCCCGAAAGCGACGCGCCTTACTTCCTCTGCAAAGAACTGCAAGAAGGATTTCTCGACGGAATCACCGGCAGTTACCGCGACCCCGAACCGTACTTTGTTGCCATGCGCAACCCCGAGGCGTTCGAGAAGTACGACGCGGAATTCCCGCCGAAGGAAAAGCTCGTGCTGCCCGGGCAACTAGGGTAAAACGAACCCAACTTGAGGTCGATTTTGGGGATGCGGACAATAATTTAGACAGGTTGTTTGTCTAAATATAGTTTCCGATAGTCTGCGGGGCTCATTCCGTTAAGCCCGACCTTTATCCGTTTCGAGCAAAACCATTCCAGATATTTTTCAAGTTCAGCCTTGAACT
>JAFVGH010000165.1 GCA_017475045.1 Fibrobacter sp. | reverse complement strand
TCCATTCTTATCGGATGTATGGCATATAATAGCCTCTATGAATGGCAGGAGATAGAAGCATTAGAACTTGGCAATAAAAAAATAGACGAGCTCCGAAAAGAAATAAACAATATCAATATTCAAATGATAAAATTTTCTCTGCTGGAGGAGACCAGGGCCGGGGCTGTCGTGAAGGGCGGGAAGGCGATGGATGTGAAGGTGTATGTTAAAGAGATAACGAGGGTTATATCGGTATGAAAAAGTTGTTGCACATTATGAGTTACGCAGCATTGCTGTCGTTGATAGTTTGCGGATGTAATGGCATCGATAGTCCCGAAGGGGACTTGAAAGACATCAAACTGGAAGACTGGCCGCTAACGGACTGCTCCACAAGTACAAAGCCTGCACGCGACCTTGTGGCCTACAAGCTGCTTGGGGTTCCTTACAAATGGGAACAGGACTGGTTGGGCGGAAGGGTCTATGTTATTAATCCGGATCTGTACTCTGAAAAAGCGCCATTCTCCCTGAACGATTATCAGAGTAAGAATCTTTGCAGCGGCACGCACGGAGCCTATATGAATCTCATCGAGGGCAAGTCGGACGTGATTATCGCCAGCCGGGATATTTCCAGAAATGAGATGGTGTCTGCGGTAGAGCTGGGTGTAGAGTTGGAGACGGCTCCATTGGCTATCGATGCCCTTGTGTTTATCGTCAATCCAAAGAATCCCGTCAAGAACCTGACCTCGGACCAGGTTCGGAAAATCTATACTGGTGAGATTACCAACTGGAAAGAGGTCGGCGGGGTGGACCATGCTATTACCCCTTACATCCGCAATGCGGATTCCGGCAGCCAGGAGAAGATGGAAACCCTGGTTATGGATGGACTGAAAATGATTGACGGGACCGAAGAGACCTATATGTATGAGATTATCGGCTCACAGATGGCATCGCCCTACCTACAACTTGAGGCCGATGAATATGGCATCGGTTACACGCCTTTCTTCTACTGCACGGCAATGGTCCGCGATTTAATGATGGTCGATATGATTTCCATCGACGGCGTGGCCCCCAGCAAGGAATCATTGAGATCCAACAAGTATCCTTTCGTATCCAGTATTTACGCGGCAGTTCGTAAGACGGAAGACCATGAGAGTATGGCGTATAAACTCTACCAATTCCTTTTTACCCAGAAGGGCGCGGATATGATTGATGAGAGCGGGTATATTGCAATAAAGAAGTAGATGCACTCTCTGGCTATACGAACTGCCATCCTCTCGGAGTGGGAGGGCGGCGGTATTTAATATACATCGGAAAACAATTCCACTATTTGTCGGTTTTTATTTCCAATAATTTCCGGAAAAATTTTTCCACAATCTCCGGTTTTTTGTATCTTTGCATCCAAAGACACAGGATATGGATACATACAAACCCAGAATAGCCGACTCAGTCCTTGCGAGAAAACTCGCTGGTAAAGGTGCCGTGCTCATTGAAGGTCCCAAGTGGTGCGGCAAGACAACTACCGCCGAACAGCAGGCCAAGAGCGTCATCTATATGGATGACCCCAAGAAGGTGAAAGAAAACCTCCTCAAAGCAGATCTGGCTCCTCAGGAGTTGCTGGAAGGAGAGCATCCGCGTCTGCTTGACGAGTGGCAGATAGCCCCGCAACTTTGGGATACCATCCGATTTGACGTGGACCATCGTCCCGGTAACGGCCATTACATCCTGACTGGTTCATCCGTGCCCGTTGAAGAAGAGGAAGAAGACGAAGAAGAGCAGGAAGAGAATAAGAAGATGCGCCACTCCGGTACTGGCCGGTACGGTTGGGTGAAGATGCGCCCGATGGCGCTTTATGAATCCGGAGAATCCAACGGCGCCATCAGTCTGAAGGAACTCTTCAATGCTCCGGAGAAGATTTATGCCAAAAGCAGTCTCTCCCGTGAAGACCTTGCATTCGTCCTCTGCCGTGGCGGCTGGCCGGCTGCGATAGATTTGGAAAAAGACATTGCCCTGGACCAGGCTTTCGATTATGTGGATTCTGTGGCCAAGAAGGATATGAACCGCGTGGTGGACAAGGTCCGCCGCAATCCGGAGCGTGTTCGTCAGTTGATGCGTTCCTATGCCAGGAACGTGGCTTCACAGGCCCCTTACGAGACCATTGCCGCCGACATGCAGGCCAACGAGCCTAAAGGGATGGATGCGGAAACCGTTTCTGCCTATATTGAGGCTCTCCGGAAACTCTTTGTGATTGAGGAATCCAAGGCCTGGAACCCCAACCTCCGGTCCAAGACCGCCATCCGTACAACCAATACCAGGTACTACTCAGATCCGTCCATCGGGACTGCCGCCCTGGGCATCGGACCGGGTGATCTGCTGTCGGACTTCAATACCTTCGGCCTTCACTTTGAGGGACTGGCCGTGCGTGACCTCCGGACTTATGCTTCCGGACTTCTTGGAGAAGTATATCACTACCGTGATTCTGAAGGATTGGAATGTGATGCCATCGTTCATCTGCGTGACGGCAGTTACGGCCTTATCGAGATCAAGATTGGCGGAGAGGGCCTCATTAACGAAGGTGCCCAGACGCTCATCAAGCTCCGGGACAAGATTGACCCTACCAAGATGAAGAATCCGTCTTTCCTGATGGTTCTCGTGGGCAT
>JAFVGH010000164.1 GCA_017475045.1 Fibrobacter sp. | reverse complement strand
TGTCCGTATTATTCCAAATAAACAACCTCGCCCATTTGCGGCATAAGCATAGGTTTTCCTGATTCCTGAGCGGCGCGTTTCGCGTTTTCGAGCGGTTCAAAATACGTATGGTAACCCAAGCAGAACTTGGAATGGTGAACCGTCATGTAGCGGTCTGCATTCAAGTCCAGCATTTCTTTACTGAGCTGTTCGGGCAATGTATGAATTTGGTTCCAATCTTCATTGTACTGCCCGTTCTCGAGAATGGCGAGGTCAATATCTGCAAATTTTTCGCCAATCTTCTTGAAATGCCCGCCATAACCGCTATCACCGCCAATCCAAACGGTACGTTTCGGCGTCTTGAACACAAACGATGACCAGAGCGTTTTATTCGGCCTTACTCCACGACCCGAAAAATGCCTTGCCGGAGTCGACGTCACATTAAAACCTTCACTCAGATCGGTAGAATCCCACCAATCGAGTTCCACAAGTTTCTCGACGGGGTAACCCCAGTATTCAAAATGTTCACCCACACCAAGCCCCGTCACCACACACTTTACGCGTGGTTCGAGTTCCTTCACGGCCTGATAATCCAAATGATCCCAGTGATCGTGTGAAATCACCAGGTAATCGATATCCGGCATGTCGGCAGGTTTGTAAACATCTGTTCCCTTGAACATCTTGTTCACAAAGCTTACTGGCGAACCCTGATAAAACACGGGATCCACAAGAATCTTTTTCCCGGATAAGTTCATCAGATACGAAGAATGTCCAAACCATACAATCCAATCGAGGTCCTGCGGCAGCGATTTCAAGTCCGTTTTGACGACCGTCAGCGCTGTATCGGGAACGGTTTGCGACCTTTTGCCGAACAAGAATTCAAGCGTCGTTTCAAACAAGTTCTTATCGCCCGTCATTGTGACAGTCTTTTCGTCATTCACGAACTTCTGGCCATCGTAATGTGGTGACTGCTTGATGCGTTCAAGGCGTTTGCCTTGCGGAATACGCCCAAATTTTGCTTGGTTTAGGAACAGTACGCCAACGGTTCCCAGAATAAAAAGGGTCGATAAAATAATCGCCGTAATCATGAGTTTCTTGTTCTTTGCAAAACGCAAGCGCATCGTTCCCATTCTAGCGAATAAAGTTCGTGAAAATTTTCTTTTCGGCTACAGGCTGCACCACGCCAGCCTTCTTACCCGCTTCGATGCTCTTCAGGATCCACGCCATATTGCGACCCAGTTCCTTCATAATCTGCACGCCTTCCTCGTCCTTCAGCACATCTTCGGGACTAGAACCGTGGACCATGTTCCAGTAGCGCGACGCCACCATGGGCTGCTGCGCAAATGCCGGATACTTGTTCAACGCATCAAGCGTAGCGCTGGTCCCTGCGCGGCGGGCGGAAGCAACGGTTGCAGCCGGCTTAAAAAGCAGTTCCGCTTCGGCAATACCGTAAAGCCTGTCCAAGAACATCAGCATCTCGCCGCTGGGGGAAGCGTAGTACACCGGGGAGCCGTAAACGACAGCATCTGCCGTCTTCAGAATTTCCTTGGCTTCGTGAACCACGGCATCGGTTTCGCCCTTCAGCACGCGACCTCCCACGAAGAAAATTTCCGTCTCGATGCCTGCGGCCTTGAGTTCACCAGCCACGAGGCTCAGCGCCGTGTATGTGCAACCCTTTTCGCGACGGCTGCCATTGAATAAAATAACCTTCATAATAAATTCCTTTGTTGTAAAAAAGTTTCTTTATTAAAATTCTACTTGTCAAAATCGTCCGGGGACTCGAACAACTTTTTCTTCAGATATTTGAACCGTCTTTCGTTGGAGGCGACATCTAGGTTGCCCACCCGAACGGCTTCCCGATACAGAAGTTCCTTAAAGCGGATCTTGTTCATGACCACTGTAAGGCGGGCCATTTCCTTTTCAAGAATCTTGCGGCGGTGTTCAAAAAGGGACAGCCTTTGGGAAAGCGTTGAATCGCCCTCGTTGAACCACTCGATGTATTGGCGGATTTCCTTGATTTGTAATCCCGAATCCTTGAGACATTCAATCATGGTAAGCCAGCGAAGGTCTTCGTCGCTGTAGGCCCGCATGCCCGAAGCGTTTTTCTTAACAAAGGGAAGCAGGCCCTCTTTTTCGTAGTAGCGTAGGGTATGGGCCGAAAGCCCAGTTTTCTTGACAACTTCGCCTATGGAGTAACTCATATTAACAAAATATAATTATTTTCGTCCAAATGATAGAGTTGGAGTCAACTCTAAATAAAAATTTTCAAATTTTTTTTCAAAAAAGTCATACACCTAGAGTTAACTCTAGACATTATATTTCTTATAGAACCTATTCAAAAGGAGATTTTATGTGCTGTTTTGTCGTGCCAGCAGCAGAAGCTGCCATTGTCACTATCGTAAACATCGTTTTGGAGCACCGCAGTCAAAAAGCCGTCGCCGAAGGCAAGGTCCTGCACGAAGCGACATCGCCCAACGCACAGCCCTTCTATAAAAAGCTCAAGTCCCTTTCGCGCCTGCTGTGGGGCGGCTCCGCCCTGCTCGCCTTTGAGCACCTGTGGCATGGCGAAATCCAGCCTTTCTACCCTTTCCTGACGGCAGCCACGGACCCTGCGGCCATGAGTGAAGTTTACCATGAAATGGCGACGGTCGGCACATCTATGGCCGCCTTCGTAACACTATTTTGGGCAGTGGTGAATTTTGTACGTAGCCGGATGGTCTCGGCAGAACCCGCCACCGTAAAGGTCCAGGACAAGTAGGAGGTTCCCATGACTTTGTTGATAACCGTATTTGCAGCCATCATCGCCACCATATTTTGGTACAGGGCCGGAGCTAAGGATGAAATGAAAATTTCGACTTTGTGTTACCTCTACTGGGGAGCATCCCTCATGTGGTTCATCGATGCCGTTTTCGAATATGCCGAGCTCCGTGCCGAATTTTTCACTCCCACCGCAGCCGACATGCTGAATGACGCCTTCCTCGGTTTTTCTGCAGTTGCCCTTGGGCTTGTCATTTGGCTTGCCGTAGTCCTTTGGAAAGACCCGAAAGGCAAATGGCGCTATATTGCCACAAACCACTAATCACCAACCACTAACCACTAGCCACTAAACTTATGGATAGAAGAGACTTTTTAAAAACCGCAGGCGCAGCAGCACTCGCTTCCGCCGTATTCACACCCGCTTTCGCGAAAGGGAAATCCATGGAACAGAAGGAACCCGGAAAGGACGTTTCCAACGTCTATTTCACCAAGGACCTGAGTGCAGCAGGCCTCATCAAGTTGTACAAGAAAATCAACGAGGGCATTACCGGTCGTGTTGCCATCAAGCTCCACACCGGCGAAAAGAACGGCCCCAATATCCTACCTCGCGAATGGGTCAAGGAATTCCAGGCACTGGTTCCCAACTCCAAGATTGTGGAGACCAACACCTGGTACGAAGGCGACCGCTACACTACCGAACAGCACCGCGAAACCCTCAAGGTGAACGGCTGGACCTTCTGCGACGTGGATATCATGGACGAAGACGGCGAAGTGATGCTCCCCGTAAAGGACGGCCTCATTTTCAAGGA
>JAFVGH010000163.1 GCA_017475045.1 Fibrobacter sp. | reverse complement strand
TCTCTCGAACCCGCAACGGCTCAGATGGCCCCCGGAAGTACCTACGCCCATCCTGGAGGCCTGGGGGTGGGGATCGGGTGCCGGCGTGGGCGCTTAGGATCGGAGGGCGGCCGCCGGGCTGGGGCTGCTGTAGTGGTGTGGTGCCGGTGCTGGGGCTGCTGTAGTGGGTGTGGTGGTGTGGGTGTGGGTGCTGGTGTGGTGGTGCTGTGGTGGCGTGGGTGTAGTGGGTGCCTGGGGTGGGGCTGGTGGTGGGTGGGATCTGCTGCGGGTGGTGGGTGTGGTGCTTCTATAGTGGGGAGTGGGTCAGGGTGGCCGGGGGTGGTGAGTCTCTTCTATAGTGGGGAGTGTGGGCGGGTGGATCTGCTGCGGGTGGTGGGCGTGGTGTGGGGGCGCTGGGTGAGTTGCTTCTAATAGAGGCGGCCGGGGGTGATCCTGGGGGCTGTGGTGGTGAGTCTCTTCTATAGTGGGATGTGGTGCCAGGGCTGCCGGGTGTGTGGTGGGCGTGGGTGGATGGGTGCCGGGGGTGTGATCCTGGGAGGATCTTCTATAAATTTTTGCATGGGGTTTTATATGGGGATTTGTGGCCGGTGGTGGGGCTATGGTTTAACCGTGTACATTTTGCACAATTTTACACGGTTAAACATTGTCTATTTTGCCGATTGCTTACACTGTTTAACCGTGCTATTATGAGACCATCAAAACAAACAAGCAACCGCCACCGGCGGACGATAGAAGGGAGATAAAACAAATGACGAAAAAACAAATAGAAGAGCTGGAATTGATCGCCAGGGGCTATGTAGATCTTTACTACAAGGACGCTGACAAGCTTATGAAAAATCTTAAGAATATCGAAGAGTTTTTAAAGGCCGGCGGCGAGATCTTTTTTATAGACTGGCGAGAGGTCGAAAAAATCAAAAAGAGAATTTACTCCGCAGCTATGGATCAATACGATCAACTTACAAGAACAGCATAACAAGCCAGGGAGCCGGCAACCCTTTAAACCGGCCACCACTAAAAAGATCATATAAACGAAGGGAGATAAAAACCATGAGAAAAATCGCACTTTTTGCAGCAACTTTATTATTCACTTTTGCAAGCTTCACAGCCAAGGCAACCGCAGCCGCCCCAAAGATGGATCAAAGCAACCTTTACCCCCGCACATTTATAGTTTATGAGATTGACCGGGACGAAGATATTATTTTCTTGGCAGATGCAAACGGCTTCGAATGGGAATACGAAGGAGTGGAAGACTGGCACGCCGGCGACGTTGCCACCGCTATGATGTACGACAACGGCACACCGAAAATTTTTGACGACGAAATAATAAAATTGCACTTTGCCGGCTGGAATATATACGACGATTGTTTGTGCGACGGCATCAGATAAAAAGAAAAAATAAAAATCCGGTGGGATCATTCCACCGGATTTTTTAATGTCATAAAGTCGTCAATGGCTTTTGAAAAAATAGCGTTCGGAGTTGTGCCGGCATCCTGGCACATTTTTTTAAACTCTTCCGCTTTGTCTTTTCGGATCTTGCACCCTAACACGGTATAGTGTGCGAGATTATATTTGTTGTCAGCTCTTCTTTTTGCTTCTGTTTTTGCCATTGTCTCACCTCCTAACTTTTCACACTTTTATTATATAAATAATGCGCATTGTTTAACAGTGTACATCTTGCACAATTTACACGGTTAAACATTGTCTATTTTGCCGATTGCATACACTGTTTAACCGTGTTATTATGAGACCATCAAAACAAACAACGAACCGCTTCACAGCTACGGCGGACGGCTGACAAGGTAAACCCACACCGCCCGACGGATAGAAGCCAAAACCAAACGAAGGGAGATAAAAGCCATGACAAACGCACAGATCATTTTCGCAGCAGCTCAGGAACTCGCAGAAGAGGGAAAAATCAAATATACTGGCCGGGTATTAAAGGCAGTCACCCCAGCCGGCGAAGAGGTCGAAATCAAAGAGACCGAAGACATCCACACATATAAGGAGTGGCAAAATCTCGGGATGCAAGTTCAAAAAGGACAAAAGGCCGTTGCTAAATTCACAATTTGGATGTACACCAGCAAAGCCGCAAAGCTCACAAAAGAACAGGCCGACAGCATCAACGCAACAGTAATAAACGCCGACGGAAGCAAAGCCCAGGAGGGCGACGAAGTACAGACCAAAGGCCATTACTACATGAAGGAAGCCGCTTTTTTCTCAGCTTCACAGGTAGCACCGGCAGAAGATCCCAAAGCAAAAGAAACCGCTCCCGAACTCGAAACCGTTCACAGCTTCGTAATAGATGCAAATTACATTGACAACCTTTTAGCCGCCCAGGCATAAAAGAACCGCCTCCCGGAGAGGATCACACCGGATCACTACCGGCGGGAGGCTTTACCACAAAACCAAAACAAATAAAAGGAGGACAAACAAATGTCAAGGAATTTAAAAAGGGATTATCTCAAAAAGCTTATAGGGATCACAACCGCCAACGGTTACAAGGTAGATGTTAATAATTACGTCTACAACCCGAATTTAAGCCACACTTACCCGAATTTAACAAAGGTTATAGAAGAGACCGCCGAAGCCTACACAATTAGCACCGTGTATTATTTCAAATACTACAACGGCACCGGCGAATATATCCACACTGTACACCAGGCACCAAAACAGGAAGCCGGCACCTGGTACATGGTGAAGGAAAAGAGCGAAAAAGTTTTAGAGACTTCCGACCGTTTCAACCTCAACAAGTTAATTAAACTTGCAGAAGCCATCTAAAAGAACTACCTCCCGGAGAGGATCGGCCCGGATCGCTACCGGCGGGAGGTTTTGAAACAAAAACACAAAATCATTTTAGGAGGGTTAAAACATGAAAAGATACAATGTAAGTTTTGAAAAGAACGGAGTTTATCAAAGTAACTTAGTGGAGACCGACAAAAGCCCGGTTGAAATCGGTTTATACTTCCGAGACGTAAAAAAGGCTTCGCACGTTTTCGGCGTAGACTTCGCCACCAGGGACGACGAAAGACCCGGAAAGCCAGTTTTAAAAATCTAATAGACAGCCCTCCGGGGAGAACCGGCACCGGATCACCACCGGCGGAGGGATTGAAACAAAAACAAAACAAGCAAAGCCGACCGGCGGCGGAGATCCACCGGAGACAAGGAGAAAAGATGTTATTTACATTCACACCCGAAACCATCAACGAAGAGGCCGCAAGAAGAGCAAAAGAAAATATTTCTTTTTCAGATTACAAGCCAGGCAGCGCCACGGCGGACTATACAAGCCAGGTTAATGCACTTATAGAGATAGCGGAAGACTTCGCAAGGCGTAGCCGCTTCACAGCTTCCGAGCCTGAGAGGATCGCCGAGGCACAAAGCTATATAAACTACTACTCCCGCAAATATGCCGAGTACATCAACAAGGATAACGAAATCACTTGCCGCTGTCCTTCCGTTATGATCGCCGGCCCGGCAAACTTCCCAGTTAGGAAGAAGCAAAAACAAGTTGCAGCCTGGGACGCTAACCGAAAAAATTACATTTCCCTGGATGATGCAAAGTATAAATTACATTACATCCTACTGGAAGAGCACCCAATCAGCAGCGCCGACCCGGAAGCCCTGGAAAAGCTCAACAAAAAGCTTGAGCGCCTACAAGCCGAGCACGCCGAGCACCTAAAAGCAAACAAGGCAGCCGCCGCAGAAGTAAAAGCCGGCCGGGCAAAATACGAGTACGGCACTTTTGGAGCAGTCACAACCACGGACGGCCGACACCTTCCGACATACTTCACAGATAACGAGTCAGCCGAGATCCGCCGCATAAAGGGTCGCATAGAAGATCTTAAGAGACAAAAAGAAACTCCGAGCAAAGAGGAAGCCGGCGACGGCTGGAACCTTTACGAAGATAACGAAGCCGGCCGTATCTGCTTCGAATTTGATGGAAAGCCGGAGCAAAACATAATAGACACCCTTAAGTCATACGGCTTTAAGTGGTCGCCCAGGCTCAAAAGATGGCAGCGACAGAACACCGACAACGGCCGCCGAGCCGCCGACGAAGTTTTAAAGGTTGTCAGCGCTTAAAGAGTCGCCTCCCGGAGAGAATCGCCGCCGGATCATTACCGGCGGGAGGCTTGAACAAAAACAATATACAAAATCATTTAGGAGGTTTTAAAAATGAGAATCCCAAAAAACACAACCTATATCAAGGCCTATGCTCTTATCAATATGAATTGTGCCAACAAGGGCGATTTAGTCCACTTCTTGAAGAAGTCTGACGGCTGGCATCTTGAGAACGACAGAACCGGCGACAGCTACAGCGCCACATTGAACCACGCACGCAACGACAAGATTTTTCAGATTGTCGGAATGATTTAAGGAGGGCTACGCCATGAAAAAACTCACAGCCGCTTACAACCGCTTTATCAACCAGTATGACCCATATAGCCAGGAGGCGCAGCCGGACACGCTCGAAGGTATGCTCTACAACCTGGAAGAGATTAACAAGGATCTTGAGGCCGACACCGACGACCTGGAAATGCTCAAATTGAAGATCCTATGCCAGGACGCAATACTCAAGTTTCGTGACACTGGAATAAGGAGGGCGACAGTATGACAAACAAGCAGATAGCGAAAATTCTCGATCTTCACGCCGCAAACTACTATATAGAGGCCGGGCACATATACTGTGATGTGCCCTACGCTCACTCTCTATTATGGGATCATGTTATAGACCTTACCGGTTATAGTAGGAGTCAGCTCTTAGATCTTTTAGGCTATTGAACAAAAACATTTTCCGGTTTTCACCACATGAAACCGGATTGCATTATATGAAATTCCCTTTGTTTGTTTTGGTGCATGAGAAAAGCCCCCGGAAGCTGTTTCGGGGGCTTTTCCGTTCCGTCCCGGCATGGCGTACCGGGCAAGGTAGAAGGAACTCTATATAAATGGGTTTATATAGCTTAAAAGTGAATTGAATTTTTTAAGTAATCAAGTTATTGAACAAAAAGTATTAACAAAAACATTTCGTATGTTTTGTTTTTCCTTAAGGCCTCAAGGACGAGTGGAAACAGAGTCACCGCCTGCGCAATTTTGCAACCACACAAAAATTCTTTTAATATATTCAATGTGCCCTGTTTGCCCTATTTACAAGCTCTTCAACCATCATTACATCCTGCTCAAGATTTTCTCCCAGCTTATACAAAGCTTTATCGTGCCAGTTGCGGACTGTAGAACATGGCTGCTCTAATTCCGTGGCGATCTTCACCCAGGAATACTCAGAAACATACTTCCACAACAAAATCCTTTTATATTTGCCACACAAACTATTTAAGGCGTTCTCGATTGCTTCCTGATCCGACCCAAGGACATCTATAGCAACCGTGTTCCTATCCATACGTTTTCCGGCTCCGCTTTCGGCAGCTCTTACGCCCATTGTTTCGGTAGGCCTGCCCGATCCGCTTCCGTGAGGCATTCCGCTTAACATGGGGCTCTTTACACCGTCGTAGTATTTCTTTTCAACATAATCTTTGATCTCTTCGTGTGCCTTAATCATATCCGGGATGTTTGCATAGTACACAAGAATCTTCTTTGCGTTGTCCTTAGTCACTTTATACCCTCCCAACATTACGAAACTCTTTTATATACTTCCTTGAGGATCTT
>JAFVGH010000162.1 GCA_017475045.1 Fibrobacter sp. | reverse complement strand
GTCCCGGCTTGGCTGATGGCGCAGCAAAGTTTGTCGGTAACATTACGACTCGCGGTCAAGTCCGTAGCGACTTTACGCAGCTGTGGAACCAAATTACCGCCGAAAACGAATGTAAGTGGGCTTCTATCGAAGGCTCTCGCGGACGTTACAACTGGAGCGGTTGCGATGCTGCCTTTAATTGGGCTAAAAATAACGGTGGCCACTTCAAATTCCACGCTCTGGTGTGGGGCTCCCAGTACCCGAACTGGCTGAACGGTCTTAGCGCCGACGAAACCAAGAAGGCGATTACCGCCTGGATGGATGCTGTCAAGCAGCACTACCCCGAACTCGAAATGATCGACGTGGTGAACGAAGCCATCAAGTCGGGTGGCAAGTACCATTCCGCTTACGGTTCGCAGGGGGGCAACAACATTGTTGCCGCTCTCGGTGGCGACAACGGCAACTACGAATTCGTGCAAACGGCATTCAAGATGGCCCGTGAACGTTGGCCGGAAGCAATCCTCATCTATAACGACTACAATACCGTCCAGTGGCAGAAAAACGAAGGTATCGACCTTATTCAGAAGCTGAAGAAAGGGGGAGCTCCGGTGGATGCCTACGGCTTGCAGGCCCACGACATGATGAGCCAGGGCGGTGGCGCTGGCGGTACCGGTGGCGGCGGCTCCTGCTTGAGCATCAACACTCTGAAGAGCACCATTGAAGAAATCTGGAACAAGACCCAGATTCCGTTGTTCATTAGCGAATACGATATCTTCACAAGCAATGACAATGTCCAGAAGCAGTGCTATCAGGAACAGATTTCCTACTTTATGGAGAATGAACATATTGCCGGTATCACCATTTGGGGCTATATCTACGGCGCTACATGGAATGACGGTACATCCGGTATCATCAAGGACAACAAGGACCGTCCGGCCATGACTTGGCTGAAGGAATACCTGAAGTCTAACAAGGGTGTCAATACGACGGGACTTGCTACGGGTGAAGTGACGCCTGTGGATCCTGTTCCGCAGGAACCGTTCAAGGGCTCTCCGATTGCCATTCCGGGCAAGGTCGAAGTTGAAGACTTCGATAAGCCGGGCCAGGGCAAGAACGAAGACGGCACAAGCAATGCCTCTTATGGCGATGATGCCACGAACCAGGGCGATTCCGACTACCGCAAGGACACTGGTGTTGATATCTATGAAAAGGCAACCGGTAAAATTGTTGGCTACAACAATACGGGTGACTGGCTTGAATGGACCGTCAACATTGCAGAAGCCGGTGACTACACTGCTATTGCTTCTGCCGCTACGAAAGGCGAGGGAACATTTACTCTCTCCATCGATGGCAAGTCTGTTGGCGAATTCTCGGTTACAGGCGAGAGCTTCGATGACTTCGCCGACGTGAAGCAGAAAGTGACGCTCCCGGCAGGTAAGCACATTCTCCGCATGGATGTAACGAAGGAATACTTTGATATCGACTACATCAACTTTGTAAAGGGCGAAGTTGCCGACAATCCAGGCCAAGGCGGCGATAATCCGGGCCAGGGTGGCGACAATCCGGGTCAAGCCATCCAGACGAGAATCCACATGGAAACTCCGGTGCTGGGCGCCTACGATGTCTTTGACGTGAACGGCGTGCGTCTCGGTCGCATGAGAGCATACACTATGGACGAAGCTGTGAACACGCTCAAGACCACGAGCGATATCAAGACTCAGGGCGTCTATCTGCTCCGCTCCGTGAAAAATGGCGCAGTGAAGACGGTCCGTGTCACCCGCTAAAAGAAATCCTGATTCATAATTCCTCTAAAGGGAACATATCCAAAAACCTTCGAGATTTACACTCGAAGGTTCTTTTTTTGCAAAAAAAGAAATCGTTCCTATTGAGTTCATTCCGTTGTGGATATTTAGTCAATGATAAATAGTTGGCATGCTGGATATTATGGATAATTCGGAAATATGTTTATAGAGGTTTTAAACGTATGAGGATGTGGAAATGAAATCAAAATTCATCAAAGGAATAGTGTCTGCTGCGCTTTTGGGTGGAGCAGTTTTTTCGTATGCCGGTCCCGGTATTGCCGACGGTGCTGCCAAGTTTATTGGTAACATCACTCAGTCTGGTACTGCTCCTGGTCCTAATGACCAATTTACCCAACTTTGGAACCAGGCTACAGCCGAAAACGGTTGTAAGTGGGGCTCCGTAGAAGGTACCAGGGGCCGCTATAACTGGGGTGCCTGCGATGCCGCCTATAACTGGGCAAAGAACAACGGAGGTCACTTCAAGTTCCACGCCTTAGTGTGGGGCTCCCAGTATCCGGGTTGGTTGAACGGCCTCAGCGTCGATGAAACCAAGAAGGCGATTACCGCCTGGTTCGATGCTGTTAAGGAACACTACCCTGAAATCGAGATGATTGACGTGGTGAACGAGGCTATCCGTACGGGCAACAACAGCTATCATTCTCCCTACGGCAGGAACAACAACATCATTCCGGCACTCGGCGGCGATAATGGTGGCAATTACCAGTTCATCACGACGGCCTTCAAGATGGCCCGTGAACGTTGGCCGAAGGCGATTCTCATTTATAACGACTACAACACTGTCCAGTGGAATAAGGATCAGGGCATCCAGCTTATCCAGACCATCAAGAAGAACGGTGCTCCGGTCGATGCATACGGCTTGCAGGCCCACGACATGATGAGCCAGGGCGGTGGCCAAGGCGGTACTGGCGGCGGCGGCGTCTGCTTGAACATCAACACGCTCAAGAACATTACCAAGGAAATTTGGGACAAGACCCAGACTCCGATGTTCATTAGCGAATACGACATTGCAACGACCGATGACAATATCCAGAAGCAGTGCTATCAGGAACAGATTTCGCACTTCATGGAAAACGAGCACATTGCAGGTATTACTTTGTGGGGCTATGTCTATGGTCATACTTGGCTCGACTGTAACGGAAAAGCTCCCGGATGCTCCGGCATTGTCAAGGACGGCAAGGACCGCGCCGCCCTGGCATGGCTCAGGGAATACCTGAAGACCAACAAGGGCGTGAATACGACTGGTCTTGCAACAGGTGATGTGACTCCGGTGGAACCTGTTCCGCAGGAACCGTTCAAAGGTTCTCCGATTGCCATTCCGGGCAAGGTCGAAGTTGAAGACTTCGATAAACCGGGTCAGGGCAAAAACGAAGACGGCTCCAGCAACGCCTCTTACGGCGACGACAGTGAAAATCATGGTGACTCCGATTACCGCAAGGACACGGGCGCTGACCTTTACAAGAAGGCTACTGGTGTTGCGCTCGGATATAACCAGGAAGGCGATTGGTATGAATGGACTGTGAACGTGGCGAAGGCTGGTGAC
>JAFVGH010000161.1 GCA_017475045.1 Fibrobacter sp. | reverse complement strand
TTGTCCAGTTTGCCGCGTCGGAGCCGGACGAGGAATACCCATTTACCGTCTGCGGTCAGACCGTCCTGCTCTGCAACGCCGCCCTTGCCGACGCGATCTCTGTTTTGCCGGAGCAGACGCGGGAAGAAATCCTGCGCTATCCGGGCAAGGCGTGAAAAGGGGATCACGCAGAAACAACTTGAGGCTCTGAGCGGAGTGAAGCAGCCGGTCATAGCCAGGATGGAAAGCGGCGAGAGTGATCCCAGAATTGGAACTGTCATGAAAGCCCTGGCGGCCATCGGAATGACGCTGAAGGTGACGCCGATCCAGTAAAAAAGCGCCTATTATACAAAATTCAAGTTTGGTATAATCGGCTGGCAAATGATGGGAGAAAACGGCTCGATTTCTTGTATAATCGGGCCGTTTTGAATGTATGTTGGTGCATAAAGCACGGTTGGCCTCTTCGCTTTTCCGGAGCCTCAGGATTGAAAAAATATCCGGATCGGTATTCACGCCCGCGTCTGATCTTCGGATAAATGTGGCCTGCAGGAGCGAACAGCAGAGAGCAGGACGAGAATTCATCGATCCAGAAAAACTGATGAGCTCCCAGAGCTCATATTTGAGCCGAAGGCGCAGCTCTCCGGAGGAGATCAAAGGGGATTGGGGATGCTTCACCAACAAGCTGAATGCAGCGTGCAGGAGTTTGCCCGTGCGCTGCCCCGCTTGCGCGGTTTTCTTCCACCACCTTCTCGACATCCAAAAATTACGCCGCTAAAACAAAGAAAAGGGTCTGGCGGATTTTCCGTTCTCGATTCGTAAAAGGCGAGCAGAGCGTCCGGCTATCCGCCTGCCAGCCGCTTCCATCGGGAGGACCCGAACCCCTATGAGCTTATCTTGCCTCCAGCAAGAAATCGCGACAAAGGAACGGAACCCCGTTCTTTTTTTGTACCCCACGTCGTGATCCGTGCCAGGCGTATCGTCGCATTCTTGACTTGTCATATCTTGGAGAGCGAGAGAGAATATATAATTCTCGTTTCATTCTCTTGTCCCGCAGTCCTGTCCCGGACTTTAATCTCGGAAACCGTTGTCTTTATTGCATGTCCCGCAGTCCCGCGGATTGTACGGATAGACAGGATTCCTGTACGTCCAGGACAAAAACGCTCCCCCAGTCTCGCGCGACAGACCTGGTTTCTGGCTGGAATCGGATCGAAGGAAGATGGATCCGAAGACAGTGGAGGAATCGCCCCACATGCCCGCGTCACGCCTCGTGGTGGGTCGAGGGTGCCACAGAACGAAGGAACGGTCATAGAGGAAAAAACAGCGTTTTCCATCCGGATTCCGGGTAAATATCGACCGATTTATTTTCAAGCAGGAATAAGCGTTGCAGTCACATCAGCCCGCAACAGCGGACAGAATGGCTTCGTTGCGGGGTTTTGAGCAGGTGACTGAACAGGCTCACCGTGAGACTGTCAGTCCTCACTTTGCCGTCATGTTTTTTTGTGCCTGTGGTAGGGTGTGGTGGGTGTGGTAAGCAGCCTTGTTTTTCACTTCGTAGGCTTCGTGGATGAAGAAAGACAAGCGATTCAGCAGTCGTGTGGTAGGGTGTGGTAGGTTAGATCATCATTCTCCTATTCCTCTTTCTAACCACCTCCCACCTCTTTTTCATAAATTATTTTTTATAGAATGTGGTTACCACACCTACCACAGTACGATAAAAGCACTGAAAATAAAGAGTTTTAGGCGTGGTAGGCTGTTTTTGAGTGAGGTACCACGTGGTTACCACACCCTACCACAGCTTACCACACTGACGTGAGCGAATAAAAAAACAGGCCAAAGTCAGCCTGTGAGCAGAAAAAAAACACATGAGATTCCTAAAAATGGGAACACAAAACCAAGCCCGACCTCCAGTTCGCGCTTTACGTTTATAGATATATGTTCTGGAAGGGCTTACTCGTTCGGACCGATGGCGGAAGAAGTCCTGGTGAATACCCTCGACGGGAAGAGGTAACAGTACACGCCGCTTTCACCTCCGGCGATCCTGCGCTTTTCTCTCTTGATTCCGAGTTTGTTCAGGGCTACCCCAATCTGGATCGCGGAGTACTTGCCAA
This sequence comes from Fibrobacter sp., assembly GCA_017475045.1. Taxonomy (GTDB): domain Bacteria; phylum Fibrobacterota; class Fibrobacteria; order Fibrobacterales; family Fibrobacteraceae; genus Fibrobacter. Next base: position 3,000 of record JAFVGH010000161.1, on the reverse strand, counting down.
GCTCATTGGTGTACTCGTTGCGGATCATGGTCGGCGTCATGTGTTTGCTTTCGTATTTACGGAAGGTTTCTATGGTCCCGTCCGCTTCTGCGAGGATCGTTTTCAGCTCGTCTACAGCGGCAATTTCCTTTTCATGCTCGCCATTCCTGTGCTCGAGCGCTGCACGCTCTTCAAGCGACAGACGGAATGACTGCAGACCGTTCATTTGGAGGATCAGCTTTACCTGCGCCCACAGCTGCTTGGTGTCAAAACTTTCGAGCTTGTCCAGATCGATCTCGCTGACCGGCACGGACCACCATCTTCGGTTACCGGTAGGATCGACCAGATACCTGTTGTCGTTTACGGTGCCGATAAAAGCGGTGCGGCGCAGGACCTTGACGGCGGACCTGGCATAGGGGAGACGGTACTCGTCCACTTCCTGTGTGATGAAGCGCTTAAGATCGGCGGCATCGGAACGCTTGATGGTTCCATCCAGTTCGCCGAGTTCGCAGATCCATGAGCTGGTGGCCTGAATAATGGTATCCTTGTCAGACGCATTGATGATAGCGCCTTCCTTGAAGAATCCCATTGCCATCTTGCGCGCAAACATGGTCTTGCCAATCCCCTGAGGGCCGGTCAGCACAAGAGCGCCGTCTGAACCGAAGGGGGCGTTCACAGAGTTCTGCTGCAGCGCGAGACACTGGCAGAACCATTTGCGGATCAAGGTGCGGGAGAGCTGGTCGGCAGGATCAAGATGAAGCATGGAATAGATCTGTTCGAGCCTATCCACACCGTCCCATTCGATTCCCTGCAGGAGATCCAGGACAGGATTGTATTCATGCCGTCCTGCGATGACACCGAGAAGATCTTCGACCAGAGAGCGGGTACACCGATACTCTGCCTTGACACGGTCGTGAACCAGGATTCCCGCCTGTTCCGCCCTAAGTTCCGGAGAGTTAAGATTATTCGGATCAAGGCCGATAACTTCCACCGTGTGATTAAGGACGTTTCTTTGGACGGTGATTCCCTGGACTGCGAGGAAAGTCTCAAGTGCATCAAGGGTAAGCTCGGGCTTGGGCGCTTTTTTCGTCTGTTCAAAGGGCATCGGCTCGCGGCTGTGGTAGGTCTTATAAATCTGCCTGGCCGTCTCACCGTCGCCGCAGTCGACGAGGAGCTGATACATGCCGGGGATGGTCTGCTGCGCTTTCGCGCGACGCTGGATGAATTTGTGGTAGCGGGAGGCCGCTGTTCCGTCATCTTCTCCAAGGCGTTTCAGCTCTCTCTCGCACTCGTCAAAAGCGATCAGAAGCTCGGTGCGCTCGGAAACGGACGTGTCAGGCTGCTCCTCCGGAGGCTCTTGCGCGAAAAATCGCAGCGAGATACGGCCCGGGAGCCGGAAGGGAGCAGAGAAAGACGGACGCGGAGGATGAGTGGCGCTGTTGTCAGGCATGTGAGTGACATCCTTTCTGTGATAAGATGCAGCGCCAAAGGAAAAAGAGGACGCGGCAGCTCATGGCCGGCGCATCCTCTCATGTACAACTCGATTACACCCATCGGCAGAAGAAATAATCAAAATTTTTTCTGGAAAAGTCCAGAACCCTCTTGATTTTCTTCGCAAAATAGGGTATAATTCAGATGGTTTTTGAAAGAGAATGCTCTGCCAAAGCATTCCGCCCTTGCCGATCGTGCTGCCAACGCGAGCGGCATTTCTTTTTGTCTTCGGGCTGGTGGTATTATACCATGAAGTGACAGCAAAGTCAAGAATATGAAGAAAAATAATAGAAAAAAGGAGAGAGCAAGATTCTACCACGGGCCCAAATTTCGGCGGTCTGCCTCCATCCCGCGGAATCTTGTTGGGGAGTGCCTTCCCCAAACCCTGCGAAATATTATACCGCAGATTATTATAATTTCGGGTATAACTTTTGAGGTCAATCCCGTCCCAGAAGCCAGTCCAGTAAGGACCGCTTCTTTCTTTTTTGAAGCGGAGGATCTTCTTCATCATCGTCAGGAATGAACCATCGTCTATCCTCTGGCTTCTCTTGTTCCTCTTCCGGATTCTGCGGCTCTTCCTGGATGGTTGGAGAAACTACAGATTGAGCCGCTTGAAGTTGCTTGACGGTGGCCGCGTGAAGTGCCTGTGAAGCCTCCAGTGCCCGTTGTGAGGACTCTATGGTACGCTGCGCAGTAACCAAGGCTTCGGTCACAGTGCCGAGCTGTTCGACCAGCTGTGCGATCTGGCGATCCTTCTCAGCGAGCTGCTCGTCCTTCGCTTCGATCTGTTGCCGTAGTGCCGTTAGGGTGAAAGTAACCACCTCGTCTGTACTTTCTACTTTCCGCACACTTTCCGGCCTACTTTCCGGTTTACTTTCCGGTTTTTCGGAAAGTTCTGCATCACTTTCCGGTTCGCTTTCAGAAAGTAACTTTCTACTTTCCGGTTTACTTTCCGGTTTACTTTCCACCTCACTTTCCGGTTTCGTGTTGTCCCGGATCCTTTGCAGGATGCTCTCAGATACTATAATCTGCCCTTTCTCGTTCTTTTCAATCGTCTCACCTAATGCCTTGAGATGATACCGGATGCCAGGCTTTGTCATGCCGAGCAACTCTGCTGCTTCCTTGAGCGTATAGTATTTTATATCCATGACAATCCGTCCTTGTTTTCGATGTTTCTCTCATATTATAACCCATCGGACGCGGGCTGTCAATTTTTTCTTCAATCAGACCGGACAGATGTGCAGCGGGAAGAATAATATAACGAATTAGTTATTGACAAGGCCGACGAATCGTGCTATAATAGTCCTGACACCAGAAACGGGGATGGCGGACATGGGAAAATATCGAGTACGGTTTTACAAGGATGCAGACGGAAAAGAACCCGTGACAGAATGCTCATGTACGGTAAGGAAGCAAGCAACCGAAAACAAGAGATAGACCGCCAGCACTACACTATTCCGAACCAAAGACCAAAAGATAAGCATTGTGGGAAAATCTAAACTTTTGGATTTTCCTACAATGCCAACTACG
>JAFVGH010000160.1 GCA_017475045.1 Fibrobacter sp. | reverse complement strand
GCGACCGTTGCCATCGAACGTACCAGAGAATGGTTTATCTATCGACATAGTCGAGTTGCCTACTTTTATTTCGGTGTAGGAACCGACTTGCTGGGTAACGGAGATATCCAATTCAAGCTTTATAAACTTGTCCTTGTACGTATTGCCGTTATTGACTTCATTTGCAAACGTTTCCCAATCTTTTGCGTCATGGATGATGTATGGGTCCGTTTCTGAGCCAGTGCCCGACATAGTGCCATCGTTCGCCAATGAGGGGGAAACGGCGAGGAGTGAGAGGATTAGCGTTAATGCTATGCGGTGGCCGACGTGGAAGGGGCGCATGTTAAGGAGGAGATTGGAGAGAGACATAGTTTTTATAGAGGTTAGTGAAAAGTTTTTAGTGATTAGGGGTTAGTATGCAGAGATGCAAAAAGGAACGTATCTGTGAGGGGGAACGTGTAAGCTGGTCCCCGAACAAGTCGGGGATGACAACGCAACAGGTGTCGTATCTGTGATAAGTATCGTATAAGGAGGTCCCGGAACTTCGGCAAGCTCAGTGACCTTAGGCCGGGGTGACAAATGTGATTGGGATTTGTCATGCCGGACTTGTTCCGGCATCGGTTGTTTAAAGAAGAAAGCTGGCCCCGGCACTTCGGCAGGCTCAGTGACCTTAGGCCGAGGTGACAAAGCAATAAGTGCCGTATCTGTAAGGGGAAAATGCACGCCAAAAGCACAAAGAGGCACCTCGCCAACGCGCGATACCAACCTAACACCATATACACCGCAACATGTCGTGCTTCATGCACGAACTGGAGGGGTTCTGATTTTTTCATTACATAAAATTTATCAATCGCAAACAGGCTTGTCAATCCAAAGCTCGAACGACGTGATAAAGGTCAAATGGGCTGCGGAGATGCAGTAGGCAGTGGTTAGTACGCAGGGATGTAAAAAGGTAAGAGGTATGGTGTGTGGGGTCGCCCGCAAAGCGGGCTTTGGGGTATGGGGGAATGCAATAGGCGCCGTGTAAGCTGACCCCGGAATGGTTCGACAAGCTCACCAACCTTAATCCTGGGTGACAGTATTGCATGGAATCTATCACATTCTGCCACCCTGGAGGGAGTGCGACGACCGATAGGGTTCACGCATTACAAGACTTTACTGGATCCTTCACTGCGGATCTAGATGACAGTTTCGGCATGGTTTCTATCGGCACTTCGTGCCTCCAGAATGACAGCTTCGAAGATAACTGGACGGGGTGACAGCTTCAGCGGCGGCGGAGCCGCGATTATTCACCTAATCCCTACCACCTATAACCTAAAACCTAATTTGCCGGAGTGATATCACAACACAAAAAAACAACGCAAATTGTTTTTTACTGGACATTATGTATATTATTACTATCTTTATTCGAGGTGTTTGGGGAACATTTCTGAGGAACTTCTATGAAATTACCCCTTTTTAAGTCCCTGCTTGCGTTCGGGGCATTCGTTTTGGCGTGTTCGTGTTCAGACGACAAGGTGTCTGCTAGCGATAACAACGAAGTAACTTTTGTGCCCTGTGAAGCGGCCTGGCATGTGCCTTCCGAAGGCATCGTCATCTTGCAGGATTACAGAGTCACTGACCTTAACGGGAATCAAATCGGCAGGGCTGTTGCAAGCAATCCCGCCGCTCCGAATATTGTCATCATCAATGACATGAATGGCATAACCATCGTCAATCAAATTGACTTGAACGACCAGAGCAAGGTAAAAATCATCAACGGAGACGCTGCCAAGTGCACTGTAAAACCGAACATACCGGCTCCCGATCCCTCCGTTACAACTTGCACTCCCGCTTGGTATATCGTCGCTGAAAAGCCGTACCTTATCTACCCCGATTCTACGGTCACAGATGTAGCAGGCAATCAAGTCGGCAGGATTGCAGCCATTCCTGGTACTTCGCTCGTCATGGTGAATGACATGGCAGGTGCCCCAATTATTGCAAACGTTGACCTCGCCGCTTACCCGGTCATTTCGGGCAACAACATCCGCTACAAGATTGTTGATTCTGCCTTCCATTTGAAGGATGCGACAGGCGACTACCTTATTTACGGAAACGGTGTCGTGACGGATGCGAACGGAAACATAATCGGTTCTGCGGACATTGCAAATGGAACTATCGTATTGACTAACGGAGCAGCTCCGATTACGACAAACTTTGCAACGCTTCCTATGTTGCTGCCAACATCCAAGTGCGTAGATTACGTTCAGCCGGTCGTTTCGTCTTCGAGCGTGACTCCGCCGCCGCCGCCAAGCAGCTCCGAAGTCGCACCACCTCCACCTCCTAGCAGCAGCAGCGTCACTCCAAAGAGCAGTGCAGCCGTGGTCAAGAGCAGCAGCTCCCAGAAAAAGAGCAGCAGTTCCCAAGCAAAGAGCAGCAGCTCGCAGGCAAAGAGCAGTTCTTCTGTGGTCACTGGCGGATGCCCGAAGATTGTAGAGAAAAACGGCGGTGCCAAAGGTAGCGGATTCGCCTCACGTTACTGGGACTGCTGCATGCCTAGCTGCGCCTGGCCTGAGAACTCCGGCGGAAACCCGTCGAAGACATGCGATGCAAGAGGCAAGAACCCCGTGAGTGGTGGTGCAAATATTTGTGCCGGCGGCCAGCAAGCCACTTGCACAAGCCAGATTCCGTTTACGGTCGAAGGCTGTGAAGAATACGGTTTTGCGTTCGCGGCGGTACCGGCCAGCGCAGGCGGTCAGTGCGGCAAGTGCTTCCAGCTCACCTTTACCGGCCAGGGTCACTACAATTCTACCAACGCCAACACCCAAAAACTCAAGAGCAAAGGCAAGAAGCTCATCGTCATGGCCACAAACATCGGTGGCGATGTCCAGCAAGGACAGTTCGACGTGTTGATTCCGGGTGGCGGCGTCGGCATGTTCAACGGATGCAGCCAGATGGGCTGGGGTCCGCAAGGCGAACAATACGGCGGTCTCCTCTCCGACTGCGAAAAGGAATCCAACTACAAGGCCAATACTTACGCCAAGTGCCTCACCGACAAGTGCAACAAGGCATTCGGCAACGATGAAGAAGCAAAGAAGGGCTGCATGTTCCTTGTCGAATGGATGGAAGCCGCGGGCAACCCGGAGCACAACTTCGTCGAAGTGGAATGCCCCGAAGTCCTTAAGCAGCGTTACAAATAAGCCTATATAATATAATAGTACACTACAGTTTTCAGCTCAGGCCGCAACGCCTGGGCTTTTTTGTTATTTGTTATAGAGATGGCGTATCAGGTCCGCCATGACGAGTTCCTCTTCGTCATCTGCTGTGGCAAGCCGCAGCCCTCATTCCGGGGTCAGTATTGTATCTGTGATAAGAACCGTGTAGGGAGATCCCGGCACCCTGGAACTTGTCCGGGGCAGGCTCTGGTCGGGATGACATCGCCATCCATCCACCACGACATGTTCTGTAATTTATTTAACCACTGGAGCAATAATCTCTAGAAATCACTGGATCCTATCGGGGTTTTACCCCTCCAGGATGACGGAGAAAGAGGCATCCACTTCCTACTGTTTACTAATCACTAACCACCATTGACTATTGACTATCGACCATCTACTTTTATTACAAAATCATTACCTTATAAAATTTTACGTGAAATTTTTCATGAATCAAACTATCTTTTAGTGTGGATGGAATTGGTGGTACTTTCGCAAGAAAGTCATTTTGGTATATGAGGATACTTATGAAACACCAATTCCTAAAGTCAGTTTTAGTCCTTGGATCTGTTCTTGCATTCATGAACTGCTCCGACGAGACCACAAGCGCCCCCGATAACAATAACGGCGGCATCCAAGTTCAACCGAGCGACCCGACTCTCACGTCTTCGGCAGCGGCTGCCCCCAATTCCGTTCAGGCATCTTCCACAAGCGTAGTTACAGCGGCATCGTCTGCAACTGCACAGCCGCAGCTTTCTTCGGCAAGCGTCATGCCCCAAACATCCTCGGCTAACGTGCAACAAACGTCTTCGAACAGCAACGTGAAGGCAAGTTCTTCCAGTGTCGCAAAAGCCAATTCTTCTAGCGCCAAAGTAGCGACCTCTTCTGCGCAAAAGACGCAAAGCAGTTCCTCGGTGAACAATTCGCAAAACGGCTCTTCGGAACAGCAGCAGTCCGCAGGCAAAATCACCGTCACGGGGAACCTCACCCAGACCGTTGCCAAGGGTGCAGCCATCAGCAAAATCACCTTCAGCGGAGTGGAATCCGAACCGCAGCGTAACTGGAAACTGCACTTTTTGCAGGGCAACTACGACAAGAACGCCAAGACCTATACTCTCGAAGGCTCCGTCCCGAACTACTGGAACACGGACAAGGAGACCGAAGAAATCACCATCGACGGCCAGAAGTTCTCCTTTGTCTTGACGCTTAGCGGCGCCACCACGGCAAAGAGTTCCAGTAGCGTAAAGTCTTCTTCGTCCCAGCAGCAACAACAGCCCAAGTCCTCTAGCGCAGTCAAGTCTTCCAGCTCCGTCGCGGCCTCTTCGAACAGCGTCAAGCCGTCAAGCTCGCAGTCGAACACCAACGTTTCCGCCGAAGAATCCAAGTACCTGAATGCCGGCGCCGGCGGACAACAAGGCTGGGCTACCCGCTACTGGGACTGCTGCATGCCTCACTGCTCCTGGCCCGAACACGGCGGTTCTGCAAAGACTTGCGACGCCAAGGGCAAGACCCCCATCAGAAACGATCTCGGCAGCTTCTGCTCCGGCGGCCAAGGCACCACCTGCACGAGCCAGACCCCCATTATCGTAAGCGACAAGCTCGCCTACGCGTTCGCGGCAACTCCGGGTAACGATGCCACATGCGGCAAGTGCTTCGCCCTCACCTTCACCGGCAAAGGCAAGTACGAAACCAAAAAGAACCACGAAAAGCTCCAGGGCAAGACGCTCGTCGTCATGGCTTCGAACATCGGCTACGACGTGTCCGGCGGTCAGTTCGATGTGATGATTCCTGGCGGCGGATTCGGCGCCTTTAACGGATGCAGCCAGATGGGCTGGAACATCCCGCAAAACAGCACGACTTACGGTGGTCTCCTCAGTGACTGCGAAAACGAATCCGGTTACGATGGCGACGTATATTCCAAACGCAAGGAATGCCTGACCAAAAAGTGCAACAGCGCGTTTGCAAACGATACCGAAGCCAAGGAAGGCTGCCTCTTCCTCGCCACTTGGATGGAAGCCGCCGGCAACCCCTTGCACACATACAAGGAAGTGCCCTGCCCGGAAGCCCTCAAGGCCAAGTTCTAAATCGAAAACGTCACCGCAACGCGTTACTTCGACTACGCTCAACAAAAGCAGAGTACCACAAATGCGAGGTGACGAAAAAGAATGAAACGAAACGCCCCAAAAATCTGGGGCGTTTTTCACAACTCGTTGATATTTAACAACTTGCGTCAAATCACAACTATCCTTGAACGAGTTTCTTTTTACTCTTATTTACAAACATTTTACTCAATAGTTTTTTATTTTTGAACGTGGATTGGAATAGGGTGCTGCAAATTTACAAGGGCTTACTGTATCATGAAGAATAAACTTTTCACAACCCTCGTTGTCTTCGGACTTTCCTTTATTACTTGGAACTGTTCCGGCGACCCGGCTTCACCCATACCAAACACAAACCCCGCTTACAATCCACCAGATTTGAGCAGTTCTGAAACGATTCCAGTCATTGTTTCCAGCAGCTCTATCGCAACAACTCCGACAAGTTCTGTAACCGCTCCGGTCACAGTTTCCAGCAGTTCGGTAACGACACCCGTTATTGCAAGTTCAAGCTCCGTAGCAGCACCCATATCCTCTGCGACAGTAGCGACTTCTTCGCAAACTAGCCAGCCAAAATCAAGTTCGTCTTCCAAGGCAGCAGATTCCGGCAAAATCGGTTCCATTACCTATACAGGCAGCCTCGCACAAACCGTCAGCAGGGGCGGTTCTATCACAACCATTAAGTTCAGCGGTCTCAAGAGCAAACCATCCAGACAGTCCTGGAACATCTGGTCCATCAGCGACAGCGACTGTAAATACGACGAAAGCGCAAAGACCTTTACCATCAGCGGCACCGTCCACAAGGATATCGGTGTTGGTGAAGTCACCGAAAAGTGGAGCATGGATGGAACAACCGTAACGCTCACGATAAACGTCACCGACGGAAGCACCACCACGAGTTCCTCCAGCAAAAAGGTCGCATCTTCATCGTCCCAGCAGACGCAACAGTCGAAGTCCTCCTCTAGCAAGACCGTTTCGTCATCCACATCCAACTCGGGTACGAGCGTCGAACTCAAGTACATCTCTGGTGGAAAAAGCGGAAAGGGTTTTGCAAGCCGTTACTGGGACTGCTGCAAGCCCCACTGCTCTTGGCCGGAACACGCCCACGGCAACTATTCCAAGCAGTGCACCAACAAGGGCACAAAGGAAAGCACCGACTGGGGTGGCGGAAGCGTCTGCAGCGGCGGTGGCCTCATGACCTGCACAAGCCAGATTCCTAAAATCGTGAATGACAGCCTCGCCTACGCTTTCGCGGCAGTGCCGGCAGCAGACGGCGGTTCCTGCGGCAAGTGCTACGCCCTCAAGTTCACCGGTGAAGGCAGCGACGGCAAAGGTGGCAAAAAAACCACAAAGAACAACCAGATGCTTAAAGGCAAGATTCTCGTTGTCATGGCAACGAACATCGGTAGCGACGTTCAGCAAGGCCAGTTCGACGTGATGATTCCGGGCGGCGGTGTCGGCTTGTTCAACGGTTGTGCCAGCATGGGTTGGGGTAGCCAAGGTAAACAGTACGGCGGCTTGCTC
>JAFVGH010000159.1 GCA_017475045.1 Fibrobacter sp. | reverse complement strand
GTTGTGCCGACATCTTCTTCGGCTGGTACTGTTCCTGTGTCTAGTTCGAATTACGAAGATAAGCCTGTTGATACGACCGCGACCTATATGGGTGTTTCGGAAATCATGTATAACGCTCCGGATAAATCGGATTTGGAATGGATCGAAGTCTATATCAAGTCAGGACCGAATCTTACCAATATGCAGTTGAGCAATGTCCGTTTGGACGGTGCCGTCAACTTTGCGTTCCCGGCAGAGAAATTGGATACAGGCACGTACGTCATCGTGACGAACGATGTCGCTTTGTTCAAGAAGACTTATCCGACTGCAGCATGCAAAGTTTATGGACCGTGGGATAATGACCCGAAGACGGGTGCTGTAGCAAAGCTTGTCAACGAAGGCGATGTCGTCGATGTGAAGATTAGGGGCGAAGGCGACGTCAGTGCCGCGTTTGGCAATGCTCCGCCTTGGCCAAGCCTTGCAGACGGTAAGGGCAGAACGCTTGTGTATAAAGGCTCCGGTAACGAAGCAGACCCGTTGTCGTGGGGCGCAAGCGCTGTTGCTAACGGCAATCCGTGCTCTGGCGACGATAAGTTTGTCGATGGCATTACAGTCCGTTTGAACGAAATCAAGCCTTACGCACTTGGTGTTTCCGATGGCTGGGTTGAACTCTACAACTATGGCGAAGCTCCCGTCGATGTCAAGGGATGGGAACTCGAATCCAAGTTGAAAGGCAAAAAGTGGCCTATCGGTGGCGCTAACACTGTTGTTCCGGCAAAGGGCTATTTGCTGCTCGAAGCGACTGCCGCTGTGTTCGGTGACGGCCTCTACTTGAGCGATAACGGTGATGAAATTTATCTGTACGAAACTGCGGCAGGCACGCGTACAGGTAAGGAAACGAGCTTGCTGATTTCTGCGGGTAAGCAGTCCAGCGGCGTGGTTGACGTTGCCGGTTCTACGGCTCAGGGGGCCATGGCGACGGAAACTCCGGGCAAGGCAAACTCCGCGCTTAAGGCAGGTCCGATTTTCATCAGTGAAATCCACTACCACGAAAACGAACAAGATCTTAAGGATTTGGAATTCCTTGAACTTGTGAACAAAGGAACAGCGGATGTGGCTTTGGTCGAAAGTGTCAACAACACACCACAAGGATGGAAAATCGAAGGTCTCAATATGGAATTTGCCGCTGGAGATGTGATTCCTGCTGGCGGAAAGATGGTCCTTTTTGACGACTCCCTCAAGAACTACGAATCTCAGCTTCGCACTCGTTATAACATAGACGCTGCAGTTCCTGTCCGCTTCTATGCAGGTAAACTCTCGAACCGTGGCGAAACGGTTGCTGTGAAAAAACCGTATTCGTTTGTGACGAGGTCCGACGGCACGAAGCAATGGTATTATGAACTTTCCGATGCCGTGCTTTATAGCGACCGCTGGCCAGATTTGTATGCCGCCGATGGCAAGGGCAAGAGCCTCAATCGTAAGGACTTTACGACGATGGGCTATGGCTACACCTCTTGGGAAGCGAAAGATCCGACTCCGGGCAAGTAAATTTATATAAGACTGGCACCCCAGCCATTCCCTTTATGCTGTCACCCCGGCCACTGTGCTCTTTGACCACTTAGTTCTTTAGAACTTACGTGGTCATGATCCGCGTATGGGGACGGGGTTTATTTTTATCTTTTTGAGTTTTAAGCCAAAAGTTCTGACATTTCGTCGGAACTTTTTTTATTGCATTACGCTTTTTGGCCGTTTTACAATTGTTGTTCTCAGAATCTTTTAGTATTATTAAAGTATCATGAAACGGTACATTGGAATTATTTTATGTGGGAGCATGGCTGCTAATGCCACTTCGCTTTCTTTGCAAGAAGCACTAGACTTGGCCATGGCGAACAATTCAAAAATCAAGGCCGAAAGGGCTAAAGTCGATATCGCCCAAAGCGGTGAAGACGAAGCTTTTGCCAGGTTTCTTCCGACGGTGAGCCTCACTGCTGGCATTACAAGAATTAACGATCCCATCAATATTGACCTCGGACGTATCCAGCAGCCTTTAAGCGATATCGCGGGGGCTGCCGCCTATTCCAAGGCTTATGTCTCCACGTACAACGGAGCTTATGCTAAAGCTTATCAGGAGGCTATAGGCCAGGCGATGAAAGCGGGCATGGACGAAAAATCGGCCAAAGCCTATGTTGATTCCAAATCCGCCGATATCTGGAGCGGGGTCGTGAGCAGCAAGGCCGCAAACGACGCCGCAGTGCAAATGGCTGAGACCAAGAGCAAGGATTACTCTGACCAAATCAAGAATGCCGATTTCAACATGAAGGTGCAGGACGACTGGTTCTTTAATGCCCGCCTCACTGTTGTTTGGCCGATTTTTACCGGTTTCAAGATATATTCCGCGTACGATGCTGCGAAAGAGAACGTGAACGCCCGCAAGGCCGAATTCGAGATGGCGCAAAACACCGTGCTCATGGATGTGGCGACAAAGTACTTTACGCTCCGTCTGTGCGAAGAATTGGTGGGCATGCGCGAATCGACCAAGAAAGACCTTGAAGAACATCTGAACCGCTCCAAAAAGCTCGAAGAGGGCGGCCAGATTAGCAAGACGGAACGTCTCCGTGCCGAAGTTGCGTTAGCTGAAGCCGAAAACGCTTACGAAGACGCTCTCCGCGACCAGTCGCTAGCCCGCATGGCTCTTGCAAGCCTCTTGCACACGGACACGAGCCTCACTGCGACGACTCCCGTGGAATCTCCTGAAGGCATCCGTTCGATGGACGAATTCAAGGCTCTCGCTGTTGAAAAGCATCCGGGGCTCCGTCAACTACGTATCGAACGCAAACGCAATCAGAATGCGGTAAAGGCGGCCCAGGCTGATTACTATCCGACGGTGGCGTTGTTCGGCTACAAGGAACTTTATACAAAGGATTTGACGCTCCTGGAACCGGAATGGGCGATTGGTGCCAAACTACAGTGGGATATTTTCAAGGGCGGTGATACGCGTGCCAAAGTGAGCTCTGCAAAGGCGATGGACCGCTCCTTGGGCAGCCTCGAAGAAGAGACGATTGACAATTTGAAGCTCCTTGTCGAAAAACGGTGGCGCGAACTGGAACACGCGAAGGGAAGACTCACGAGCCTTGTCAAAACGCGTGAACTAGCGGTCGAAGCTTTGCGTAGCCAGAACAAGGCGTAC
>JAFVGH010000158.1 GCA_017475045.1 Fibrobacter sp. | reverse complement strand
GATGAAAAGAACATTTCAACCCTCCAACCGCAAGCGCGTGAACAAGCACGGCTTCCGCGCCCGCATGGCTTCCGCGAACGGCCGCCGCGTGCTTTCCGCCCGTCGCCGTCACTGCCGCAAGAAGCTCACCGTCTCCGACGAAGAGCGCTGGTAGTCCGCCACCCTCATCAGAAATTGAATGCAGACCGAAAGGCCTGCATTTTTTCTTTTTATTCCTGCTTTATCACTGTCATTCCTATCACGTAATAATGCGGAAGAAGCGGTAATGTCCGGGACGACATGTCCGCAGGAAACTCCTCCTCGCCGCAGAAACGGTAACCACCGGAATCATACCAATAGGAGCCCAGCAACAAGAGCGGCGTAAAGACACCGGGCTGAAGATCCCCCACCTCGAAAGGACGGATATCATATGCGTACTTGGTCCGATACCTGCCATTCTGTTCAATCCCTTCCAACGGCTTCAAGGCAAGAGTCTCCATCGCCAATCCGGCTTCGCCTACGATGAAAGTCACGTTTTTCAAGGAGTCGGCAGCCGGGGAGAAACCGATATTGACTTTTTTGTAAGACCGTATGCGTTCGCTCGGGAACAGCAGAGAAAACGGCGCATTCTTGATAAACGTTCCCTTTTCATACTCCTTGACCGAAAAAGAAATGTCATACGCCCCCCCTTGCAGCGAGGAGACGTCAAAGGAATACATCTCATATCCCTGCAACTTCAGCAGCGGAAGAAAATCGGAGAACTCGGTTTCCACCCTTTTCAATTCCTGCGCGCCGACATGCGCACACGCGAGCAATCCCGCCAAAAGCAAATAAAAGTATCTCATAATCAAAATGTTTTGCACACGCAAGATAATCAATCTTTTCCATAACTCCTAATTATTTTAGGAGAAATTTGAAGAATAATATCGTTCCTCCCCAGAATCCGGATCATAGACTTGTTGGGCAAGGATTGCCTTGATTTTGGGCAAGGTCTGACAATGATGCGGGCAAGGTTTGATTTCAGGGCGCAGACCATGCCCATCAATTATGCCTCCCAAGGCCGTCCAATACCGATTTAGCGGGCAAGGTCTGCCACTTAAAATCAGACTTTGCCCAAAACCCATACAGACCTTGCCTATCAACTGCTCAAGCCTCGCCCCAAATGGCTCCGAACCTTGTCTAAAGGGTCCCTCGACCTTACTCCGATACCCATTGACCTGGATGAAAGGGCCGGAAGAGTAAGAATAGTTGTTGTTTCACGAATTCATAAAAATATGCGGTTGAAACAACACTTTCTTTTTTACGATACTTGGATAACCAAGCGGAGTGCGCTATGTTTGCCGGGAGCAATTGGAATAGCAAATAACGATGGAAAGAAGTGTTGTCAGAAAACTGCCTGATGGGAGTTCGAAGCGAGTTGAGCCTTACCATGTTTGTTTGAAAGGTTTGGAAACAGCGGTACTTTGCAGGGATGATGAGGATTATGACGTGATGGTCAAAATACTGGCCGTTTGTGCCTGGCGGAACAATGTGATCGTCATCACCTATTCCGTTGTGTCCAATCATACCCACACCGCCGCCCTCGCCGCGAAGTGGGAGGATGCCCAGGCATTCGGAGAGGAGAGCAAAAAGGTGTATTCGATGTTTTTCCAGCGGAAGTATGGCGAGGAAGGCATCTTACGGCGTGTCAAAGTCAAGGCGTTGTGGCTCGACACGCCGTCTTACTTGAGGAACACATTGGCCTATATCCCCCGGAATGCATTGGACAATGGGGGCGATATAGTCAATTACCCCTGGTCCGGCCACCTGGCGATGTTCCGGCAGGATCGACCAAGCGGGATGCCTGTTTCCGCCCTCACCAAGCGGGAACGGCGGGAGCTTCTTCACACGGGCGAATCGCTGAACGGCGTGCCCTGGCTGCTGGACGGATCGGGGCGGCTCGTCCCCTACAGCATCTGCGACCATGCCTACCTGGAACAAGTCTTCAACGGCGACCCGGCCTATTACCTGAAGACCATCGGCAGTGTCAATGTTGCCGAAATGCAATACCAGTTGGAGGAAAAGCCCTTTGTCATGCAGCCGGACACGGAATTCTATAAAACGGTCAATGAGACATGTGAGCGCTGGTTCAACGCGGACCTCCCCACCCTGTCCCTCGAACGAAAAACCCGCATCATCCCCTACATCTACCGCACCTCCAGAACCACCATCCCCCAACTCGCCCGAATCTTCGCTCTTGACCGGGCTAGGATTGCCTTGATTTTGGGCAAGGTCTGACAGGAGATGGATCTGTTAGAAGACTCATCAATAATCAGATGAGCCTTCTTAACAATACGGCGATGGATGCCGGATGGATAATAAGAAACACAACTGCACCCCAGAATACATACAATAGAGCCCAATAAAGAAACCTGTAAACACAGAGTATCAAAAAAATAATGGCGTAACCAACGCCCTTCCAAATGCTGATGTATTTATTCTTTTTTCGAAAAAAAGCGATAGCCTCGGAAACACTATGAGCCCGTGGCACCGATTTATACGACGCACGTTCCGGAAATTTCTTCTCTCCTAACTCCAATAATGTGCGATAAATTGCAGGTAATATGCACAGAACAATAAAAATCACCCAAAGAAAAAAAGGAATATCATTGGGAGAAAAGCTCTTTCTGAGAGAATCGAAATCCAAGGGAGAATAGACATTAAAAGCGACAGCACAACACGCTCCTCCGAGAACACGAAGCATAAATGGGGAAAGCGGAGGGAATCCATTCCCTTCAAAATACTTACGCGGAATGTATAGACCGGAAGTCGTCATTTCGTTCTGATCGTTTTTCTATTCAAAGATACATCCTTTCCACCATACATCCAAACCCTTTTTCCCGTCAAACTCGCCCGTATTTTCGGCCTTGACCGGGCAATTCGGGCAAGGTCTAGCAAGAGGATGGTCAAGTTCTGCCGATAGTACGAGCAAGGTCTGATTTTAGGGCGCAGACCATGCCCGTCAATTGTGCCTCCCAAGGCCGTCCAATACCGATTTAGCGGGCAAGGTCTGCCACTTTAAATCAAACCCTGCCCAAAACCCATACAGACCTTGCCCGCACCACGAGGGCCGAGGCACTGTGGAGAGGAATAGGGTGTCCGGGGGTTTGTCCACCCCCGGACAAATATAGGGGGAGGGGCCCGACGGATACAAGTTATTTGCGCAGCAAATGACGCAGGAGACGTTGGGAGGGGCCGGAGCGCAGAGCGGGGCCCCTCGGGGTGCTCAAGCGGAGTCCCCCGGACACCCTATCCCTCTCCACAAAACCATTGACACTTCCAAGACAAAAAAAGAAGTTGACCCGCCATGAGTCAACTCCTTTTCGATGAGTCAAAAAGCCCTAGACCAACTCCAGCACCTGGAGGCACATTCTGGTGTTGTGGTAGGGGCACTTCCAGAAGCCAGCCTTGACGGACTCTTTGTCGGGGGTGCCGTCGGGGGCGACGGACCAGAACCAG
Organism: Fibrobacter sp.; assembly: GCA_017475045.1. Taxonomy (GTDB): domain Bacteria; phylum Fibrobacterota; class Fibrobacteria; order Fibrobacterales; family Fibrobacteraceae; genus Fibrobacter. The sequence goes on along the minus strand of JAFVGH010000158.1, from coordinate 511 downwards.
TCGCCGTTGTCCCAGTCCACCAGGTTGTCGCGGATGTAGGCCCAGGTGGAGAGGGCGCGGTCGGCCGCTTCGAGGTCGCCGTGGAATTTCCAGAGCCAGAGGTTGCCGACGACGGATTCGGCGAGGACCCACCATTGGCGGGAAAGGTCCAGAGTGCCGTCCGCCAGTTTCTCGTACATCACCGAACCGTCGCTGCGGAGGCCTTCGTTGCCGGCCTTACCCATCAGGAGGGCCGACGGGCGGACGCGGTTGACGGCATCCACATCGTGGAGGGCCGAGGCGCACTCAAGGATGAGCCAGGAGGTTTCGATGTCGTGCCCATAGGAGACGCCGCCCGGGAGAACGGACCAGTCGCGCCGGAAATAGAGCTGCAGGTGGCCGGAAGGGGCCATCACCTTGGTGCAGACGATGTCCAGGAGGTCATTGACGGCATCCCGGAGATCGGGGTCCGGCCACACCCGATAGAGGTTCGCGTAGGCCTCGAGGAGGTGCAGGTGGGAGTTCATCGTCT
>JAFVGH010000157.1 GCA_017475045.1 Fibrobacter sp. | reverse complement strand
AGGCGAACATCGACCTTCTCTGCGAGACGTTCCACAAGGCGGGCAAGAAAGTGATCGTCCTGCTGAATATGGGCAATATCGTGGATATGGGCTGGTGCGACAAGCCGGATGCGATCCTCCACACCTGGATGGACGGTCAGGAGGCGGGCAACAGCGTGGCCGACGTCCTCGGTGGCAAGGTTTCCCCTTCGGGCAAGCTGCCGATGACCATCGCAAAACGCTATGAGGATTATCCCTCCGCCAAAGACTTCCCGATGTCCAACGGCAACCCCGGCGATGTCAACTATGATGAGGATATCTTCGTCGGCTACCGTCACTTCGACCGCCAGCCCGAGACGATTCTATATCCCTTCGGCTTTGGCCTGAGTTACACGAGTTTCGCGTATTCCGACCTGAAGGCCGAACGAAACGGCGACGAACTGACCATCCGCGTGACGGTGACGAACACCGGCAAATGCAGCGGACGCGAAGTGGTGCAGATTTATGTGGGTGCACCGGCAGGAAATGCCGTCAAGCCCGTGAAGGAACTTCGTGCTTTCGGGAAGACGTCCGAACTGAAGCCCAAGGCCAGCGAAGTGCTCACGATGACCGTCAAACTGGCGGACCTGCGCTGGTTCGACGGCTACGAGCGGGTATGGAAACTGGACAAGGGCGAATACGTCATATCCGCCGCCGCCAGTTCCCGGGACATCCGAGAGCAAGTGACTTTGAAGCTGTAATCTTCCCCCGCCCGGGGCACAACAAGACCTTGCAAGATGATGATTTCCTATCACTTACAAGGTCTTTCTTTTTTGCATTCACCAATTTTGGTCACTTTTGGTCACATTATATTACAAGCTACTTACCATCTCTCTTGAAATAGAACACCGGTGTACCATGTTTTCCGTAGTAGTGCAGACCATACTCATTAACCGTCCTCAGCGCCTGCATGCCGACTTCTGAAAATGAATCTTCGCGCCGACAATATCTGCGAACCCAGTCAGAAACAAATAATCAATGGGAAGACTTCAACGTCACTGAGAGAATTTCTGGATTATTAAAGAAACGAGGCACTCTGGTACTTTCTTTAGCCAAGCCTCTGCTGATAAGCAACGATGTTCGGCTGTTCAGACCATGGATACCTGAAGTATATTTAGGGAACAATCCTTGATTGGGTGCAATCAGGCCGCTGTTCAACAAATAGGGTATCCTGACCTGGCCGCCGTGTGCGTGACCAGAAATGACAAGGTCAACGGGAATCGCTGAAAAGAGTTCCGTCAATTCCGGTCGATGACTTAGCAATACTGAATAATGATTTGACGGAAAAAGAATGCTATTGGCCTGACTTTTCACAACATCCATTCCCAAATATGTCGGGTCATCTATGCCCCCTATGAATATCGTATCTTTACCGATATGAACTTCTTCCCCTGTGCCTTCAAGGACACGCACGCCATAACTGGTTACCGTCGCCTTGATTGAATCGATTTGGCCGCTCCAATACTCATGGTTTCCGCTCACATAATAGACCGGCCAAGCTTCCGATAGTTGCCTGACAAGGTCGTTTGACTTATCAAAAGGTAGTTTGTCATCGTATATGTCTCCGCAAAGAAGCACGACATCCGGATTCTCTTCTGATATGATTTTAAGTATCGGTTCACTATGTTCGCCATATTTGCATCCATGGAAATCGGCGACGACTACAATTCTAACTCTGCCAGTAATCTTTTCGCTGTCAATAGTGTATCTCGTACATACTATTCTGTTTGAGAAGCCCAAAGCCACCGTGATGATTATTGACAGGATAAACAGAACGAGTAGCGGTTTCTTCAAAGGGCGGATGATCATATGATAATATATCGTGAAAATGTTTAACCATAACAGCTCCTTACAAAAGTAATGCTTTTTCACGCAATAGTTTTCACAGGAGGAAAACAAAAATACCTTGACTGTCGGTCACTTTTGGTCACCTTTTTCGTTGTATTTTTTGAATACATCTATCATCAACCTAACCCTCGGAAAATCAATCTATTCGATAGCCAACGAGAATACACGACAGCCAACGATTCCATTATCTCCGCCCGGGGCACGAAAAAAGCACCGCTTGAAGCGATGCTTTTTTTTCGTAATGTTCTGATTCTTAAAAGCGATAGTGCATTCCCAGGAAACAGCCGGAACCGAGGATGCCGATCAACGGATAGGTGTCGTCGTTGCTGTATCGGACGCCCACCGGGATGAAATCGGTGAAGATGTCGATGTGGTCGTTCAGTCGGAATCGCAGGGAGCCGCAGAGGCCGATATCGGCCGCGTCAACGCCTTCCCCATCCCGAAGCAGCACTTCCGTTCTCCACTTGATGTCCGTGTACAGGATGTCATTGTGCCAGGGGGTGAATCTCAGGTAAGCGCCCAGCAAGCCACCGGCAATCACGTCGCTTTCATGAGCGACCAGATCAAAGCCGAGACCGCCGCCAAGGGCCCACTTGTCATTGAACTCATATCCACCGAAGAATTGGGTGTCAGACTTGGAACCGCCCGTATAAGCCAATGTGACGGAGCCGCCGATGTAGGGCGTCTGGGCGCTGATTTTAAGGCAGGCCAAAGACAATACCAGTATGAAAATAACCTTCTTCATAATTCTTTAAATTTTTAATTAAGGGGCCGCAAAGGTACATCTTTTCGGGGAAAAAACAAATTCAGGCCCTCCAGAGGTTCAATTTGCCTGACAGACGCGGACCCCATCTGGCCCGGGATACATACAGGTTGGGGCTTGTTAATAAGCCGGGCGGTTCTGCAAGAACTTACTGTTGACGAAGTGCTGGTGGTCATTTTCAGAATCGACGCTTTGCCAGATCATTTCTTCGTCAGTCAGTTTTATGATATAGTAGGATTGATCTCCCGTTTCCGATTCTTCCTGGGGATGTAATGTAACGATAAATTTTCCTTCATTCTGGTCAAGGGAGTAGTGGAGGATCTTCTCCGTTTCCGTATCAGAATACCAGTCGTAGGTGATAACACTGATGATATCCTTGCTGATGTACCAAGTGCGGCTGCCTTCTGTGTGATAATCAGGGCCATAATACTCCATCCAAGCCCCGAGAAAGTTATCTATCTCAACTCGATCCAGCCAAGTATCCACGAATGACTTGTCGATATGGTAAGTCACGAAAAGCCAACTATGGCGAAATTTCTTACGCTCGAAATTCATGATCTCATACTCGTTGCGCTGTTCGAAGGTCTCGTAAAAAAGCTTAGACCATGGGTTGTCAGCACCCTTAGTGCAAAGAATCTCAGTTCCGTCAGCGAGCTTAATGGTAGCAGTAAGGCTCTCTCCGATTGACGTTCCCGGAGCAAAGGCCCCGATTTCCATTTTAACGAAATCCCCGGGCTCGATGACGTATGTCTTTTCTTCAATCCTGCCCGAATAGTCCGGGTAGGTGGTAACCAGTGTCACCGTCTTATCAAGATCGTTGTAAACCTCACTCCAGCCCAGATAAGCCCAATCTATTACCGCGTTCAGCTCATTTTCGTCGTAGATCCTATCGTCCTTGGAGCAAGCCACAACGGCCAGGACTGCCAGGAGAACAACCATTCTCATATATGACAACATCATTTTCATAACCTTACGCTTTCAGTCGGCTTAGTAATATCACCATTAAAAAGAACAGAAGGAGAATGAGGACAGAAACGATGAGTTCCTTAGCATCCCTTTTCTTCATGTTCTTTTCCGGATCACTGCCATCCGGGAGTCTGCCGTAACGGTCCACACCATATTTGTTGTATCCGTCTTTGTTATAACCATGCCAGTCATAACCGTTTTCATCATACTTTGCCCCGGTCTTTCTATAGAAACCTGAACGGTCAAACCCTCTATTGTCCAATCCTTCTGCATCATAGCCTTCCCAGTCATATCCAGAAGGATTGAACGGCGAGGAAGTGCCCATGTACAGATGCTTCCTGTCGAACCCCCTAGGGTCATAGCCGTCTTTGTCATATCCATCCGCATCGAATCCGTCCGAGTCTAACCCATCGGGACCTATCACAGACAAATCCGGTTTGTTTATGTCGTAAAGCTTATCAAACTCGGCGACATAGTTCTTCCCACATTTTGGACAATGACAGAAAGCGGTCAGGACATCAGCTCCGTTATTGATGATCTTTTTTAAGAGCAGGTTATTACCACAGGACTCGCATTTTGCCCAATAATCCTCCATAGTGGTGAACATGTCAACCTCCGCCTTGTCTTTATCAAGGAAGAATACCTGAAAGTCTATCCCTTGGTCCTCATCGAATGATTCCTCTGCCTCAGCGAGTATTTGAATATAGGCTTGCTGCTCCCATGCATCGAGGTTTGGAAGTGATTGATGAATGATAACCACCCCGGATTCTTTCAGCCATGAAAGATCCCGGATAGCATCGCGAAAGCCATCCCAATTATCTTTCTCATAGGGAGCATCTACTGCTTTTTCAATCTTGTCGATAACCTCCCACGAATCATCTATCCAGATAACCCTTGACGACGGAAACTCGGGAATCTCATCGAGACTCTTGACAAAATGGAACATACACAATCAAATTTTCCTCAAAGATACTACTTCTTTACATTTACCGGTGTGGCCCAGATAATCTTCAGAAACTATTTCATAAAACCGCTTTATTGACCTAAATATAGCGATTATCTCCCAATAAACGTATACTGCTCAATCACTTTTCCTTCCCGGTACACCGCGAATCCCCGCCTTCCGGAGCGTAAGGTGACGCCGCCGAAGTAGCAGTCGGGATACGCCACTTTCACCGCCCGCTTCACGCGTCGGAGCGCTTCTTCGATGGTGGCGCAGTAGTAGATGGTCATATCCGCAAAGGTCGATAGGGATATGGCCAAAAGAGAGCACAAGGACGGCGCCGATTTTGGCGGAATCAGAAATAATACCGTACCTTTGTTGCAAGAAAACGGTATCTTCCTGATTTAATGGATAAAACATCGATTATGAAAAAAGCCATTATTTCCATCCTTTTCGCCCTGGCCGTGCTGGCAGGGTGTTCCAAATCGAATGCGGAGCATTCCAAGGATTTCACGCATACCGGTTGTGGCGAAACGAGAGCGAACGCTCCCAAAGACGACGAACTGTCCCTGGTCATCCTTCAATACGAGGACGGCAATTTGCGGGTGACCCGCACAAACGCGACCGTCAACTGCTCCGTCAAGGACCGCGGCCTGACTTGCTCGGTGCAGGTCGATGGTGACGTCATCGTGTATGTGATGGACTATGAAAAGGACGGCCCGGATGCCAAGTGCATGTGCAAGGTCGAAAAGGCGACTTCTCTCGTAACGGGCCTGGAAGAGGGAAAGAAATATTCCTTCAAGTATTGGGGAATCGACCGCAACAGCCCCATTCTTTCCTTTACCTTCGACAAGGACCTGCACCAGATCATCGACCTCGATTCCTTCACTTCCCTAGGAGATTAAGTCCATCGACTTAACACACAAAGAGCGCAACTGCATGAAGCGGTTGCGTTTTTATTTGGGCGGAGAAAAAGTCGATTCCGGCTTTGAATTTCGGTATAGATTGACTAACTTTATTATCAGATTGACATAGTAATCGACCCCATGAAGAAATTGTGTTACATCCTGCTGGCCGCCCTTCTGGCATCCTGCGCCGGCAATCAGGTCTGGGAGCAGCCGGAAACATTGTACGAAAACTCTTCGCTCAGCGTCACCAGCGTTGAACTGCAAAAAGATCGTACCGTTTTGCACATGACAGTCTCGGGAGAGCCGGGATCGAATTTCAGAATCGCACAGAATTCATTTCTTGTCGGAGACAACGGACAGAGATGCGCTTTGACCGGAGGAGAAGGTCTGACACCCGGCAATTGGACTCCTTTTTTAGAGGGAGAGAACTCATTCGACCTGTATTTCGAGCCCATGAAAGGCCGCAGACGCACCATCGATTTCATCGAGCCGAACGGCTGGATGATCTATGGGATCCACGAAGCAGGCAAGCCCCTGAAAATCAAGCCTGCCAAGGAAGAGAAAGCCGTCGTCCGAGACGAAGCCGCCTTCTTTCAAAAGGGTGTCGGCACTTTGATCGGTCAATTCGAAGGCCCCTCGCATCCGAACCTCATCGAGTATTTCGGCTACAACGCCTTTCAGGAGAATAATAATCAATCCGTTTCAATTGCCGAGGATGGGAGTTTTTCCTTGGAAATCCCGCTTGAACACCCCATTCTCTCGGCTGTTCGGGACGAACATGGGACGTTTTACTACTTCTTCCTCCAGCCCGACAAGCAGACCCGCATGCGGATTGATTCCCACGGCCTTGTTCACTTTCCTGCCGGCACCCGGTGCGGAAAACTGGCGGAATGGCTCTCCAATGTGGCACCTGGATTTTACCATGTGCACTTAACGCCCGAGGAATGGCAAACCATCAGTTTCAGTGATTATGCCGCTCTCGTCGAATCGCATTATGAGTCATTACAAACATTTGCGGATTATATCTGTGCCCGGGAGCGCTTCTCTCAGGAGGAAGCGCATCTGCTGAAGCAACAGCTCCGAATTCAGGCGGCGACAGATGAGTTGGACGCTTCGATCTATATGCCGCAAAGATCGATGACAGAGCCGGAAGATTCTTTGGCCGACATCCGTGAAAAGGAACTGGCCAATCCTGCCATGTACATCTCCTTGCCCCGGCTGGATCCGATGGACTGGACCGCCTTTTCCATCAACAATGACATCTATTTTCTCTCCAATCGCTACGGGTATTCCGAACTTGGGAAGATTTATAATAATATCCCCCGGATGGTTGCAGCAGATTCCGCCGTCTTCCATCAATCGGAACCTTCCATTTTCCTGCAGGCAGCCTTAATGAACCAAGGGCAGCTCTCTTCGGAGATCAAGATTCGGAGAGCCCGCCTTGAGTGGTACGAAGCGAATCATCAGGAACCGGATTCTTCCGTTGATAATTACCAGGAGCTATGGGATGCCCGTCTCTCCGCCCTGACCTCCCCCTATCTTCATGCGCGATATCAAGCCACGCTGGAAGAACTCCTTGCCGAACAGGAAGGCCGTTATGACCTTCCGGAAGGCGAGGCCGCGGACATTTTCCGGAAACTGGTCGAGCCCTTCCGCGGGAAATGGGTTTATATCGATTTCTGGGCTACTTCTTGCGGTCCCTGCCGGAGCGGCATCGAGTCATCGGCCGATGT
>JAFVGH010000014.1 GCA_017475045.1 Fibrobacter sp. | reverse complement strand
GTAGAAAGTACGCGAGACCTGGGCGCCTCCGAAGGAGCGGTTGTCGAGCAGTCCGCCGTAGTCGCGGGCGAAGGGAACGCCCTGAGCGACGCACTGGTCGATGATGAGGTTGGAGTTTTCGGCCAAACGGTGCACGTTGGCTTCGCGAGCGCGGAAGTCACCGCCCTTCACGGTATCGTAGAACAAACGGTAAACGGAGTCACCGTCGTTCTTGTAGTTCTTGGCAGCGTTGATACCACCCTGAGCAGCAATGGAGTGTGCACGGCGGGGGCTATCCTGGATGCAGAAAGACTTTACGTTGTAACCAAGTTCGGCAAGAGATGCAGCAGCGGAAGAACCGGCAAGGCCAGTACCCACCACAATCACCGTGAACTTACGCTTGTTGGCGGGGTTCACGAGCTTGAGTTCGAACTTATGCTTGGTCCACTTTTCTTCGATGGAACCACCGGGGATTTTAGAATCAAGAATCATTAGTGGTCTCCTTACTTTTCAATGCTAGCAGAGTGCAACTGCATTTCATACTGGGTCTGCAGGCTACGAGACTTTTCAATCAGGGCCTGGGTTTCGGGCTGGTTGGCCAGGTAGTAGGCACCGGCGGCGGTAACGGCAAAGCCGAGGGCCACCACGATGCTGTAGAGGATGCCGGCCAGGTCGATGACCGGAGTCCACTTCTGGTGAGCGACACCCATGGTCTGGAAGGCAGAGGAAATGGCATGGAACAGATGCATGCCGATCACGAACATGCTGATCACATAAAAGGCAGCCCAGGCCGGATTACCCAGCATCTGGATAGTGGTGAGCCACATGTCGCGGACGATTTCTCCCTTGTCGTTCATGTACAGGTAGTGTTCGCCGAACTTGAGCATCATGAGGTGCTGCACGAGGAAACCGAGAATGAAGAGACCGGACCAGATCATGGTGAAGGTGGCGAAGGTCTTCTTGCCCTTGCGGACGTTGAGTTCGTAGTCGATACCGCCACGGGCCTTCTTGTTTTCGATCTTCAGCTTGATGGCAAGGAAGATATGGAGGGCGAAGGCAGCCACCAACACCAGTTCGACGAGGTAAATCATCTTGATGGGGAAGTGGAGCGGATTGAACCCGGTCAGGAACTCGGTGTAGGCGTTATAGGACGCCTGGGCCGACACCTGGTCAAAGTTCAAGAGCTGGAAGTTGCCACACATGTGGCCGAAGATGAACAGGGCCAAAAAGGCACCCGTGCACCCCATGATCTGCTTCTTACCAATAGAGGAGGTAAGATACTTGATGATCCATTGCATTGAGTTGTGTCTCCTTGAGGGGGTTATTTTTGAAACTTAGAGGACGCAGCAAGCCTTCAGGGAAGGCATTTCGTAGGCGTAGCGTTCGTCTTCCTTGAACCAGAAGTCCAGTTCACGCTTGGCAGATTCGGGACTGTCAGAGCTATGAACCACGTTTTCGGTCATGGAAGGAGCAAAATCGTAGCGGAGGGTACCCGGTTCCGCCTTGGCCGGATTAGTGGCACCGTTAATAGCGCGAACCTTGGCAATGGCATTTTCACCGCCCAGGGCAAGCATCACAGACGGACCCTTGGTCATGTAGGCTTCGAGTTCGCCGAAGAACGGCTTTTCCACATGTTCAGCGTAGAAACCGCGAGCATCAGCAGAAGTCATCTGGTGCATCTTCACAGCGCAGACAGAGAGGCCTGCACTGATGTAACGGTCGATAATGCGGCCCACGAGGCCGGACTTGACGGCATTGGGCTTGATCATTGCAAATGTCATTTCCATAGTAGGTACCTTTTGATTTAAGATGTGGGAAATATAGGTTTTTTACTCTTCGGCTTCGATCTTCTTCATCAGGTCATCAGCCAGTTTGCCGTCAGACTTGATGTTTTCCACCAGCCAATCCACAGATTCCTTCAGTTCGCTCTTGGGGAAGCGCTTCTGGAAGTCCCCCAGGACCTCCAAGGCACGATCATTCTGCTTCAAATTCTCATTCAGTACAAAACCCAAGCTGAACATGGCCTTTTCCACCTCCGGAGCATCTGGCCACACCTGCAAGAATGCTTCAAAGCATTCTACCGATTCTTTGTACCTCTGAGCATCTGAATAGACCTGGGCCAAATTATAAACTGCGGTGCGGAACAAGGAATCCCGCTCAGCAAACAAGTCTATTACCTTCTGATAGGCGTATATAGCCTTATCAACATTCTGGACCTTAGCAGAAGAATCACCCAAAGCGAGGAACCCCTCAGCCGTAGTCACAGGAACTAAATCCATTTTAGAACGGTCATAAAAGAACACATTTGCCTTGTTCCAAGCTTCCAAGTTAGAAAGCATTTTCTGATTCATCCGCGTTCTAAATTCAAAGACATCCTCAATCTTCGGCAAGGCCTCTTCATAAGACATGCCTTCATAGGACGACTTGTTAACGTAGTATTCATATTTTTTCTGATTTTCAGACAACTCTTTCTTTTCAGATGATGCAGGCACCCGACTATAGCGAGAGTTTATAAAATCAATACGCGCACTGCGCATCAAGGCACGGTACTCCCAAGAACGATCCACATTTTCCGACTTCGCTTTTTCTCCAACAGCATACGCCTGAGCCAGCATTCGAACAATATTGTTATGTGTATCCTTGTTATAGGGGATTCCAGCTTCAGCATCAAAAATCTTCATCAAGTCCGCTTTGGTATAAACAGGTACTCCGTTCTTTGAAACGAGTACTGTAGAAGGATCAATGCCTTCTACATCTTCTGCGTATACTTTCTCCAGCCCTTTTTCTACACGGTCAAAGGGCTTGGCCTCAGGCGGAACAATCTTTGAGAGATAAAAGCAGTGATAAAGAGAATCCGACACAGAACGTAAAGCAGAAGAGATGTATCCCTCAGACTTTCCTTCCAACTCGGTCCACAAGGACGGCATCATTCCTATACCATAAGGCAAAGCATGTTCTTTTTTCACATGTCCAACAAAGCCATTATTTTCTGAAGTTTCTTCCTTTTCACTAATGGTCGCGGCAACAGCCTTAAAAGACTCAAGATCCTTTACGTTAACCATAGTCTTCGCAAGAACAGCAGAATCCTTCATAGCCACATGGTAAACCTCGTAGCCCGGAGCCGTCATAAACTTTTCAATATGCTCCTCATAAAATTTACGCGGATCTTTAAGCTTCAGCGGTTCAACAACCACAGCACCCATATCTTCCATAAGTTCTTTGACTTCCCTTGATATGGCCAGCTTTCTTTGCGTAATAAAATCCCTCTCTAATTCATCCTTATAGTCTTCTTCACGGGCCACCACCGGAGCGACGCGCTTTTGCAATTTCAAAACAAAATTGACCTTTAAGGAATCTTGCATTACCTGAAACTTTCGAGTTTCACCCACAGACATCGAATCAGCAAGGAACAAAGCCCGAATAACGGAACTGTCAGCAAAAATACCCGTTTCTCGTCCCTGAACTATTGTAACGCTGCGAGCGTCCGACGAAGTCTCGTTTAAAGCATTCGTTGAATCACCTTCCGAGAACAACAAATCCACCTTGGCTGGTTCGTCTTTTTCGCGAATGAATCTATGAATAAAGGCCTTCAAAGAGTCCTGGTTTTTCGACAGATAGTATCGTCCAGCCACTTCGTTCCGAACCTGAAAATACGAGGCCGTGCTGTCAAATTCGTTACGGTGTTCCTCAAAAAATTTCTTCAATTCATCATCGGTATACCCAAGACGACTCGTCAAATGAAACTTCGTGTAAGCGATTGTAAGCAGGCGATTCTTTACCATCGGTTCATATGCTTTCCAAGCCGAATCATAGGACGACGACTCCCCTTCGGCCTTAGATGCAAGTGCCAGAGAAAAGAAAAGCCTTTCCACAGCAGCCTTATGTTCCCCTATAAAAGGACCTGTTTTCTTTTGCAGTGCTAAAAAATCCAAATCTTCTGCATATAAGGTTTCGTTACCTATTCTTGCTACAATAGTATCTTTACCTCCGATGCTATTGCAACTCATCAGCAAGAAACAAAAAACCAGAAGAGCCAGCAAATAATTTTTTTTCATAGAAAACCTCGTCACGCAAATATAAGAAAAAAACTATTTTTTCATTGTGAAAAGGCCCGAATTACTGCTCCCTGTAGGAACCCGCGAAATGCTTACCGCCGCTATCAACAACGGCGCCGACGCAGTTTATTTTGGGGTTCCGCACTGGAACGCTCGCGGACGTTCAGAAGATTTTACATTTGAAGACGTAGAAGAAATGATTCTGTACGCCCGCAAACGGGGAGTGCGTACATTCCTGGCCATGAACGTGCTGGTCTTTGAACGAGAAATCTGTGACCTTCCCAAGTTTCTTGAGCAGTTAATTTCGCTCAAGCCCGACGCCTTTATCATCCAGGACATCGGACTTGCAAGGCTTATCCGGGCAATAGCGCCAAATCAAGAAATCCACGCCAGCACCCAGATGACCCTGTCCAGCGCCGAGGGGATTGGTCTTGTAAAATCCCTCGGATTCAACCGTGCAGTTCTCGCCCGCGAACTTTCCCTCAAAGAAATTGCAGCCATCAAGGCATCAACAGACCTGGAACTAGAAGTCTTTATCCACGGAGCACTCTGCGTCAGCTATTCCGGGCAATGCCTTACTAGCGAAAACTTCGGGGGGCGTAGTGCCAACCGCGGGCAATGCGCCCAAAGTTGCAGGCTTCCCTACCGCATATTCGTAGACGGCAGGGAATACCTAGATACAGATGCAAAATACCTGTTCAGTCCCCACGATTTATGCGCCCTCCCGAAATTAAAAGACCTTGAAGAAATCGGTGTAGATTCCCTCAAGGTAGAAGGCCGTCTAAAAAGTCCCGAATACGTAGCGGCAGTCTCCAAAGCCTACCGCAAGGCTCTAGACGATCAACCCCTACAAGACAAAGACACAGAACCACTAGAAGTTCTCTTTTCCAGGGGGCTCCGGACTGGATGGCTAGAAGGCGACGACCACCAAAAACTGGTAGACGGCACCTTCAGCAACCACCACGGACAATTCCTGGGCCGAGTCGCTAAAGCAAATGGTAGCGGGATAACGGTAGAGCTTATTCCAGGCACAAACCTTCCACAATTGGGCGACGGGATTCTCTTCGAAAACCCGAAGCAAGATATTAGCGTGGGTGCGCGACTCTTTGGTATAAAGTCATCCGCAAAAGATGGTACGATTCTCCTGACATTTGGCAGGGACTTTGACACCCGCAAAGTTACAAGCGGCATGAAATGTTACCGCAATGACTCTCCCTCTCTAGAAAGGGAATTGCGGAAATCCTTTACGGAACGCGAACACATGAAGCGTACACCCGTAAGCATGGTTCTTTCTGGAACAATCGGGAAGCCCCTCCAGCTCCAATTGCAAGATGACAAGCATAACACCGTTCTAGTTGAAAGCGAAAACGTTTTAGAAGTATCCCGAAGCCGAAACGACAACGCGAACAGCCTCCTTCGGGAACTTGCCCAAAAGGAGCTTTCGGCCCTAAGCGGTACAGCATACCGCCTTGAAAGCCTATCGGTAGACATAGCTCCAGAAGCATTCGTCCCCGGAAAATGGCTCCGTACACTTAGGCAATGCGCCGTTGAAAAACTAGATACCCAGCGTTGTAGCTGGATACCCCTAAAGCCAAACGCACAAGATGGCATTCATCTTTTGGACACAACCCGCACAAAGTTCAAGTCTGGCGCCAGCATACAAGCGGAATCCGCCCACCCCGTCATTTCGGTACTGGTCCGTAATCCCGACCAGATTGTCGCCCTACAGGGGCTCCCTATCCAGAACGTCATTATGGATTTTGACTGGGGCGTAAAATACGAAAAGCCTCTCCAGCAAATACGCGAACTGGGTTTTAAAGCAGGCATGGCAACCCTACGTATACACAAGCCTGGCGAGAACCATTATCTTAAGAACATTCTGCGGCTCGCCCCTGACTTCGCACTGGTCCGGAATTTAGGGGCCCTTTCGCTCCTCCGGGAAAGCGGCATACCCCTAGCCGGAGACTACAGCTTGAATGCCGCTAACAGCCTAAGTTTTGACTGGCTTCTGTCACAGGGGCTCGCCACGCTCCACCCGTCTTGGGACTTGAACAGCGCCCAACTCTTTGACCTGCTCGAAAACATTGACGCAAGCAAACTGGAACTGACGCTCCACCAGTACATGCCGGCATTCCATTCAGAATACTGCGCATTTGCACGGGCTCTCACCACCGGCAGGCGGTTTCCCGAATGCGGGAAAATCTGTACCCAGCACAAAGTGGAAATTCTAGACCACAAGGGAGAACGGCATTTCTTACAAAGCGATGCGGAGTGCCGAAACACCCTATTTGTCGGGAAGCCCCAGTCAGCATTGAAGCTGCTACCCAATTTGCGCAGAGCCGGAGTCCACCATTTCCGCATAGAGATGCTCCAAGAAAACACGGAAGCAGTCCGGCAAAAAGCATCAATCTACACCCAGGCCATTCTCGGAAAAATTTCTATTGAAGAAGCAGTCCAGCAGGCTGGAGTACAAGAAAAATACGGCCTTTCCGATGGTCAGCTTTTCAACGAGACCATCTGGGAAGACCGGAAAAAGTAAATATCGGACTGTTAAAAATTAGCGACGGCGTTCTGCCATCTCTTTTTTCAAGATGTCCATGACGGCGCCGAGGTCTGCAGGAGCCTTGAACACGGGGTTCGCGAACTTGGAGCAGATGTTTTCGAGCTTCTTTTCGTGGTAGCCGACCTTGAATTCGGTGAACTTGAGGCCGTGTGCCGTGCTGATGACGACCACGTTTTCTTCCTTGTCGATCAAGCCTTTCGCCACGAGCTTCTCGAGGGCGCCGAGAGCGACACCCGTATGCGGGCAGCAGTAGAGACCGATGCGGTCGCCGCGGTGGGCGGCATTGGCGAGCTCTTCTTCGGTGACGCTTACGACCATGCCGTTCGTCTTCTGGATGGCGCGCACGGCCTTCGGATAGCTGACCGGGTTGCCGATCTGGATGGCTGAGGCGAGCGTCTTCTTGGCCTGCATCGGAACGAGCTTGTCGAAGCCGCGTTCGTAAGCCTGGTAGAACGGGTTGGCGTTTTCGGCCTGGGCCACGATAATGCGAGGAATGCGGTCGATGAGGCCCATAGCCTTGCAGTCTTCGAAACCCTTGGCGAGAGCGCTCACGTTGCCGAGGTTGCCGCCCGGGATAATCACGGTGTCGGGCACCTTCCAGCCCATTTCCTGGCAGATTTCCGGAGAAATCGTCTTCTGGCCTTCTACGCGGAGGCTGTTCATGGAGTTGGCGAGGTAGATGCGGTTGTCGGCGGTGACCTGCTGGACGATTTTCATGCAACCGTCAAAGTCGGTGTCGAGAGCGAGCACGATGCTGCCGTTGCTAATCGGCTGGATCAGCTGGGCGACGCTTGTCTTGCCGGCGGGCAAAAAGACGATGCTCGGGATGCCGGCCTTGGCGCAGTAGGCGCTCAGGGCTGCGGAGGTGTCACCGGTAGAGGCGCAGGCCACGGCGTCGATTTCGTGAATCTTCTTTTTAATAATGTGGTTCACCTGGCTCACGAGAACCGTCATGCCCAGGTCCTTGAAGCTACCCGTGTGTGAGTTGCCGCAAAGCTTCACCTTGAGGCTCTTGATGCCCAGTTCCTTGGCGAGCGGGGCCGCGTCAAAGAGCGGGCTCCAGCCTTCGCGCATGGTCACGATGTCTTCGAGGGGCATGTCGGGGAGCACCATTTCGCGCTTGCTCCAAATACCGCTCATGTCGGCGGGTTCAAAGCTCATGCGGCGTTCGGCGAAGAGCTTCTTCCATTCGTCGGGGCTCTTGCTGGCGAGTGCTGCTCGGTCGTGTTCGACTTCGAGCAGGCTTCCGTCCACCTTGCTGCGGTAAATGACGTCGGTCAGCGGGTAGGTATCGTCCCCGTTGATGTTCCTGAAATGCGCATTAAACTGGGCCATAATGTCCTCTTGATTTTACGAGGGCAAATATAGAAAATGGTTAACGGCACATAACGAAAAGGCCCCGCTTTTGCGGAGCCTTTCTCAAAATATTTAAACCAGAATTACTTCTTGACCCTGTGGTAACCACGAGTGGAGGTTTCCGTTGTACGGGTGTAGATGAATTCCACTTCGGTAGGTTCACCAGCCTGGATAGCGCAGTACTTACCATCGACACGGACAACCGTCACCTGGTAAATATAGGGTCCAGTACCCAACTTTCTACCATTCTGAGCAACAGGGTACATCTTCATGGACACAAGCATTGCACCGGCACCATGAAGCTTGTTGTCGTCAGAGCAGTTATCTCCCTGCTTGCCTGCGGCATCCAAAGCCCTGTAAAACTCTTCTTTATTCATTTCCTGGCTGTACTGGCTCACAAAATGACCCATATGGTCAAACACGCGAACATTCACACGGAACGGCTGCATCACAAGGAAGTTGAACGAAATACAAGGATCGACCGTACCGGCAGCATGTTTGCACAATCCCTCCGGAGAATTCTTATCGGCATAGGTAGCGTAAGAACCCACAGTCGGGTCATCCACAAACTTTCTCTGAAGGTCTGCGCTAATGCTATTGGGATCAGCACCATTCACCATATCAGGAGTAATGGGAATCAGTTTCAATTCACCCGTAGCATTGTTCGGAAGTCCATCGCTTCCAGCGAGCTTCGTCAGCTTATGAGACTGTTCCGTAAAGTCCGGACGAGTGATTTTCTTATCCTGCTGGGCAACAGTTTCTTCGTACTTAACCGTAAGCATAACCTTCGCCCATTCGTCAGGGAAGCCCTCGACCTTTTTACCGGAGACCGACTTCACCTCAATGGCATGAGTGTTCCAATAGTCATAGACCATGGTTCCATCCTCATCCCTACCCTGGTAGTTAAAGGCCAAACCATCACCGTTACGGATGTTACCTACGACTTCACCCTTTTCATTGACCAGAACGCCATCAAACTCATAGGCAACTTCGTCGCCTTCACCCTGAGTTTCCTTCACGCCAGTAAGGAGCATGCCGAACACCTGTTCCTTTCCATCTACTACACGGCGAACAAGCATCGCATACTTGGTCGACGTCGAAACTTTATCTCCGACCTTGACCCCAGCATTGGCTGCAGCCTGCTCCTTAAGAGCCTTCATCGTCTTCTCGTCCAGCATAGTGTTCATGGTGACAGAGATGGCGGACTGGCCATTTTCAATAGAGGCAATTGCTTCGGTAATTGTGGGCTGGCCATACTTAGAAGGAGCCAATTCAGAGAGAGAGGTACGAATCAGCATGTTGGAGCCATCGGTCTGACGGTCAGCATAGAAGAAGTGCAAATGGTGCCAAGTGCCTTCGCCCCATCCTTTATCCTTGCTTGCACCAGAGCAGTTCGTGTAATCCTTAAGGGGTTCTCCATCATGACAACCATGATTGTTCTCAGCAAGCGTTTTGATGTTCACTGCACCGGGAGCAGCCAAGTGGTTACCACCAAGGTCCACCACCAGCACACCATCCACGTAAATCCACATGTCGTCGTCGCCCACGAATTCAAAGACTTCACCACCATTTTCCTGGTTAGCGGCTCTGTACTTGAACTTGGCATAACCCATCATAGTGAAGGCATAGTTACGCAGATACTGCTTTGCCCCCACCTTTTTCGCAGCGTCGGGTTTCTTAGGACCACCGTTTTTCTTCCACTCGGTACATTCTGCAGCACCCTTCTGAGCACTAGCATACTGGTAGTCATACGGGGGGCAGAAAATGGCCAAGGACTGAGGGCCCCACTGTTCGCACTTGGGGTTGATGGGGGTGTTCTTCTCGCCCTTTACCTGTGCCTTCTTATTACAAGCCGGCTCGCCTTTGTAGCGGCCATCAACAATGGAATCCAGGGGAGCATAACCGCCATTGTTGTAGTTGTAGTTCACCTGATAAAGGTTCTTCTGGCCTTCCACCGCGGGCAAGTCCAAAGTCTTGTTGATACGGTAGTTAATGCCTTCCTTGTCTTCGTACCATTCATTAAAATGGCTATTGTCACACCTATCCGCCAACTTTTGGATATGCACGCCATCGTACATATCGTACTCGCCATCGGACTTCTTGGCATCAAACTTCAAATGAGGCTTGACCATTCCCGGTGTATAGTAGACCTCGTTAGACCACGGACCAGGAGCACTACAACTTGCAGTCTTAACAGACTCTAGAGGTGAATTTTGGCCATTGGCGTAGTTACGCGACCCATCGGCACATTCGCCATACTTCAGGACCTCTGCCGTACTGACTTCTTGCAAGTATTCCGGGAGATGGCTATTTACGGTCATGGGCTTTCCATCGACACCGATCTTTGCACCGGCACCGGAACGGTGGTTACCGCAAGACTTGTGAAGATCGGCTCGACCATACCAGTCATCCCTATAGCCGTGGAGACCCATTGCATAAATCTTGTCGCCGCAAGAGCCCTTGCAGTAGTTATCGTCACCGGTACTCGCAAACTCTTCGGAGAAGTTTTCGAAGTCCGAGT
>JAFVGH010000156.1 GCA_017475045.1 Fibrobacter sp. | reverse complement strand
TTACTTCGCCTGTGCGGCAGCGTTTACCACTCTGGCAAGTTGCGGACGGAGCAGGGCCGAAAGAGCGTCGGCCATTGCAGCTTCTGTAAATTCGTGGGTGACCTTGCCGCCATCGAGCTTGATGCGGAAGCCGAACTTGACGCCCTTGTCGCTTTCGACCTTCACGCCGGCGGAAAGCTGCTTCTTGAACTCGCCCATCACAAAGGAGCTGAGCTTGCGGGCATCGGCGTCGGAGAAATCCACCTCGATGTCGGAGGTATAGGACTTGGCTACCGTGAGGAGCATGCTCTTGACGGTGGATTCGTCCAGGGACTTCTCCACCTCGAGGTTCAACAGGTCCATAATCATCTTTTCAAGGTTCTTGCCTACCGAAAGCAGGAGGTCGCGGGCAGACTGTTCAAGGGTGCGTTCGCTACGTTCCGTGAACGCTTCGGCGTCCTTGTCGGCCTTTTCGAGCTTGGCGCTCGCTTCGGCTTCTGCCGCCTTTACGATTTCTGCCGCTTTATCCTTAGCGCGAGCGATAATTGCCGCAGCCTCGGTTTCTGCTTTATCTACGGCATCCTTCTGGATGCGTTCCATAAGGTATTGCAAGTCTTCTGCCATATATATCTCCAATGGATCTTTAATTACTTAAAGCCTTATAACCCCAAAAACACCCCAAAAAGGGGATTTTCGGTTTTTTACGTTAGGAATATACAAGTAATTTTCGGAAAAAGTCAAAAAAAATGGCAAAAAAAGCGAAAAAAATTTTTTTCTTGCAAAAATTGAAGATAAAAGGATGTTTTAAGCCATATAATGGAAAACACAATGTAAACATTGCTTTACAATGTGGAATTTTCCATCATATTTTCGCAAACTATCGACTACGCCAGCGAGATGAGGTAACCTTGTCAAAGAGGCCGAAGTAGAACACCGGTTCACCCTTATCAGGACTGTACCCCACCTCGAAACGGACACGGTCCAAGGCCGGAATTACCAGATGGACACCTCCATAAACGGCCCCCTCGTAGTTTTCCCAGCCGGGGCGACCCTTATCCCACAGGAGGCTTCCGTCCAGGCCGGCCACCAGCTGCACCCCATAGAAGAAGTTGATGCCCCAGAGGCTTGCCGCATGGCGCACCATCAGCACAAAGCGTTCTTCTAGCGTAAGGAGTGCCTCGTGGACGCCCAGATAGTTAGAATCGGCCTCGTGACCACGGAAGGTATTGGCACCGCCATGATAATAGTAGTCGTAACGTTCCACATCGCCCATACGGTAACGCACCAGGGCCGTAGCCCCCGTCACAAAACGCCAAATTGAGTAATAGGCCCGGGCATCCGTCAATAACTCGCGATAATTCTCGCCACCCATGCCGCCATCACAAGTCGCGCCATCATCTATTATATTACAGTTGAAATCGCGATCGTCACCCTCACCCACATGGGTCAGCATATATTCAAAATAGACTCCCTGACGACTATCCAACTTGCTATCCCGAAAATCGAAGGCAAAACCGAATCCGGCTTCAGGCAAGAAGGCTGCATCCTTCAACTCACGGCCGGCCACAGTCATAAGCAGTGACAAATGAGAACTTATCCCGTAATCCAGATCCAAGTCCAAAAGCCAGCTGTCGTCTTGGAAGCCCCGAATTTCATCGTAACTGTCGGTGCGGAGAAATTCTAGGTTCCAGCCTAGGGGCAGGCCGAACAGGTAGGGCGAACTGGCGTAAAAGGCATATTCGTTGTTGTCCAGGAAGGGGTCTGTAGAGGTTCGGTACTGGAGTTCAGCCCGGATGTCCTCGCCAAGCACGTTCAGGTTCGCCAGGGCCAGACCGATCATGAGTCCGTCTCGGTCGGTCTTTTTGCCTGCGGGGGCGGGAATCCAGCGGAAGATTTCCTTAAAGGAGTATATCAGTTCACCATACTTGTCATTGCGAGGCTGTGCCGAGGCAATCTCTTGCCCATACTTTGCCACACTACATGATACGGAGATGTCGGTAAACAGGTCCAGGTCCTGCAGGCGACGTTTTTCGATTTCGAACTTTTCGACAGAAAAGGGCTCCCCAGCCTTGTTCAACAGTTCCCGCTGGACCACGCGAGGGTTCGTATGCTCCAGGCCCTCAAACCGAATTGCGGAAATAACCGTTCCTTCAGGACAAGTCAACGAATCTCCGGATTCGGCAAAGGCTATTGCCGCAAGGGCAAGCAGGCTGAGGAATGTGGTTTTCAAGCAGGACATCAGTACAAATGTAGAATTATGCAAGATCCCCGCCTTCGCGGGGATGACGATATAGGGGCACGGGGATGACGAAATAGGGGCGCGGAGATGACAATGTTGAGGCAGGATGGTTAAAATTCGATTCGTTTCCGGCGGTTTCTGGGGTCAATGCGTTTCTGGATAGCCGTCAAGGCACGAGTCAAAACCCAGGCAATGATAAAATAGATGATTGCCGTAGTCACCAGCGGGAAGAACGCCTCGTAAGTACGGCTACGGATAATGTCGGAGGCCTTGGTCAAATCGTGGATGGCAATGTAACCCACCACAGATGTCATCTTCACCAGAGAAATAAACTCACCCTGGTACACCGGCAAAAAATGTCTTGCCGCCTGTGGAACCACAATCTTGAAGAAGGCACGGGGTTTCGTGTAACCAAGGGCCAGAGCAGCCTCCATTTGCCCCCTGTCCACCGCCTCTATTCCCGTGCGCATCATCTCGGAAACGTAGGCCCCGAAGTTCATGCCAAACCCAATGATAGCTACCCAGACTCCGTCAAGACCTGTACGAGCAAACACCACATAGAACAGAATCATCAGAAGCACCACCATCGGCGTCCCCTGCAGAATACGGATATAGGTGATGGCGATGGCATCGGCCACCTTGTTCCTGGAAAGACGCATCAGGCAAATCAGGAACCCAAGAATAGTCCCGAAAACCGCAGAAAGGATGGAAATGAAGATGGTAACCCCGATACCGTTTACCACCAGTTTCCAGCGGGATTCACGAACGAAGGTTTTCTCGAAACTGAGCTTCAGGGAATCAAAAAATCCAAGGCTGTCAATGGCCGCGGCATCGTCACCGGCTTCCGGAGTTTTCACAACGACCACCGTTCCTCCGTCGAACACAGGAGGCGAGAACAGCACCATCTCTTTGCGTTCCTCCGTAACGGTCATGCCTCCTACAACAATATCCACCTGCCCAGACACCAGCGATGACATGACAGATTCAAACTTCATGTCCACAATCTGGAGTCCATAGCCATAGGCTTCGCAGAATCGCACCACCCAGTCAATATCGTAACCTACTACGGCGTTATCCTTGATGTAAGCGAAGGGAGGGTTCTCGGTATTTGTCCCCAGGCGGATGGTCCCATTCTTGGCTTCTAGATTGGACAGATCTATTTGCTTGAGACTTTCATCTGAACCAAACCAGACCTTCTCTAGGTCCGTTTTCAACCCCTTCTTGATGTTCTTCTCAATAAACTCTGCCATCTGAGCGTTTAGTTTTTCGCCTTGCTCTGTCTTGGCAAAAGCAAAGGCATAATCCGCTTCATCTAGTTTTTCTTCTACAGCAGAAATTCCCTTGACACTGGAAAGGAAAAGCCTTGCAACCGGCTCGTCCATAATCATGGCGTCTAGTTTACCCGCCTTAACATGGTTCGCCATGTCGATATAAGCGTTGAAATACTGAACATCGGCTTTCGGGAAGTGCTCCTTTGAGATTCTATCAAAGACCGAACCCGATCCCACGCCAATCTTTTTGCCTGCATGGTTCAGTTTTTCAAAGACCTCGTCGGGATGCAGTGTGATTTCGGGCTTAGAATTCTCACCAAAAGCCTGTACCGCCATAACGCATTCAGAAACATAGATGGCGTTGGACTCATAGAAATGCTCGCTGATAGAAGGCATGTCGCTCAAGGTAGAGGCCACAAAGTCATAGGTATTCGTCTCTAGCCCAAGCAATAGGGATTCAAAGGGAACATCATTTAATTCGAGACCATAACCGTATTCCTTGCAGAAACGGGCCATAAGATCCATCTCATAACCTACGACTTTTCCGTCCTTGATGTACTCGAAGGGTGCAGAGATGGCGCTGGTACCCATCTTGAGGGTACGCTTGCCGGGCATGGCCTTAGGGAACTCTACGACTTTTTTCGCCTCGTCATTACCAAGCCACAAGCTGTCCAAGGCATCCAGGGTGCCCTCCGCCCGCAATCTCTCAATAAACTCATTCATCTCATCGCGAAGGGCCTTGCCTGTAGGGTTCATCGGGAAGGCCACCACGATGCTCAGCGGTTCAAAGCCCGCATGAATGTAAGCCAGATTCGGGACGCCCAGCGCCACATAACGAATAACGGGTTCATCGTTGATAAAGCCGTCCAACTTGCCTGTGGAAACCAGATACGCCATGTCGGGCGTAGAATTGTAGTACTCGATCTTTGCGCCTGGAAGCAGGCGGCGGGTTTCCTTGTCTACAAAGACAAATCCCGTCTGCATGCCAAGCCGCAATTTCGGATTTTTGTTCATGTCGGCAAGAGAATTGTACTTGAGCCTCTTGCTCCTAAACTGGGGCGGAACGTCTTTCAGCAGAGAATCCCTATTTTCGACCACGGCATCTTCAGCATCGCGATCTGACCCGACCATGATGGTGTTCGATTGTCCAACAGACTGAAGTTGGTCCTTTGATTCATTGCAACCGATAAGAATCAGGCAAAGCAGGAGTAAAAATCTTAAAATCATCGTCATTCCCTCCCTTTACCTAATACGCAGTTTCATGCAGTTCTTGCCATCTATGTATTCATGCTTGATATCGCTGGTTGCAAGGGACACAACACTTCGGGACACATCGTCTATGCCATCCAGGGGATTCAGGGACGTGCCACCATACTCAATTTTAGCCATAAGCCCCTCGTTTTCACCGGAATACTCCATTGCCAAGAGAATCTCCTCTGTATCGGGAATCTTGTAAACCAAGGACTGAGCCACAATTTCCTCGAAAACATAGAGCATGTTTCTGGACATTTTCCCAGAGATTTGGTTCTTCTCGGCAAAGTTATGCAAGCGGTTGACAATACCCACATAATCCATGGAGCCGCCAGAAAATTTTTCTTCGAATACCTTGAGACGCCTTATGAACTGACGAGTCTTCTCTTTTTGCGGATGTTCAAAAATCTGTTCGGGAGTTCCCTCTTCGTAAATGACGCCTTCGTCCATGTAAAAAATGCGGGTGGAAATATCCCGTGCAAACTTCATCTCATGAGTGACTATGAGCATGGTAAGACCCTGCTTGGAGAGGTTCCTGATAACCGCAAGGACCTCCCCTACCATGGTCGGGTCAAGGGCGCTAGTAGGCTCATCGAACAGCACGATTTCGGGGTCCATGGCAAGGGTACGGGCGATAGCTGCACGCTGTTTTTGTCCGCCGGAAAGTTCTTCGGGCAGGTTTAACGCCTTGTCCGCAAGCCCCACCCGATGCAGAAGCTCCATGGACTTCTCGTAGGCCTCTTTCTTCGAACGGTGAAGCAAATCTACCTGAGCCACCATGATGTTCTCTAGGACGGTCAGGTGGTTGAACAGGTTGAAGCTCTGGAAAACCATACCCATCTTGCGACGGAGCGCCGGCACATCCGCCGAGGGCGCCGTAATGGACTTACCGTCAATCAGAACCTCCCCTGCCGTCGGGTTTTCTAGACGGTTGAGACACCGGAGGAACGTAGACTTTCCCGTACCGGACGGGCCGATAATGGACACCACCTCTCCGCGGCCGATTTCAGCATTCACATCCAGCAGAGGCGTTGCATTAGGGAAAACCTTTTTCAGGTGACGGATTGAAATCATAGTCCCTCTAGATTTATTCTTTACTTTGAAAATATAAAAAAGAAGCCCCCGCTTTTGAGCGAGGGCAACTTCAATGCGGTAAAGCCGATTAGTCCAGCGAGTGAACCAAGAGACCGTCGCGGAGCTTCGGTTCAAACCAGGTGCTCTTCGGCGGCATGATTTCGCCAGCGTCGGCGATATTCATGAGCTGATCAAGAGTCGTCGGGTACATAGCGAAGGCGCAGGCGCATTCACCGCTATCCACGCGCTTTACGAGTTCACCGAGACCGCGGATGCCACCGACGAAGTCGATGCGCTTGGAAGTACGCGGATCGTCAATGTCGAAGAGCGGCTTGAGGATGAGCTTCTGAAGAAGGGCCACATCCAGGCTGTCCACCGGGCCCAGGTTCTTGAGGTATTCAGCCTTGAAGGTGCAAGCATACCACTTGCCGCCCATATAGAAGTTCACCTGGTTCTGCTTGGCAGGACTCTGCATCTTGTCGAGGGTTTCGATATCGAATACCTTCTTCATTTCGTCCATGAGCTGTTCCGGAGTACGGCCGTTCAGGTCCTTCAGAACGCGGTTGTAGTCCAGAATCTTGAGCTGAGTGCTGGGGAACAGAATGGCCAGGTAACGGTTGTATTCTTCGTCACCGGTGTTCTTCGGGTTTTGTTCGGCGCGGTAGCTGGCGGCGCGGGCACCGGCAGCACTGCGGTGGTGACCGTCGGCGATGTAGCTCACCGGAACGGCTTCGAAAGACTTGCGGATGGCTTCGATTTCGGCGTCATCATCGATAATCCACACTGTATGACCAAAACCATCGCCCTTGCTCACAAAGTCATACACAGGCTTGCGCTTGGTCACGGCACCGAACACGTCGAACTGGCCCTGATCGCGATAGGTCAGGAACACCGGACCGGTGTTGGCGTTAGTAGCGAGCACATGGCGGAGTCTGTCTTCTTCCTTGTCGGCGCGGGTCAATTCGTGCTTCTTGATAATGCCGTTAAAGTAGTCAGCGGCAGGCACGCAGCAAACCAGACCGTACTGTTCACGACCGTTCATGGTCTGGCGATAAACATAGAGGCAAGGCTTCTTGTCGTAAGCAATAACGCCGTCGGCAATCATCTTGTCCAGGTTCTCACGAGCGTGGGCATAGACCTTCGGGTCGTAGGCATCCACGGAATCAGGGAGTTCCAGTTCCGCACGGGTCACGCGCAGGTAGGAATGCGGAAGCCCCTCGGCCATGGCCTTGGCCTCGGCGCGGTTCATCACGTCGTACGGGAGGGCGGAAATCGTTTCGGCTTCGGCCGGGTTCACCGGGCGCAGCGCCTTGAACGGATAGATGTGCATCATAGGGTGTTTTCCTTTGTGTGCTTCTTTAATTAAAGCCTCGTCTTCGGCAATCAGATTGTGGATGTAACTGGTCTTCCCATCCATCCACTTCTTTTTGCGATAATTTACAATAATAAAAGCCAGTATGAAGAATATGGCAGCGCCGATAGCGGCCACGATAGTAATGCCCAGCAAGAATGCGGCCAAATGCCCAGCGGCATCGTGCCACAGGTGCGAAATCACGGAAATGGCATTCCTAAACGAAAGCCCCTCAAACTCCGAAAGGAAATCGAAGTTGATCTTGTCGGGGTTCAGAAGCCAGCAACCAATGGCATAGCCCGCCGGGTAAAAGAAACCGAACTGGGTGAAAGGGTTCGCCACGAAAGATGCCACAATCCCAGGGACCTTCGGGAGCCTAAACAGGGCGCAAAATGCCACCGTCAAGAGAATGGCCACACCGATAGTGGGCCAGATACCGATAAACACGCCTGCCGCCACAGACAAAGCCACCTTCATGGCGTCTTGCCGCTTGGGGAACATGCGGTTGTAATAGATGCGACTAAGCCTCTTGTACTTGGGCTCGCTCTTGTCTATCGGTTTATGCCTAAAATGAATCATTGCGGGGGCAAATATAGCAAAAACCGGTTTATGCCTAATGCTTTTTCTACATTTACAGGTAATGAAACACCTCATTTCTAAAGAAGGCTTTGAAAAGCTGAAGGCGGAGTGGGAAAACCTAAAATATGTGGAACGCCCCGCCATGATCAACCAGGTGCAAGCCGCCGCTGCCGAAGGGGACCGCAGCGAGAACGCCGCCTATACCTACGGCCGTATGCGGGTCCGTGAAATCGACCGCCGCTTGCGGGAACTGGACCGCATTCTGGACGGAGCCCAAGTCGTGGAGACCCAGGCCCCTACCGATGGTACCATCAAATTTGGCGCCACCATCAAGATGCGGGACATCAAGACCAAGCGAGAAAAAACCTATAGCATCGTAGGGGAAAAGGAAATTGACCCGCTGCAGGGCCGCATCAGCATGAAATCCCCCATCGGGGAGGCCCTAATGGGCAAAAAGCAGGGCGAACAGGTGCAAGTGCAGGCGCCCAAGGGCGTGATTACGTACGAGATCATCGAGGTAAGCTACTAAAGGAGATCCCCGCCGGAGTTTATCCCGCACTTGATGCGGGACGGGGATGACATCGGGAAAATGTTTATCGACACCCATTGCCATCTGGATTCTTACGAGAGGCATTCCGGCGAAACGCTAGAAGGTTTCTTTGAGCGTCTGCCCCATGATGCAGACCCGAAGGTGGCCATGCCCGAAGCGTTTATCCACGTGGCTTGTGATCCCGCAGACTTTGAATACGCCCGAGAAGTTTCTGAGAAATACCCGAACGTCTATACTGCCTACGGAATCCACCCCGAATACGTGTTGACGGAAACCGCCGAAGATGAGGCTAGGCTTGTGGAATTCCTGAAGCACCCCAAATGCGTAGCTTGCGGGGAATTCGGGCTAGACTATCACTACGATCTGGAGCATCGCGAGGAACAGCTTAAACTTTTCGAACGTCACCTGCAATTGGGCATTGAAAGCGGGAAACCCCTGGTGCTCCACCTGCGAGAAGCGGACGAAGATGCCCTTGCTGTACTCCGCAACGCGGACCTGAAAGGCAAAAATGTCCATGTCCACTGCTTTACGGGCACTCCTGAATTTTGCTGCCAGATGCTGGAACTCGGCAAAGCCAAAGGGGCAAATATCTTTGTGGGCTTTACGGGAATTGTCACCTTCAAGAATGCCCAAAATGTGCGGGATGCCGCCGCCCTGACACCCCTCGACCAGATGCTCCTGGAAACGGACAGCCCCTACATGGCCCCCATCCCCTACCGCGGAAAACCATGCCATTCGGGATACATTCCCTACATTGCCGAAAAATTGGCCGAAGTCAAGGGCGTGACTGTAGAAGAAATCTACCGTTACTGCCGCGAAAACACCCGAAAGTGCTACGGAATATAGCGGACGTTCACTAAAATTGTGACTTAATTTGAGCGGCGAGAGATTCGCCCTGGGCGACAAACCAGGAATTGTCCGCCATAGCGGGAATTTCCATCTGCAAATTAGCCCGTAGAAGTTTCTGCGTGGATTCCAACCAGTAGATGCCGCGCATTTTCAAGACAGTGGAACAACCCGCGGCAGCGCCCCCATCATTGACGATTTCGGCGTGGCTTGCCACCGGGAACTGACAGCCCGCATTCAAGGCCTTCAAGAAGGACATCTCGGCAAGGGCAATGCCGAAGGTTTCGGCGTGGTTGACAGTGGCGAGTAACCTGGAAAGAGATTGCCGCGGGCTTTCGCCCTCGCAATGACACGTCTCAGACAGTGTTTCGATGGCGAGGATGCCCTGGCCTGACGCCGGCAGCACCTGCTCTACGCTAAAATATTCTGTAATCTGACTTTCAAGGCCCATACGCTTGAGGCCTGCTGCAGCAAGAACCACACCGTCCAACTCCGAAAGTTTCGAAAGACGGGTCTGGATGTTTCCCCGAATGGGTACATATTCCAAGTCCGGACGCAGGGCCTTCAGCTGAACCACCCGGCGGATACTGCCCGTACCAACGCGAGCGCCTGCAGGCAATTCCATAAACTTGATACCCTCTGCACCGCCCTTTGAAACAAAGGCGTCACGGCAATCTTCTCGTTCTAGCACAGCGGCCAGCTTAAACTGGGGCAAAACCTGAGCGGGCATGTCCTTGAGACTGTGGACGGCGATATCAGCACGGCCTTCTATCAGGGCAACTTCCAATTCCTTGATAAAGACGCCCTTGCCGCCAAAACTTGAAAGGGACTTGTCCAGACGGCGGTCGCCCTCGGTAGTCATGGAGACCAGCTCGTAATCCAGATTCTCGCCCAAGGCCTTAGCGCAGGCAACCACACGCTCCGCCACCAAGCGGGTCTGGGTCATGGCAAGTTCACTCTTGCGGGTGGCTATGCGGAGTACTCTACGTTCCATTCAATTATCATCACTGCTAAATTCCGCGTCAAGCGCGGAATGACGTTCAACGGGCAATGCATTCAAGCACTTTAGGAACACCTTCACGTCTTCGGGACTGTTGGAATCCTTGACCTTGTACAGGAAATCGTTGGCCATCTTCTTGGCGAAACGCTCATACATCATGGAAATCTTCCTGGCTGAGGCCTCGTCAAGGTTAGGGAGCGAGGCTAACAGCTTGCCGGATTCCTCCCCCGCCGTCTTAATCATCTTGTCCGCAATCAGGTGGATGCTCTTGGCCGACTCGTCCATGCGGGACCAAGAGAGAAATTCCTCTAGACCTTCCTGCAAGATTTTCTGGGCAGTTTCCAGTTCAGCCATGCGGAGCCTGCGATTTTCGGACACAATCTTTTCAAGATCGTCAACACACACGTACTGGACACCGGGAAGTTCCCCGATGGAGGCTTCGGCGTTGCGGGGGCTACCCAGGTCAATGACTAGGCGGCACTTTTCGGAAGCATTTTCGAACCGTTCGCGAGTGACTATCGGTTCCTGGCAGGCACTACAGAGGATAAGCACATCGCACTTGCCGATGACTTCGTAGCGGTTCTCAAAAGGCACCGGTGTCAACACATCAGCAAACTTCTGTGCGTTGGCAAAAGTCTTGCTGCTGGCAAAAATTTTGGTGGTATTCTCTTGCACATACTTGAGCATCAGGGAGCCCATCTCACCAAGACCCACAATGTAGACCGACTTGTTCTCCAGATCATCAAAGGTCTTTTGAACCTGTTTCATGGCAAGAAACGGAATATTGCAAGAAAGCTTGCTCAGATTCGTCTCGGTCTTGATACGCTTGGTAGTGTGGATGGCATCTTGGAAAAGCTTGTTCAGGGTATTTCCCGTAGCGCCATGTTGGTGGGCAGTCTCGTAGGCTCGTCCAATCTGGTGCAAAATTTGGTCCTCGCCCATGGCCACCGAATCTAGGCCCGCACACACGTTCATCACGTGGCTTGCCACGTCATCCCCTTCCTTGTAATAGAAGTAACGGGAATACTGGTCCGGGTTTTCACCCACAAGGCCGCACACGTACTGCACCAGGTCCTTTTCAGAAAGGGGCTTGTCGCTGGCCACATAAATTTCGGTGCGGTTACAGGTGGCAAGAATCAAGAGTTCATCGAAGGGCTTTTCTTGCAGAGCTCGGGTCTTTATATCCATAGGGATATAAAACTTCTCACGGATAGCAATCTCTGCCACCTTGTGACTCATACCTGCCAAATAGATGTTACGCACCGTCAATCAGACCTTCAACAAAACCTGTTTCAAGATTTCCCGATGGCAAGCGTGACCGCCATTCAGAATTTCTATACGGACCTTAGGCAGCGCAGGGCGCGCAAAGCTCAGGTCTCCAATCAAATCTAGAATTTTATGCATGGCAGGTTCTTCGGCTATCCGGTAAAGGGTCTTGTCCGCAGGAGTTTTGACAAGCAGACCGCAGCTTTCCGTAGCCCCAGCCAAAAGACCTGCCTGCCGCGCCTGCTCGTAGTCATTCTCCAGAATGAAGGTGCGGGCCTGGAAAACGCTGTAAAGGTCTTCGGGGGCATACACCGAAAGGGCCGCACAGGACTTGAAACCGCCCGAAACATCCGGTCGGTCAAGGCGGTATTCCACTTCAAAGGTCTCGCTAGGCTCGATACGGACATATCCGTAGGTTGCCCCCGCAGAATTAAATAAATTCCATTCCCTTTTCACGAGAGCATCATAGAAACGGATTTCTTCAGGAACACCTGCTTCCCGACGCAAAGCGAGGAAAAAGGGCAAAGCGGAGCCGTCCATCAGGGGAATTTCCGGCACGGGATTTGCACCATCACATGACACAATTTTCGTACCATCGCCAACAACTACATCAAAGGACATCTCGGGCCACAGCAAAAATACCGGCGCCAAATGTTCTGGCGTGGCGAGGGCCACACTTCTGCTACCCGCACTTGCCGCGCCATCGCTACAATTGCCATCATCGCCGCTCCGATAAATGGTGGTCCGGCGTACCTCGAAATCCAGGCTATCAAAAAGCTTAAGATGGTCCGTACGGTACAGAAGCCTGCCACCAACATTCCAGGAGACGCGGGGTTCGCGGTTCGGGTCCCGAGGCAAGAGCTGCACCTTGACGCTTGCGTTTCCAAAGCTCAAAGAGGGCGATGCGAATTCCAGGGTCTTGCAAGCCGGCATCACTTTTTCCCGAGTTGTTTCAGGCGGACCATGCAACGGCGCCACAGGTCTATTTCCAGAGCGGGGAATCCCGATACGGTCTTGCCGTCGGCTATGTTCCTGGTGACGCCCGCCTTGGCGGCAACCCGAACATTCTTGCCGATGGTGATATGGTCCGCCACCTTGGCTGCCCCTGCAAATTCCGAGCCATCCCCCACGGTGACGGACCCCGCCAAGGCGGACTGGGATGCCATAAACACGTGGTTGCCGACCCTGCAGTTGTGGGAAATCTGGACCATAGAATCAAAATGACTGTCGTTTCCGATGGAAGTAGGCGTAAGAAAACCTGCGGCCACCACCGTGTTAGCGCCAAAGCTGCAGCGGTTCCCTATGCGGACCCCCGCCAGATGGGGAATCATGCGGCGCTCGCCCTTGTATTCATAAAAGCCGAATCCACGGGAACCTATAACCGCCCCCGCCTGGAAAATACAACCTTCACCAATTTCCACATGAGGGTACACCGTCACGGAAGATTCCAGAACGCAGCCCGGGCCCAATTTCGCACCGGCCATCACCACGCAGTTGGGGCCTATACGGCACCCCTCGCCTACCGAGCCATCCACTACCGCCGTAGGGTGAATCACGGCGCTTGCAGCAACAGAACGAGACTCCGCACCATCAGAGCCGTCGTCAACGAAACGCTTCAGAAATTCCACCATGGCATGGTGAGGGTTTTCCACAAGCACTAAGGCACGGACCTTCGGCAGGCGCCCCTTCAGCGCCGTCATCGCCTCATGGGACTCCGCCACGGCAACAGGCACAAACAGTACTCCCGCACAAACCATCAAGAGTACAGAAT
Organism: Fibrobacter sp.; assembly: GCA_017475045.1. Taxonomy (GTDB): domain Bacteria; phylum Fibrobacterota; class Fibrobacteria; order Fibrobacterales; family Fibrobacteraceae; genus Fibrobacter. The sequence goes on along the minus strand of JAFVGH010000156.1, from coordinate 23,604 downwards.
CAGAAAAGCCCGGAACGTTGGTATCGCTTTTGAAGTTATCGCCAACCCAAAAGCTCACATCTGACACTCCCGCCGTCGAGAGCGGGGCAAAGCCCGTCACCTGAAAATCGGAAATCTCCGCCAAAGCATCAGCAAAGGCTCCGTCCACGAACTTTTCGGAACGCAGCCAGTCAAGGACAGCAGAAAAAAGAACAGGCCTCATCAGGGATCCAACGCCAGCATGTTCACCTGGGCGGCATACTCGATGGTCACACGACCACCCACCTTACCGCTCAAATCCTCTCCGTCCAGTTGCAAAAACTCGTCCGGTTCCAGATGGAGTTCCAGGGACCTGACCTTTCTAGACTTGAGGAAATACTTCTTGTAGATAAATCCGATTAACGGAAGGTTCCCAATGGCAATGGCCATCAAGAAATTATGCATGTTGGGCACGTCCACCACTTCCAAGAGGCCGTCGGCCATGTTGGAACGGTAGAAGGGGTTAGCCCCGCTGGCAAAGCTGGGGATGTTCCCCACAATGATAGTCCTGTGCTCCGACAAATCCTGGGAAACACGCTCACCAAAGGCGTTTGAGTACACCAGGGTACCTTTCTTGAGCATGTAGTCCCTATCGGCAAAGAACCGCTTCACATAGTGAAGCTTATTGGCCACCACGGAACTGGAAGAAATAGCCCCAGTAGCCCGATCCAAGTTAAAGTCGTGAGCGATACGGGCATCGATCCCTGCCGAAAAGTAGTTGGCCAAGGCAAATTGGCCATTCACCTTCCAGATATCGAAAGGCCTTGCCACCGCACGCACCAACCTACGCACCAAGAACAACAGCCCTCGATCCACATAGGGTTTGTAAAGATTCAATACACGGGCAAGATCGTTTCCTGTGCCCAGGGGAATCAGTCCAATTTTTACCTTCTGGGAAAAACCGCCCAAAAGCATAGTGGAAAGCACCGCAGAAACAGTTCCATCGCCTCCTACGGCAATCAATGTTTCCGTAGATTCCAACGCCTGCTGGATCTGCTCCTTCATTCCCTCGATCTGGGTAAATTCAGATTTCCATTCATCTTCCTTATAATCTTCGGATGCCATAATTTCGGGAAGGTACTTCTGAATTTCCTTCCCCTGGCCACCGCCGCTGATAGGATTGATGAGAAAATGGAACTTGAGCATCTATTTTTCTTCTTGTTGCAAAAGTTCGTCCTTAACGACGAGGTAGCGTTCCACGCCTTCTCGAACGTGATGCAGTTCCTCTTCGGAAACGGCACGGGAAATATGGGCCGGAGACCCCACAATCAAGGACCCCACAGGAAACTCGCGCCCCTGGGTAACCAACGTGCCCGCCCCTACGATACTGTTCTTTTTGATATGGACGCCGTCCATGATGATAGCCCCCATGCCCACCAGCACATCGTCGTCGATGGTGCAGCTGTGAATCACAGCGTTATGGCCTATTGTGACTCGGTTCCCTATCTTAACGGGAACGTCGGTAGAGACGTGGATAGACACGTTGTCCTGAATATTGGTCTGTTCGCCCACCACGATGGGGGCAATATCCCCACGCAAGACAGCATTGTAAAAGACAGAGGAATCCTCCCCTATCTTCACATCGCCAATGAGCTTGGAACCCTCGGCAAGGAACACCTTTTCCCCCACCTCGGGTCTTTTTCCCTTATATTCGATTATGGACGCCATACTGACAATGTACAATTTTCTGAAAAGAATCGTGAACCGATTGTAAAAAAATCCATCGTAAACCACATTTAACATCACCAGGCGCAAAAATAATGTATTTTCTCTTTGGGATTGGTAAAAGGAGGAGTGTTCCACCATGCCAAACCCGTTTCGTTTTTTGGCTAGTCTTGCCACATTGAGCCTTTGCACTACTGCACTGGCCCAGACCTGCGACCTTCCCATCATTTTCATCGACACCAAGGCAAAATGCCTTGACAAGAATGTCACCGAAAAGATTCCCGCCACAATGCGCGTCCTGGACGGGGTCTCCAACTCCGTGGCCGATAGTGCAAGCGGCGCCCTATACGACATCGGCATCAAGGTTCGCGGACAATCTTCTGCCTTGTTTCCCAAGCCTGGTTACAGCGTAGAGGTCCGTGATGCGACTGGCGAAGGCATAGATGTAAGCATGCTCGGGCTCCCGCCTTCCGACGACTGGGTATTCCATGGCCCATACGTAGACAAGAGCTTAATGAGGAACGCTTTGGCCCACTGGTTTTTTAGGCAGGCGGGCCGCTACAGCCCCCGCACCAAGCACTTTGACCTGTTCATCAACGGCGTATACCGCGGCGTGTACGTGCTTATTGAAAAAATCAAACGGGACAAGTACCGCGTTGACGTGAGCAAACTCAAAGATACAGACATTAGCGGTGACGATGTTACCGGCGGTTACATTTGGGCCTTCGACAAGACTGGGACCAACTCCGGAGGCGCAGGCAGCGGAGATATCAACGACGAAGGATTCAATACATCCGACGGCTTGAATGTCATCCTGCACTACCCCAAGAAGGAAAAAATTCAGAAGGAACAGGAAGCATACCTGAAAAAATACTTGAACGACCTTGAAGCATTGTACAAGAACGGTGGTAACGGCAGCGGGTACGAGAATTTCGTGGACGTGGGTTCGGCCGTAGATTACGTTTTACACGAAGAATTAACCAACAATGCCGATTCCTACTGGTGCAGCTTCTTTTTGCACAAACCCAAAGACAGCAAGGGCGGCAAAGTGACTCTCGGCCCTCCCTGGGACTTTAACTTGGCCATGAGCAATGGAACGCAACCCGAAAACGGCAATAACAATGGCAATGGTAACTGGAACATGTGGGGTGGCGGAAACAACGGCTTCGGAAGCACAAGTGTCGAGGGCTGGCAAATAGAAAACAGCCAAAAAAGTGGCCAGAACAATGGCTGGTTCAACATGGGCGGCAGTTCGCTAAAGGCTCCCAACTGGCTTATCCAAATGTGGAAAGACAGCAATTACCAAAGCGAACTAAAAAAGCGTTGGGCGGAACTCCGCAGCGGCGTATGGCACACCAAGACCATGGACGCTTACCTGGATTCCATGAAGACTTACCTGAAAAATGCCGCCGACAGGAACTTCAAACGCTGGCCTAATCTGGGACAGGCAAGTGGTCAAAACGATCCCGACCCCGAACCGATGAAATACTGCACCCAAAGCAGTGGCGGCTTTGGAATGGCCATGGGCGGCTACAACGCCACCACCTGGGACGGCGAAGTGGAACACCTCCGCAAAAAAATGAAAGAAAGAATGGCTTGGATGGACCAACAATTGGGATTTTCAGAGCCGGCAAATCCCATTGTAACGGAACCCGTAATCCACATTCCCGACTGGCAAAACGATAGCAAAAAAAATGATAACACACAAGACAAAGGCGACAACACCCAAAGCAAGGACAAGATCCAGCAGAACAAGGATGCCACCCAAGATATCCGCCTTGATGACTTCAGCAGGCTTTCCCCAACGAACTACTTCGTCGTAAACGGGAAAAACCTTGAAATCCATACGGACTTGGGAGGCACATTCGCCCTTGTGGACCTAAATGGCGCCACGTTGTACAAGACCCGCATCCAGACAGGTTCAACAACCCTGAAAATTCCGGCCAAGGCCTTGAACAGGCACTGGATCGCCACGCTGAACGGAAAGATGCTCAGCCGTTAGGCTATCAGTCATCGACCCACTTGTAGTCGAACTTGAACTTATAGCCCGCATGGGGTTCGCTACCGCAATCCTTGTCGCATCCGTTGTTCCCAGGGTCGAATTCGATGCCGCGGTCACCGTAGTTGAACTTGTGCTCGACAAAATCCCGCTTGGGAACGCTCTTGTCCTTCGCGTTCGGGGTCACTTCAGAGGAACCCTTAAGCACCTTGGCAAAGTTCTCGTAGGGCCAGAAGATGCTGTGGTTCGGCCGGATATCGTAATCCTTGCCAGCCGCCTTCAGCTGGAGCGTAATGCCCTGGCTGCCCATCTCGTAAGAATAGATGGTGTGGTCGCCCGGTACGGAATTGTCGTCATGATTCATGTCGCGATCCGTCCATTCCTCGTAGATAATCGTATTGCCTGCGCCTACCGAGCCCCCTTCATAGAAGTAGTAGGTGTACTGGTGGATCGGAGCGTTCCTGGTGTTGGTGCCCTCGTAGAAGATGGCGTCCGTCACAAAGTCCTCACGATGGGCCTTGCTGTAATGCCACAGGTATTCCGTACCGCGTCCTGTCATCTGGAACTGGAACTTGATACGGCCCACGCTCCGGGTAGACACGTTGGAGCCATTCGAGAACACATAGGTGTTGCCCGCCTTGGCGTAGGCATACACCCTGTAGGTGTAGTAGGGAGAACCACCACCCACCTTGTCGGTGAAAGTTTCTTCGCTAGGGCCAAGCACCTTCACGAGAGTGATACCATTGCTCAGGGCATAGCCGTCCTGGGGCTTTACGGTAGTGGGCTCCATGACGTACTTGGTCAGGGAGGGGTTGTTGTAGTTCCTGCCCCCTTCGGCGCGAAGAACCACGTAACCCAGGATTCTCGGGTCGGTCTTGTTTGCCACCCAGTTCAGAATGATGGCATTCCGGTCGCTGTTGCGTCCCAGCACCAAGTCCGTAGGGGCGGTAATCAGGGAACGGAGAACCAGATGGTAGGTGGTGGAATCACCCTTTTCGGAGTGCACCACCATCTTCAGGGTGTCGGCGCTTGCCGCAGACAGGTTCGCCACGCTGAACTTGAACACCATGGCCACCGCATCGGCTCCCGATCCCTTGATTCCTTCGGCAGTCACGGGCACCCTGGTATTGCCGGAGTACACGTTCATGCCGCCGTTCACCTTCACGGGTTCTACCGTAGTGACGTTCACCGTAACGTTTGCGCCCCTGATGGAGTCAGTGACAAACAGGGAGTCCACGCAGAGCAGGCCTTCCATGCGGCAGCTCCTTGCCACGGCCACATCCTTACCCTCGGAAATGTCGTGAACCGCAATCTTTGCGATATTGGACTTGGTAGAAACCTCACGGACATTGGGATTCGGGTCCACATTGTCCTCAAGGCCGTCGCCGTCGGTATCCTTCAGGGCAGGGTTGGTAAAGAAGGGCCCCACCTCTGCAGAATCCACAACCACCGCCACGGTATCGTAGCCCCTGACATGTTCCGGCTTGATATACTTGATGGTGTATGGACGGAAGCACTGGGCACCAACACTGCTAAGCTCCAGGTCCCTGCAGGGCACCGAGATATCGTACTTGGCTCCCTGATGGTGATAGACAAAGCAGTATTTGTGCTTGGAGTCCACCTTGACCATCATGGTATCCGTTGTTTCGCAAACACCGGCCCTCAGCATGGGCACGCTGACGCTGTCATAGGTGTAGGCAATCTTAGTCCAGCCGTTGATTTCATCGAAATCGGGAACCTGGTCGCCATCGCTATCCACCTTCTCGTCGCTGATGCCCAGCATATTTTCCATGCTGGCGGGCACGTGGTCGTGGTCACGGTCCTCATTGTACATGAACTGCACCTGGTCTCCGGCACCCACGATCACGCTATCCATATTAAAACTGCCAATCTGCAGAGAGCGGACAATGGCCACCGTAGGGTCCGAAGCCTTCACGATGGACACGAACCAGCAGGCCGTATCGCCGTCTGCCGTGGCATAAGAAAGGTCGCCCAAGCTCTTGAGGCCATAGCGGACTTCGTTACCCACCTTCAGGGAATCCTGCTGGAAGGGAACCTTCAAGATGTTCAGAATTTCGGAGAGGGAAACCGGCTTGTGGAAATCGTCCTTGCCCGAGTACGCCTCGTTATACCGGAAATTGGTAGATACGCGGTATTCGCGGACACGGTCCGTGCTGTTTCCGTAGTATACGCCGTTGTCGATGGTAATCCGGGCCGTACTGGCCGACGCCTTGGTGTAGGCCTCGGTAAAGTCACTGGTCCTGCCGTCATATTCGGTAGTGATCTTGAATGCACTTGCCGAAAGGAATATGGCACCCGGATTGAAAACCAGGTTGGTCAGAGCATCCAGAGGAAGCCCGCCCTTCCAGAACTGCAAATCCTTGGATTCACCGGGAGCAAGGGTGATATTGGTCCACTTGTCCTCGCCCGCCCCGTCACCTACCGCAAGTTCAGCGATAATCTGGATATCGCCGGAAGGCGTATAGGTACTGGCATTCAAGAGCAGGTTTCCGATAGTATAGGCCACCTTCCCCGTATTGGTAATACGGGCCTGCATGCTGATGGAGCCACCCGTAATGGACTCGCCCTGGGTCATGGCCTCGGTGATAGCCTGGTTGTAGTTCCTGGTGATGGAACTAGACTGGCTCTCCGTCATGGTGTGGCCCGTGCTAGTCGTGTAGCTTCCGTTATAGCCCACATTCACCAGGAACGTGGGACTGGAAGAAGCGTAACCGCCCTGGATACCGACACTCCAGGCGTGCATCAGGGAGGCCGACCGGGTCTCGCTATTGCTCACGCCTGTCGTAGTCTGCACCGCTTCCCCTTCGGAAATGGTGGTGGACTTGGTGATCCCGGTGCTGGTGGTACGGGTCAGCGTCACAGAAGGCGTCATGGTCATGGTCACTTCCAGCTTGGGCAAGTCCGCCACGTTGGGGTTCCACACCGTCGGGTTCTGAGGGTTGAACAGGTTCATCTCGGTGCCGTCATTGTAGCCGTCACCGTCGGTATCGGTCATGCGGGGGTTGGTTCCGATCTTGTACATTTCATCTACATCGGAAAGCCCGTCGCCGTCGGTATCGCTCTTGCTGTTCATCTTGACAAAGTCGATGTATTCCACATCTCTCAGATAGAACAGGAAACTGCCGACACGAGGGCCGGACTGGACATTTACAGACAGCTTTTCGGCATCGTAATAGTCCGTCTTGAAAGACACCTCGGTATTGGCCAGGGGCACCCGGTCAAAGGCCTTGAGGCCATAGCCCGCAATGAACAGGGAGTCCGTCTCGCCACGACGGTCCTTCGGGAAATTGAGGGAATCGATTCCCAGGAGCCCCGCCGTGTAGGTGGAGTCCTTCTTGAAGATAAAGTAGGCCTGGCCGGCGAATGAAGAAAGCGAAAGTGCCAAGACCGCTGATGTAATGATACGGTAATTCATGATGGGCCTCCTTACTTTCCGGTAACGGCAATCGCCTGTTGAAGTTTTGTGTTACCGATTTCAAGCTTGACTACAAAGTTTCCCTTGGGCAGGTCCAGGTAATCCAGCGAAATGGACGTGACTCCCCTGGAAACATACAAATTACCTTTCCCGATTACAACGCCCTGCACGTCCAGCACGGCGAATTTGGCGTCTCCGCCCTGCCTCGAGAAAACGGACAGGGTCTGGTTTCTGGAATTCCAGCCAAGGCGAGTCCCTGCGTAGGTGATGTTGTTCGGAATCGCCGAAGGAGTTTCCGAAGAACTGGACGGCACGACGCTGCTGGAGGATTTTCCGTCTGGCCTTGCCGAAGAGCTGGACGGCGTTACGGAATCGGAAGAATCGCCACCGCGCTTGCTGTCGGAACTGGGCGATACAGAAGAACTGGAAGGTTCAACAGAGGAACTAGACGGCGTTACCGAACTGGAAGACTGCTGTTCAGGGGTCCTATCGGGTTCGTCGGACCGTTCCTCGTCTTCCTTCTCGTCTTCATCGTAAATGTTGGAACTGTCATTCGGGTTTGCCTGGAAGGTAAGGGTCCTGACGGATTCCACCAGGAATTCTTCGACAGAACCATCCTTCATGGTAATCCGGACAAGCCTTGCAAAGGAGGCGTCATTGCCCAAAAGTACCGCCGAGGTGTCCACCCTGGCACGCAGCGGAGCGTGATTATCAGCAGCAAAGGCGGCACAAATACTGAAAACGGCCACCATCATCGATATTTTGATTAGCGTTTTCATTTTGGGTTCCTCCCTTTTTCAGACAGCACATGCTATCCGGGTACACCCAAAATATATATTGGCAGATTTATAAAATCAAATATATAATTATTTAGTTTTTAATCAAATAATTTTATTATTTAGGCAATTCAATGCCTATTTCCCTATTTTCTGGGATTCATGTCCATATCGGACAGGCTCTTGTAGACGGAATCCGACTTAGACTTGATGGAATCCAGCGTTCCCTGGAGGGTCTTGATTTCGGCCTGAAGGGTCACATTTTCCTGCTTGAGGCGGGCAATTTCAGCCTCGGCCTCGGAGTTGGAGCAAGCGAAAAAGAACAGGGCAAAGGCAATTGCAAAAAGCATCTTATACATACGGAATCCTCAAGTCAAAAATAGAAAGACATGGCTTTTCACCTAGACCTCCGCCCATTTCAGAAGTCCAAGTTCACGGGCTCGGGCCGCCGGAGCGAATTCCAGGTTTCCCTGGGAGGTAAAGGCCAGAATAGAATCGGCATACTTTTCGCCGTAGTCAATCCAGTGGGTGGAAAGCACAACGGCCATACCTTTTTCTCGGGACAGCTTCTGCAATGTTACGAACAAATTCTTACGGCGAGGAATGTCCATGAAGGCATCGGGTTCATCCAGCAGCAAAAGCTTCACCTGCTGAGAGAGCGCGCGGGCCAGATACACACGGCTTCGCTCACCGTCGGAGAGTTCCGCCACCTTGCGCTCCGCAAAGGCATACACGTCCATCTCGGTCAAGGCCTGATTTATGACCTGTTCGTCTTCAGCAGAACGGCCGTCCAAAAAGCCCGCGTAGGGCGAACGGCCCAAGGACACGAATTCCCGGACCGTCATCTCGGCAGGGGCCACAAGCCCCATCCGGACCAAAGCCGCCTTCTTGGAAAGTTCCCGTAGGCTGTATCCAGCAAGTGACCGCCCTTCCAATTCTAGAACTCCAGACAAAGGAGCAATCATGCCGGCAAGGGTCTTGAGGAGCGTACTCTTGCCACAGCCGTTCTCCCCCACCAGAGCCACGACCTGCCCTGCCAGGACCTCCATGTCCAGAGGTTTTGCCAAAGGCAACCCATAGCCGAAGGTCACTTGTTGCAACTTGAGGAGCATTACAGGCCTCCCCTCTTAGCGGACCGAACCAGCACCCACAGAATCACAGGCACGCCCACCAAGCTTAGGATAGCGTTCAAGGGATACTCCGGGAAAAGCCCAGCCAAAAGGGCTAGGCACAAACCGCACAGGGCAGAGCCCGGCAACAGTACGCGATGGTTAGAAGTCTTGAACAGCAGATAGGCCAAATGGGGCACGGCAATCCCGAGGAAAGCTACCGGCCCGCAAAAGGCGGTAACCGCCGCCGCTAGAACAGAGGCTCCCAGGAGCACAAGCTTTTTGTACAATGACACCCGTATTCCTAGTCCACGGGCAAAGTCGTCACCCAAGCGAGCCCCGTTCAGGTAACGCACAGAAGACCCAATCAACGCAAGGCCCACAACAACGGCCACCGCAAAAATCCAGATGCCACCAAGAGTCAAACGCCCGAAGCTACCCATGCCCCAAGATACGTAGACCTTCAAAGATTCTCCATCGCTCATGGCAATCAATAGGTTAATACAGGCGTCGATAAAGTAGCCTATCAAAAGCCCTGCCACAAGCAAGACCGTGTTGTTCCTGAACCTAGAGGCAATGGCAAGAATCAAGAGCGTCACACCGAAGGCGCCGACAGAGGCCGCCGTCAAGGTGCCGAACCGCCCAAAGCTAAAGCCCGCCAACATGGAGAGGGCCACCGCAAAACTGGCGCCGCTACTGATGCCAAGCACAAAAGGCCCTGCCAGGGGGTTCTGGAAAACCGTCTGCAAAGAGAGGCCCGACACAGAAAGGGCAATGCCGGCAAGCAACGCCGCTGCCACACGGGGAACACGCAGGTCCCAAAAAATCCGCGAATCAAGAAGTTCGCCCATGGAAACATCCACGGGACCCGAAACAAGGGTTACAAAAGAAAGCACAACCGCAAGGAGCGACAGGAGCGCAAAACAGAGCACCATCCGCTTCATAACGGCCTATTTTTTCTTGGCTTTTTCCAGTTCCTTCTGCATGGTCGCCGTCGCCGCCGCATCCTTGAAATAGTACTCGGGCGGAACGTTCTCGAAACCCTGCAGGGCGTTGAGCCAGTTGTCGTTCAGGTCGCGGAACTCCAGCTTGTTCAAGTTGTAGCGAAGGGTATCGCCCATAATCTTGAAGGTGGTAAAGTCCCAACGGATAACCTGACGATCCTTGAACACCTCACGGGTGATAAGGGAAGAATCGCTGTCGAACTGATAACGGGCCTTATAGGCGTATTCACCGGTCATCTGGTAGCGGCCGGAATCGGAATAAGTGCGGGTCACACCATAAATGGTGTCGTTCATGCCGAAACGGATTTCGGCATCGCGGAAGGCATGGCCGTGGGCCACGATGGCAGTGCGCCAGACACCAAAGACGATTTCCTTCATGGCCTTCTGGAACACGGTGTCCTTTTTCCAATGGTCAAAGTTGCTCTTGTCGTAACGGGCACGCTTCACGTACTTGCCTTCGAGGATGAGCTTACGAACGCTGTCGGCACGGGCCTTGGCAAGGCTGTCGGTATTCTGCTTCAGAGGAACGGCTGCAGCCTGAGCATCAATGGAATCCAGCTTGGCCTGGATCATCTCGTCTAGGACCTCGGTGGCACCACGGGGAGTAACCAGCTCTTCGGCAGGGGTTTCAACCGCAACTGCATTGGAGTCCGCCTGCTTCGGAGGAGTCGGCAACGACTCGACGCCGGTAGAGTCCTGAGCAAAGGAAATCCCGGCAAGGGACAGGGTCAAAATAGAAGCTACAAAGTACTTTGAAATAGAGCGTATCATCACTCATAAATTTAGTTAAAGAGTTTAAAAAAGTTCCACTTTTTCAAAAAAAAACAAAAAAATGCCTAAAAAAGCCCTTAAATTTCAACCGCACCGCCCATGGCGGTCGCCAAACGACCTTACCCCCTCAGGAATTTTATATTTGGCCCATGCTAGACTATTCCCAGGTAACAAGCCCCTGTTTCGTGCTGGACGAGGCACGACTCCGCAAGAACATGGAAATTCTGGACCAGATCCAGAAACAGACCGGTGTCCATATCATCTGCGCCCTGAAGGGCTACAGCTTTTGGCGCTCCTTCCCCATTATCGGAGAATACCTGCCGGGAGCCACCGCCTCCAGTTTGAACGAGGCAAGGCTTGCCCGTGAAGAAATGAACAAGCAGGTCCACGTGTTTGCGCCTGTCTACGCCGACGATGAGATCGACCAGATCCTGAGCCTGGCCGACCACATCACCTTCAACAGCTTTAGCCAGTGGACCAGGTTCAAGGACAAGACCCTGAAAGCTGGCGTAAGTGCCGGCATCCGAGTGAACCCCGAGTTCTCTACGGTAGAGACCGACATCTACAACCCCTGCGGAAAGTTCTCCAGGCTGGGCGTCACCGAGAAAGAATTCAAGCCCGAACTACTGGACGGTATCGAGGGCCTGCATTTTCACGCTTTGTGCGAGCAGGACGCCGACGCCCTGGAAGGCGTGCTGAAGGCCTTCGAGGCGAAATTCGGAAAGTACCTGGCCCAGATGAAATGGGTGAACTTTGGCGGCGGCCACCACATTACCCGCAAGGACTACCACCGGGAACAGCTGGTGCAGATTCTGAAAGACTTCCGCAGTCGCTACCCCCACCTGCAGGTCATCCTGGAACCGGGGGAAGCCGTCGGTTGGCAAACCGGCGAGTTGGTGGCTACGGTAGAAGATATTGTCCACAACGAGATGGACATCGCCATACTGAACGTGTCTATCAGCGCCCACATGCCCGACTGCCTGGAAATGCCCTACCGGCCCACCATTACGGGCGCCGGTTTCCCCGGTGAAAAGCCTTTTACATACAAGGTAACAGGTGGAACTTGCTTGGCAGGTGACCAGCTGGGAGATTTCTCCTTCGACAAGCCCTTACAGGTAGGCGACCGGATTATCTTCGAGGACATGATCCACTACACCATGGTGAAGACCACCTTCTTCAATGGCGTGCGTCACCCCGATATAGGCATGTTCGACATGAGCGGCAAATTCCATCTGCTGCACAAGTTTACCTACGAGCAGTTCAAGGAGAAGCTTTAGGCTTGCGGGGGTACAGGGCTAAACGCCCCGCATCCCTTTATTATTTAACAGAAACTATTCGTTTTGCGTCACCAACTAGCAAAACATAATTACCCAGCCTAGGCACGGGCACAGCAATGTTCGTAGCAGAAACAGAGCCCTTCACGATAACTCGTCCCTGCATATCAAAAACCGCATAAAGGCTTCCTATGCTGACGCCAGAAACGTATATTCTTCGGGATTCCGTATAAACTGAATATTGAGGAATGGTCGCCGAAATAAAAGAATCCGTCCTTTTGCGTGAACTACTGGAAGAGCCCTTCTTGGAACTACTAGAAATTCCCTTTGAGCTACTGGAATAGCTTCTGGAGCTAGAAGAAAGCGCTTCTTTGCCGGGCTCAACTGGGGAAACAGCGCCATCGCTATATCTCCACACAGACGGGGCATTTGCATTTAGCGTATCCACAATCGCTCGCGATGCAAAGAAACTTAAAGGCTTACCAATGGATCCACTTTTCTGACCATATTCCCCTTCATTGTTGTAATAAAGACACATATCCCTGGTCGAACTACTTACTATCGTAGCGTATACATTTTTCCACTTACAATCACTAGAAACTTCCAATGCTGCCGAAAAAGAATTATACACCTCTTTCGTCTCAGTCGTTATCCCTCCTACATAAGATTGGCAATAACTATTCGGAAATTCAGGTTGTTTATTAGCAATGACATTACCCCAATTAGCATTGTTTGTCAAGGAATCATCCGCATACCCCGAGATGCCACCTGCATAAGTGCGAATCACGCCATCAACAGCACTCATCAAGATGGTCACATTTCCCTTGTTGACAGACCTGCTTACCGTTCCACGAGGACCATGGCCCACGATGCCGCCAACATAACCAGACATAGCGGAAAAACTCGCCTGATTATCTATCGTGACATTTCCATAGTTTATGGAATTGTCAATGCTGGCAGACATCCCGGAAACTTCGGCAGCTATACCGCCAGCGAAATACATCATGGAATAGCTGACAGAAACAGAACCCGTAGAACGGTTGTCTTCTATGGCACCATCAAAATCGCCTTTTACCGTAATATTGGCACGATTCACACAATGGCTAATAGTTCCGCCCTCCATGTCACCGACAATACCCCCCATGGAAAAAACCGCATCATCATTTTCGCCCTTGAATTCACAATAAGAAATATCCCCAGAACTTGTACCGGCGATTCCACCCAAAGTTGCCGGACCCGAAGCGTTCATCCTGTCATTGAAGTCTCTAAAAGAAATGCTATATGCATAATACAGATAATCCTTGAAAATATCATAGACTTTCGTTTTTGCCTCGCTTAGGGTCGCCTCAACAACGCAGTTCGTTATGGTTCCCTGGTTAATGGCGGCAACGGCTCCGCCATTTCCACTGTTTCCTGCAACTATAAGGGAAGACGTAATTTTCAAATTGGACACCGTACCATTTGCGCCAATATAACCAAAAAGCCCCGCTATTTTACCACTACTATAAATCCCCTGAATAGTAAAGTTGTCCCCATCAAAAATTCCGTCAAAGGCGTTGCTTTCATCAGAACCAATAGGAGTCCAAGAAAGAGAGCTTGACGTTGCAGTTCCGTTAACTACAATATTCTTCGTCAACAAGGCATTTGCATCCGTATTCCCGTCATTCACATATTCCGCAAACCAAGCCAGTTCCTGCGGTGTCGATATGAGGTAATACCTTTTCCCATTTTTCGTCGATTGTTGCGGTTGAACTGAAGTGCCATCCCAAGCGGCCATGGCAAAAGACGCACAAAGAGCGATTGCTATGATTATTTTTCTCATGGTACCCTAACCCCGTCAAGCTTTCCCAAAAGTAAACCTTCTACGACGACAATAATAGCTTTTTCATATTACAGTATTTCGGCTTATAATATCAAAACGGCTCCCGAAGGGGAGTCGTTTGTTTTCTTCTAATGGTGTACCGACAAACTTATCAAATACACTCCTCATTGAATACATACGATTCTCTCTAGACGAAATTTGAACCAATGTTTCATGATTTACTCCGTTTTTGCATTGATTGTTAAAAACTCACGAACAATTCATTATTGAATATATATGTTTTTTGCTCAAATATCCAAAATTTTTAGTTTTTTTCGTAAAGGCTGAAAACGAACAAAAAAGGCGTCTCTGTCAAAGGCAGCCGTATAGCCCTGGAAGGATTTGAAATAAAAACTATATTTGGGCGTGATTATGCTTTTTTCCTCTGAAGACGAGACATACGACTGGGCGGTGGAATTCGGGCGCACGCTAAGGCCGGGCGACATGGTGGCGCTATACGGCAACCTAGGCGCTGGCAAGACCGTTATCAGTCGCGGTGTCTGCAAGGGGCTAGGCTTTGACGGGAACGTGTGCTCCCCCACCTACACCCTGCTTCACGAGTACCCCAACGACCCGCCCATCTTCCATTACGACCTTTACCGCCTGGAACCGGGCACGGACATCTGCGAAGTGGGCCTGGAGCCCGACTACCTGGGAAAGGGAATCACCCTTATCGAATGGCCCGAACGCCTGGAAGAGAACACGGCGGGCATTACACACATTATCAGGATTAAGATCCTCTCCGAGACAAGCCGCGAGGTTTCCCTAGAGAAAGTAGGAGCTGAAAAATGAAAGCCATTACCCTGAAAGCCGGACGCGAAAAGTCCACACTCCGTTACCATCCGTGGATATTCAGCGGTGCCGTCGACGAAGTAGTAGGCGACCCGGAACTTGGCGACACCGTAGAGGTCTACAGTTACCGCAGCGACTTTCTTGGCCTGGCGGCGTATTCGCCCAAGTCCCAGATCCGCGGGCGATTCTGGACCTTCGGAGAGAAGACAAACATCGACCGGGAATTCTTCAGCGACCTACTAGACCGAGCCATTGCTGCCCGCAAGAGCCGAGGCTTTGACATCAACGACAAGGAATCAGCTTTCCGACTGATCAACGCCGAGAACGACGGCATTCCGGGCTGCATCATCGACAAGTATGCCGACATTTACTCTGTGGAAATTTTAGCCGCCGGTGCCGAAGTCCACCGCGAAACGATTTACGAACTGCTGGCCGAAAAGACCCACTGCAAGGGAATCTACGAGCGTTGCGATTCCGAAGTCCGCAAAAAGGAAGGTCTGCCTCTGCGCACCGGCGTCATCTACGGCGAAGTGAGTGATGAGCCTGTGATTATCAACGAGAACGGAATACTCTTCCCCATCGACGTGAAGAACGGTCATAAGACGGGCTACTACCTGGACCAGCGAGACGCCCGCCGTCGCATCGGGGAACTTTCGAAGGGCAAGAAGGTCCTGAACTGTTTCTGCTATACCGGCGGATTCGGGCTCTACGCCCTCCGTGGCGGTTGCGAGAAGGTATACCAGGTAGATGTTTCCAAGGACGCGCTCAAGCTCGCCAAGGAAGGCATCATGCGCAACAAGCTCAGCACTGCGCATGCCACGCACGTGGAAGCGGACGTGTTCCAGTACCTGCGCAAGTGCCGCGACAAGGCCGAGACTTTCGACCTCATCGTGCTGGACCCGCCCAAGTTCGTGGAAAGCAAGGACAACCTGCAGAAGGGCGCCCGCGGCTACAAAGACATCAACCTGCTTGCCATGAAATTGTTGGCCGAGGGCGGCATGCTGGCGACGTTTAGTTGTTCGGGCCTTATGGAGATGGACTTGTTCCAGAAGATTATCGCCGATGCCGCCGCCGATGCGAGACGGCGCGTTCAAATCATTGAACGCTTCGGCCAACCCGCCGACCACCCCGTGAATACGGCCTTTCCCGAAGGGCAGTACCTGAAGGGCTTGCTGGTGCAGGTGGTTTAGCCTCGCTCGACTTTTTCTAGATTTTCGCCCATGATGGGATTTACGGATGCTTCTTTGCGAACGCACCTTTTGGGGGCGAGCCTCTTTCTCTTGTCCGCAACCGCGGTACAAGCCCAGGTTACTTTCACCGATGCCTCGGGCTCTCTAGAATCTGCCTACGCCATGTGGACAGATGACGGCTCTGACAGCTACAACGTCTACTATTCCGGCAACGGATCCACCGACGAGAAGGTGGATGCAGAACTAGTACGCAAGTACGGCTCCACCTGGCGCGTTGACATTCCGGGCCTCAAGGCTGGCAGCTACACGCTGAAAGTGGCAAGCGTCAAGGGCGGCAAAGAAGGCACGTCCGGCACAACGAAGACGCTCTCCGTGAAGGCTCACGACCGCAGCGGCTTTGCGTACAGCAATGGCCGGCTCCCCGGCGCCTACAAGAAAGACGGCACGCTCAAGGACGGCGCCGTGGTTCTTTATGTGACCGAATCGACTAAGAACACGGTGAAACTTTCGGTGACCACAGACAGTAAGGGCAATGCCACGGAATGCGAGGGCCTCCAAAATATCCTGACCGCCTACAAGAAAGCTTACGACAAGCGACCGCTCGCCATTCGCCTGATTGGCAACGTGACCGACCCCGAAATGACCGACAAGGGCGACATATTGATTGACATGGGTAAAAAGGAAGGCGGCTCCATGACGATCGAAGGTGTCGGTAACGACGCCACGGTAAACGGCTGGGGCATCCGTATCAAGAACGCTTTCGATGTGGAAATCCGCAACCTAGGTATCATGAACGTGGATTCCGACGAAGGCGACAATATCGGCCTGCAGCAGGACAACCAGTACATCTGGGTACATAACTGCGACTTTTTTTACGGCAATGCCGGTAGTGACAAGGACCAGGTCAAAGGCGATGGCGCCTTGGACTGCAAGAAGTCTACCTACGTAACCTTCAGCTACAACCACTTCTGGGACAACGGCAAGTCGAACCTGCTCGGCCTTTCTGAAGGTACTACCGAAGGGCTCTACATCACCTACCATCATAACTGGTACGACCATTCCGACAGCCGCCATCCGCGTGTACGTTACTACAGTGCCCATGTGTACAACAACTACTATGACGGTAACGCCAAATACGGAGCCGGCTCTATGCTGGGCTCGTCCGTATTCATGGAAGCGAACTACTTCCGTAATTGCAAGTACCCGATGATGACGTCCTTGCAGGGAAGCGATGTTTATGCCGGTGGAACCAAGCGCGATCCGAAGAACAACGGCACGTTCAGCAGTGAAGATGGTGGTACTATCAAGGCTTACAACAACTATATGGAAGGTTCTTATACGTTTATTCCGTATGGCGCAAGCAAGTATGTGCTAAAGGGGACGGAAACCGCAATTGGCGATATTGATTCCCAGACAGATTTCGACGCCTACGTGGTAACCTCGCGCGACGCCCTGGTACCCTCAAGCGTGAAGTCGTACGCTGGTGCAAATTCCTACAACAACTTCGACACCGATAACTCGGTAATGTACAGCTACACAGCAGATACTCCAGAACAGGCTCTGGCAAATGTACTTGCCTATGCAGGCCGCGTGCAGGGGGGCGATTTCAAGTGGGCCTTTGACAACTCGATCGACGACACCGCTTACGAGGTGAATCAGCCCCTCAAAGACGCACTGATGGCCTATAAAGGTTGGGATGGAACAATTCCCAGTTCATCGAGCAATATCGAATCGTCTTCTGCAAGTATCGTTACCTCCTCAAGTTCTTCTGAACAAGAACAGGGTATTCTCGTGGGGCAACGTCTTGAAATCAGCAGCCAGAAAATGTTCCGCATCAACGTATTCAGCATAACCGGTAAAAAGGTTCTTTCCAGCTACGGCAACGTAATTGACCTGTCAAGCCTCCCATCCGGCAGCTACATTGTGCAACTTACAGGCGCATCAGGCAGCACCCTGCAAAAAATCCACGTTCAGCGAACTACTTTTTAAACATCTTCGCATCTAGTCGCTTGCCGTCGGAGACTACCACATGGTAAATACCAGGGGCCAGCGGCTTCACGTTCATTGTAGCGCTATGGGTAACACGCTTGCGCATCACTTCGCGGCCCTGCAGATCAAGGATACGAACGGCTGCGCCTTTTTTAAAGGCACTGCCAACTTCCACGGATAAAAGTCCACTTGCATAGCGGACAGCGGATCCATACACACTTGTTATCTTGCCAAGCGATGTAACTGCAGTATTTCCGGAATCAGCGACACTAGAATCTTTCTTGGCTTCTTTTGCCGTTGAATCTTTCGCAGTGGATTCCTTCGGTGCAGTTTCCTTGTCTGTCGAAACGTCCACAGCCGTTTCCTGGGGCAGAATACGCCAAACCTGGTTCCATTCCCAATCGTCGGCCCAACTCTGTACCACACGCTCACCATCCGTTGTCGCACGCAGGTACATATTGCTGTGCTGCATCTTCATACGGACCACAGTACCCTCGTATCCAGCCTGCTTTTCCATTACAACCTTCTGATGGTTTCCTCCGTTCCACTTGTACAGCCCTACATCCAGGCCAGCATCCGTCTTTTCGTTAGGAATTTCCAGCACCACCTCACCAAAGTTGATGCGGTAGGTTGTAGAAGTAAGAGGCGTCAAAACAGCTCTAGCGGCGTCGTTTCCGCAGTCACCCAAAACAACTTTTCCCTCGTCGTTAGGTTGTACGCAAGTTCCAAAGTTCATGGAGAAAATTTTCACCGTATCGGGTTTTGGCGGCTTTGCCTGCCACACACGAACCCAATCCGCCTCAAAATAGGCAGGCTTGTCAGAGGTGATTTCGATGTCATCCCCCGCCCAGCCACCGATAGCCAGATTCACGATAATGTACTGCGCCGCAAGCTGCTTGATTTCTGTCGGACGGTTATAGCTTGCAAACTTCTTGTCATCAAAGTAGAAACTCAAATTGCTTTCATCCCACTCCACGGCATAGGTGTGGAAGTCCGCGGAGCGATCCACATCGTCGTCCTTGTGACCACCAAAAGAAGCCTCGTGGTCCCAAGCCGAACCATGGCTGTTGTACCAGCTCGGGTCGGTGTAATGCAAGTAGTAATGATGTTGCTTTCTGGAAGCGGGAATTTCAAGAATGTCAATCTCTGGAGGCCAGCCATCTTGCAATGTCCAGAAAGCGGGCCATGTCCCCTTTTGCCACGGAGCCTTGAAACGGCCCTCGATGTAACCATATTTCACTTCAAAGTGACCCCTAGTGTCAATGGCGCCACTGGTGTAGTCCACCGGTATTTCCTTGTTGTTAAACTTGGCCTTTACCCCATTGGCATCAGGGTGTGTTTTCTTTTCGCCCTTGAGCTTGAGAGTGCCGTCGGAGACAATGACGTTCTCCTCGACGCAATAGGCACGGTGATTATGAGTATTGCCCCAATTGTAGGTGGGGTTCCATTTGCTCTTGTCTAACGCAGTGCCGTCAAAGTTATCCTCAAAAACCAGTTCCCATCCGCTAAAATTAGAAGGCGGGTCCGCAAAGGAAAGGGACACGGCTATCGACAGCAATAGCAAAACAAGAAACATACCAGACCTCGTCCACCAAACCCCAACAAAGCCCTAGGTATAATAAATATAAAACAGAAAGTGCTTAGCGCTTGCGTCGGGGCAATTCGCTGGCATGCTTTTCGAGCCAGACAACGTCTTCCAGGGCACGCTGAGCCTCGGTGGCCCAGTCAGAATCCGGGAACTGCTGCACCACCTCACGGTAGCGGGATGCCGCGCTGTGGAAATCCCTGAGTTCACGATAGATATTGCCCATCTGGAGCAGAGAAAAATACCGTTCATCGGGAGAAAGCTCTGTTTCTAGCATGACCTTATAAACCTGCAAGGCCTCTTCAAAGCTACCCGCCTTGAAAAGATCATTGGCACGAGCCACGGAATAAGCCTTAGCAGGTGCCGGAGCAATCTTGGAGGCTTTCGGTTCTGCTGCCGAAGCTGTTTCAGTAGCTGCATTTGCCGCATCAGCATCAGTTTTTGCCGAGTCAGCAGGAGCGCCCTTCAGTTCGGCAATACGGTCTTCGGCGGCCTTACGGAACTGGGCGTTAGAACTAGACTTTCTGATATAGGTCGCAAGAGCCTTCTTTTCCAAATCTGTACGATTCGTCTTCTGATAGACAAGAGCCAGATAATAATAGGCGTCGGCACCGGCATCCTTATAGTCGACACCTTTCTTCAAGTTGAATTCAGCCTTATCAAGTTCACCCATCTGGTAACGGGTCACGCCGGCAAAGTAGTAGGCACCCACATGTCCGGGAGTCTTTGCCAGAACTTCGCGCCACATCTTGGCGGCATCCTTGTAGTTTCCTTCGGCAAGGAAGGCTTTGCCCTTCTCAAACGGATCGTCGGGATTAGCAGAAGCGGTAGCTTCCGCGGTGGCGGGCGCCGTCGGTGCCGAGGCTGTTTCTGCGGGGGCCGCTTGTGCAGGAGCTGGCGCCGGAGCCTGTTCAACAGGGGCCGGTGCCGCAGCAGCCTGTGCAGGTTGGGCCGGGGCGGGTTCTTGCATCGCTACCGGTGCCGCAGCTTGCTGGGGAGCCTCCGCCGGGGCAGCCTGTGCGGGGGCGGGTTGCGGTGCAGCAGCCGTATTTTCTACAGGAGCAGCTGTATTTTCTGCAGGAGCTGCGGCAGGGGCAGCGGTTTCAACAGCAGGGGCAGCTTCTTCAACAGGCCTGTTCTTCGGGTCCTTTGCAAGTTCGGCCTCGGCCTTTGCCTTCTGACCGAGCTTTTCATAAACCTTGGCCGCACCCTCATAGGCGGCACTCATGGTCGGCGTAAACTTGTAGGCCAGGCGGTAGTTGGCCAAGGCCCTGCTGTAGTCGGGCTTAGGCATCTTGATGTAGACTTCGGCGGCGGCAAAGTAGGCGTCGGAATTCTGTGGCTGTTCGGCAAGGACGGCCCTGTATTCCCCAAGGGCCTTTTCGTATTCACCCTGGGCCAAAAAACGGGCACCCTGTTCAAAACGCGGATCGGTAGCAAAGGAGGCACCAACAAGAAGCGCCAATGCAATAAAAGGAACACGGATATTCATACACTCAAAAAATACAAAAAATCCCCGGCGCTGGCCGAGGACTTTTTACGGGTTCTTATGTTATTCTCGCTAGTTCCCGCCTTGCTTGTCTTGGACGCAACGGACAGAGAATCTATCAGACTTATCTATTGCTCCCAGTACAACTTTTTTATCGTCAACCGGGTTTCCAGCAAAAACTACCGAGTTTGCCTTATCATCACCCTCCTCAGAAGAAGACCAGAAGAAAGCGACAGAACCGGCATTACAATAATCTTGACCGTTCCACAATCCTGCAGGAATAGCAGAAAAGCCAAAACGATCTTCTCCATTGTAATCCACATATACTCCATGCCTTTCTTCGTCTGTCCACCCCGTCAACGATTTAAGTCTGGTTCCAGCTACAGACATGTCCGTCCCAAACAGGGCTTTCCAATCTTCGTCATTTGGCAAGCGCCAGCCTTCAGGGCAAGCCTTCATGGCAGCATCCCAAGTGTATAGACGGCCGGCCACGTTACATTTTTTAGGATCTTCATCGTAGCACCAGCTACCTTCCATTTCGTAATTCAAGTTCTCTGCAAACCACAAGCCCTGAAAGCCCGGCGCGGAATATTCAATAACCTTGTAGGTCTTATTGTCACGCTTTGAATCCACAAAAGTTTTGTAGATTATCTTGGGGTTCAAGAAATTCTCCTTGGGAGTATCCCAACTCCAGACCTTTTCAGCCTCACCATCCAACGATTCCGTTTCGGACTCAGCGGAGGAAGAAGAACCTTTCTTCCCCGTAGATTTCACGCTAGAAGACGATCCATCTCCAGGTTCAGTCGATTTTTCAACACTAGACGACGAGCCACTCAGGCTTTCACTAGATTGACCTACATTACCAGGATTATCCTCGTTACCGGAATTGGCAGAAATATCATTCTCCGAAGACAGCGGGTCTTGAGAATTAGCACCGGTATCATCATCACAGGCCACCAAACAGGCGGCAGCAGTCAAGACCATTCCTAGCCACAGGGATTTTTTCATGCTTTTTCTCCAGTTTCATAGACTTGTTTACGATATACTCAAATTGTAAAAAAAAATCCCCGGCGCTGGCCGAGGGATTTTTATGACCTTATTCAATTCCCGCTAATTTTAATCCTACTTGTCCCGAACACAACGAACAGAAAAACCATAAGATTTCGACACTGAACCAACTACAGCAACATCTTTATAAATCTTGAGACCTGAAAATTGTACAACTTTTGCCTCATCGCTATTTTTTTCAGTAGAAGACCAAAAGCCAACGGTTTGACCAGCATTGACATAATCTTCAGAATCGTCATTCCACAATCCTGCAGGAATTGCGGAAAAGCCTAAATGATCTTCTCCGTTATAATCATAGACTCCATCAATTGTTTTTTGAGACCATCCTGTCATTGACTTGAGCCGAATTCCCGCATTAGACTCATCCACCATTATGTTGTCCCAATCCTCATCACTGGGCAAACGCCAACCTTCAGGGCAGGCATTCATTGCAGCATCCCAAGTATAAAGACGACCGGCCACATCACATTTTTTAGAATCATTGTCAAAACACCAGCTACCATCCATTTCGTAATTCAGGTTTTCTGCGAACCAAACATTCTGACAATAGGGCGTAACATAATCAATGGTCTTATAGGACTTATGGTCGCGTTTTGAATCAACAAAAGTATTGTAGGTCATTTTGGGGTTCAAGAAATTCTCTTTGGGCGTATCCCAGCTCCAAACTTTTTCGGTACCACTATCTGACGACTTCGTTTCAGACTTAGCGGAGGAAGAAGAACCTTTCTTCCCCGTAGATTTTACGCTAGAAGACGATCCATCACCAGGTTCAGTCGATTCCGCAACACTAGACGATGATTCATCTCGACTTTCACTAGATTCATCCAAATTACTGGGATTATTCTCATTTCCGGAGCTGGCAGAAACATCATTCTCTAAAGATTGCTGTTCTTGGGTATTTGTGCTAGAATCATCTCCACAAGCCACCAAACAAGCTACAGTCGTTAAGACCATTCCTAGCCATAGAGTCTTACTCATTTTTTCTCCTTTTCCTTGAATTAGTTCACAGGTTGAGTTAATTGTAAAAAAAACGATACATTTGTCAGCACGCAAAAAAAATCCCCGGCGCTGGCCGAGGACTTTTGACATTTTGCTAGATGGCGGGTCAAGCCCGCCATGACGCATTAACTACTTCTTAGGCAGCACAACCGGCTTGCCAAAGTCCACATTGGTCTTGTTGCCAAGCAACAGGGCGCGGGTCTTGAGGGGCAGGCCGAAGCAGCGGATGAAGCCCGTTGCGTCCTTCTGGTCGTACATATCCACGTCGGTGAATCCGCCGAGGCCCATGTCGTAGAGGCTGTAGGGGCTCTTGATGCCGGCCGGGATGATGTTGCCCTTGTAGAGCTTGAGGGTCACGTCACCGGTAACAACCTTGTTCACTTCGGCGAAGAAGGCGTCCATAGCCTGGCGAAGCGGAGTGAACCACTGGCCATTGTACACGAGGTTGGCATAGGTCATAGACATCTTCTGGGCTTCGAACAAAGTTTCCTTGTCGAGCACGAGCTGCTGCAGGCATTCGTGAGCCTTGTACAGGAGCGTGCCACCCGGAGTTTCGTACACGCCGCGGCTCTTGAGGCC
>JAFVGH010000155.1 GCA_017475045.1 Fibrobacter sp. | reverse complement strand
CCTCAAGGATGCGGCATCTGCGGCGATCTACG
Organism: Fibrobacter sp.; assembly: GCA_017475045.1. GTDB lineage: Bacteria > Fibrobacterota > Fibrobacteria > Fibrobacterales > Fibrobacteraceae > Fibrobacter. The sequence goes on along the minus strand of JAFVGH010000155.1, from coordinate 1,692 downwards.
GTGCGCGTGCCGCGAACGGCGTCGTCCTCGTGACCACCCGCCAGGGCAAGGTCGGCGAGAAGAAGGCCACAGTCACCTTCGACGCATACACGGGCTTCCAGCAGCCGAACACCAACGGCGTCCACGGAATCACCGCTACGGAATACCTGAAGATGATCGAGGATATCGGAAACAAGGAGTTCGAAGACATCGAGAAGACGATGCCCGTCCAGATGCAGTGGATCAAGGAAGGAAAATGGAACGGCACAGACTGGTTCACCGAGTCCATCAACAAGAACGCCCCGACCCGGAACGTGGTGGTGGGCGTGACCGGCGGCAACGATGGCATCCGGTACTCCTTCAGTTTCACCAAGCATGTGTGTCCGGTAAAAGTTCCGGACGGATTATATAAAGTTTAACAATCAAACAAAGTCGGTTCGGTAGAACCATCAAGTTCATTGACAATATTGTAGTTAGGTTTTCCAAAGAGTTTGTTAAGCGGCGTAGTTTCTGTCAATGAGACACTTGCAAGCTGCAACATCTCGTAGATAGGCCTCTCGATCCCCATCTTCTTTTGCACGATTGCCATCATACAGTAGGCGGTTATTGCGGAGTAAACCTGGATTCTCACGGCGTTCTCGGAAGTCCCCCAGAACTTTTTTATCCTGAGATGCTGCTTCAACCACTTGAAGAACAACTCGATCTGCCATCGGTTGTGGTACAGTTCTGCGACCATCATTGGGCTGATATCCAGCGCGTTAGTGAAGAATATGAACTTCCGTTGTTGCTCTTCGTCCCAGTAGATGATGCGCCTGATCTTCTCGGGGTACTTCCATCTGGTCAACTCGCTGTTCATGTATCCGGTGGCATCAGACCGGATGCCGGAACCAGGAGGGAAGCGCCTCGTCCATTTCATTGGTTTGAAGTCGTTGTTCTTCTTGCCCCTGACGATGAAGTAGGCCCCGATGACATTGATCCGGAACAGTCTTTCGAAGTCGTTGTACCCGCGGTCGAAGATGTAGAACGAGTCTTCTTCATACGGAATGACGTCCATGGCGTTCATGTCATTGACCCTGGCTTCCGTGATGTGAAAGAACGTTGGAATGGAGGTTTCCAGGTCGTACAATGTATGTACTTTGATCCCGCCTTTCCGTTGGTGCTTCCGGAAGATGGCCCATTTGAATGTCTCCAGGCAAAGCTCGATAGTCGTTGAGTCAAAGGCATATACGTTCCCGCCAAGCTTGAAGATGTCGGTCGCCCGGCACTTGCGTGCGTCGGCAACAACACGATAGGCGAACTCTTCGAAGATGTGGTAATCACGTTTGTTATTTGCGTCTGCCAAAGTGCTTCTGGAAGCATATCTTCCGAAGCCAAGATGGTAGGCCTTGTCGGAAAGAGCCTGTGTTGCAAGGACTACATCCCTGAGGCTTTCCCGGTTTGACAACTGTCCAAACATCATAACGACCAACTGATTCCAGCAGGTGAAATTCTTGACATAGCGATTCCCTTCGTATCTGTTTGCTATTCTGAGGAATACGTCCTTATCAATGAAATCTAAAAGCTGCGAGAACACGTATTTTCCTTTATGCATGTGCCATTCTACGTTAGTCTGGCAAAGATAAATTCAAATCGGCGCGCCTCAAAAACCTTTGTAATTACCTAACTTTCAATATTTTCAAAGAACTTTTACGGATTTTTACCGGACACTAATGT
>JAFVGH010000002.1 GCA_017475045.1 Fibrobacter sp. | reverse complement strand
TTTGTGGCCGTCATTTTAGACCTTGTGATTTTTGGCCGCCCTGCGCCCAAAAATCGCAAGGTTTTTATCTTACCGGCTGCGGTCGTGAGTCTCTGCCGGAATGTCCATAACGGATTCAAAGCCTTTTTTCTCCTGGTACTTCACGGCTTCGCCGACGGTCTTGAACTCGTTACCCTCGAGGATTTTCGCAAGCTGCCGCAGCCCATAGGGCGTTATGCGCTGCAGGTCGTCATACTTCTGTGAAAGAGTGTGAATTGACTTTGCTCCGGAAAGGAGCGTGTAATCCTGGCCGGAAACTCTGAAGGCAATTTTCTCGTTTGAAAAAAAGCGGTCATAAAATTTCGTCTTGTCCTTCACCTGCTCCAGGGCGGCCGCCCTGGCTTCGTTCTGCCAGGTCTCTTTCTTTCCGGCCACGCGCTCGGCCACTACTGCGTCCGCCTTGTCCTCTAACAGTTTATTGGCGGCCTTGTATCTGTTCAGCTCATTCTGCAGATTTGAATTTTCACGCTTCAAGTTTTTCGCCACCTGCAGCAGCTTGTTGAAACGTTCGCGCAGCGGATTGTAAATCTTCCGAGTAAAAATTCCCCAGACATCTTTGCACTTGCGGGCCGCGTATGTATACGCGTCCTCTTTCTTGAACGTTCCGAGAGATTTCAGAGGTGAAGTTTCTTCAAGCGCTTCCGGCGTTGCTTCGAGCTTCGGCGGCTCTGCCGCTTCCTTTCCGAACTGCTCCAGGAATTTGGCGGCTTCGTCCTTTGACGCGTCCCACTCGTTTTTCTCCTGGGTAAAGTCCGCCTTGTCCTGGTCAAGCTGCAGCTTGTCGGCGGCCACGGTTGTGGCCAGCTCCTGCGCTGCAGTTACACTGTCGAGAATTATCTGTGCTTCCTGCTCCCTGGTTTCAAGCTCCTGCTCTTTCGCCTGGTTCTGCTGCCGCACGTCACGCGCGCGGCGCAGCTGCTCGCTGCTGCAGTATTCTTCCGGCCGCCGTTCCGGCTGCACAATTTCCAGGCCGTGAGCTTTGCAGATTTCCGCAAGTCTCAGACGTTCGGCCGCCTGGAACTGCATTTCTGCAGAAACAAGCTTTTGATAGGGTTTCCCGGTTTTCTCGTTTATTCCCCGGTCGGGGTCGTCAATGTAATATGATTCAAAACCCAGGGCTTTGAGTGCGCCCGTGAGATTGTTGCGGAGCTTCAGCCCGGTCTTATTTCCGGCGGCCTTCGGGATGTAATCCTCGTGAAGGTGAGGGCAGCCGCCGACCTCGTCGGCGTGGTAAAAGCTGCCAATGACTTCGAGGTGTTCACCGTTCCGCTTGATGAAGTCCTCGTGATACTCCTTGAGGATTTCGCGGGCCGTCGGTTCGTCCGGGTGCTGCTTCTCGTTTCCGACCTGGGCAATAAATTCGTATCTGTCATTAAGTTTGGAATTGCTGCGGACGTTCGCCAGGTAATCATCAATACGGCGGTCTTTTCGCTTCTGCTTCTTGTTGTATTCTTCGAGGGCTTCCCCGAATATACGACGGTACGCCGTTCCAATCGGTTCGTCCGTCCACGTCTCGTGGATTCCGTCCGGGTCAATGTGGGATTCTTTCTCCACAAGACTTTCCGTCCGTCTGTTGTGGTTGAGAGCTACATCTGTTCCGTGGTGAAAACTCACGGTAAAACTTTGTTTTACGGTTTCTTCTGACATAGGGTAATTTTCCCCAGGAAGTCCTTAAAAGTCAATCAAAGATTGACATTTTAAGTAACTCGATACCTAAAATGTCAAAAACTCCTACGGATTTTTCAACATTTTTGTATCTCGTCCTCTCGCTTTCCGTGGAAAGCTGCCGTCAGCTGCAAAGGCTTGTAGGCTGCCGCCCCGCCGTGCTGCGCTGCGTATCGTTCCGCAGATCATAAAGGCCTGCGGCCTTTTATGTCTGCTACTCTCTCCGCAGCTTGCCCGGCTCCCTGCTTCAAGGTGCTGCCGCCCCTCGAAACTCCCCGCCCTCTCTCTTGGAAGAGATAGGCAGAGAACTCAACCCCCGGCCGCTGGGTCGTGATTGAATTAAAAAACATTCTCGCAGATGTTGCACAATTCTGTAGTCGTGTAGTCCTCGACATAGTAATAATACACGGCCGTGTTGTCGATTTCGTCAAGGTCGATATATTCAAAAGCCTTTGTTTCTTCCTCGTACATATTTTCGTAAATTTCGTAATCCTGATTAAAGCCCTTTAATGCTTCCAGGAGCTCGGCCAGGGTTACACTTTCATTTTCTGTTTTGTATTCAAACGAGTACTCATCATCAAGAACGGGAATTTTACTTCTGCAGACTTTGCATTCATTGAGCCATACATAAATGATTTTTACACCCTTTCTTTTTTCCTCAACCGCGTCTTGAAAAATGTCTTTCATACTGTATTTTTGACCTTTGATTTTCCACATAATCAGCTCTCCTTATTTTTCTGTTTTATACTTTTCTTGAAGCTCTGTGGCTTTTGCTTGAATGGCATTTACCTCATTCACCATTTTCAAAATGTTATCACGCTCCGGCCACAATTTTTCATCATCCATTTTTTTTAAAAAAGCGTCTGCGAAGTCGAGGAACACTTCAAGGCTTTCAAGGTCTTGCAGTGACATTTCTACGCATACTGAATTGTCGAGCGGTTCAAAACTTCTGTAAGTCATTTTTTCTTTTTCTTCTCCTGGGCGAAAAGTTCGCCCTTGTAATTTTTGTCCGTGTAGTCTCTGATTAACTTTCTCACGAGCTGCGAAGTCGTGAGGTCTAAATCCTGGGCACAACTTTCAAGAGCCATCTTTAAGCCTTTTGGCAGTTTCAAAAGCAACTGTGCGTCATTTTCCATTGGTTCACCTCGTATATATCAAGTATATATTAAATATATACCGAGTATATACCATTGTCAATGAAAAAATTCGCAGATTTTAAATTTAAATTTTGGATTTTGTTTTCAGCCCGGATGACCTTGAAAGGAAACGCACAGAGTGAGCCCATCCCCCCTAGAAAAAAATCTAGTTGGTATGGGCTCGGACTTGATGACCCGTCAGAGGTATCCGCCGTCGTTTTCGCCCTCTCGGAGCTTTGCAGAAGCTCCTACAGTCTTTTCTCGCTCTGAATTCTGCAATCGGTGTCAGCCCTAAAAAGATTTCACCCCTCGGCTGTAGCTTATGACACTTCCCCCACCACGCTACTTCGGATGCTCCTGCAGTCGGCTTTGGTTGTCGTTTCCTCGTCCTCGTGGTTTTCGGCTCTTGGTGGGGCTTTCCGCCATTTTAACTTTCACACCGCCCAGGCACTTCGGTTCAAGGGTCTCCAATACCGCAGGGCACGAACAAAAAAAAGGACTTTCAGAAATGGTCTAACATCTTTCTTGCACGTGCCGCCAAGCACTCAAATCAAGCCCACTTAGAAAAACTTAATTTAAGTTGTGCAATCAGAAGAGCCTTTTCGGTCTTTCGACCATTTCTGAAAATCCTCTTTCGAAAACTTCTAGGTGTCTGTAATACGGCTTGGCGTCCGTGCTGATATTATCGGTCAGATAAGTTAAAAAATCAAGTAGGGCTTACGCTATATATAGCGTGTGTAAATACCGCTAAATCCGGGCAAATTCGGGCATTTTTAGGGGTTTTTAGGGGCGTTTTTCACGGCTGATATAAAATCATTACCGGGGGCGTTTCGACGCGTCTGTGGCAATCCTAGAGCGTGTTTTGTGGCCGTCATTTTAGACCTTGTGATTTTTGGCCGCCCTGCGCCCAAAAATCGCAAGGTTTTTATCTTACCGGCTGCGGTCGTGAGTCTCTGCCGGAATGTCCATAACGGATTCAAAGCCTTTTTTCTCCTGGTACTTCACGGCTTCGCCGACGGTCTTGAACTCGTTACCCTCGAGGATTTTCGCAAGCTGCCGCAGCCCATAGGGCGTTATGCGCTGCAGGTCGTCATACTTCTGTGAAAGAGTGTGAATTGACTTTGCTCCGGAAAGGAGCGTGTAATCCTGGCCGGAAACTCTGAAGGCAATTTTCTCGTTTGAAAAAAAGCGGTCATAAAATTTCGTCTTGTCCTTCACCTGCTCCAGGGCGGCCGCCCTGGCTTCGTTCTGCCAGGTCTCTTTCTTTCCGGCCACGCGCTCGGCCACTACTGCGTCCGCCTTGTCCTCTAACAGTTTATTGGCGGCCTTGTATCTGTTCAGCTCATTCTGCAGATTTGAATTTTCACGCTTCAAGTTTTTCGCCACCTGCAGCAGCTTGTTGAAACGTTCGCGCAGCGGATTGTAAATCTTCCGAGTAAAAATTCCCCAGACATCTTTGCACTTGCGGGCCGCGTATGTATACGCGTCCTCTTTCTTGAACGTTCCGAGAGATTTCAGAGGTGAAGTTTCTTCAAGCGCTTCCGGCGTTGCTTCGAGCTTCGGCGGCTCTGCCGCTTCCTTTCCGAACTGCTCCAGGAATTTGGCGGCTTCGTCCTTTGACGCGTCCCACTCGTTTTTCTCCTGGGTAAAGTCCGCCTTGTCCTGGTCAAGCTGCAGCTTGTCGGCGGCCACGGTTGTGGCCAGCTCCTGCGCTGCAGTTACACTGTCGAGAATTATCTGTGCTTCCTGCTCCCTGGTTTCAAGCTCCTGCTCTTTCGCCTGGTTCTGCTGCCGCACGTCACGCGCGCGGCGCAGCTGCTCGCTGCTGCAGTATTCTTCCGGCCGCCGTTCCGGCTGCACAATTTCCAGGCCGTGAGCTTTGCAGATTTCCGCAAGTCTCAGACGTTCGGCCGCCTGGAACTGCATTTCTGCAGAAACAAGCTTTTGATAGGGTTTCCCGGTTTTCTCGTTTATTCCCCGGTCGGGGTCGTCAATGTAATATGATTCAAAACCCAGGGCTTTGAGTGCGCCCGTGAGATTGTTGCGGAGCTTCAGCCCGGTCTTATTTCCGGCGGCCTTCGGGATGTAATCCTCGTGAAGGTGAGGGCAGCCGCCGACCTCGTCGGCGTGGTAAAAGCTGCCAATGACTTCGAGGTGTTCACCGTTCCGCTTGATGAAGTCCTCGTGATACTCCTTGAGGATTTCGCGGGCCGTCGGTTCGTCCGGGTGCTGCTTCTCGTTTCCGACCTGGGCAATAAATTCGTATCTGTCATTAAGTTTGGAATTGCTGCGGACGTTCGCCAGGTAATCATCAATACGGCGGTCTTTTCGCTTCTGCTTCTTGTTGTATTCTTCGAGGGCTTCCCCGAATATACGACGGTACGCCGTTCCAATCGGTTCGTCCGTCCACGTCTCGTGGATTCCGTCCGGGTCAATGTGGGATTCTTTCTCCACAAGACTTTCCGTCCGTCTGTTGTGGTTGAGAGCTACATCTGTTCCGTGGTGAAAACTCACGGTAAAACTTTGTTTTACGGTTTCTTCTGACATAGGGTAATTTTCCCCAGGAAGTCCTTAAAAGTCAATCAAAGATTGACATTTTAAGTAACTCGATACCTAAAATGTCAAAAACTCCTACGGATTTTTCAACATTTTTGTATCTCGTCCTCTCGCTTTCCGTGGAAAGCTGCCGTCAGCTGCAAAGGCTTGTAGGCTGCCGCCCCGCCGTGCTGCGCTGCGTATCGTTCCGCAGATCATAAAGGCCTGCGGCCTTTTATGTCTGCTACTCTCTCCGCAGCTTGCCCGGCTCCCTGCTTCAAGGTGCTGCCGC
>JAFVGH010000154.1 GCA_017475045.1 Fibrobacter sp. | reverse complement strand
TTCTAACCCAGGTTACAACAGGGTTTGAAGCGATTGTTAGAACCAAAGGGGCCTTCTTTTTGCAACGAGCTGGCAACGATGGTTCGGGATGACGTTGAAAACAAAGTTGCAAACGAAGGATGCCAACCTGGTTGGAACGAACGATTACACATGTTGGAACGAAGGTTACAAAGGTACAGCGGAGCCGAGTGTCGCAAAAATGAGCTTGCTCATTTTTATGACCGAGGCGAACAAGCAGACGCTGAAGCCGTAGGCGTAAGCGTCAGTAAGGCGAGTTGCTGAGAAAACATGCTCGCATGTTTTCATAGCCGAGCCGCGCGAACATGCGACGAGGGTCGCGCAGTCGCAATGGGAATAAGGTCTAACCGACCACAGTATTCATAAAATCAGACAGGCGTTTTGAAAACGCCTCTAGAGAGCATCGTTCCAGCATTTTTTGCGCTGCTGCTTCGTCTACGATTTTTTCACCACTTAACACACAGCGCAAAATCTGACTAAAGCCTTCTGCATCTTCCGGATCGTTCAACAGAGGAACGACTCCTTTTAAATTCTCGGCCAAACCACTTGTCTCTGCCGCTACAGCAGGCGTACCGCAGGCAATGGCCTCTATCGGAGGCAAACCAAACCCTTCTACAAAAGAAGGATAAAGCATCAAATCAGCATTCCTATAGAAGTCCACCAGCAATTCATCAGGAATCTCATAAAAATGGAACACATTTTTCAGGTCCAAGGAATCAAGCATTTTCAGTGTCGATGGGCGCAATCTACCAACACGTACAAAAGCCACATCTGGGTTCAGTCTCGCCACTTCAAAAAAAGTCTTCAGATTTTTGCGGGGCTCATCTAGACTAACATTCAGGCATACACCCCGAAATCCAGAAACACCATGTTCTTTCCAAAAAAGTGAGCGCTGATCGGACGTCCCCCGATCTTTGAAAAAAAACAAATTATTGCGGATGGGATTACCAATCACAGCTGACGAAACACGAGGCTTACCATAATATTGCTCTGCTGCAGACTTGGTATATTCCGACACATAGACATAATGATCCGCCCCCTTTGCAGGGTCCGCAAACAACATCTTGAAAAGCCGAAATTTTAGACTTTTCGGATACAGTGTTTCCGCAAATGTATCGTGAACCATAACGACCATTCGCGTCTTTGGCAGGGCCTTTCGGGCCACAGGAACCAAGAAACCTATTTCCGGGCGAATCCAGAAGACTATATCAGGATTTTCCCTATACAGCACCTTTTTCAAAGGCTTTCTAAACGTATAAAAGCCCGAATAAAGATTCTTAGCGTAAATAGCTTCGTCTTCTTTCGGAACCCCTTGAGGAAAATAGCGCGGAACAGCAAGCCAGAGGATCTTCGTGAAATAACCGGCCATTTGCAAAGACACCGACACATCAGAAGCAAGCCGTCCAAAACTGGTGCACGGATTCTTGTCACATACTATCAGGACTTTCTTAGCCGCAGCCATGGTCAACCTTCGTCAAACCAGCGCTGTAAAATAATGGCCGCAGCAGCACAGTCAATAACCGCCTTGTTGGACTTTTTTTTCTTGACGCTCCAATGAGCCGTCTGTTCCTGGGCCTGCACACTAGAATAGGATTCGTCCTGGGTGTGGATTTTCATGCCGGGAAAGCGGAGAGCCAAGTCCTTGATGAACGCCTCCACCACCACATTCTTTCCATCCTTGCGGCCATCTGGGTGATAAGGCATTCCCACCACAAATTCATCCACCTTATTCTGCTTGACCAGCTGATCCAAACGTTCAAACAAGGAGGTCGTCTTGCAATCAATTGTTTCACGAGGAAACGCCATGCGAAGTTCAGAATCCCCAAAGGCAATTCCCACGCGATGTTCCCCGTAATCAATGGACAGGTAATTCATGGCATGCCTCTCGGTTACTCAGGGTAAGCGCAACAGCGGAACCCGATGACAGGAGACTTATAATAGGCCGAAGCTCCACGGTAAGCCGTTGTCTTGCCCGTCAGGAACACCACCTCGATGTGGTCCGGCACATACTTGAGACCATTACTGATGGACTCTAACCATTTGGCCCCTCCCTTCTTGTATTCAGAATAGAGGGCGTAATCCGTACCGATAACCGCACCGGTCGTATCCTGGACCTTAAAGAACTGCAGGGAATCCTTGAAATCCTTGGTCCGCAAAAGCTTGTAAAGGGTCCTCGTTGTATCAGGCGCATAGACCGTATCCACCATGGCTCCTTCACGATAAAGGAACACAGAATCCTTCACGTATTCCAAGCGGGTAAAGTACGGGAACGACCGGTTGGTACAATAGGCCAGAGCTTCCCTTTCCAAGCCATTGAACACTTTGTAGCTTCCGCCCTTCACCACGGCAGCGGTATCTTCGGAACGACCCTTCGCCCATTCCTGGAGTTGTCCCGGGAAATCGCGCACGCCCATGGGATTCACACAGCGGGGGTTACGCAAGGTCACATCGTTTGCCGAAAGGGAATCGTTAGTGGCCACGTTGCAATAACTGAACAGATATTCCGTAGCGTCAATTTCCTCTTCCTGCAAAACACCATAAGAAAGCGTTCCGCCAGAAAGGCAGACCCGTTCCCAGTCTCGTTCATTACAAAGACTCACCTTGAATCCACTAGCCGAAATTGCCTCGCAAGTGGCCAGGGCCTCGGAATACAGCACATTATTCACGAACTTTCCGGAATCGTCCTGATGTTCAAACCGTTCCATGCAGAACACCGTATCCTTGGAAATGGATACCGCAAGGAACTTGTCCGGACAGGTCACCTGCTTTGCAAGGCTCCCCGGAGATACGGCGATAGTATCAACCAGCGCCACCGAATAATAACCTGATTTATCCTTGGCACGAATTCTCAAAATCAGGGTATCACCTGGAGACACCCAACGAACCGTATCTGTAACAAAAGCCCCATAGGACGAAACCTTCATCGTATCGGCGCTTCTCATATAGAAAGTGGAATAACGCCCGGTACCGCCAACGTCATCGTATGTCACCCAGTTTTTCGAAGCCGTATCGTAACGGTCTACCACGTAGGTTCCCACCGTATCAAAACAGAAACCAAAGCCGCAGGTATCAGGTACCCACAACACCGTATCCACCTTGATTCCGTGATTCTTGTTCGTAGGGTCTAGACTACGGTTCCAGAAAATCCTCAGGCGGTTATTGCTGTCGAGCCTTGCCATGCCAGGGAACAACGTATCTTCAAGCACATAGATCTTTGTGGGCATCAAGGGGGCAATAGAATCCGTAGTCATGAACAGCTGGTAGGACTCCACCGTGGCAACCCCCTCATTACCAGAGGAGTTTCCACTAGAATCCCAGGACGAAAGCCCGATATTGTACTTAGACTGAGCCTTGAGCCCTTCAAACACCACACGGAACCGGTTAAGGCTATCCACGTCAAAGTCAAAGCCCTTGCCGTCCAGCACCACAAAGCGCAGATAGTTCTTCACGTTATCATCGTGACTGACTGCATCAACCCAGACAGAATCATTGTTAGCCCGAATTCTGGCGTGACGCTTGTAAAGGACACCACCGGTCATATCCTGGCCATTGGGAGCATACAGACTAATCTTGACATTGCGCAAATCTTCGTTCTTATCCGGAGAATAAAGCACGATGTTGTAACCCACGATGGGACCCGAAAGTTCCATAGGCTTATAAAAGTCCGTCTGGTCCGTAGGCCTGTACCATTCGATCAAAGCGCCCGTCGTCCAAACGGAATCATAAATCGAGACTCGAGAAGGAGGCATGTCGTCGCCAAAGTGCAAGAACACGCGCTGAACCGCTCCCGGGTCATCGTTGTCGCTGTACTCGCAATAGAAAGCCACCTGAAGGCTATCGTAGGTAGCAAGATATTCCTTCGCATATTCCGTCACGTCAATGGTATCGTAAATGGCCTTGGTCCCCTTGGGGTAATCAAACTTTGCAGTAGCCTTGGAAATCTGATCCGACGATACAGCCTTGGAGGTGTCATCCACCACAGTGGTATCCACCCACATGTAGATGCACTCCAGATTTTCAGTCTCTATGGGGTAACGGAGCCTAATGCGGTAGCAGGCCGACGTATCGCCCTCGGTCGCACAAGACCGCAGCACACTCACATCGGAAGCTTCCCTATCAAACAAGAAATCGATGGAGCTGTCGTCGTCGGAGCAGGCCAGCAGCGAAAATGCCAAAAACGCCCCCCACGGGGAGAGCAACGCCGGCCAGAACAAACGCCGGTGACACAGGCCTTTCAGACCGCGACAAAGCATCTAGCTACAATATAGAAAAAACGACTACTCAGAGAGTAGCCGCTTAAAAGTCGAAACAAAATCGAATTAGGCTTCTTCCGGATAGACGGAGACCTTCTGACGCTTTGCATCGAGGCGTTCGAACTTCACCTTGCCGTCAACCAGGGAGAACAAGGTGAAATCCTTGCCCATGCCCACGTTCACGCCAGTGTGGAAGTGAGAACCGCGCTGACGAACGATGATGTTGCCAGCCTTGACGGTTTCGCCCGCATACTTCTTAACACCAAGATACTTGGCGTTACTGTCGCGGCCGTTACGTACTGAACCTTGACCTTTCTTATGTGCCATGGATTAAGCCTCCTTAGCCTTACGCAGAGAGTTCTTCTTGACCTTGGCGGGCTTTGCGATACCCTGGGCAATCTTTTCCTTGCGAGTAAGGGGCTTGTTCTGCTCCTTCTGCTTGGCGAGCGCGGCCACGCGAGCGCGGTTGCGTTCAATCACCTTGGGATCGACCTTTGCGGATTCTGCGCCGGAGCGAAGTTCCGTGACCAGCACCTCGGTATAGCCCTGACGATGACCGTTACGGCGTTCGTAACGGGTGCGACGCTTCTTCTTGAAAACGATGACGGTGTCATACTTGCCGTGGGCAAGGACTTCCACCTTCACGGAGGCGTCGTTCAGGACAGGGGTGCCGATTTGCACTTCTTTTCCTGCGAAAAGAAGAACGGACTTGAGCTCCAGTTCGGAACCAACAGCGGCGTCAAGAGTGGGGACCTTATAGGCCTTGCCCAGCTCGACTTTATACTGGAAACCACCTGTTTCAACAATAGAATACATTTTGTAATCCTTTTTGGTTTGCTATTGGAGTCCCAAATTTAGTAAGAAAAAGCCAAAAAGTAAAGGGGATTTTCCCTTTTTTGGCCCTTATTTTACCGAAAATCCGGATTTTTTCAGGTCAAACCAGCACGGATGGATGGGAGCTCACGCTCCAGCGGACTCGAGACGCTGGACATGGCAGTAGGCCAACTCTTTCGTTTTCTCGTCACGGAGGTGCAGGCTGGAGCCTTCGCAGTAGCGCCAGTACTTGCAGGTCTTGCAGTCGCCGATTTTTGCCCAGCGGCGGTCCCGCATCACCTGGTAACGGTTCTGCCACACGTCCCAGATGTCGTCCTTGTAGATGTTTCCCTGGATATAGTCCCCACGCAAGCTGGGGCAGGCCGAAATGCTCCCGTCGCAGAGCACAGAAGACACGTTCACACCGGCCCGACAGAAGAACGGGTAATTGCGGGCATCCTTTTCGTAACTGCCCAAAAAACCTTCACACCCGTAATTCACGTTGATGACATTCAGGGACTTCACCTCACGGATAAAGTCAAAGACCTGCCGGAATTCCTGGTTGGTCAACTGGAACAGCGGATTGTCCTTGGCGCGGCCCTTCGGGAACACCGTCGCGATACGCCAGCGCTTCACGCCGATTTTCAGGAGAATTTCGAGAATCTTCGGCAGTTCCTTAAGGTTCTCCCGGTTCACGCAGGTCATCACGTCGAAAGTGAGCCCTTGGGTGTGAGCGGCCATGTCGATAGCTCGGAGTGCGTTGTCGAAACTCGTGGGGGCTCCGCGGAAATGGTTGTGGCTTTCCTTGAGGCCATCCAGGCTAATCGTGAGCGAGCGCAGCCCTGCATTCAGCAGTTTGGTGTAGCGTTCCGGCGTCATGGCAAGCCCGTTGGTCACCATGCCCCAGGGATAACCCCGTTTCTTGATTTCCTGGCCGCATTCTTCCAGGTCAGGGCGCATCAAAGGCTCGCCCCCGGTAATCACCACAATAAAGTGCTTAGGGTCGATGTGGGGTGCAAGCTTGTCCAGCACCCCCATAAAGTCTTCCCGGGGCATGTCGGGAATGGCGTCCTTCACGCAGTCGCTGCCACAGTGCAGGCAGTGCAGGTTACAGCGCAAGGTGCATTCCCAAAAGAAATAGGTCAGCGGATGCGCCTTGATTTCGTTATGGCGGTAGAGGCGGTAAGCCTCAAGGGCAAGTTTCTTTTTTAGGCTAAGGCGCATGGGAATTAATCAATTACCAGGAAATTCCATACAGGGGGGCATACTCTTCTTTTTGAATCACATATTTTTTTTCGAACTCTTTTTCAGAAAGCGTTAAGCCATCCTGAGCGGTATAGGTCTTGTTCCCTTTTTCATCGGTCGTAACCGTGTAGGTAATTCCATCCCAACATGTAACGGTATTCTCATCTGATTCATTGCAGACAACAGGTTCCTTGGAAGGATCATAGACACCCGTTACATTGTACTTGGAGCGGAATTCAGCCTCGTTATATGTCTTTCCATCACACTCGTAAGTAGTGTCGGAAACGAGAACAACACCATACTCGGGGCAAATGTCATCGATGCACTTGTATTCGCTTTCCCAGCTTTCCTCGATTTGCATCTTGCAGGTTATGCTACCATCACAGACTACAGTAGAATCACTCAAGTCTAAAAAGCAACTGGCAACATCATTTGGAACCCCGTACAGGGCAATGGGCAGTTCCATCTCGCCACTGCTAAGATTATTCTTTACCCCAGAACTAGACGACTGACCGACGCGCTCGTTATCCGACATGGGAATTTTCTCACTATCCGATGAAAAGATTTTGCCACTATCCGACGAATCACCGGAGGACTGGCCTTCTCCATTTGCCGATGTGGCATCACTGTCGCAGCTGACCCAGAAAAATCCGGTCAGGGCTAGCGCAATCTTTTTCCAATGCTTATAGAACATGGTTTTTAGTTATCTTCTTCTGTATCGCAAGTTCCACTAAAATAACAAGGGGGACCATAAGCAGTGATAGGAGCATCAAAACTGCCAGAAGAACTCTCGACATCTTCTTTAACCTTCGTGTAACGTTCCCTGAATTCTTCCGGGGTATAGATTTTAGTATCTTCACCATTGATGCAGTAATATACGGTATCCCGGACAGTCGGAGGGTCCCAATTGTGACAATCGGTCACTTCACAATCCGGAGCGGTCACATCGGCCTCAATGACTTTTTCCTGACAGGTCGTGCCGTCGTCACAAGAAAGGAACGTGATGCCATTGTTTTGCTGTCGCACCAAGGTCTGCCGGTCACTGGAAACGTCATAGCAGGCAACTATACCTTGGGGCTCCTCTCCCCCGCTGCTGGAACTAACTTCTTTCTGCTTTGAAGAAGAGGATTTAGCAGACTCCGAACTGGCAGCCTTCGCGCTGGAACTGGAGCCCCCATCAACATTCCCCGATTCGCTACTAATGTCGTAATTGGTAGGTGTGCCGTATAGGCATTCCTCCGAAGAAACGGAATCGTCGCAGCTGACCCAGAAGAATCCGGTCAGGGCAAGCGCTATCTTTTTCCAATGCTTGTAGAACATCATCCGCTCCTTTTAGCCCATTCCTTGACCTAAATATATACAAAAATGACTTAATAGGCACCATATAAGAAAAGACCGTAACCCATGTTACGGCCTTTTGTAAAAAGTCGGGTCTGGATCCTTATTAGCCCAGCGTTACCACTACCTTGTGCACACCCTTCGTAAAGATAGGTGCCACGTCGGCGTCAATCTTCTTGCCGTCCACGATCATCTCGGCGACACCCTTGCACACGTGCTTCGGGTTCTTCACTTCGATTTCGTAGGTTGCACCGCGGAACTTGCGGGTCACCTTGAAGCCGTCCCACTTGGAGGGGATGCAGGGGTTGATAATCAGGCCCTTGAAGCTTGCGCGGACACCGATGATGAACTGGGTTGCAGCCTGGTAGGTCCAGGAGCTGGTTCCGGAGAGCCATGCGTTACGGCCCATACCGAACTGCTTGTGTTCGTCACCGAGAATGTTCTGCGGGTAGCAATAGGGTTCAGATTCGAACTCGTCCAGCTTCACGTTCTTGGAGGCGGGGTTAATTTGGTTGTAGTACTGGAAGGCCTTGTCGCCACGGCCGAGAATGGTTTCGGCAATCATCACCCACGGATTGGTGTGGAGGAAGATACCGCCGTTTTCTTTGGCTCCGGGAGGATAGGTGGAGATGCCACCCACGTTGGGGTCGAAGCCGCGATAGCCCGGAGTAGAGCTCTTCACGCCGTTGGCGGTGTTCAGGAGCTTGTTCAGGCTGTCCATGCCCATTACAGCGCGGTCGCCGGTAGCGATACCGGAAATCACGGACCAGGACTGGCTATTGCAGTAAATCTTGCCGTATTTGGCCTTGTTGGTACCGTAGGCGTTGCCCTGCTTGTCGAACCAGCGGACCCACCACTTGCCGTCCCAGGCGCTCTTGTTGAAAGCGGCCTTCACGTCTTCGTACCACTTCTTGTACATTTCCACGGACTTCTTGTCGCCGAGAGCTTCGCAGATGTCCATCATCTCGAGCAATGCCTTGGCGTAGAGGCCGGTATTGAAAGAAGATTCTGCACCGAGAGGCAGGTTCATGCAGTCGTTCCAGTCGGCAAAGCCGAGGAGCGGAAGGCCGTGCTTGCCCAGGTGGGTGCGGGTAAAGTTGAGGGAGCGCTTCAGGTGTTCAAGGACAGTGCCCTTTTCACGCTGGGCGCGCTTCTTGCCGGCTTCGTAGAAGGGGATGACTTCCTTGAGGAGACTCATCTTGCCGGTTTCCTTCAGATAGTTGGCTACAGTGAGCACAATCCACAGATGGTCATCGCCGTACCAGTCTGCGTATGCCGGCTTGCCGTGTTCGTCGAGAACACCCTTCTTTTCGCGGGAGTCACCGGCGTTGGCTTCGTTACCCGTATCCTCTTCCAAAGCAAGAGGAGCATACTGGTGCATGGCGTTACCTTCGGGGCGCTGCACGGAGAGCAAATTCTTGGCAAGGACCAGGGCTTCTTCGGGCATATGGCTCATGACGCCCATCAAGTCCTGGCTGGAGTCACGGTAACCGATACCGCGGCTGGTGCCGTAGCCCAGCTGGTACAGGGACAGGTAGCGGCTCCAGTTCTTGGTGGTGTGGCACTGACGGGGGTTGTGGACGTTCACCATGGAGTTGAACGCTGCATCCGGAGTCTGCACCTGGATAGTAGAAAGGTAGTTCTGCCAGAACTTGGCCAGTTCGTCGAAAGCCTTGTCCACGTTCTTCAGGTCGCGGTACTTGGCGATGGCCTTGGAGGCAACCTTCAGGCTCTGTTCCTGACCCAGCTGGGTGCAGGTGCGGAAGGTCTTGCCGGCGGCAATCTTGCCAGCGTGGATCATGAGGGCGGCAATGTTGTCGCCACGGTCACATTCGCTGTTGGAAAGTTCCTTGTTGGCAAGGCTGAGCGGAGCTGCCCAGGAGCCCATTTCGTTTGCGCCCAGGAACACGCGGCGATCGCCATCGAAGCTACCCACCTTGCAGTTGGCGGTCACATAGTTCACGGCAAAATCGCGCTTCATGTAGGCGTACTGTTCCAGCACCACGTGGCCGTCCTTTTCCCAATGGCCCTTGAGGGTCATGGTCTGGGGAACCCAGTCGGCGTTGGTGAGCTGCTTTTCAGCTTCGAAATGGCTGAATTCATAAACCGGGACAATGTCCACTTCCTTGGCGGTCTTGTCGAGGTTGGTGACCTGGATGTCCTGGAGGAGGGTGTTGGATCCGGTGGGAACAAAAATCGTCACCTGGGTGCGGAGGCCTTCGCATTCGGCGATCCAGCGCATGTAAGAAAGACCCACGTGGCATTCCCACTTCTTCATCTTGGTGAGGGTCGGGACCACGAACGGGGAGAACACGGTGTAACCCTTGGCGTTCTTCACACGGATATAGATGGTGCTAGCCTTGAAGTCAGAGCAGGGCATCTGGGCGATGTACTTGGTGATACGGTTCAGGGCGGGGTCGCCCTTGCAAACCAGGGTACCGCCGGTGGTATCCACGATACCACCGAAGTTCAAAGTACCGACGTAGTTGCACCACTTGATCGGGGTTGCCGGGGTGGTGAGCACGTATTCTTTCTTGGCGTCGTCGAAGTAGCCGTACTTGGCGGCCGGGGCCTTGGAGGCGACCTTCTTGACACTCTTCTTCTGTTTTGTAGCCATTGTATCTCCGTGAGAGGGGGTTAATTTTTAGACGCAAATATAGAAAAGTGTGAAGTGTGAGGTGAGGAGTGTGAAATTATTCATTACACATTTCACATTACACATTTCACATTGTTATTAGTCTTTTTTCTGGTTGAAATTCTCGAAATCTCGGTTACCGAAATTGATGTAGAAGTAGCCGTCCAACTTCTTGTTGCGGATGGGGTCCCGCAAAATGCCGATAGCGGCACGTACATATTTGAGTTCCACAAGGATATGGTCGCGGCTCATGCAGTTAAGGAAGGGGCCTTCGGGGTAAAGCGTGGGGCGGGGCTCTTCCGCAATCATCTTCTCCAGGTTCTCTATTTCCTGCACCAGGCGACGTTCATGGGCCTCCAGCGTACGGATAAGTTCCTTGTTCTCGGCACCGTAGAGGAAAGCAAAACCCAAGGTGCGGGGGTCGTCGTTAAAGCCCGTCAGGTGCTTGAGGACCTCCTTACGGAGGGTATCCCTACCCTTTTCGGTAATGTTGAATACGATTCGTTCAGGACGGTTTCCGTCCTTTTCGGCCCTGCCTACAATGCTACCGTTCTTTTCGAGTGTCGTCAGGCGGTTATAGACCGTCGAAGTGCTGATCTTTGCCCAGCGGTCCAACTCGCGATCCCGGATTTCGGTGATAATATCATAGCCGCTGCGCTCATGTTCCGTAATGAGTCCCAGCAGTACAAGGTCGTAACGGTTCATCTCTGTTCTATTCCTTTTTTGGGGCGAAAAGACACGCCCTAGACTATTCCAACTTGGAATATAAACAAAAAACGAAGACAACGGAACAAAAAATTGTAAAAAAGGCCCTAAAATGACGAAAATATTAGTTTACAGAGCTTTGAAAGAACGGACCGTTACTTACACATATTGCTGTACATCTCTCTTTTTTGTTCAGGAGTGTACTTTTCATCGGCTGTTCCTTGCACCTTCATAGTGAACATGGAACCATCGCAACTAGCAGACATTTTCATATCCGTTTCATTAGAAGCAGCCGCCATCGTTCCAAAAAACGCGATTAACGCAGCACTCTCTTCACAGGCTTCCGCACTCTCAGCCGGAGCTTCACTGGTGATATCAACCCACAAATCCCCATTGTCTTTGAAGTCTAGGGTTATGTCCACCGTGGAATCCGCTTCGACTGTCTGAAACCGCCATTCGTCGTCCTCTAGCGAGAACTTACAATCCATTTTCTGGTTGGGCAGATACTTGGTAACATCGAGACCCGAGGATTCCGACGAAGAGGGTCCACCATCATCGGGATAAATTTCAGTTGACGAGCTCAGGCCACCACCGTTAGAACTGCTACTCCCTGAGCCACCATTGGCGGAACTCCCATTTGCAGAGCCATTACCATCTACAGAATGGTAGCCCGGAACTAACGGGAGAGCGTCTTCGCCTCGAGAGTCATTGTCTGAACCCGAAACCGTCTGGGAACAGGCCCAAAACATCGACATCGCTAGTCCAACCACTGCAATTCTAAAAACCTTCATATCCGCCTCCTTTAGTTGCCTATACCGGGTTATCAATATCCACAAAAACTGCGGGGACACCCAAATCAGCCGTAATTTTTTCAGCCAGGGCCCGGACACCAAAGACCTCGGTACGATGGTGTCCACAGGCAATCAGGTTGAAACCAGATTCTTCCACAACAATTGGCACACTTTCCTTGATTTCTCCGGTCACGAAAGCGTCGCACCCCAGAGCCATAGCCTCTTCCAATCCGGAAGCTCCGCTCCCACTGCAGATGGCCACACGGCGGATCTTGTCCGTGCCGAACATAAACTGGTTCTGGACTCCGGCAGGAAAAGCCTTGCCTGCAATTTCTACAAACCGTTCCTTGGTGACTGGTGTATCCCATTCCCCAATACGCCCCACAAAGCCATCGCCCTCTTGCATGAACCCCTTCACCACCTTGAGGCCCATGGCTCCAGCGATTAAAGCGTTGTTACCAATTTCAGGATGCCCGTCCAGAGGCAGGTGAAATCCGTAAAGGGATATCCCATTCTTCATGAGTTCCCGAACCCGCTTACCGAAATGGCCCACCGGGATTTTGGAATCACCGTTCCAGAAACCATTGGGATGATGGACAACGATGGCATCCGCACCCTCTTCGATGGCACGCTCAATCAGGCGATCCCTAAAGGAGACGCCTGTCACCACCTTGGTCACCTTATCCGAAGCTTCTACACAAAGGCCATCTACACAATAATCCTTGAACGTAGCCGGCATAAGCAAGTTATCAAGCCAAACGGAAAAATCCTTTAAATCCATAAAAGTACCCATTAAAGTTTCTCTACCGAATATATAACAAAAAATTCAAAAAAAGCGAATTCACTGAAAAATGTAACCATATATTATCACCGAAGGTCCCTTCAAATTCCTAGAAATCACATCCAGGAATGAAGAGGAAGAACGAAATAGAAATATCTTTCGACGAAAGTATCGCCTATTTGTTGAAAAAAGCCAGGGAAACCCTTGGCCGATCCCAGGACTTCATTGCCCAAGAGGCGGGAATCAGTCGTGTTACCCTCGGAAAGTGGGAACGTGGAGAAAAGACCCCTAATTCTTTTGATTTGTACAACGTCCTGAAAGTTCTCAAGTGGGAATCCCACGATTTTTGGGAAGAAATGTCACGCCATTTCGAGTCAGCCGCAAAACCCTTACGGATTGCCGCCGAGCAGAACAAAATTAAAGCATACATCGAAAGAACAAAGAAAAAACATTCATAAAAAAGGAAAATCCCCCGCATCGGCGAGGGATTTCTTGTGTTTAAGGGTTCTGGTGTACTTCGTCTTGTCGCGGACAACTCTAGTCCGCAGGGTGGCTCCGTTCTGGGAGCCGTCAATGCGCAGCGTTCTGAGCCATGCGCTTTCTTTTGCATCGTTTTTAGCCATAACGGCCTCCTTGAGGGACAAATATAAATTATTATCTTTAGGGAGTAAAGGGTAAGGCATTGAAAGCATTTTTTCCAGACAAAATTCGTCAGTACGGCTTTAGGCAGCTACTGCTTGCGGTTTCGGGCGGCCTGGATTCTATTTGCCTAGCACACTATTTTATCAAGAACCGAGAAGTGCTCGGTATTGAATGGCTGGGCATCGCCCATGTACACCATGGATTACGGGAAAAGACCGCAGACCGTGATGCCGCCTTTGTGGAGGCATTCGCCAAATCCCACAACGTTCCGTTCTTCTTGAAAAAACTGGATGGCGAAGCGCTAAAGCGTGCCGAAGGATCGCTGGAAGAAAATGCGAGAGATGCGAGATACAGGGCCCTGACGGAAATTGCCCTAGATCCTTCGACTTCGCTACGCTCCGCTCAGGATGACAAAAAGGGAGCTATCGTCACTGCGCACCATGCTGGAGACCAGGCAGAAACAATGCTGATGCGACTCCGACGAGGCACGACTCTGGCTGGATTACGGGGAATCCAGGAAGTTAGGAGCAATTTTATCTTCCGGCCGTTCCTAAATATCACTCGCGCAGAGCTCCTTGCCTACGCACAGGAAAACAAGCTCGAATGGTGCGAAGACGAAAGTAATTCCGATGTAAAATTCGCACGGAACAAGGTACGACATGATCTTCTCCCGAAACTAGAGCTGAGTACCCCAGGTGCAACGGAGCAGCTCTGCCGAATTGCAGGAGTTGCGGGCCGGGTCTATGAAAAAGTAATAGACGCATGTAAGGCGATGTTCGAAACGGCAATCCTAGATGGCGGATCCCTGAGACTACGCTCAGGGCAGGCTCCGTCCGCCATGACGATTCAGGGCATCACCATCGGCAAAAAACAGTTGCGCAAGGTGCTCTTGGCACATGAAAACGCCGACCTTTCCGAGATGTTTCGGCTGTGGCTTTCTGAGAAGGGGCTTCGGTTCCCCATCAGCTTTTTCTACGACGCCAAGGAGCCCGCCCATGTAAAAATCCCACACCATGCCGTCTACCGCAGGCGAGCCATTGTGAAAATCGGCCATACTGTCCAAATTTGCGAATTTTCTACCCCCGAAGAAGCCCTGAATTTTGTATCTTGCGACAAGAAAGATAAAGGATTATAATGAGCCAACCCAAGAAGCCAGCTTCCCCGTTCAAGAATCGTAATTTTATCATCGTTCTCGTCATGCTGCTAATGCTGTTCGTGATGTTCCCCCTCACCGGCAAGAGCAGCGAACAGGACATGACCCGCACGGAATTTCTCGCCATGATGGGAGATTCCTCCAAGGTAATTACCGAACTTTCGCTCCAAAAGACTCCCGACGGTGTCATCATCGAGGGCGCCTACCAGATGAGCCCCGAAGAAATCGCCAAGGCCAACGAGCAGCGTAGTGCCCTCGCCCGCTTTACCCGTTCCGAAAAGGATAACGGCAACACAAAGCATTTCAAGAGCCATATGCTGGAGATTTCCAACGAACAGATTACCGCCTGGGAAATGTTCAAGGGAGTGAAGGTCAAAGTTATCCATGAATCCACCACCTGGATCGACACCATCGTGGCGTTCCTGCCCGCATTACTGCTCATCGCCTTCTTCTATATCATGATGAGCCGCCAGATGGGCGGTGGCGGAAAGAACCCCTTCAGCTTCGGCAAGAGCCAGGCCAAAATCATAGGAAGCGATCCCAAGAAAAAGACCACCTTCAATGACGTGGCCGGTTGCGATGAGGCAAAGCAGGACCTGCAAGAACTCGTGGAATTCTTGAAAGACCCGAAGAAATATGACAACCTGGGCGGACGCATTCCCAAGGGAGCCCTGCTCGTTGGCCCTCCGGGTACCGGTAAGACCCTCCTTGCTCGCGCAGTAGCTGGTGAAGCTGGCGTGCCTTTCTTTAGCATGTCGGGTTCGGACTTCGTGGAAATGTTCGTGGGCGTTGGAGCTTCCCGTGTGCGCGACCTGTTCGACATGGGCAAGAAGAACGCCCCCTGCATTCTGTTTATCGATGAGATTGATGCCGTAGGCCGCCAGCGTGGTGCAGGCCTTGGCGGTGGGCACGACGAACGCGAACAGACCCTGAACCAGCTGCTCGTTGAAATGGACGGCTTTACCGCCAACGAAGGCGTGATTCTGATTGCGGCCACCAACCGCCCCGATGTGCTGGACAAGGCCCTGCTCCGTCCGGGACGTTTCGACCGCCAGATTGTGGTGGGACTCCCCGACCTGAAGGGCCGTGAAGAAATATTGAAGGTCCACCTGAAAAAACGGAAGGTGCCCCTGGACAAGGACGTGGACGTAAGCGCCATCGCCAAGGGAACGCCGGGCCTAGCCGGCGCCGACCTGGAAAACCTGGTGAACGAGGCCGCCCTGCTGGCCGCCCGCTTCAACAACAAGAAAGTCACCATGCTGGACTTCGAAGAAGCCCGCGACAAGCTAAGCATGGGTGCCGAACGCCGCACACTATTGATGACCGACGAAGAAAAGCGCCACACCGCCTACCACGAAGCCGGTCACGCCTTGATGACGCTCTTGTGCAAGCACTCCGACCCGCTCCACAAGATTACCATTATTCCCCGTGGACGCGCCCTGGGCATTACCATGAGCCTCCCCGAACGAGACCAGGTAAGCTACAGCCGCGAATACGCCGAAGAACGCATCATGATCATGATGTCTGGACGCCTGGCCGAACTCATCTTCTTTAACCACCAGAGCACCGGTGCCAGCAACGACATCCAGCGGGCCACCGAACTTGCCCGCAAGATGGTCACCGAATGGGGCTTCGACGAAGAAATCGGACCTGTTTGCTACAGCCGCGCCGATGGCGAAGTTTTCCTGGGCCGCGAGATTTCCAAGCCCAAGGAAATGTCCGAAATGATGGCCGAAAAAATCGACAACGCCGTCAACGGACTTATCAAGCGCATGGACCAAGCCGCCCGCAAACTTTTGGAAGAGAACAAGGACAAGCTCATCGACCTGGCCGAAGCCCTGTTCGAATTCGAAGTCCTGGACCGCGAAGAAATCGACAAGGTCATGGCAGGCGAAAAACTCACCGGCACCAAGAAGAGCCGTCAGTACCAGGCCCTAGAAGAACTGGCCGAAAAGAAAAAGAAAGAAAACACTCCGCCCCCCGACCCTGGAAAGCAACCGCCCGTAGCCCCGGCCGCAGACGCTAACGCTGCCACTGTCGCAGAAATCAAGCCCAAGCCGGCCGAGGGTTCGACAACGGCAAATGACAAGGTCAGCCAATCTTCTGCAACCGAACAAACACAGGAACAGTCGTAAGATGTTGAAAGACATCCTGGAACAAAGCCGTTCTCTCCCCTGGAAAGTCGGGAACAAGGTTCTCCCCTGTTCCTCGCCCCTGATTATGGGAATCGTGAACGTGACGCCGGACAGCTTCTTTGACGGCGGAGCACACGCCACTCCAGATGCCGCCTACGAGCATGCGGTAAGCCTTTTGCAGCAGGGTGCCGACATTCTGGATATCGGCGGCGAGAGCAGCCGTCCGGGAAGCAAACCTGTCAGCGAACAAGAAGAAATGGACCGGGTATGTCCTGTGGTAGAAAGTCTTGTTCAGTTGCAAAACATCTCCGAAGACCTAAGCAACCCGGGACACCGGGACTTCTACATTTCCGTGGACACCACCAAGGCGAAAGTCGCCGCAGAATGCATGCGACTAGGGGCCCATATCATCAACGATATCAGTGCCTGCGCCATGGATCCGGAAATGCCCGCCACAGTGGCCCGTACAGGAGCCTCCGTAGTGTTGAACCACATGCGTGGTAACTTCGGTACCATGCAATCGGATTTCAAGCCCTACGAAAACGTGGTGCAAGAAGTCCGAAACGAGCTGTTAACACAGGCAAAGAAACTGCTTGACCTAGGCGTGGAACGAGAAAAAATCTGCCTGGATCCTGGAATCGGCTTCGGAAAGACGGTTCAGGACAACATTGACCTGATGAAATCCCTAGAAGATTTCCTGAATGATTGTTTTCCTGTGCTTATCGGCACGTCTCGAAAGTCCTATATCGGGAAAATGGCCGGTCTAGACCACAGTGACAGACTGATTCCCACCATCACGGCAGGCATTATTGCTACCTTGGGTGGAGTAAGCTGTATCCGTGTACACGACGTAAAAGAAACCAAGGAATCCCTGCTTTACCTGGAGGCACTAAAGTCCCATGGTCCTGTTTAAGCTTTTTGACATCATCGATGTCCGCATGGCGGATATTCTGGACATTCTCATCATGTCCATTATCCTCTACTATGTGTTCCAGCTTTTCCGCGGGACCCGCGCCGTGCAGATGCTTATCGGCGGCATGTTCCTGGTGGTGGCCTGGTTCCTTGCCCAATGGTGGGAACTCCACACCTTACTCTGGCTTTTGACCAACCTTGCCACCTTGGGAATTATCGCCATCGTGATTCTGTTCCAGCCCGAAATCCGTAGCGCCCTGACCCGAATTGGCCAGACCGTGAGCCGGGCCAGTTGGCAATCCATCTTTTTCCACCCCAGCGGCCTTGACGAGGTGACCAAGTCCATCACCACCGCCGTGCAAGACCTGGCCAAGAATCATTTCGGTGCGCTGATTGTGCTTGAAAAGCGGGTGGGCCTCAGAAACTACGAAGAAACCGGTGAAATTTTAAACGCCCGAATCAGTTCCCGTCTGCTCCGTTCCTTATTCTTCCCCAATTCAGCCCTCCATGACGGCGCCGTGCTGCTGAATAGCAAATGCATCGTTGCTGCGGGCTGTATTCTGCCCATGCCCACCGCAAACGCCGGCGGCGACACCGGTTACGGTATGCGTCACCGTGCAGCCCACGCCCTCGCCGCCGAATGCGACGCCCTGGTTATCGTGGTCTCCGAAGAGACCGGCTACATTTCTATCGCCTACCGTTCCAACCTGCGCCGCAACCTGAGCATCAAGGAAGTAGAATTCGAGATTAAGCGACACTGGGGCGAACTGTTCAAGGATGAACGGGTAGAAGAGAAAGAAACCAAGATTGCAGAATAATTATGGCTGAAGAAAAAAGTGGAAATAGCGGCAACCGCAAGAAAAAGAACATTATCATCCTTGTTTTGATGTTCCTCTTGCTTTTGTGTCTTTTTATTGTACAGTGCCATCTGGACCGAATCAAGCAAGAAGCCCTACGTCGGCAGCAAGAGACAGAACTGGAAGCCCGCCAGCGTTATATTCTAGATAGTTTGCGCCGTGCCGAACAGATGAGAGCAGACAGTCTTGCCGCTCTTGAACAGGCAAGAATTGCCGATAGCCTGCGCATAGCCGACAGCCTCCGCATAGCGGATTCCCTGGCAGCCCTAAACCCCAAGCTGAACCAGGACAGCCTGCGTCACGTGCGGGACAGCATACGCCATGTCCGTGACAGTCTGGCCGCCCTAGAGAAGGCCCGCAACGACAGTCTAAAGCGCATCGCCGATAGCCTTGCCGCCCTTGACAAGGCCAGAGCCGATTCCCTGGAAAAAAAGCGCATCCAGGACAGCATCCGTGCCGCAGACCAACTCCCGCCTAACGCCGAAATCACGCCCCCGGCAGGTCGCTACTACGACCCCATCAAGCTTAAAGTCAAGTGCGACGAAATCAAGTGCAGGACATTCCTTTCTATCGGAGACACGTTAAACCCCGTAGAGGCTGGAAAATCCATCGACTACAACAAAACCGGTTCCGTTTTCTTCTTTGCCGAAGACTCTGTCGGCAACAGAAGCGCCTGGGAAGAGGCCAAGTATGACATGGCCAGTGACAACGTATGCGGAAAGAACGCCTACCCCGTTCCCGTGGGCGGCAAGACAGTATGCGTAGACGCCTACGAATACCCCAATGTTCCTGACGAGAATCCAAGGGACATGGTAAGCCAGGAACAAGCCGCAAGCCTCTGCGAACAGGCTGGCAAACATCTGTGCTCGCTTGACGAATGGCAAGCAGCCTGCCGCGGCAAGGACAACACCAAGTATACTTACGGGAATACCTACAAGCAGAACAAGTGCAATACCAACACCAAGGCCGCCAAGCGTAGCGGACGTAAGGAGCAGTGCCGTAGCTGGTGGGGCATGTACGACATGAGCGGGAACCTGTGGGAATGGACATCCACCCCCAGCAAGGAACACCCCAATATGTTCTACGTGGCTGGAGGCGCATGGAACACCAACAACGGAAGCCAGTGCACCGAAAAGAAGTTCAGCTTCTATCCCCAGAACCAGTACCCGAGTGTCGGGTTCCGCTGCTGTAAATAACTATTCCGCCATTTCCAAATGCAGGTGTTCGGCGTCGCCCCGTTCCCAGATTATTCTGAAACGGGGACTTAACCTTTCCTCTGCCAGCTTCACGATTTCGCGGCGCTGTTCAACGGGAATGTACTTTATGCGGAAATCTATAGCCTTGTTTTCGTAATGCTTTGACTTGCGGGCATGGTAGGGCCAGTCGTTCCCACTGGTAATTACAGGCACATAATCGTCACCAACGACCTGATGGAATACATTCACAATTTCAAGACCTGCTGTATCCATGGCCGGTTCAAGACTTTCAAGATAGACACCCGGTTTCTGCTTGGTCCGCTTAATTAGCAGCTTGTGTACTTCTCGCCCACTGAAGGGCTTCATATTTAGGTGCCTGTAATAATCCTCGGCACTCCAATCCACCTCAACCTCCGGTGAATCGTATTTGGGAATGGGTCTCGTATTAGTCCGAATCAGCCAATAGACACCTAGCAGTGTCAAAATGGCAAGAATCGGCGCAATTAGGTACAAGTACTTCATTTTCTTAAAAAAAATACTATTTTATGGAGCATGAAAAAGATTATCCCTTTTACAGCAATCGCACTTTCTTCCCTGTTCCTCTTCGGTTGCGAGCAGAGCAACGTCAACTACACCGGCTGTTGGTTGGGTGAATCCGATATGGCTTTCGAAGTTCTGACCGAAAACGGCACGGACTACACCATTCGAAATGTAAACGGAGACCTGAAGGCAACCGTACAAGACGGAGCTCTCCGTGGCAAGAACACCCTTGATATGGAATACAAGATGAACGTGAAGGGAGATTCCGCTTATTACGAATTCGGCGGAATAGTCACGGGATACAAGAGAATCTCTAAGGACGAATACGAAAAAATCGTGGCATCACTTAAAAAAGCCACCGGGAACTAGTCCATCACATCTTTCAGCAACTGCTCTATCATGTACTCTGTCGGAGCCCCGCTCCAGACCTGCTTGATATAGCCGTCCTTATCCAACAACATCAGTGTGGGAACCGCACGAATTCCGTAGCGGCGCCATAGGTCTTGCGACGCGTCTCGGTACAAGGGATAGGGCGATGCGTGCTGTTTCTCGTAAAAGAGGTTCAACTCGCTCAAGCCTTCGGAAGAAATACCGATAACCTCGAGCCCCTTGTCCCCGTACTTCTTGTAGATATTGGCAAGCACGGGGAGTGTCTTTCGGCACGGACCACACCAGGTAGCCCAGAAATCCAGCAAGGTGGCCTTGGGCTTGGCCTTGCGTTTTTCTCCGTTCTTGTAGAAGTTCTTACCGAATTCCGCAATCTTGCTGCCGATAGCGGAACCCGTAAGACTGCTGATGTCGTCGGGACGCTCGGTGAGGGCGGCATCCACAGTGCGCTTCTTACCATTCCTCAGGATTTCCAGCTTGATCTTTTGCCCGGCCCTGTGGCTAGAAATGGCGGACTGGATCTGGGACATGTCCGTCAGGGCCTGACCGTTCACACCAATAAGGGTATCGCCAGTTGTAACACCAACCGCAAAGCATCCCGACTCAGGATGCACACCCTTGATGTCAAGCGCAAGGTGATTGCTGTAGGTCGTCTTCTTGAAAGAAAGGCCCAGCCAGGGTGCCGCAAAAGCGGCGGTGCCGGCAAGAAGAAAGAAGAAAAATAAGCGATTCATTTTTTAGACTGCCTTAACAGGCTTCGGGTTGCGGTCGTCGTATTCGCCCAGGGACTTGTAGCCGTCGTTCAGCAGGGCGTCCGCAAGTTCAGCCCGCATGGCATGGGCAGCCATCCAGCGGAAAGCCACCACAGAGTAGCACTGCACGGCGTCCACCCCCATCTTGATGAGGTCGTAAATCTTGTAGCCGTGGTCGATACCGCCGCAGGCAATGACACTCATCTGGGGGTAATGTTCCCGAATGTACTTCACGTTCCAGACCATATTCTCGTAGAGAGGCCTACCCGAGAGCCCACCACAGTCCCCATCGGCCCTGAGGGGCGTCAGGTCTTCGTGGGTTACGGACACCGGAAGCTCGCTGATCTTTGCCGTAGGGTAAGTGTTCCCCACCACCACGCCGTTCACGCCAGTTCGCACCAGCATTTCCATGATAGAAATCAGGTGACGTTCCATCAGGTCGGGACTGAGCTTGGCATACACCGCCTTCCGAATTCCGAGGCTATTGCG
Organism: Fibrobacter sp.; assembly: GCA_017475045.1. Classification (GTDB taxonomy): domain Bacteria; phylum Fibrobacterota; class Fibrobacteria; order Fibrobacterales; family Fibrobacteraceae; genus Fibrobacter. The sequence goes on along the minus strand of JAFVGH010000154.1, from coordinate 5,731 downwards.
GATCTTCATGATTTCCTCGAAAATCCGTTCCGAGAAACTCATATCCAAATCTACGCGGGACTCCCCCGTATTGGGACAACTCACGTTAATCTCGATGTAGTCCGCCGCCTTGTAGGCGATGGTAAAACTCTCGATGATATCCTTGATTTTTTCTTCGGGGTCGGTAAGGCCCGGAGTCTCCGCCACGGAAATCCCTACGCAGAGGCCCGCCTTGTGGGCCTTCACCAGCTGTTCATCCACACGCTTGGCAATAACTTCTACACCCTCGTTGTTAAGGCCCATGCTATTGTAGATGGCCCGGTCCTCTTCCAAGAATCCGATACGAGGGCGGTGGGTGTTCCCCTCCCTAAAATGGCGGGTGGCGGTGCCTACGGTAATGCCTCCGAAACCCACGTTGGCGTAATCCTTGATGCGAAGTGCCGTCTTGTTGGCACCGGCGGCCAAGATGATGGGGCAACCGAAATAAAGGGAATTGCTGTGGTCCGCAAAAGTAATGACCCGCTTGAGAGTCTTGCTAAGGTCGGGGCGGCCACCCATAAACGGGATGATTGGCGCGAACCTGGCCACATGCCTAAAGGAGTCGTGCCTGAACTCCGGGGACTTGCGGAAAATCCGACGAATCAGGGCCAAGACCTTGTCACTGAACTGCAAATAATATTCGTGATTCGTACATTGAAAAGTCATATTAGTTAAATTATAAAAAAATGAGGTACGAAAGGTGGAACAGACCATAGAAAAAGAAATTCACGGGAACATGCCCCGCTATCTGAAAACCCTGATGGACCTGGTGCGCATTCCCTCCATCAGTTTTGACAATTTTGACCAGAAATTCGTGACAAAATCCGCAGAGGCGGTAAAGGCCCTTTTTGAAAAGGCCGGCTACACCAACATCCAGTTCCTGACGCCCAAAAGCGGCAGGCACACGGTCTATGCCGAAAGCCTCACCAGCCCGGACAAACCCACAGTACTGCTTTACGCCCACCACGACGTGCAGCCCCCCATGCGGGAGGCTCTCTGGAACTCCAAGCCCTTCAAGCCTGTTCTGAAGGGGGACCGGCTCTACGGCCGTGGAACAGCCGACGACAAGGCGGGAATCGTCACCCACCTGGCTGCCGCAGAACAGGTCCGCAAACTGCTGGGCGACAAGGGCCCCAACCTAAAGTTCATCATCGAGGGCGAAGAGGAATCGGGCAGCGAGGGCTTCGCCCAAATCCTTCGGGAAAATGCGGAACTCCTCAAGTGCGACGCCGTCATCGTGGCAGACCTGGGGAACTTCGCCAAGGGAACGCCTTCCATCACCACCACCCTCAGGGGCATGAGCGCCATCAACGTGGAACTCCGCGCTACCAAGGCCCCCCTCCATTCTGGAAGTTGGTCGGGCCCCATTCCCGACCCCGGACAGGAACTCTGCAAGATTATCGCCGCCATGACTAATGCCGACGGAAACATTACTATTCCCGGATTTTGCGACGGACTTGTCCCCCCTACCCCGGAGGAACTGGAATCCTACAAGAGCCTGGGCATGACCGAAAAGATTTTCCGCAACGACGGCGGCGTGCTGGACTCGGTCAAGCTGAAGGTCAGCGAAGAGGAAATTCTCCTATCCCTTTGGCGTCGGCCCTCCATCGTGGTGACCGCCATGCAGGTAGGGAGCCGCACCAACGCCGGAAACGTGCTGCAGGACACCGCCTATGCCCGCATAGGCATACGGCTCGCCCCTGGCATGAACGCAGACCGCTGCACACGCCTGCTGGTAGAATATATACAAAGTAACGTTCCCGACGGCCTGGAATGCACAATACGGGAAGAAGACGGAGCGAACCCGTTTGTGACCGACACCAGCCACCCCTTCTTCAAGGAAATGGCAAGCGCCATGACTCGGGCCTACAAGAGCGAGACCAAGTTTATAGGTTGCGGGGCAAGCATCCCCGGCGCAGAGCTGTTCCGCAAGACCTTCGGAAACATACCGATTCTGCTGACGGGCCTAGAGGACCCGGAATGTGCCGCCCATGGCGAAAACGAGAGCCTATACGTTCCTGACTTCGAGCATGGCATCGTGGCGGAAACACTGTTCTTTGCAGGAATATGTTCGTAAAGGAGATGCCCGGTCAAGCCGGGCATGACAACTTAAAATATGGCTTATTAATTGTGGAGGCTATATGAAAAAAAGACTTGTAGTATTGACGGGTGCTGGCATCAGCGCCGAGTCGGGACTCCGCACCTTCCGCGGAAACGACGGTATGTGGGAACACGAAAACATCGAGGACGTGTGCACTCCCGACGCCCTCCGGCGTGACCCGAAAAGGGTCAAGGACTTCTACAACTTTTTGCGGAAGGGCCTGCCTAACCACCAGCCAAACGCCGCCCACCTGGCGTTAGCCGAACTGGAAGAGCGTCTTGGCGACGAGTTCTTGCTGGTGACCCAGAACGTAGATGACCTGCACGAGCGTGCGGGAAGCAAGCGTGTACTCCACATGCACGGCGACCTGATGAAACTCCGCTGCACGGGGGGCGGCGAGCACGAATTTCCCTTCACAGGCGAGGAAACTCTAGAGACCAAGTGCCCCGTTTGCGGAGCGAAGACCCGCCCCGACATCGTGTTCTTCGGCGAAGTCCCGCTGTACATGGACCAGATTCAGGACGCCCTTCGGGAATGCGACGAATTCGCCTACATCGGTACCAGCAGCGTAGTGTACCCCGCCGCAGGCTTCAAGAGTTTTGCCAAGAGTTTCGGGGCCAAAGTCACCTGCCTAAACCTGGAGATTCCCGATCACGACCCCTACACCGACGTGTTTATCCAGGGCAAGGCCACCGAAGTAGTCCCCAAGTGGGCGAAAGAGTTTAAGTAGCGGTCCCTATTGCCGATTTCCCACCGTTTTTCTATATTTATGCATATGAGTGAATATACGCATAAATCCAGTATCGGACCGGTGGTCCCCCAGGATTTCGTCAAGGACTATGGCGAGACGGGTTTTGTGCTGGAAAACGGACAGACGCTGCCTGCGCTGAATATCCGTTACGAGACTTACGGCAAGCTGAACGCCTCTGCCGACAACGCGGTGTGGATTTGTTCACCGCTGACCGCCGACGCCCATGCCGCCGGCTGGTATACCGAAACCGACCGTAAACCCGGCTGGTGGGACGAACTTATCGGACCGGGCAAAGCCATCGACACGGACCGCTTCTTCGTGGTCTGCAGCAACATCTTGGGCGGGTGCAAGGGCACAACAGGCCCCGCGACCGTCAACCCCCGCACGGGTAAGCCCTACGGGAGCACCTTCCCCATCATCACCATCGGTGACATGGTCCACGCCCAGAAGGAACTAGCCGACGGGCTCCACATCAAGGAATTCTACTGCGTCTTGGGCGGCTCCATGGGCGGTTTCCAGGCCATGAAGTGGGCCATCTACTACCCCGAACAGGTAAAGCGTGTGGTGATTATCGCCAGCTCGCCTAGATTCTCCAGCCAGGCGCTGGGTTTCGAAGTGGTGGCCCGCGACGTAATTACCCAGGACCCGGATTTCAACGGCGGAGACTACTACGACAAGGCGAACAGGCCCGATATTGGACTTGCCAACGCCCGCAAGTTGGCCCACATCACCTACCTCAGCGCCATCGGCATGGAACAGAAGTTCAAGCGTGCCCAGGCCCAGGAGAACAAGAGCCACGCCGTCACCTACAGCACGCCCTTCGACCTGAACCTGCCTATTGAAAGCTACCTGCGCTACCAGGGCAAGAAGTTCGTGGACCGTTTTGACGCCAACAGCTACCTGCACATTGCCCACGCTACCGACGCCTTCGACCTGGAAACGGAATACGGCAGCATCGAGAACGCCTTCAAGGATATCAAGGCTGAAGTGCTGAACGTGAACCTTTCTACCGACTGGCTGTTCCCGCCCCACGAGAGCCGCCGCATTACCAGCGCCCTGCTGAACGTGGGCAAGAGCGTCACCAGCCTGGAACTGGACACACAGTTCGGACACGACGGATTCCTTATCGAAGTTGGCGAGCTGGGCAAGGCCGTAGGCCGGTTCCTGGATTCAAAGATTATCCCCCAGCAGGGAACGCAGGCCGTACCCGTGTTCCACGACGAAAGCGACTTCGAGCGCCTTGGCAAGCTGGTGAAAGAAGGAAGCCATGTGCTGGACCTGGGCTGCGGAAGCGGCGACCTGCTGAGCTACCTTTTCCAGAAGAAGAAGGCCACGGGATTTGGCATCGAGAAGAACATCACGGGAATCCTGGACTGTCTGGAAAACGATGTACAGGTAATCCAGCGCGACCTGGACGACAAGGGAATCTCGGACCTGAAGGACGGAAGCTTCGACTACGCCATCATCAACCGCACCATTCAAGAAATCCGCGACCCGGTGGCCTTGCTGAACGAACTGTTGCGCGTGGCCAAGAAGGCCATCGTCACCTTCCCCAACTTTGGACACTGGACCACCCGCGGAAGCCTGATGCTCCATGGTCGCATGCCCAAGTCCAAGGAACTGCCCTACGAGTGGTACGACACGCCCAACATCCGCCTACTCACGGTGAAGGACTTCTATACCCTCTGCAAAAAAGAAGGGTTCCGCATCGAAAACATAAGCTTCCAGAGTGAGCACACCCTGAGTAAAGTGCTGACCGCATTGGGCCTCAAGAACTTCGGTTGCGAACACGTAATCGCGACAATTTCTAAAATTTAAGCCGATATGTCCATCATTTCTATGACCGGGTTCGGCAAGAGCGAATCCACCCTGAACGGAACCGCCTGCGTTATCGAAGTCCGCAGCGTGAACAGCCGTTTTCTTGAAATTTCAAGCAAGATTCCCAAGAACTTCGCCTACCTGGAAAACGACCTGAAGGCCATTATCAAGGACAAACTTGCCCGTGGCTCGGTGAACCTGTCCATCACTCTTGGCGAAGGGGCCGTCGGGAACATTCCCGTGTGCTACAACAAGACTGCGGTGAGCAAATTCGTGGAAATCACTAAGGACATGCTAAACGAGATGCAAGCCAAGTATGGCAATCTCATTAAGCACGAAATCAAGCTGGAACACATTTTGGCTATTCCAGAAGTACTTCAGTTCACCGACGCAGGTGCCGACAACGAAGCCTGGGAAAAGCACCTGAAGGCCGAACTGGACAAAGCCCTGGACGGTGTCATCGCCATGCGGGAAAAAGAAGGAGCCAACCTGGCCGCCGACCTCACCAAGCGGGTCACCCACCTGGAAGACGTGCTTGCCAAAATCGAAGTGCTGGACCCACAGCGCATCGAAACCTGGAAAGTCAAGTTCAAGGAGCGAGTGGACGCCCTGATGAAGGACAGCGAAATCGACGACGTGCGCCTACTGCAGGAAGCCTGCATCATGGCCGACAAGCTGGACATCCACGAAGAGATTACCCGCTTCCACAGCCACAACAAGCTGTTCCTAGACGCCCTCAAGAAGGGCGGTGCCCAAGGCAAGAACCTGGGATTCATCCTTCAGGAAATGGGCCGCGAGGCCAACACGCTAGGCACCAAGTGCCAGAGCGCCGAAATTGCCGCCCTGGCTATCGAGCTCAAGAACGAGATCGAGTGCATCAGGGAGCAGAGCCTAAACATCGCATAAAAAAAGTGACCCGCCGGCATAGCCGGCGGTTCTTCATATACGGGCATAGCCCTAGGATACTAGCAACGCGTTACACGCGTTGACGGTCTGACACTGGCGTACGGTCCTTACTGGCAGCCCGCAAGCGGGCTAGAGTT
>JAFVGH010000153.1 GCA_017475045.1 Fibrobacter sp. | reverse complement strand
TTCAGATACTTGTCGGCCTTGGTCTGGTCGATGCCGATATTGGCCTCTGCAGCCATGAGGAGCACTTCTGCATAACGCATCCACACGGCGTCGCGGTCGGTGACCTGGAAGATGAGCACCAGTTCCGTCTGACTGTCGAGATAACGGCCTTTCCACGTGAAATAACCTTCACTGTTTTCCGTGACGCCGGCACCAAGTGCATAACCTGCGTCAGCCATGAAATCATAAGTCTTGATGCTTTCGTTCAGACGATATCCATCCACACCCTCTTCGGCGACGAAGGCATCATACAGGCTGCCTCGCGGGACGAAGCCGCCAAAGGTCCAGTAATTGAAGCCAAAGGTATTGGAGGTGTCCAGTACTCCGGGACGGGTATAGAGACTAAGGCCGTTGAAAGCCGGCAGATAGGTGGGAACCGGGGTGTTCTTGTCCAGAATGTGGTTGGAGGCAAACATCACCTCTTCGTTGTTCTCGTTGGGAATGTCATAGAAGTCACCATACTGTCCGCCCCAGAGGCCGTACAGGCCGCTTTCAATCACTTCGTCCAGCACTTTTGCGGCTTCGGCATTCTTGCCCTGCCAGAGGTAGGCCTTGCCCAGAAGGGCCTGTGCATACTGCTTGGTGACGCGGTAATTGCCACGGTCTCCCTTGGAGGATTTTTCGGAGAGGGCGCCTGAGGCAATTGCCTCGGTAAGGTCCTTCTCAATGAAAGTCCAGAGAGCCTCTTGTGTGGAATTCGTGGGCTTGTCGGAAGAAACATGCTCCACAAGTGCAGGAGTGCCCCAGAGGGTTGTGAGTTCAAAGTACATCCAGGCGCGGAGCGTCTTGGCCTCAGCAACGGCTCTCCTTTGGATTGAAGTATCGCCCTTGACGTTGTCAATGACCAGATTGCATTTGCCGATAACAGTATACAGGTGGGTGTAGTGCGTTTCAATGAACGGGTTATTTGCGTCGAATGCGTAATCCGACAGAATGCAGAATCCGTTCGTGCGGTCCTGCTGTCCGGCCCAGTATTCATCGCTCAGGTATCCGTTGACAATCTTGTAGACATGTTCGAAACCGTATTGACCGTCACCCACGGCAATGTCTTGGTATGCTGCGGCAATGGCGGCTGCAGCATCCTCGTCGCTCTTGTAGAAATTGGATTCATCCAGGACGCCATTGTGAGGCACGTCCAGACGGTCTGTGCAGGAAGCCAGTACTGCGATGAAAGCAAGGAAAGTATATATCTTTTTCATATAGCTCACAATTAGAAAGTTACATTAAGTCCGAACATTACCTTCCTGGTGGTGGGATAGTACCCGGTATCCACGCCCATCATCTTACCTGAACCTACCACTTCCGGATCCAGGCCGATATACTTGGAGAAGGTAAAGAAATCGTCAAGAGAGCAGTACAGGCGCACATTTGAGATCTTTACTTTGGAAAGAAGCGTCTGAGGGAGCGTATAACCAAGTTGGATTTGTTTGATCTTGAAGTAAGATCCGTCAAAGATGTTGAAACTGGATGTGGCAAGCTGCGACCACATGGCGTTTGGCCTGGGCTGGCTGGCGGAAGTGTTCTGCGGAGTCCAGTAGTCCTGTGCATAATATGCAAGGCGATTATCGGTAAATCCCGAGCCGATATTGTACATCGAGAAGATGTCAACACCTGCCACGCCGCTGCCAAATACCACCAGATCCAAGCCTTTCCAAGCTGCATTGAGGGTGATGCCGTATGTCATGTCCGGAATACCCTTGCCAAGGTAGGTGAGGTCTTCGGTTCCCAGAACACCATCTTCACCGGTTTCAAATACAGGGTCTCCGTTCTCGGGATTGACGCCCAGATACTTGTACCCGTAGAAATACCAGGCGGGCATGTCTTTCTCAAAAAGAGTGATGGGATTTCCTCCATAAAGGGAATAACCTATCAGACGGTCTGTCCCATCGGTAAGCGACGTCACCCGGTTCTTGAGCGTGGTAAGGTTGCCCCGGATGCCGTAGCTGAAATCCCCCACGTGGTCCTGCCAACCCAGTTCCAGTTCGACGCCGGTGTTGATCATGCTGCCTACGTTAACGGGAGAAGGATTGAATCCGGCGGTAAGGGTCTGCTTTACATCCTCTACGATGAGGTCTCGGGTGGTCTTGAGATACCAGTCTGCACCAAGGGTGAGGCGATTTCCAAAGAACGCGAAATCGGCGCCCAGGTCAAGCTGCTCGGAAGTTTCCCATTGCAGGTTTTCGTTGCCGGTTACAGTAGGAGCATAAGCTGTTTGGTATGTGTAGTCCGTTGCAAAAGGATAATTACCGTATTTATTGATGGTGCGGCTGTAACGGAATCCTCCTAATGATGCCAGGTTACCGTTCCGTCCCCAGCTGGCGCGGAGTTTAAACTGATTCAGCCAGCCCTTGCTCCAATCCATGAAGGGCTCTTTGGAAACCACCCAACCGGCCGAAGCGGCCGGGAAGAAGCCCCAACGCTTGTTCAGCGGAAGGATGGAAAGGTCGGCGGCATCGGCGCGTAGGGAAGCTTGCAGAAGGTACTTGCCTTTGTAATCATAGCTCAGACGGCCGAAGTATGCGATTTTCCGAGTATAGGAAGGTTCAGCGCCACCGATTGTCTTGGTTACATTGGGGTTCGCATAGGCAAAATACAGGAATTTTTCGTCATCAAAGGGGAAACCCATATCGGTCAGGTCACCCTGTTCGTTCGCCGTCAGCACATTTGCGCGAAGATCACTGTAGGATTGTCCCAACATGGCGGTGAGAGTATGATTGCCAAACGCCTTCATCGCTGTGGCGAAGTTTTCCCACTGCCAGTAAACGGAATTGCCGGAAGATGCGCCAACACTCAAAATACGGCCCATATTGCTCCACGTCACAGGCGCATGGGAAGCGTTGTAACTCTCGCTGGCACTGAAGGCATAACTCAGACGGGAAGTAAAGGTGAGCCAAGGCCAGGGATTCAGGTTGATGAACGAAGTTCCCGCAATGGAGAGACTGCGACTGTCGTTGATGGATTTGTATAGGCCAAGGAGCGGATGGTCGTGCTGTTGTCCGATATACCGGGAGAAAGAATAATACCCGTTCTCATCCCCTGCAATCCAGCCGAGGTCGGCAAATTGCTTCGCTTCGTAGGGCAGCTCGTCATAGCTGAAATAAGGCTTCAAGATAGGAAGGTTGCACATGGCGCTCATGAACGTATCTCCGCTCTTGAACTGGTTGAATTCAATAACGTTGTTGGTACCCACCTCCAGCCAGGGCTTGATCTTGGCGCTGGCGTTGATGACGCCGGAGTAGGACTTGTGAACATCGCTCTGGCCTTTTACAATGCCGTCATTATTCATATAGGAAAGGGAAATGTACAGATTGCTGCGGTCATTTCCGTACTGGAAGTTCACGCTGTACTTCTGGAGGAGAGACGGTTCCATAGCAATGTCAAACCAATCGGTGTTTGTTACACCGTCCCATTCGGAATAGAGCACATCCTTGGTAATATTTCCTGCGGCAATCCAGTAATCGGCCCATTGCTCGGCATTCATCAGGTGAGGCTTGCGAACCCGCTGGGAAGCAATCTGGGCTTCGAAGGAGACCTTACCGTCGCCCTGGCCCTTCTTGGTGGTGATGAGGATGACACCGTTGCCGGCCGCGGCGCCGTATATGGCGGCTGAGGCGCCGTCCTTAAGCACCTCGATGCTCTCGATGTCGGACGGATTCAGGAAGCCAGCATCGGA
>JAFVGH010000152.1 GCA_017475045.1 Fibrobacter sp. | reverse complement strand
ACGGGCCAACCATCTGGTCGCGGCAAATCATACCCGTCACGGAACGGTCACCGATAGAAATGAGGAACGTCTTGTCGGCGACGGTCGGGTTTGCAAGCACGCGGTGAGCCACATCCTTGATGGTGGCGTCGGCCGGAACCACGGTAGAGTTCAGCGGGCGCTTCTGGCTCTTCTCGTTACGGATCATGCGGGGCGGCTTGCCGAGGAGCACGCCGAGCGGCATGTCAATCGGAGTCGTACCGAAGTGCTTATCGGTAAGGGTCAGGTGCTTTTCAGGAATGGCCTCGCCCACCACAGCGTACGGGCAGCGTTCACGCTTACAAATCGCATCGAACACGTCGAGCTTGTCACCCGCAATAGCGATAACGTAACGTTCCTGGGATTCGTTACTCCAGATTTCGAACGGGCTCATGCCCGGTTCATCGTTCGGAACGTTGCGGAGTTCAAACTTACCGCCGAGACCGCCATCGTTCACGAGTTCCGGGAAAGCGTTCGAAAGTCCACCTGCACCCACGTCGTGAATAAACGTAATCGGGTTTTCTTCGTCCATCGCCCAGCAGCGGTCGATGACTTCCTGGCAGCGGCGTTCCATTTCGGGGTTTTCGCGCTGCACGGAGGCAAAGTCGAGAGATTCATTACCGGCACCGTTCTGCACGGAGCTGGCAGCACCACCACCGAGGCCGATAAGCATCGCCGGACCGCCGAGCACAATCAGGTGGTCACCCGGGTCAATGTGGCCCTTCTCGATATGCTGGTGCTTGATGTTACCGAGACCACCGGCCAACATAATCGGCTTGTGGTAACCGCGGACTTCCTTGCCGTTCTGGGCGTCGACTTCCTGTTCGAAAGTGCGGAAGTAACCGAGGATGTTCGGACGGCCGTATTCGTTGTTGAACGCGGCACCGCCGAGCGGGCCTTCAATCATAATGTCGAGGGCGGAAGCAATGCGGGACGGGCTACCAAAGTCCTTTTCCCACGGCTGGACTGCACCCGGAAGCTTGAGGTTCGAGACGCTGAAGCCCGTGAGGCCGGCCTTCGGCTTGGATCCCTTACCCGTGGCACCTTCGTCACGGATTTCGCCACCACTACCGGTAGCTGCACCTGGGAACGGAGAAATTGCCGTCGGGTGGTTGTGGGTCTCGACCTTCATGAGGATGTCGACTTCTTCGTTGTGGAAGTCGTACTTGTTGTTGCGCGGGTCGGCGTAGTAACGGCCAGCGACAGCGCCCTTCATCACGGCGGCGTTGTCCTTGTAGGCGCTAAAGATGTTCGAGTTGTGGAGCTGGTAGGTGTTCTTGATCATCTGGAACAGGGACTTGTCCTGCTTCACACCGTCAATGGTCCATTCGGCACCGAACACCTTGTGGCGGCAGTGTTCCGAGTTGGCCTGCGCGAACATGTAGAGTTCCACGTCGGTCGGGTTGCGCTTGAGCTCGGTGAAGTTCTTGACCAAGTAGTCGATTTCGTCGGTCGAAAGCGCGAGGCCCATTTCCTTGTCGGCCTTCACGAGGGCGTCGCGGCCCTGGTCGAGCACCGGAATCACGTTCAGCGGACGCGGTTCTTCCTTGCTGAAGAGGACTTCCAGGGAGGCGGTGTCGGCGAAAACGGCCTGGGTCATGCGGTCGTGAATCTTGGCGGAGATCTTTTCGCGGGCACCGGCGGGCACCGCGCCTTCAAACTTCACGTAGTAGGCAATCGCGCGTTCGATGCGCTTGACGGCAGGGAGGCCGCAAATGTGAGCGATATCGGTCGCCTTGGAGCTCCAAGGGCTGATGGTACCCGGACGCGGGCATACCACAAAGAGTTCGCCTTCGAGAGCCTTGGGTTCGCGGGCCGGACCGTAATGCAGCACCTTCTTCAAAGTTTCAGTTTCCGCATCGGAGAGTTCGGCGGACAAGTCCACCACGTGCAGGAATTCAGCGTAAACAGAAGCGACAGAAAGGCCTACGCTCTTGAAATCGGAAGAAAGTTTCTGGAGACGGAAATCCGACAGAGCCGGCGTACCACGTAAAATGAGCATTATTTAACCTCAGTTTAAATTTTACGCGGTAAAGATAGAAATTAGACGAAGAACGAAAAACTAAAAATGAATAATGATTAATGAAGATTGTTTTAATTTTTAATTGTTCATTTTTCATTAAAAAAAACGCCACGGTTTTACCGAAGCGTTTTTTTATAACTCGTTGAGAGTCAAGTGATTAAAGAAAGGATGTTATTCCTCCCCTTCTTCCTCACCCTCGTCTTCTTCAGCAGCGGCAGCGATAGTCGCATTGCCAAGAAGCGCATTTACGTCTATAGACTTAAGACCCGCAAGTGTCTTCAGGTCAGTCTTCTTATCCACATCCACCTTGTCAAAGGTAGAGACGATATAGTAGGCAGCAGTCGGCTCAAAACGACGGGTCTTCTGGGAAATGCTATTGGAGCCCTTGGTAGCAGGGAAATACTTACCCTCAAGTTTGGCCATATCCTGGGAAGTCTTTGCCCCCTGGACAGCATCGCAGGTCAGAGCCCACAACATCTTGGTAGTCCCAGCCGTGGAATTAACGTATTCGATAATCTTGCTAGAGCCCTTGAAGCTATTACCCGTAGTCTTCACGTAGTGTTCCGTGGCCTGGGTCACGTAGTTTCCCTTCTGCATAAAGAGCATGGCAGCAATAGCCACCACCAGGACTGTCAAAACGATTGCAATGTTCTTGATATTCATCCTAAATCTCCTTATTCAAAATGGAACTCTGCGGGAGCTTCCAGTTTAAAGGCTTCGTCCATGTTGTATTCCACCAGGGCCTTAAAATCACTGTCCTTGAGTTTGCCCTTTACAAACGTGAAGCCCAGGGTGCAATTTTTACCGCAAGCCACTTCCTTCACGCCACCCTCGTCCTTCAAGAGGAACTTATCAGCGAGCCCACCCTTCTCGTTAATGTCATTCTGAACCTTGGCCGGGATACCGGCTGCGGTATACATGTAAGAAAGCTGTTTTAAGCGGGCATCCTTGTCACCCTCGATAGCTTTGACAGCCGCATCGAAGCTCTTTTCCGACTTGTCACCCGTCAAGGTGACATAGACCAACTTCCAGGCCATGCCATACTGGTCCATAGACTTCCACTGTTCCTGGAGCATTCCGTTGGCCTTTTCTTGATAAGCACCCACCTGCTCCTTGACAGAAGCCTGAGCCTGGTCATTGTAATTACCCTTAAGTACCATCATGACCACAATGAGGACTACGATAAGAACCGCATCCACAATGGCCAAAATCTTGAATTTTTGGTTGTTCATATAAAATCCTTCTTGATAGAACGGTTTTATTAGAATTTAATTCATAATTTGCCAAAAAAGGAGAAAAAAATTAAAAAAATGCCCCAAAACGGGTTCAAACTGCGTAAAAAAAAGGAAATCTAAGGAAAAACACCCCAATTCAAGGGGCGAACCTTTTTATATTGGGGACAATGGAAAACGATACCAAAGAAACAAAGATCCCCTCCCAGATTATCTTTGAAAACCTGAAGGAACTCTTAAGGGCAAAAAACACCGCCCACGAATCCATGTTCAAATTCCACTGGAAAAAGATGTGGCCCTTTAGTCTCATTTGGCCCCAGGTGGACTTTGAACGTATCGTCCGCCTAATGAGCGAAATCCGCAAAAACGCCATTATCCAGAAAAATTTGGTTCTGCAGGCCAAAGGGGTCGCCAAAGATTTCGAAAAAGATTTCTTGAATGCTGTTCCCGCCTACCTAGACGCCCTAGATGTTTCCTGCCAAAAATTGTCCAACGCAGCCCAATGGAAGCAGGACATGCTCCTAAAGCGAATTCACAAAGAAATCAAGATGCGTCGGGATGTAGCAGAATATAACAGAATCCTCAGAGAATACGAAAAAGCCCAGGGAGATCTAGTCCGCGCAGGCTCCATTGTACAACTGGGCTGGGGCAAAGTCGTTCAAAATTTAAATAAGTAGGAATAGTGCCAGAAGTCAGCGTCATCATACCTATCTATAACACAGAGCAATTCCTTAATGATTGCTTAAACAGCGTGTTAGCGCAGACTTTCACTGATTTCGAAATCATCACCGTCGATGACGGATCCACAGACAACAGCACCGCCATCGTTAAACAATTTGCAGCCAAGGACAATCGTATTGTCATCATCCATCAAGAAAACAAGGGCCTTTCTGAAGCACGTAACACAGGAATCAAAGTTGCTCGTGGAAACTGGATAACCTTCGTAGATAGCGATGACATGTTGGACCCCAATTTTCTGCAAAAACTTTTAAACGCAGCAACACAAAACAAAGCAAACATCGCCTGCTGTGATAAGCTCCTTTTTTGGGGAAAAGCTGAAATTGAAAGAGTAAACTCGACAACGGCTCTTACCACTACACTCTCCCCCGAAAAAGCCTTAGAACGGGCCCTCTACCAAAAAAAGGGGCCTGATTATTCGGCCTGGAGCAAGCTCTTCGACACCAAAATTTGGCAAAATCACCGGTTCACACCGGGAATCTATTTCGAAGACATGGATTGCATTCCGCAGGTGCTTCTGGAGGCTGAAAAAGTCGCATTCGTTCCCGAGCCACTTTACCTAAACCGCAGGCATGATTCAAGTATTCTTGCAACCGCTTACAACCGCAAGAAAGCAGAACTGCTTGACATCGCCGAAAGAATCTGTACACTTGTAGATGGCAAAGGCCCAGAACTTAATCGCGCCGCCCACAGCAATCTTTTTAGCGCCAGCTGCAGCATTCTAATGCGTACGCCCGACACCAACGAATTCAGGGATTTCCGGACTAGGGCATGGAAGCATATCAAGGAATTCCGTCTAGATACGCTTTTTAACGCCAACAGCCGCACACGCAACAAAATGGCAGCCCTAATTTCCTTTAGCGGAAAAGTGCTCTTCGGATTCGCTCTCCGGAGGTTCGGATGATTCCTAAAAAAATTCACTACTGTTGGTTTTCTGGCGACCCCTTTTCCGAAAGCATCCAGCGTTGCATTGACAGCTGGCACAAGTTTTTGCCCGACTTTGAATGGGTCAAGTGGGACTACGCCAAAGCGAAAGCCCTTGAAATTTCTTGGGTAAACAAAGCCCTCGCCCAGAAAAAATGGGCCTTTGCCGCTGACGCCGTAAGGCTCTATGCGCTGTATACCGAAGGGGGACTTTACCTCGACACCGATGTCGAAATTCTACGTTCATTCGAGCCAATGCTGAATCAGTCCTACATTTTAGGCTACGAAAATGGCTCTGACCGAATTGAAGCGGCCACCATGGGCTGCGAAGCCGGATTCAGTCCGATAAAAGTTGCATTAGACTTTTACAAGAATCAAGAATTCAATTACTCCGAAAACTTAGTCGACCAAATGGTCCTGCCTAATATTCTGCGAGAATCGTTCAAGGACTTCAAAGACCTGAAAATCTTGCCGGAGAGCGCATTTTCGCCCAAGAGCTTTATCGACGGAAAAATCCGCACGACAAAAGATTCCTACTGCATTCACCATTTCAGCAGTAGCTGGCGGCCTGAATCGGTGCAAAAGGGAATCGCTCGCAGGCAAATGTTGTTCGCCAAATTCCCGAGACCAGTCGCCAAGGCATTATCGATTCCGCTTGCCCTATGGACAAATCTGCAGACGCTGGGAATATTTGGAACCTTACAGAAATTTAAAGCGCTATTCAAGCAGCCCAAGAACTAACGTTTCAGCAAGAATTTCGGAATAAATAGCTTCGGGAATCGTTTGAGAAACGGTAGCGAGAATGACCACAATTCCGGCAACTTGTGCAAAGCATCTTTCTTGTCGCTATAACACAAGGCCGAGAACCAGTGCGACATCCAAATGCGGCGAGCTTCTTTATAAAGCTTATGCGAAGAATACTGGTCTAAAACCTTAAGCGTATTTTCATAAAGCCAGTTCTTATCGCCAGAAACATTGGTTGAATGGGTGCGGTAATAGCAGCACACGGTATCAAGAACAGGCAGTGGTTCGTAGTGATAAAGGAACTTGAGCATCATCTGGAAATCTTCAATCACAAAGTCAGCGTTGTAGCCACCCATAGCACGGAAGGTTTCGCATTCAATCATTTCTGAGCAACCGTGAAGTTCCTTTTTCCCTAAGAAAACATCCGCAAACGTCACCTCTGGCACAGCCGTCGTATATCGCGAATCACGTTCGCTATCAAGATTACCATCCGCATCCATACGCACCACCTGGCCAAAGCTTACAGGTTTACCACGATGAGTTTCCATATACTGGCTCTGAATTCGCAAACGATCGGGTGGCATAATGTCGTCAGAAGCTAGCGAACAAAAATACCTGCCCTTCGCCAAAGAAAGGAGTTCGTTCATGGTGGGAACGATTCCCTTATTCGGACGATGCACGTAATGGAAGCCAAATTCTTTCTGTAGACGTTCAAGAATTTGCGGAGAAGTATCAGAACTTCCGTCATCGACCACAATCAATTCAAAGGAAACACCCTTCTGCCCCATGACCGAACGTACAGCGGCCTCGACATACTTTTCGTGATTGTAGCTTGCCATAAGCACAGAAACAAGCGGTGGTATTTCTCGCTGTTCCACTTCAGCACCTTTTGCAAAAGCCTTCACATACACGTTTTCCGTCATCTTTTCGGCAAACATATTCGTTACGGAGTATTCCATTTGAGCCTCCGTACCATAACATAGAGAATCACCAAGTACAAGAAATTTTCTGTAGCATAGGCAAGCATCGGACCATTAAAATCAAATAGTTTTATTCCTACAAACGTTCCCAAAGCGAGGAAAATTTCCGAACTAATTTCTACAACAATAAACTTGGTTGTCTCCGCCCGCGCAATTAAGACAAGCGCCAACGCATAACCACCCGCCCTGAAAAAATCCCCCACCAACTGTAACGGCAGGTAATCTACAGCCCCCATGTAGG
Source organism: Fibrobacter sp. (assembly GCA_017475045.1). Classification (GTDB taxonomy): domain Bacteria; phylum Fibrobacterota; class Fibrobacteria; order Fibrobacterales; family Fibrobacteraceae; genus Fibrobacter. The sequence goes on along the minus strand of JAFVGH010000152.1, from coordinate 17,400 downwards.
CCGAAGAAAAAAGAACCTGAACCAAAATGCCTCGCCCAAAGTACAAAGCGAGAATCATAGCAAGGGATATTCCCATAATCCGAAGCAATAGCGGATGGAACATGCTCCAAAAAATCCCACGAGACATTTTTAGGGATATTCGAGGTAAAAGGACAACCGTAAGAATCGCTGACATTGCCATGAACAAGAAATCAGAGATTTTCCAGATACTTTGCCAAATTCCGGCAGCATCATTTCCACAATTTGACGCCACCAGCATTCGCATAACAGTAAGTACAATTGGAGTAAGGACCATGGGGACAAGCCCCATCACAGCATACGAAAGCCAAGGACCACGCGTATCCAAGGCTGTTGTCCAAATCTGCCTAACGCTAAAACCGGCCTGGCTAGCCACACGTATAGCAAAGAATGCGGCAACAACTGACTGAGTCGCAATAATGGACAATACGGACAGCCGCCCCGTATAAAGGAAAAACGCCACCCAGAGAACCTGCCAAATAGAAGCCACAATATTTATAGTCGCCCACTTGCGATTTTCATCAAGACCGTTCATTACGGCTGCAGAAATCGTAATAATATTGGTCGCAAAAACACCAGGCAAAGCAAAAAGCACTGACGCCTGAGCCAGCTTTGTAGGGACTCCCGGTAAAAAACGTTCCAATGGAGCCATAAAGCAGAACAGGACAACTCCGATAAAGGTAAACAGGCTTGCAAAAGTCGTCAGACGTAATCCACCACGCCAAACACCAAGTAGTTTTTCACGATTATCCTTATTCTGGGCCGTAAGAGCAGTCCAACCATTCTGCATCGCCAAAGACGAGGTAGCCTGGCCAATAGTCATTAAATTGAGAAACTGACCAACACAGGCAAACGCCGCCGGAGGCAAGAATATGGCCAGCAGCTTGTTAACAGCAAACGCGCGAAGCGCATTGAACAGCGTAACTGCGCCAGAGCCGGCAAAAAGTTTCATAAAATTCTGGTTAATGGGCATAGTTATTAAGCGATTCGATGACGTAAGAAACTTGTTCATCTATCATAGACGGTCCCATAGGAATGCTAAGCTCAGTCTTTGCAAGTTTTTCTGTAATCGGAAGAGGCCCGTAGCGGAGTTCTCCGCGAGAAAGCGCCCCCGAGAAAGCCTCTTGCCGGTGTGGAGGAATCGGATAATGAATCAGAGTTTCTACACCACGGCCTTTCAAGAACTTTTGCAAGTCATCGCGAGTTTCACAAAACACCGGGAACACATGCCACACATGCGACTTCGGATTCGCGGGAACTGGCGTAATACGAACAAGCGGATTCTTGATTTCAGCACAGTAACGAGCTGCAATTTCTTGACGACGTCTATTCCAAGCATCAAGATGCGGAAGCTTTGCCTGCAAGATAGCAGCCTGGATTTCATCTAGACGGGAATTCACGCCCACATATTGATTTACATATTTTTCAATAGAACCGTAATTACCAAGCGACCTCACCACACGGGCAAGTTCAATATCATCGGTCACTACAGCTCCCCCATCACCCATGGCGCCAAGATTTTTTGTCGGATAAAAACTGTAAGCCGCCGCGTTAGAAGAATAGGATTCACCAGATGCCCCGTGTGCTTGGGCGGCATCTTCAAACACAAGCATTCCATGTGCCCTAGCAAACTCGCAAATAGCAGGCATATCTGCCAATCGACCATAAAGATGCACCGCCAAAATGGCACGGGTCCTAGCCGAACAGGCGGCAGGTAACTGCGCGACATCCAAATTACATGTCTCCGAGTTTGGCTCTACAAGTACCGGAACCAGTCCCGCCGCACGCACCGCCAAAACAGTCGCCACAAAGGTATTCGCCGGCACAATTACCTCATCTCCGGTAGAAATCCGGCCTAAAATAATCGAAGCCTTCAGCATCAGGGTCAATGCATCCAGTCCATTTCCGACCCCGACACAGGCCTTTTTCCCACATAAATCGGCAAAAGCTTCTTCAAACAATGCACAACGCGAACCACGAATAAACCAGTTTGACTTTACAACAGCATCAATAGAGTCGCCAAGCGACAGACCTAAATCGCGATTTACGTAATCCAACGAATAAAACGGGACATTCATCATTGTTTAGGAAAATAGCAAATTGGTATTTGCTATTTTCTAATTATGTACGAAATTTTGCCCTTTAGCCCCGACATGGAGTCCCGCTGGGACCGGTTCGTCATGGAAAATTCCATGAACGGGACTTTCCTGCAAACACGTAAATTTCTGAACTATCATCCCGAAGGTAAATTCACAGACGCCTCATTCATTGTGGAAAAAAGCGGTATCATTGTCGCTGTGGTGCCGGGATGTAATGTCAACGGCAATTTCATCTCGCACCAAGGATCTACCTTTGGAGGCCCCGTCGTTTCCAAAGATTTCTATTCTGGAAACAAGATTCTCGACATTATCAAGGCCATAGACAGCCATATCGTCCAAAATTTCAAGAGCCTCAAGCTCAAGCCTACTTCTCCGATTTTCGCCACTACGCCCACAGACTTAATAGACTATGCGTTGGATCACTTTGGTTACAGAAGGCATATAGAGCTCAGCTGTTATACCCCCATTTTACAAGGTTCCGATCCGCTGGAACTCTGTACACGGGAATGCCGTCATAATTTTAGACAGGCCGAAAAGCAGAACTTGACCTATGGAGAGATTCCCGACAAAGAGATGGAAAAGTTTTACGATTTTCTCGTACTTTCAAAGGCTCGCCACAACACCAAACCGGTCCACACCCTTGCAGAACTCCGAGACCTCAAGCAAAGGTTTCCTAAAGACATTTTGTTCCGTGGGGTATGGAAAGACAGCACATACCTTTCGGGCATGATGATCTTCACATTCTGCCAGGCCAAGGTTTTCCATTTTCAATACCTTGCTCCCGATGACACCAAGCGGGAAACAAACGCAACGACAGCACTGTTTATTAACGCCTTGCGCGAAGCTGCCCAAGCCAAATACGAAAAATTTTCGTGGGGAATATCCACTGAAGATGGCGGAGACTACCTAAATGAAAATCTCTACCGGTTCAAGGAATCCTTCGGAGCACTCCCCTGCCTAAACGCTAGATACGAGAAGTAGATTCTTTCTTAAAGTCTTCGTACTCGTAGATATAGTCAGATTCATCATAATGCTCCGACGCGAGCACCATGCAGACAGCACCTGACGAAAAGTTCTCAATCTCTCGCCAATGCATAGTCGGAATGTAAAGTCCATGATAGGAACGATTTAGGGAGTACTTGGTGCGTTTTTTCCCGTCGTCCAGAACCACATCAAAACTGCCGCTGGCAGCAATAATCAACTGCCTAAGCTTACGGTGGGCATGCCCGCCACGGGTGGTTCCGCCAGGAACATCGTACAGATAATAAACGCGTTTGATATCAAAGGGTATTAATTCACCCCCCTCTACCACGCTTAAGTTACCCCGCTGGTCATGGGCAATAGGGATATCCAGCAACTGAGGTTCGTTCCAGTTCATAATTTCAATATACAAAAACAGAACTTCTACAAAAAACAATCCTCCAAAAAAGGCCTATCAATAGGTTGTTTTGCTATATTCAGAATATGGGAAAAATCTGTATTGCGCTTGCAAATTATAACGGAGAACGGTATCTTACAAAGATGCTCGATTCTCTTGTGGCGCAAAATCGTAAAGCAGACATCATCCTAGCCATAGACGACGGATCCACAGACAATTCTCCTCAAATATTAAAAGATTACCAGGACCGTTTACCTTTACAGGTGTTTCGTCTTGAGAAAAATTCTGGGCATCGAGCCGCTTTTTCAAAAGCCCTGGAAATCGCCAAAGCACAACTAGACGACGATGACCTTGTCGCTCTTGCCGACAACGACGACATTTGGCTTCCCCATAAACTTGAACTTCTCGAGAAAAAAATCGAGACCCCCAGTTCAGATCAAGCAAAGCCATCTCTTGTTTTTGGAGATGCCCAAATCATTGACGCCAATGGCAATGTTACCGCCGAATCATGGAGAATGTTTTCGAAAATAGAGACAACCTTCTCAACGGAACGTCAAATAGCAGGCATCAACAACGTAACCGGATGCGTATCCCTTTTCAAGGCGTCTTTACTCAAAAAAATCCTGCCTATTCCCAAGGGTGTGACTGTACACGATCGTTGGATTGCCATGATTGCCGGCAAAAATGGCGGCATAGTCGCAGTTGACGCACCAGTAATACAGTACCGGATCCACGGAGCGAATGCAATCGGTGGAGCCCCTACGCCCTCTATGAGCAAAACATTAGAAACCCAAATTCAGTGGACCAAAACCATACTTAGCAACGCTCAACGGCTCTCACTCACCGAAAAAGAAGTTCATTTTGCAAACAATCTTTTGCGTCTTACAACGGCAAGACTAAACCATGGTTTTATGCCCTTCCAGCTACCCTGGATTGCCAGACATCGCCAAGAGCTTTTCTTGAAAGACTCAGCCACAGTCACTCTTAAGCGCATTCTATTCTCCGCCGTCGGTCTACCCCTTGCTCGAAAAATCTGGAAGAAAAGCTAATGCGTGTCGGAATAGACATAAAGTGCCTACGTTATAACCATAGCGGAATCGGACGCTATCTCAGCAGTTTATTAGACTCTCTCCAGCAGATTGACAAGGTAAACGAATATTTCTTATTTTCACCGCACGACATTCAGTATTCCATTACTAACACACATTTCCATCTTTGCCCGTATTACGGACGATTCGCTTTTCAAAAGAATATTCCAGGAATCCTTTGGCAGCAGATCACATTACCTCAACTGCTTGAAAAACATAATATTGACATATTCTGGGGCCCAGAACAAACCTTGCCTTTGGGAAAGTCATGTTGCAAAACTGTTTTAACCATCCATGATTTCGTATATAAGCGTTACCCCGAAACCATGCAAAAAACAGTTCGCTGGATAAACAACCACATCGGCGAAAAATCTATTAAGGCGGCCCATATTATAGCGGTCAATTCGGAATTTACCAAGACTGAACTGCTCCATTTCCACCCAGATATTGACAAAAATAAAATCGAGGTGGTCCCTTGTGGAATTAGCAGCACACCCTTGCCTTTATCACCAAACCAACAAAAAAATGGTTTGCTCTTTGTCGGAAACCTGGAACCCCGCAAAAATTTCGGAAACCTTGTAAAAGCTCTCGAAATTCTTCATCAAAAAGGAATTTCATTACCTCTTACCGTAGTTGGCCCCAAAGGCTGGAAAAACAATTCCGAAAGTACGCTCCTTCAAAAGTCTACAATATCAAAAAATATCCAGCACGTTGGTTTTGTGAGTGACGAAGAGTTAAAGAGCCTGTACATCAACAGCGCAGCCCTTGTATTTCCATCGTTATATGAAGGCTTTGGAATTCCCGTATTAGAATCTCTAAACTATGGCACTCCCGTCCTTACGACCAAGGGTTCTGTCATGGAAGAAATCGTGCAAGACTGCGGTATGTATTTTGACGCCCGCGACCCAGAATCCATCGCTCATATAATTGAATCCTTCTTAAGCGTGCAACAGAATTTTTGGCAAGGTAAAGATGACAAGCGCCAGGCAATCATCGAAAAATACCAATGGAAAAAATCAGCCGAGCACCTACTTAAGATTTTTGAACATTTAAGCCCTTCTCATCACGAGGTTGCCGTATGAGAACAGCAGTCATCCTTGTCACCTTTAATAACTGGGAATTGACAAAAAATTGTCTTACCGACCTTGCACAGCAAATTGCAGATCAGGAGCACTTTGTCATCGCCGTCATTGACAATGCGAGCACCGATGGTACAGTTGAAAAAATTCAAAAAAATTTTCCAGCTATACATCTTTACCCATGTGATGAAAATCTCGGATTTGGCACCGCAAACAACCTAGCGATCGATTGGCTTATACGTGATGGCGAAATATTTGACAGCATCTGCCTGCTCAATAACGACACCCGTCTAGAACCGGATACACTTCCCCGTTTGCAGAATGCTTGGGTAAACGCAAAAACATTAACCCATACGAACAACCATGCTTACGCCATCGTCGCCCCAGCCATCAAGAACAAAGATAGGAGCGCGCAACCCAATTATTTTGCAGGACTCGGTCCAGATAAAATTGGAGCCCTAAGGTTCCTCACCAACGCCATCAGAAACGAAAAAAGCGCAGCCGCAATCCTACAGGGGAGCCTGAGCAAAACAGGACAGCCCAATCTTTTGGAAACATACTGGTTCAGTGGCGTCTGCTGGATGTTCGGCAAAGATCTTTACGAAGCTCTCTTAAAAAAAGACGGATTCTTTGACGAAAAAATATTCATGTATTACGAAGATGGGGACCTTGCCCTGCGCGCGCGCAAACTTGGAGCAAGATTCTTTATTTGTTCCGACATTCCACTTACCCATCTTGGCGGGGGATCCGCACAAAATTCACTCTCCCGCGCACTACAACACGATCGAGCTCAACAATACGTTTTCACAAAGCACTTCGGCATCAAGGGGCTACTTCTTTCAAAAATATTCCGGATTTTACGCAGTTTTGTAAGAATTGTCTCAGTAATTCCGTGCATCGGCAATCCAGAGAAGAGAAAATACCTTTTACATCATCTATCTTTGCTGAAGGCGGCTTTATGGTAAGTTTTATGAAAAATCCCCTAAGAACATCGGTATTATTTTCTTTTGTAATGCTCACCATGGCATGGTCAGAAACCAATATCACGTTTGTAGATTCTGCCAGACACCACGAAGTAAATATCGGTGCACAATTACAGGATTCTCTCGTATTCGTAAACTTGAAAAACACCCCTACCCATTACGACAACTCCATGTCCATCCGTTTCTTCCTGGACGGTCACTTCACAGAAAACTTCCTATTTGCGGCAAGGGTCAATGTCAATACGGACTATACTAACAGAGATATACCAGAACATAATTACAACCCCGAAGAAGGCATTCCCTACAACAAACAGAGCGACAACAAACGTACCTGGGACCTGTTTGCAGCTCACGCCAGTTACCAGCTGGAACCTGTAAAACTCCTTGCCGGCTTTGATTACCTGGAACTCGGCCCTGCAAAAAGAAACCACGTCATCCTGAGGGGCGAAACAAACCCATATCGTCCATGGCAAGACAGCTCCAGCCGCTTGCAAAAGCCAGCCCCCACGCCTTATTTCGGCTATCAGTTCGAAATCGGTCCAATACAGTATACCCAGTACGCCGCCAAGCTCTTTGAGAAGAAAGGCGAAAACAAGTATGTCCATATCCACCGTCTGGGGCTAAGCCTACCCGAGAACATCACCCTCGGTCTTTCTGAGACAGCCCTTTACGGGACAACCACGGAAGCGGCGGGAACTAATCCGAATCTAGACGCCGATAGCAGCGGACGGGATTTCGAGTGGGCTTATGCAATTCCCTTTATCCCCTACGTTTTTCAGGAGCACCTGCAAGGGGACCAGGACAACATTTCTCTAGCCTTTGACTTAAGCATAAAGAGCTTTAGGCACTGGGAACTCTACGGAGAACTCCTTTGGGACGACATGAAGTCGCCAACCAGCATGTTTGACGACGGCTGGTGGGGCAACAAGTGGGCCACCTCCGTAGGAATCGCCCGCGATAGCCTGCTCCTGGGTCCGGTCCTTTTCAGATGGGTTACGGAATACACCCGCATAGAACCCTGGGTCTATACCCACCACAAAGGTGGTGGATATACCTATGCCCACTATAACCAGACTCTCGGAAGTAACCTTGGCCCCAATAGCCAAGAAATTTACACCGAGCTGAACGCTCAACTGTCTTTTGTGGACCTTACCCTCTTTGGAAGCCTGGTCAAGAAAGGAACAGACTTTGGAAGCAACATCCGAGACATCCACACTCCCGACAGTCCGACAGACAAGCATTTCCTGAAGCATGGAAACACGCTGTACTACCAGGAATTGGGTGGTTCGCTAAAGGTTACACCCTGGAGTTTTATTTCAGTGGAAGCCGGTTATTCCCGGTTCTTCGGGGATTACGAAGGTTTTGCAGCTAGGGTTGCCGGCAGCCTGCAGTGGTAAAGTCCACGCCCTTCAACAGTTCGGCCATTTCATCTGGAAAGTGTAAATCCGTAAAGGTTCTCGGACAGTCCCAATAGGGCAACTGTATCTCTACCTTATAGGCGTAAAGCATCTGGTGGTGCGCCCCAAGAATAGCGAAATCCTCTTCGGAAAGCGTTCCTCCCCCAGACATTTTCTGGTAATACTTTCCGTCAAAGCTGTAAAGCCTATCCCCAACAATGGGGAACCCTAGCTCCGAAAGATGGGCCCGAATCTGGTGCTTACGTCCCGTCAAAAGCTCGCATTCCACCACAGAGCGGGGCATATCGCTGTCCAAAACAGCCTGGCGTTTAAAAACCGTAGAACAAGGTTTTCCACCCGGCGTATGGAACATCTTGATACGCACAGGAGCTTCAGTATTTTCCGCCAGAGGCATGTCGCACCGGACCTCACCATCGGGAAATACACCCGGAACAATGGCGACATAGAACTTTCGCAACAGGATCCGGTCTAGATGCTTCTGGAATCGGGACGCCGTATCTGCACTTTTGGCAAAAAGCATAATCCCGCCGGTATCCCGGTCCAAACGGTGCATGGGCGTAGCCGTCTCGCAGTCAAAGCCCCTACGGATAATTGCCGCAAAAGTGTTATAAAAGATTCGTCCCGTATGGTGAACAGGAACCCCCGCAGGTTTTGCAACCAGCAAGAATTCATCATCCTCAAAAAGTGTCTCGTAATGGGTTGGCACATCTGGTTCACTGTAGTTCTCTACATGGTAGACCACCTTGTCGCCCCTATAGCCCTGCGTTTCCAGGTCAGCCGTTTTTCCGTTTATGGAAACTAGGCCTCGTGAGAGACGGTCCATCCATTCTTCCCTACTATGGTAAGTGAATCTCTCTGAAAGGCTATCCAGCAAAAGCCGGCCATTCTGTTCTGGCCTGACTTCACTCTCAAAGTACATGTCCTTGGGGGCGCTCACCTAAGGGAATCCCTGACATAGCCCGTAGAGTCGCGAAGCTCGTCTATTACGTCGAAAGCGAGGGAACCAATCACGGCGCCATCTTTGTAGGCTGTTTCTACCCGGTACTTGCCCGCAGGAACCTTGCTCTTTTTGGAATAACTCCTGAAGCCCTGTTCACGGCCACCGTTTATAACCAAACGGCCCGATGAAATTTTATCAGTCAGGCGGTAACTACCTGTAGAAGGGTCCTTGTAATACCAACGATATTCCAGTTCTGCCTTAAGCTCTGCAGGGGCATAGACGGCCGCCAAAAAGTAGACTTCTCCATCAGGAGCCTTATGGACAGACGGCGCTTTCAGGCCTAGCTTCTGTAAAAAGCCCATAGCATCCACGTCACAAGAGAAATTCTTTCTGTCAAAATTCTGGCAGGGCATCTGTTGTTTCAGAACCAAAGGCACAGGTGGCACCCAGTTCATCAAATAAGCCGCTACCAACAAGGAGCTGATAAGAACCGGAGCAATTAGAACCGCCTTGCTCCGGTGTGATATTTTCCAAATCCACACACAAAGTCCCAAAGAAAGAAGAGTACTGAGCAGGAACCAGAAAAAACCTATCCGGTGAACAAGATGCGGAATGGTAAAGTTCATGAACATGGTTCCAAGCAGGCAGAAAAAGGCAAGGCTCACACCAAAACTTTCATAATGCTTCTGCAAGAACTCGTTGCCGACAAGCATGCATGCCAGGACTATGACCAGCAAGAACGACGCCAAGGAGCCACTACTCTTGAAATAACAAACGACAAGGGCGCTAAACAGGCCACCAAACAGAAACTGAACCGCCCAAGTAAAGCGAGCTTTCCATACCGGGCTCCATTCTCTATCCAAAAAACGATGGTGTACCACAATAGCATTAACAGGAACCGCCGTGGATTCATAACCGATTTTATCTGCAAGTTGTTGGGCCTTATTTTCGGCAGCGGATTTAAGTTTCTCTGCAACTTCTTCAACCTTGGTCTGGGGCTCCTTGGAATTGATCTGCCCGGGAACAGTCTGGACACCCTGAGCTTTCGCCGCTGCGGCAAGCCTTTCCTTGGTCCAGCCTTCTGGATGATCCAACTTGGCCGACAACAGAATCACAAGAATAAAGGCACCAATGTAGTACGCCAAAAGGATCAGCAGGTCAGATCCATAGACCATGGTCCCTAGAGTAATGGAGTCCCAACCGAATCCAGCAAGGAACGCTATTGCCGGAAAGAACTTTTCCAACTTCTGGACAATCGGATTAGAACGGAGCTGTTCTACATACTTATTCATAAGAATCGGCTACGCCTTATAAAGGTCGTTCTCTAAAATGTATTGGTAGATTTCAGGGACAAGTCCTTCTGGGCAGACACCCCTATTTTTCAGCAAGCCCCTCCGAATCTCTGTGCTAGAGAAACGGCCCACAAATCCCTCCTTGGGGCCAAGCCAGAACATTCCCGCATAACCCTTGGACTTGTGTTCTTCGGGGTCTAGAATCGATGACCCAGCACGGGCAAAGACAATCAACTCAAATTCCTTCATCAGGAGTTCACCATTGAATTCCGTACCATAGAAATTCAATGGATCCCGCCAATGGGGCATAGTCTCGTAACTATCGGCCCCTGTAAGCAGGCGAAAATTGATATCGGGAAATCTTTCACGCAGACCTTTCAAGAAAACATAGGTTCCCCGGTAGTCACCTTGTTCAATTTCCAAATCCGAAAGAATAAAGCGAGGCTCATGACCCGTAGCCATCTCAAGCATCTTAAAGCGATGTTCCGGAGAGGCGTTAATGGTCTTGTCCCAACGATCAGGGCTAGGCATAAACCAAACCTCGTCGCAAAAGCCTTTCTTAAGACAGAGCTCCGCCACATAAACATGATCCCGATGCACCGGATCAAAGGCACCGCCCATGACAGCCACTGTTTTAGAACACATAGGCGGCAAATCCCATGTTAAACTGGAGACGAGTTCCAGAAACACCTTTCCCCATGAAGGGGTCATAATGGTCCAAAACCCAGCGGTAACTGATCTCCGCAAAAAGCATAGATGTGGTGAAAATATGGACTACAGAACCAAAACCAGCGCCCCACTCGTTCCAAGCAATATCACCCAAATCGGAAAGTTCCTTGGCTCTGGAATAGGATCCCGTGATATAGAAAAGACTCCACGCATGAACGCCCAGTTCCACATCAAAATTGGAGTGTTCAATCTCATATTTGTCGTCATCTGAATCTTCTTGATAGTCGTAGAATCCGTAACCCACTCTCAAGAAACCAAGACCAGGGTACCAAACGCCAATCATGGGTTCAATCTGACGAAGCCCAAGCCCTTGACTCGCCCCTACTCCTGTACCCGAACCAAATCCAAGAGCACCACCCAAGAACAAAGGCGTGCGGATTCCACCAAGAACGGAACCGCTGCCCTCTTGGGCAAAAGCACTTGTCGCCGAAAGCGACAAGAAAAGAACGATAGTCCACAAAAAGCGAAGTTTCATACCTTATCCGTCGTACCCTATAAAACTAAAAAAAGCGCAATCGAAAGCCCAAGCAAGGCATTCAAAAATGCGTCCACCTTGGTCAACAAGTAGGTTTTTCGAGGAAATTCGCCTTTTCTCATAATTTGGAGGAGCGCGAAATCCGAAATAAATAGCGTAAAAATCAATTTAACGGCAACCAAGACCGTTATCCACAAGGCAAGCCCAGAAAACCAGGTCAAGATTACGTAAACAGAAGACAAGAAAAAGGACAAAAGGAAATTGGAGCGTCGCATAGCCGACTCCCCCGCCCCGTTTTCACGGGCAATTTCCTTCAGGTCAGTCGCCTTCTCCGAAAGAGACTGATAGTTTGCCAAAAATTCCGAGATGTTGTACCCCATCATCAGAATCGAAGCTACAAGCATTATCTTAGAGGCAATGTCCACCTAACCCAAACTCCCTAGTTTCTCGAATTTAAAATACGCAAGTAACTAGCGTAGCGTGCCCGCGAAAGCTTGCCCGATTCAACAGCCTCCCGCACAGAACAACCCGGTTCCTTCAGATGCAAACAGTTGCTGTACTTGCAGGTGAACAGGTCTCCCTCAAAAAAGCCCGGAAAAATCTTTGCCAAGGTCTCGCCGTCCATGTCGTCTTCACCATTGGAAAGGCCGATACTCCGAATGCCCGGCGTATCGATGACATAGCCGCCTCCCGGAAAATCAAACAGGCTTGAAGAGGTTGTGGTATGCCGGCCCTTGCCGTCCCGTTCCCGCACCTCGCCAGTCTCTAGCTCGGCACCTGGCACAAGGGCGTTCACTAACGTAGACTTACCTACACCGCTCTGACCACTGAACACCGAAGACTTGCCCAACAGCTCGCGACGGAGTTCCTCTAGGCCCATACCGGTCTTGACACTTACAGGAATCACCTTGTCCACTATGGTCATAAAGTCACGAATGTCATCGGACAAGTCCGCCTCCCCATTGGGGAGCAGATCCATCTTGGTCAGCACCAGCACAAAAGGCAGGTCATTCAGGTTCGCCGCCAACAAGAAACGGTCCATAAACCCGTAGTTGAATTCAGGCTGGGTTACACTAGCCACAATCACTACCTGGTCAATGTTGGCCGCCAACGTCAGCTTGCGCCTAAAGCTATCCCGGGGGCCAGGCCGTTTAAGTTCACTCTTTCGCGGCAGCACACGCACCACGCAATACTTCTGGGAACCTACGCCCTCGCCAGTATCTTCATCCTCATTCACCTGGCCCAGCAGCACGCGATCACCTACGGCAGGGAATTCCCCCAGGGCCTTGGAGGTGGTAGCCCGGTACATGGCGGTAACGGTTTCGTCATTTAGTCGCACTTCGCAGGTACGGCGGTGCACCTCCACAACGAGACCTTCTACACAGTCTTTCTCGTCTATCTTTTCTAGCGGATCCTTAATCTTCTTGATTCGGGGATTCTTGAATTCGCGACTGAAACGCTCCTTGACCGGGCGCTCATCCACCACACCAGATTCCAGTTCCCGCATCACGTCGATGCGGCGGCTACGGTGGTCACGACGTGTCGGTTTTACACGGCGGAGCGGTTCCGGTTCGTCTTCGAAATCCCTATTTTGCATCTTTCTTGCCACTTAGAAAAGCAGGGAGCGTTTCTTCCAATTCTTCTTCGGTAACCGGCCTATTCTGTCGGATAGACTCCATCAGAAAATGGATTGCCTTAAGCCGTCCATTGCACTTCTCAATGCAGTTGTCGTAAAAGCCCTTTGTCTTGTAGTCGCCTTCGACTACGCGTTCTGACGCGTACAGGAAATGCTCCACACAAATAGAGAGCTGATCGGCCTCGGCACGCAAATCGGCAAGGTTACTCTTGGTAAAAAACGCCATAGGACAAATATAGTAATTCTCCCCTTTTACTATATTCTTGACATGCTTCTAGCACTTTTCAAAATGATTCGTCCCGTCAATATCGTCATCGCCATAGTGACGCTATCCATCGGCTATTACCTGCTGGGAGTCTTGCCCCTGCAAGAGATCGGAACCTTCGTAGAAATCACCCGTTGTGATACCGTCGATGCCACAAGTGCACGCTACATAGAAAGCATCAGCTGGATTACGCTGATTCTTCAAACCCTCGGTTTGGCCTTCGCCATCAGCTTTGCCAACATCCAGAACGACATTCTAGATCTAGAGACGGACAAGTTGAACCAGCCAAACCGTCCTCTAGTCACCGGAAAAGTTTCTGTCCCGGTTGCCAAGCGGGTTTGGATTGCCTTATTTGTCCTTACCCTCCTCTGCGGATTTTCAGAAAGCCTTATCAGCAAGACCGGCTTTACATCGGCCATTTTCTTTGTACTGCTCTGCGGTTTGCTTGTCGCCTACAACAAGAAACTCAAGCATATTCCTCTCCTAAAGAACATGACCGTGGCCCTCATGTGCGCCACGCCCCTTATCCTGTGCCTTTTCACCCCCACAGGAATGCCAGAAACTGAAGACTTACAGTGGTCAGTGGCCGACAAAATCGGGTTCCTGTACCCGGCCATGATGTTTGCATTTTTACTCACAACCGCACGGGAAATCTACAAGGATCTGGAAGATGAAATCGGAGATCTCAAAGCCGGCATCATGACTTTCCCGTTGATTGCAGGAGCGTCTGTGGCTAGGCGGCTCGCAGGCTTTATCTGTATTTTCTGCTGGGCCCTGCTTCCGCTTCCTGTGGTGCAGGGGTACTACCCCACCTTGTTCCTAATCATTACGGCGACGATCCTTACACCGACATTTGCCGCCATTCTTATTTTCGCCTACAAGAAGAACTACCGCCGAGCCCAAAAGCTCGTCAAGGTCGCCATGTTCGCAGGCCTGGTAGCCCTGCTCGTCTGCAGTTTCTAGATATAAAGCCGCTTCATTAATAGCGGACAATATTGAAATTCAGCCCAACGGTCCAGGACTTGGATGTTGCCGCTCCACCATTGAAGAACAGGCCATCCATGGTTCCATTGGCAGAAAGACCAACACTCCACTGTGGTGCAATACGCCAAAGTTTTCCTAATTCCAGAACCATTACCATGCCCGACTCGGCAATTTCGAAATCATCGCTGTAGTCGTCATAGTAGTCGTACTCAGAATCCGTGCCTGCGGCTTCATATACGATACCCACTGTAGCCCCGATGAAGGCTCCGTGTAAAACACTGTTGGTATCCGTAGAGAAGAAGAAGTTTGTTCCACCGCCCAAGGCAAAGCGGAGCCCATCCATTTCGAAATCGGCACGTATTTTTTCACGGCCACCGCTATAACGTCTAACCTTGAAATCTCCAGAAGAAACAGCGGACAGGGACATATTGCAGAAAAGCGCAAGCCTATTGGAAACAAGGGTTCCCATCTTCATGGAAATATCGGGACCATAACCATTATACTTTCTACGGATTGAGTTTCCCTTGTCACCGATTATCCACACCCCATCCCTGTAAGGATCCTTTGTCCTAACATACTCTTTAAATGACAGATTAACATAGCGAAGTCCAAGCCCGAAAGACAGGAAAAATTGGTTACGCTCACGAACTATTTTCTCGTCGCTAGACTGAGCCTGAGCCGCCAGAAGAGAGCCTATTGTGACTTGTGTCTGAGGGTGTGAAGCAGAAGCGTCGGAGGCCGGTGATTCTTCTTTGGCACTCTGTACCGGAGCCACGCTATCCACGGCTGCGGAAGTTTCTTCCACCTTGAGACTATCAGACTGAGCCACCACGGAGTCCTGAGAAACACTGTCCAAAGCAGACGATTTATCTGCCAAAGGCACAATTGTATCCACAGGTGCTGCAACCTGTTCTGCAGGCATCGGCTGCGAATCTACTCTGACAAACAGGGTATCGGAGGCGGTCGCATTATCTGCAGCAGCCAGGGCGGAAACAACGAAAACAAATGGAGCAAGGTAACTGATTCTCATGGTACTTAAAATACAAATTTTCTAAATTATAGGCCGTATGAAAAATGTCGATACAATTGCCGTTTTGGACTTTGGCGGGCAGTATGCCCACCTGATCGCGAACCGCGTGCGCCGTCTGGGCGTGTTTACCGAAATTCACTCCCCTGCCGCCCCGGTCTCTGAGCTGGAAGGCGTGAAGGGCATCATCTATAGTGGCGGCCCCTCCAGCGTGTATGCTGCTGACGCCCCGGAATACAATCCTGAAATTTTGAACCTCCCGGTGCCGAAGCTCGGCATCTGCTACGGTCACCAGCTCATCGCCCAGCAATTGGGCGGTCATGTTGAACCGGGCAAGGTGAAGGAATACGGCATCGCCGACCTTATCGTAGGCGACGAGAATTGCCCGATTTTGAAGGACCTCCCGAAGGCCTCCCCCATGTGGATGAGCCACGGTGACCAGGTCACCAAGCTTCCCGAAGGCTACAAGATTGTGGCCAGCACCAAGGATTGCGAAATCGCGGCCGTCGCCTTCGACAGCGACAAGCCCGAACGCCAGATTTTCGGCATCCAGTTCCACCCGGAAGTCACCCACAGTAAGTTCGGCATGAAACTGCTTGAAAACTTCATCGACTTCACGGGTGCCAAAAAGACTTGGAACATGAAGAGCTACCTGCCGCTCATCACGCAGCGCATCAAGGACCAGGTCAAAGACCGCAAGGTCTTCTTGCTCGTCTCCGGCGGTGTGGACTCCACCGTAGCATTCGTGCTTTTGAACCGCGTGCTCGGACCGGAAAAGGTTTTGGGCCTGCACGTGGATAACGGCATGATGCGCCTCGGCGAATCCCAGAAGATTATGGACTTCCTCAGGGCGGAAGGCATGAACAACCTTAAGGTGCGCGACGCTAGCGAACACTTCCTCGCGAAGCTCAAGGGCGTGACCGCTCCCGAAACCAAGCGCGGCATCATCGGTAAGGAATTCCTGACGGTGAAGGACGAGGAAATGGCAAAGCTCAACCTCGATCCGAACCAGTGGATGATGGCTCAGGGCACCATCTACCCCGACACCATCGAAAGCGGCGGCACCAAGAACGCCGACAAGATCAAGACGCACCACAACCGCGTGCAAGAAGTTTTGGACCTTATGGAAAAGGGCCTCGTGCTCGAACCCCTCGCCGACCTTTACAAGGACGAAGTCCGTGCTCTCGGCGAAGAACTGGGCATTCCGCACAACCTCGTGTGGCGTCACCCGTTCCCGGGTCCGGGCCTTGGCGTGCGCCTGCTCTGCAGCGACGGCGTGCTCGCCAATGACATGGTGAAATTCGAAGACGTGAAGGACACCGCTGGTCAGTCCCTCGCCGACTACCTGAAGGCAAACAACATTGCAGGCCGCCTGCTCCCCATCAAGAGCGTGGGCGTCCAGGGCGATGGCCGTACTTACGCACAGCCATTCCTCATTACCACGACCGGCCTTTCCTGGAAAGATTGCGAAAAATTCTCCACCGAACTTGCCAACCGCTTCAAGGCTATCAACCGCGTCATCTACCAGATTGGTAGCGTCGCTGACGAAGACCCGAAGCTTGTAGAACAGTTCGCTACTCGTGAAAACTTCGATACGCTCCGTAAGTTCGACAATATCTGCACCGAATTCCTGCAGGCCAACGACCTGTACGAAAAGATCTGGCAGATGCCGGTCGTGCTCGTTCCGCTCCGCACGGCGGGCAAGCCCTGCATCGTGATGCGACCGGTGAACTCCACCGAAGCCATGACGGCAAACTTCGCCGAAATCGACCAGGGCATGCTCGCCGGTCTCTGGCGCAAGTTCGAAGCGGTCGGTGCTGGCAGCCTGTGGTACGACGTGACGCACAAGCCCCCCGGAACCATCGAGTGGGAGTAGCTGTGACGCGGTAAAAACAAGTTCCGCATCAGCGAACGCAATTTCCGCCAACATAGCAGCGTTTTAAAGCCGTAAGGACAAGTTCCTAACGGCTTTTTTCGTTTGACAAGGGT
>JAFVGH010000151.1 GCA_017475045.1 Fibrobacter sp. | reverse complement strand
CTACCGCGAACCGTGCGAAACCTTCGTGAAGTTGCTGCACCCGTTTGCCCCGCACATCGCCGAAGAAATGTGGAGCATCCTCGGTCACAACGAATCGCTCACGAACGTCGCCTGGCCCGAAGCCGACCACTCCAAGGCCGTAGAAAACACCGTGGAAGTCGTGTTCCAGGTGAACGGCAAGGTCCGCGCGAAGGCATCTGTCGCGAAGGACATGGACAAGGCCGCCCTCGAAAAGCTCGCTATGGAAAATGATAGAATGAAAGAGTTCATGAACGGCAAGACCGTCGTGAAGTCCATCGTGGTCCCGGGCAAGCTCGTGAACATCGTGGTGAAATAGCCGCAAGCCGGCGTAACTCCGCGACTGTCATCCTGGAGCGTCCGTGAGGACGCGATAGGATCCATAGAAATTCAGACCGTAGCAATAAACCGCTGCGGTCTTTTTATATTTCCACTAGATGAAATTCCCTAGGTCTAAATTTGCGGTGTACTGTGTGCTGGTGTCTTCGTGGCTGGCGTTTTGTTGCCTAATGTGCTCCCCGGCTCTTGAAGAATGCGAAGATTGCATTTACACCTATATTTGCGCCCAAAAACCTGCAGGCGTAGATTCCTTGAATTTACAGGTCACCTACCAAGCGGGAGATTCTACCTGGGTTGAAACCTCGTCTGATGTGTCCGAATATGGCTCCTTTGACCATCGAAACATGGCGTGTCTCGATTGCTATTGGGATTGTGACAGTCTGTTCTCTCTGGGCCGCGAAAATAGAATTTCGGTAGATATTTCTTTCTACTGTGCGGGTAAAGCCATTTCGCTACCTACCTATGTTATTGATAGCGCCTCCCATCGTTGGGGCGAAGACGATATCAATTACCGCTTTGTGGAATTTGATGAACGGAAAATCAACGGGGAATATACGGTGGAGACGTTCCTGCCACCGGATGACACCTCATGTGGCAAGTTCGTGAATTACGCCGTGTTGAGGTTGCCGTGATCCGTGTTCTTTTTTTGATTGCTTGCCTGGTGTGTGTGACCCTGGCCGATACGGACGAACCGGCGCAGCCCCGCAAGAGGCGGCGTCACCGTGCATCGGAATTTGTCTACCCCTATTTTGAAATCTCTGCAGGGGCGCAGTATTCAAAGTCTAAATACAAGACGGAATCTATTGCCCATTGGTACCACGATACCGACCGGGACGAAATGGTTTACGATAAGGACCTCTATTACAACATTTATTCCTTTGAAGGTAGTGGGCCGCGATTTGAATCAAAAGTTGGTGTGCTTTTGTTCCAGCGAGGCATTCTGTTTCTTGATTTGGGCCTGGCTTGGTCCTTCGGGGATTCTTATTACAAGTACTATTCACGGGACAAGGAAGAATTCAAGGAGGACGGTGGCCAACTCAGCCCCTTTTATGGCGTTGGGGTCAAGGTTTACCCCTTCGTGAACTTGGTGTCGCTTCTGGACGGGTTCTTTGTGGGAACATCGGTATCTTTTTTGGTTCCGGATAATTCCTGGGACAAGTATGATATGGATTATGCCGATGACGAAGTGGGCTATAAATTCGAGTTGGGAAACGTTTGGAAAGTTTCGGAGCACTATTTTGTGGGCATAACCTTGAACACGGCCATTTACTGGAGTGATGTGGGGTCCGATAAGGAATGGGGTGACGACCAGTTCCAGGTGGATAAGAACTCCAAACGGGGCCCTGTTGACGAAGTGAATACCCTACAGTTGGGTGCCGCTGTGACCGTCGTACGCAAGTAGGGCTTGCTTGCCCTGCCACCGAGTTCTATATTTGGGGCATGCTTAAGGTAATCAAGGCTATTAGCCGTCTGCTTTCCAACTACGCTTCCCCCTTTGTCATCGCAAGCGCAATAGTCGCATTCTTCGTTCCGGTCGCTTTCGGCTGGGTTCACGGGAATGTATCCTCCATCATTCTCGGCGTGATTATGCTGAGCATGGGTCTTACCATCTCTATGGACGACGTGCGGAATCTGCTGAAGCAGCCTTTCCACATTCTGTTGGGCGCTGTGGCGCAATACACGATTATGCCCTTTGTGGCCTTCGGGCTTACCAAGGTGTTCGGGCTGGACCCCTACCTTGCTGTGGGTATCATTCTGGTGGGGTGCTGCCCGGGCGGTGTTTCCAGCAACGTCATGAGTTTCTTGGCCCGTGGCGATGTCACGTATTCCGTGAGCATGACCATGGTGAGCACCCTCCTTGCGCCTATCATGACTCCGCTGTTGGTGCTTTGGCTTGCCGACACCAGTATCGACGTGAATGCGAAGGGTATGTTCCTGAACATTCTGTATGTGACAATCGCGCCCATTACCATCGGGTTCCTCTGCAATTACTTCTTGGGCAAGCGCGCCGTGTTCAAGGAAATCCAGGCGAACATGCCTGCGGTAAGCGTGATTGGCCTGATGCTCATTGTGGGCGGCGTGGTGGTGACGGTGCGCCCGCAGTTGTTGACCAACGGCTTTTCGCTGATCTTCTTGGTGCTTGCGGTGGTGTTCTGTCACAATGCGCTGGGCTATGTGCTTGGCTATAGCGTGGGTAGACTCTTTAAGTTCAATACCGCCAAGAAACGTACTATCGCTATCGAAGTGGGTGTGCAGAATGCCGGCATGGCCACCGTGCTTGCCATGGCCTTCTTTGCCAACCCCGAAAACGTGGCGGCCAACCCCAAGGCGGTGCTTTGCATGGTGCCCTGCGCCTTAAGCTGTGCTTACCATTCCATCAGTGGAACGGTGCTGGCCAACATTTTTGCCTGGTTGGATAAGCGAGGAGATTCCCGGTCAAGCCGGGAATGACAAAAGTCTAAGGCAATTCTGACCCAAGATAAATGCCGACCCGGTGGCCGGTCTCGAATCCGAACAGGGTTCCCTTGTTGATGGTGTAGTTTATCCCCAGTTCCAATGGTGCGTTGAATAACCTAAAGTCCCTGGCCAGGGCGAAGGCGATTTTCATTCCCTTGTACTTGTCGTCCATCTTGCGGCAGTTCTTGGCCAGGTTGTGATTCTCTGATTCTTGGATGCGAGCCTGGTAAAGCATTACCTCGCTGAACTTCCAGCCGGTCTTTTCGGCGTCGCTCCACCAAAATTTCCACAAGAGGCTGGCCTTGAATCCGATTTCGTCGCCGGGCTTAAAATTCTTGTCTTCTAGAAAGGTGTTGTACCGTAGGGCGGTTCCTAACAGCAGGTGAGGTGTCGCTGGAAACAGCACGAAGGGCTCCGCATTCAGCCTGTGGAAACCCTCCTTCTGGGAGCCTTCGCCAGGTGGGAACCTCCAGCCCGCATCAAGCCCGAGGCTGCGGTAAAATAAGGTCCGTACACCCAAATAGCTCTCGTTGAAACCGTTCACGTGCAGGTTGCAGTAATTGTGGATGTAGCCTTTGGTAGAGAACTCGTAGCTGTAGCTGTCGAACCGGAAGGATCCGCTGCCGTACAGGCTGAACCAATTGGTGATGGCGTATTCGACGGAGGCGGTCATGTCGGTGCTGTACACGTCGTCGTCCAGTTCCTCGGCCACTTCTACGGAAAGGGATGTTGTCGGGAAGTGCAGCGGCACAAGCCCTTCGGTAGCAAGGGCGATACCCGCACAAAGCAGCAACGATAGTCCGATTTTCGTGGTCATCGATTTCAAAATATACGAAAGTTGTCCCGTTCTGTTCTTTTTTCCGTATCTTATTACATTTACGTTTAGTGTTTTGCAAATCCGTCACTAGATTGCCGCATCACCTACGGCTCCTCGCAATGACATCGTTAGGTTTTCTAACGGGCTTGGTTGCATTGTCGTTTTCGTTGGCAGGCTGTTTCTGGGAAACCCCCGACAACAATTCGGAGTACTTGCCTCTGGACGATTCCAAGTATCCATATGCCGGGCTCCCGCGCATTGTCATCGAGACGGAAGACTTTCATGAACTGCGGGACCGGGAAACAGAATTCCCGTCGAAGCTCCAGATATACGGCAAGGACAATTACGAAAGCGAAGTCTATAGCCTTACGGTCCGTGGCCGCGGAAACTCCAGCTTCAAGATGCCCAAGTACGGTATGAAACTGGAATTCGATGACAAGGTTTCCCTGTTCGGCATGCCCAAGAACAGGGACTTCGCGCTTATCGCCAACTATGGAGACAAGACTCACCTGCGGAACTACATGATGGGGCGGCTTTCGGAATGGCTTGGTTCCAGGTGGACTCCCAAGATGCAGTTTGTGGAGGTTTTTCTGAACCGCAAGTACATGGGGCTCTACCTATTTTCAGAAACGGTGAAGGTGGCGAAAGAGCGGGTGGATATTGCCGAAAACGACACCACATTCCTGGTGGAGAAAGAGGATACCAAGAAATACGATCCGCCCTATGTTATTACGAACAGGGGCTACATTTACCATATCAAGTCTCCCAAGAATCCAGACGAAAAAACGACGCAACTGTTGCTTTCGCATTTGAATGAATTGGAAAATGTTGTTTGGAATTTTGAACGGTGGACTCCGGAAGAAATTCAGGAGTGGATTTCTATGGAAGATTTTTTACCCTTTTACTGGATCCAGGAGTTCTCCAAGAATGAGGATGGCAACTACGCCCGTAGTGTCTATTTTACTTGGGAAAAGGGTGGTCCAATCCGTTTTGGTCCGCTATGGGATTTTGACCTTGCCTTTGGAAATGCATCCCGCGAAAAGAACAAGCCTGCCACCGATTTTTACATTCGGTATTACCGCCTCTACAACAGTATTTTTAGGAGCGATTGGGTAGAGACCGTGGCCAAAGCCTATTGGCAGGAGCGTCGTGAGAAATTCCGGGCGCTGGCGGATAGTGTTCCCCTGTATGAATCGATGATCCGTAAGGCCGTCAAGAACGAATACCGTCGCTGGCCCATTATTTCCAACACCGAGAACTGGGCTCTGAAGGATCCCTATGATTCTTATGAAGAAGGTGTGGAAGTGATGATCCAGTGGATGCGGGAACGTTTCGACTGGATAGACAAGAACCTGTAGGGCTTAGGTTTCCTTGTCCAGCCGGGTCCGTTCTTCGTAGAGGCGGCTTGAAATTTTGGAGAAGGCCTTTACCACGATGGGGTCGAAGTGCTTGCCGGCACCTTCGGTAATGATTTCCATGGCTTTCTCGTAGGTGAAGGGCTTCTTGTAGATGCGCTCGGCCACCAGGGCGTCGAACACGTCGGCTACCGCCATGATGCGTGCAGACAGGGGAATATCCTCGCCCTTGATGCGGTTGGGATAGCCTGAACCGTCCCACTTTTCATGGTGGAAGTGGGCCATCTCGATGGATTCCTTCAGGTAGCCCTCGTCCATGGTGTCACCGGCCTTCTCCTCGATCTTTTCAAGGATGTTCTTGCCTTCGGTGGTGTGGTTCTTCATGATGGTGAACTCTTCGTCGGTGAGCTTACCGGGCTTGTTCAGAATCAGGTCGGATACTGCAATCTTGCCGATGTCGTGGAGAGGTGCCGAGCGTTTCAGTTTTTCGATGTATTCGTCGGTGAGAACATCCTTGAATTCGCCTTCGGTCTGGAGCTCCCGGGCGATGGCGTCTACGTAGTAGGCCGTCTTCTTGATGTGGTTTCCGGTGCTAGTGTCGCGGGCTTCCACCATCTCGGCGAAGTTCATAATAATCTCGTCTTGCATGCGGGTGATGCGCTTGGTCTGTTCCTGCAGCTGCTTGATGTAATCCAGAGATTCCGTGCCCATCTTGAGCAGGGCGCCATGCAAGTGCTCGACTTCATCGTTAGTATGTATGTCTAGGGCCTTGAGGGATATGAGCCCCTTGTCCTTGTCGGATTCGAGGTTGTAGGCAAACTGTGAAGAGGCATAGGCCATGCGGTTGACGGGTCGCACAATTCCACGCTTCACCAGTTCGATGATGATGCTCATGATGATGATAGAAAAACCGAAGAACAAAGAGAAGAACCTGATGAAGAAGGAGGCGTCGTCCTTGGTGATTTCTTCCATGGAAATGTCGGCGGCTACGTAGGCGGTAGTCTTGCCGTGGGAGTCCTTGATGGGCTTGTAGATGGTCAGGAGCCAGCCGTAGGTGTCGTTGGAGATAATAGGCTCGATGGTGTCGCCCTTGAAAAGCTGGGGTAGGTAAGGTTCGAAGCTGGGGTCAAAGGGAACAATGTCGCCTGGATGGCCCGGTTCTTCGCCGTCTTCGGCGGGCATGTCGAACACCACGTGGCACCCGTCTTCCAGTATCTTGTAGACGTAGAGGTACTTTGTCTGCGGGAAACTCTTCTTGAGCCTGTAGAGCCTTTCCTCTTCTAGAGTGTATCCGTCGGCTTCACGTCCGTGGGCGATGAACTCGTCAACACGGTTCCCGTCGATAAAGGTACTGGCTGCCTGGGTGACGCCGTAGGCCAATTCGGTGAACTTGTCAACGGAAACTTTCTGGTAGAGGAAGAAACCGATAGCGCAGGCCAGTGCACCGAGGAACAGTTCTGCTGTGATGACCATGAGCATCACCTTCCGGAGCAGTGAGTGCTTGGTGGTGGCGGCTAGTTCGTCTACATTGGGGTCCATGTGGAACGTGTGGTTGCAGAACTCCCGAATCTTGCGGGGAATCCACCGGTAGATGAGCACGGCCGAAATGACGACGATGGCCTTGTCAAAAATATCGATGATAATATCGGCTAGGAGCTGGGCCCAGAAGTCTGGCAGTCCGCAGGTATCCCGCAGTGCCAGTGCAAACGGGGCCGAAATGCCTTCACCAATGCTGTAGCCGAACAGGAAATAGGTGATAATGGAGCCGATGCCCCCGCCGATGAGGGCGAAGGTGAGGATTACTACCAGGATTTTGGGGATACTCAGGAAGAACTTTTTCTGGTAGAATACATAGGCGCTGCTGGCGATGAGGATGCTGATGACACCGTAGTAGAGGGTGACGGGGTCGGACATGCCATTGATGACGTTGGCGAAGAATCCGACGATGACAGCGGGCAGGTTGCCGCCCATCATGGCGATAAGGATGGTGCCTAGGCAGTCAAAGAAAACGGGCAGTTCGAAATGGGTGACGATTTTTGCCGGGACAATGTTCAGCAAAAGACCGACGGCGATAAAGAGAATCGCCTTCGCCAGGTAATGGATTGTCTTCTTCTGAAATTTCATGAACCCGTCCCTTTTACAAATCCGGTACAGCTTAGAGCCCCTGGATTTCAACAACCTTCTTGTTGCTGGTGGCTCCTGCCACGACAGATACATCCCGTTTGTGGACTCCAAAGTGCTTGGCCAAGAGTTCACAGATAGCCTCGTTGGCGGCTCCATCCACAGGGGGTGCTTTGACCTCTACCTTGTAGCTGCCGTCGGGGTTTCCCGTGACGGATTCCCGCTTGCTTCTTGCGTGTACCTTGATGTTTATTTTCACGGGAGCCTCCCGTTCCTAGCCGATAACGTTCCCCGTAGGTGTGGCGGGCCGCTTTGCGGGTGCGGGTTCGCTCAGCTCTCGCTGGTCGTTTTCCATGGCGGACAGCAGGTCTTCTTGGCCACGAATTAGCGCTCGGCAACGGATGAAGTAGTTGGTACGGATCTGCTTCAGTTGTTCGATTTCGGCCCGGAGGTCTTCGGCGCTTTTCTTGGTGTTTTCAACCTCTTTGATGGCCCTGGCCTTGGCTTCTGCGATTATCAGTTCTGCTTCTTTTTCGGCGGAGGCCTTCACCTCGTCTACCGTCTTTTGCATGGTGACCACCGCATCCTGGATGGTCTTTTCGATTTGGCGGTAGTAGTTGACGCGTTCCTCGGCGATTTTCAGGCGTTCGGTCAGGTCCGTACGGTTTCTGGACATTTGTTCGAAAGCGGTTGCTGCGGTTTCGAGGAATGCCTTTACCTCGTCGGGGTCGATGCCGCCGAAGTTTTTCTTGTGGAATGTCTGGTTGCGGATATCTAACGGGGTCAGTTCCATACACTACCTGCTATAAATATTGACTTTGCCTTCAATAATATAACAAAGTTATGGTAAAGGGGGTATACTCTTCCAAATTGGAATATTCATTTTATATTATCTTTTCCCCTTGGGTTAAAAAGAGTGTATTTGGGAGAAAAAAAGGATTATCCGACAGATGATCGGTAGACTGAAGTTGTTCCTGCAAAGGCAGGATTCCTTGGAACGAACCCTATTTTGGGTGTTCCTTGTGATTGTGTTGGTGGCGAGCGTTGCCTCCACGATATTTACTATATACGAACAAATTAGCCTCATTACCTCGGCGGTATGCCTGCTGACTAGCGTCGTATGCGCAGTTCTCGCTTTTGTGGCGGTCCGGACCAGTATGTATAGCCACTGCTATGTGGTGATGTGCCTTTTACTCAGCTGCTTCTTGTTGCCCATGCTGTTCTTCTTGTGCGGCGGGTTCAACTGCGGCATGACCCTTTACTGTCTTACCTCGGTGTTCCTTTGCGCCTTTTGCCCTGGCAAGAGCAAGTGGGTGGTGTTCGCCATCTCTATACTCTCTTATGAAATAACTTTTGTGCTTTCGGAACTGTATCCCGATTACGTGGTGGCTCTGGACCACCAGGCGGCCGTTGTTGACATTCTAGTGTCCTTCCTTATCACGGGAATTGTGGTTTTTGTTGTCAACGCTTTTGCCCTACATTCTTACAATTCCGAGCGGAAAGGGCGCGAGAAGATGCTTGCGCGGCTAGAGTTCCTGTCTAAGCGTGATGCCAAGACCGGGCTTTTCAACAGGGGCTACGTGACTCATTTCTTGGAAGGGGTGGTCTGGCCTCGGCGTGAGGAATATTACCTGCTGCTTTTGGATATGGACGAATTTCGTGAGGTGAATGCCAGGTATGGCCAGCTCTTTGGCGACCAGGTACTTTGTGATGTGGCAAGATACCTGATTCAGGAACGTGACGATAGGATTGGGGAATGCTGCGGCCGTATGGACGGGGAACTGTTCATGTGTGTGTTCAAGAACGGATCCGAGCTGGAAGCCTTTGCCCGTGCCGAGCGCATCCGGGAAGGCATTGCCGACCTTCGTTGGGAAAGGTTCCCCGATGCCCGTGTCACGGTGTCGGGCTGCTTTATCGTGTGTGGCGATAGGGATTATACCCATTTCTCCCAGTTCCTGGTGAAGGCAGAAGAGGTGCTCTATTTGGCTAAGACCGAGGGCCACAACAAGATACGCAAGCTGGTTTGAACGAAGCCAGTGTGTTGACAAATTGTTAATAGTTTGGGAAAAACACGTTGTTTTTCCCTTTTTTTGATTAAAAATCCCATACATAGGCATCCCAGGCCTTGATTTATGTGGTATTTTTGCTAGATTTGGAACTCAAAAATTTGAATTTCGACTAGAAAGGTTTTATCATGAAAAGAACATTCCAGCCTCATAACCGCAAGCGTGCCAACAAGCAGGGTTTCCGCGCCCGCATGGAAGACCGTTGGGGTCGCGCCGTTCTTAGCCGTCGCCGCGCCAAGGGCCGCAAGCGCCTGACTGTCAGCGACACCATCTATAAGAAGTAAGCCGGGGGGTGGCTCATCGCCGCTCTGCGTTCTTATAGGCTGCCGAACCAGCCCGCTTATCGAACAGTGGCCGTCCAAGGCAAGTTTGTCCGAGCATCGTCATTGACCATGCGTTGGATAGAGAGCCCGGACGGTTTTTGTCGTTTCTGCTTTTTAGCGAAAAAGAAGAATGGTAACGCCGTTTACCGCAACAAGTGCCGGAGGATTCTGCGGCCTTTGTTTTTTGGAATGGTCCCGAACATCAAGAAGCCCGTCTGGGCCATGGTGGTGGTGACCGTCGGCCAGCAGGAGCTGACCTCCGAGAAGTTGCGGGAATCCGCCCTCAAGATTTTCCGCAAGATGGAGTGGGTGGGCCAGGGTGTCGGGTGCGACGATGCTTGCGAAGCTTGAGAGGGCCTTCGTGGCGGTACTGATAGCCCCCATCCGCCTGTACCAGCTGGTTCACCCTTACTTTTTTCATGGCGTCTGCCGGTTCCAGCCCACCTGTTCCAACTATGCAATTGAGGCTTTTAGGGTACACGGACCCTTCAAAGGTTTCTATCTTGCGGTTTTTAGAATTTTAAGATGTAACCCCTTCTGCAAGGGCGGCTACGATCCGGTGCCTCCCAGAAAGGAAAAGACATGAACAAGAATACCCTCATAGGTTCTATCCTTATCGGCATTATCGTCATCTGGTGGATGACCATGTCGACGAACAACGCGAAGCAGCAGGCCGAGGCGAAAGAGAAGGAAGCTGCCGTTGTGCAGGCTGCCCGTGCCGACTCGGCCGACCAGCTGGTCCTGGACGACAAGGCTCCGGAACTGAAGGCCGCACCGGTTCTTGGTGACGAGGTTGCGGTGGACAGTGCTGCCGTTGTGACTGACAGCGTGAAGGCTACTGACAGCGCGAAGGCCGCCACGGATTCTACGGCCGAAGCCCCGAAGGTGATTGAACCCCGCACGGTTGCGGTGGAGACCGACAAGTTTATCATGACCCTTACCAACAAGGGTGGCCGAATCCAGAGCGTTATCGTGAAGGCCCTGCCCGACAGCGCCGGCAAGTTCCCTGAAATTATCCAGGATACCACCCTTGGTGCCCTGGACCTGAAGCTTGGCAAGGCCGACCTGAGCGAAGCCCTGTTCGACCTGGGCGACACTCCTGAAAAGATCCAGGTGGCTGGCGATACTACGGTGAAGTTTGTGTTCAGCGACAAGAGCGGTAAGCAGGTTATCCGTAGCTATGGGTTTACCAAGGATGGCGTGGCTGTGCGTCAGGTGAACCGCTTTGTTGGTTTCCAGCCGGCAGACTATCAGCTGTCCTGGATGGGCGGCATGAAGGAGACTGAATCCATTCCCAAGGGCAAGAGCTTTGGCGGGGCCAGCTATTTCTTTAGCGAAGTGATTTTCAAGAATAGCGAGATTACCGAACGCGAGACGGTCTCTAACACCATGACTTTGGACGATGCCAACTACTACTGGGTGGGCATGCGCCGCAAGTACGTGGCCCTGTCGGTTCAGTTCGACAAGCCCGTTCCCGTGAAGGTGAACGCCAAGCATATCGATGTGGCTACCGAAGGTAACCCCGATCCGGGCACCTACAGCCTTACCATCGCCGACGCCGTCCGCGCAGACTCCGTGGCTTTCGGCTTTATGGTGCTCCCCCTCCAGTGGGACGAAGTGGAATCTCTGGACCAGGGCTACGAGAAGATTATCGTGACGGGCTCCAAGTGGTTCCCCGGTTCCAGCGTGTGGTTCGTATGGATCTGCAAGTGGCTCCTGAAGCTCTTGAAGTATTTCTACTCCATTATCCCGAATTACGGTGTGGCTATCATCTTGGTGACTATCATCGTGCGTGCCTTTACCACGCCCTTTACGGTAAAGCAGCTCAAGTCTACTCGGGCCATGAGCAAGCTCAAGCCCCAGCTGGATGAGATCAACGTGAAGTACCGTAGCGATCCGCAGAAGAAGCAGGCCGCTGTCATGGAACTTTACGCCAAGAACGGCGTGAACCCGCTGGCCAGCTGCAGTGGCGGATGCTTGCCCATGCTTATCCAGATGCCTATATTTATGGGCCTGTTCTTTGTGCTTGGCCGTGCCATCGAGCTTCGTGGCATGCCCGCCTTCTTGTGGATTTCTGACCTGAGCCGTAGTGACGTGATTTTCCATGGGTTCAGCATTCCCTTCTTGATGCCCGATGGCCTGGCGGTGCTCCCCTGGATTATGGTGGTTACTACCTACTTCCAGACCAAGGTCACCATGAGCGGCAGCGCCGGCATGGATCCGGCCCAGCAGAAGATGATGGTCTGGATGATGCCTGCCATGATGTTCTTCTTCAGTGCGGTGATGCCTTCGGGTCTGGTGCTTTACTGGATTATCTCCAACTTCTGGAGCATTGCCCAGTACAAGATTATCAACCGCGGCCTCGCCACAGCTGGCGATACTTCGTCTAAGCTGAAAGGCAAGGACGTGAAAGACGCCGAGATAGTGAAGAAGTAGACCTAGGTCTTCTTTGAACTATTCTTAAAAGTGAAAATCTTTTTATAGAGAGGAATGCCCAGTTTTTCTAGGGGCTTTTCCCATAGTTTGTCTGCGGTTTGCCGGATTATTCCGGCTGGAGCGGGGAGCCACTCCTCTTTAAAACCCGGAGCTATTCCGCTTTTGATTATCAGGGAGTGGTAATCTGTGTTTAGGATGTCTCCGGCTTCACGCTTGATGAAGGAGACCTTTTCTTTTAGGCTGAACCGCCGCTGCAATAATTTGCACTTGATAAATCCGGCGCCGGCAGCGATGAGTTCCGGGTAGGAGTATATGTCTTGCAGGCCTCTTGTGGGGTATAGCGCTTCGGTGCGGACTTCTGCGTCTTCGAAGGCGCTGGCCATGCCGATTTCAAGTCGGTGAAATACGTCGTAAAAAGTTTCCTGCTCAGGAGTTTCCAGCAGGTGCATGTAAAATGCCCCTAGGGATTCTGGCTTGAGATAAAGGAAATAACTTTGCAGATGGGGGCGGACCTCTTCGCTTTGGGTCAGGGAGATGGCATCGGCGTCACTCCTTTCTGCCCGGTCAAAAAATTCCTGGAAGCGGTTCCGGTAATAAACGACGGAGTCGTTCATCAATACCAGTCGAGAAATTCCGCTGAGGGTGGTGAAATTTCCCTTGCCGTTTGCCAAGTCTTTCAGGAAACGGCGCCACATACCGAAATCAAGGCCGTGATTTTCGGTAAGATAAAGGAAAATATTGTGGTCTTCCAGGAACCTGAGGGTGTCGGGGGAAAGCTCCCGCTTGTTGGTCAGGAGCACCACGCGGAAAGGCGTCTCGGACAGGTGCTGCAGCGCAAAGCGGATATAGCCGGGAAGCTCCGGCCCTTTCTGGTAGCTTGCGTATAGTATCACCTTGTCGTTTTGCATTGTTACCTTCTTCCGCTCTTGCCTCGGCCTCCGCGTCCACGGGCGAGCTTTTCACCGTAAGCCTTGGGACCACTGGATTTAGAACTCTTGGCGCCCATGGTCTTGCGGGGTCGCTCCTTGCGGGCTCCACGTCCGTTCCGGATAAAGCTTGGGGCGTCTTCGTCAAAGTCAAATTCGTTAGGCTGGCTTACATAGCCAAGGGCTTCTGCGGCAGCGGCTCGGTCGGCACGCTCGTGAACATCGCGATATCCGTCGCGGGATTCTCCCTGCCGGCGGCGCTTCTTGGGGTCGCCACTGAGCTTTTCCAGAATGCTAAAGTCCGCCTGACCGCGAAGCGGGTCTACGCGCAACAGCCTAACTTTTACCTTATCGCCCCTGCGGAAGGTACGGCCACTCTTCTTGCCGAAGGCAAGACCTTGGTCCGGATTGAAAACGTAGAAGTCGTCTCCGGCGATGTCGCGGAAGCGCACCAGGCCTTCGGCGATGGGGTCCGGGATAGAGACGTAGATGCCCCATTCCTCGATGCCTGTGACGTTTGCCTCGAAGTCATCACCGATGCGGTCCTTCAGAATCCAGCAGCTACATACCTTGATGGAAATGCGTTCCACCTTCATGTTCTTGATTTCGTTGGCCGAAATCAAATCGCAAACTTCGATGATATTCTCGGCGCGTTCGGCGTTAATCTCGTCCCCTTTGCGGGCCAGTTCCCTATGGCACCACAGGTCGGCGTAACGGCGGATGGGGCTGGTGAAGTGGCTGTAGTCTTGCCAGTTTAGAGCGAAATGCCCGAAGCTGTTGCTGTCGTAGTGGGCTTTCTGCATACTGCGCAGAATGCGGTTCATCAGAGTTTCGTCATCTCCGGCCCGCTTGACCAGGTGCTGGTACAGCTTGAAGGCGATGGGGTTCAGGTTGGTATCGCCACTGCGGGGCTTGCCCAAATCGCGAAGCATTACCGGAGCGTCCTTGAACAGGTCGGGGTACATATAGTACAGCTCCATAATGTCCTTGGTGTCGGGAGCCTCGTGGATACGGTAGATGCCCTGGAGCTTGCGGCGTTTCAGTTCCTTGGCGCAGCAGTTGTTGGCAATGAGCATGCACTCTTCCACCCAGGAATTGCTCTCGTCGGTTTCGCGGGGCACAATCTGTACGGGTTCACCGGCCTCGTTGAACTTGCAGCCGTATTCGGTGCTCTTGAATTCCAGCAGGCCTTCCTTGGTGCGGTTCTTCTTGAGCAGCGCGGTGACTTCGGCCAGGGCCTTGATAGAGTCATCGCCAGCTTCCATCAGCTTCACCGCTTCTTGGTAGGTGATGCCTTTCGAAATGTTCACCACGCTCCGGTGGAAATCCCAGCTGAGCACGTTGGCATTCTTGTCCAATTCCATCATGCAGGTGAAGGCGCAGCGGTCCACACCCTGGTGCAGGCTGCACACTCCGCTAGACAGCTTTTCGGGGAGCATGGGCACGGCGGTCCAGGGCAGGTACTGCGTATAGCTTCTTTCAAGGGCCTCTTCATCCAGATCAGAGCCTTCGGGAACGTAGTAGCTCACGTCGGCGATGTGTACGCCCAGCCTGTAGCCGTTGGCGGTGCGCTCTACGCTGATGGCGTCGTCGTGGTCCATGGCGCCTTCAGGGTCAATGCACAGCACGTCCAGCTTGCGGTAGTCGGCACGGCCCTTGAAATCCTTGGGGCCGGGCTCCTTGATGCCCTCTACAAACTTCTTGATGGCGGGGGAGAAGTCCTTGGGCAGGTTGTTCTCGTCCATGAACTTCTGCTTTACCTCGGCCCAGGTGACGTTCAGAATGTCGGCGCCGTGGTCCACCTTGGCCAGGTAGCTGTGCTTGCGCTTGGGGTGGGGGTACAGCGTAAAGCTGATGGTCTCGCCCTCTTTGCCAGGGGCCTGCCTGCGGTGGCACATCTCGTAGACCTTGCCCGTTTCCAGTTCGTGGACTTCCCAGTCCTCGTCGCCAATCTGGTGGAGAATTCCTCGCTTGATTCGAGTCTCATTTTCTTTGTCGTTCTGCCTACGGCTGCGGGCTGCGGGTCTGCGGTTGTCTTCACCGCCCTGCTCCGCAATTTTCTTGAAACGCTTCTCCCGCTTTTCTTCAAGGGTCTCACCATCGCCCAGCTGGTATTCCTTGTGACTGGTGCGCTTTAGGAGCCCGCGTTCCACCATGTCGGCCAGCAGTTGCTTGAAGGCCATCTTCTGCTTTTTAGGGAGTCCCAGAGCGCCGCGGAGTTGGCTCCCTACCATGGGTTCGTCACGCAATATGGCGATAATCTGTTCTTCGCTTGGTAACTGCTTTGCCATGTTAGGCCTCCTTTGAAACACTTGCTTCCGCCTGCTTGTAGGGGAGTGCGGATTCTATCATATCGTGGATTTCGTCCCGCAGCTGCATCGCCGTCTTGTCTGCAAAGCTTTCCGGTGTCTGCAGCGGGTGAATAATGACCTTCGTTACGCCCGGGGTCAGCGCCCACTTGGTCTTGGATAGACGCTTGCCAGTATCTACCAGCGTCACGGGCAAAAGGGGCAGGGCGTTTTCCTTGGCCATCTTGAAGATGCCGTTCTGGAAGGGCAGCAGGTGACCATCGGCACTGCGGTGTCCTTCGGGGAAAACGGAAATGGTGAAGTCGCGGGCGAGGCGGTCCTTGAGCAGTTCACCCATGCCCACGTTCTTGCGGGGATTCTTGTGTACGGGAATGCAACCGATGTGGTTCAGCACCCAGCTGAATACGGGAATCTTCCACAGGTCGGCCTTGGCGACAAAGGCGGTGATGGCGATAGAGGGCCAGATAACGTTGATGTCCAAAAAGCTCTGGTGGTTCGCTACGATTACGAACTGCTTGTGGTCGGGAATATTCTCCTTGCCTTCGACCACCACCTTGATGCCGAAAATCTTGAACATGTACCTGAAAAACACGACGCAGATCTTGGTGCTGTACTGCCACTTGCCAAAGATGCCCCCGACGATGAACATGAAGGGGATGCCCGTAAGGCAGAGGGCCAGGGCTACAAGCAAATAGTAAAGAACTGCGCGAATAAAAGCCATAGAATGCCTACTTAATTTTCCATTCCAAAGTTTCGCCGGCGGCCAGCGGGACCACCCCGTTTACGGTGGCGGGCACAGTCCAGGGCTCCTTGGCTATTTCCACCTGCTTGGTGGTGCGGGGAATGCTGTAGAAGTCGGCTCCGAAGCCGGCGATAAAGTCCGGGAGCTTGTCCAGGTGGCCGGCCTTTTCGAATTCCTGCACAAGGAGAGGCAGGGCCACAGGAGCGCTATAGACGCCCGCCGCCCCGCACGGGCATTCCTTTTTGCCCAACTGGTGCGGGGCGGAGTCCGTGCCGAGAAAGAACTTGGGGCTGCCACTGAAGGCGGCTTCGCGAATAGCGGCACGGTCTTCCGGCCGCTTGGGCAGGGGCTTGCAGAAATGGTGCGGCCGGAGGGCGTCCCCTACGATGTCGTCCAGAGTCATCATCAGGTGGTGCACCGTAATGGTGGCGGCTACGTTTGGCCCAAGCTTCTTGACCGCCTCTACGGACTTTGCAGAACTCACGTGCTCGAAGACGATTTTCAGTTTCGGGAATTTTTCGGCCAGGGTTTCCACCCGCTTGATAAAGGCGGGTTCGCGGTCCAGGCAGAACTCTCCCGGTTCTTCGCCGTGGACGCACAGCACCAGACCCAACTTTTCCATCAGGGCCACCACAGGGAAAATCCCTTCGAAGTCGCTGATGCCGTCAGCGCTGTTGGTCGTGACTCCTGCGGGGTAATACTTTCCGGCCACCACGCCTACGGCCATCATGTCTTTCAGGTCTTGCTCCGTGTAGTTCGGGTTCAGCTTGAAGGTCATGAGGGGTTCAAAGTCCGGACGCACATCCTTTGCCGCCGCAAGAATTTCCTTCTTGTATTCGGCGATGGCCTTGGCGCTGGTCATGGCGGGAACGGTGTTGGGCATGATGATGGCACGGCCAAACTGTGCGGCCAAATCCCGCACGTAGCCGGGCATCAAGTCGCCCTGCCGCAGGTGTGCATGAAAATCGTCGGGTAAAGGTAAGAGCATGAAAAGCCTATTGTTTCCTGGTTTTAATATACAAAATAGAGTAGACTTTTTTTTACATTTGATAATAAAATAGTGAAAAAGGAGCATTTATGAAAAAGGCAATTTGGACAGTTGTATCACTGTTGGTAGCTGTTGCCTTGTGTGGTTGTGGCGACAGTAATAGCGGGGAAGGGGCTGACTACAGTATTCCCGAATATAAAACCGAGGCAGGCCTCCCTGACTCTTGCGAAATGAGATTGGCCAAGGTGGACACGGCCTATTTTGCCTGCTTTGAGAACAAGTGGATCGAAATCACCGACTCCGCTACTGTGGAACAGCTCAAGGCGGATTTGGACGAAGAAGAAATCCAGAAGGTGTTGGAAGATTTGAAAAAGGCTCTCGAAGAAAAAGCAGCCGAGAAAACTCGCCAGCAACCCAGTGACAAAAGTGAAGCTGTAAGTTCTAGCGAAAGCGAAGAACCCGAAAGTTCTAGTAGCGAGGAATGCACCGGCCGCCGTTGCAAGGATAATGTTTCCAGCAGTTCTGCAAAGAAGCATAGCAATGAAGAAAGTTCCGATAGCGAACCCGAATCGAGTAACTCCGATGAATCGTCCAGTTCCGATAGCGAACCCGAATCGAGCAACTCCGATGAATCGTCTAGTTCCAGCAGCGAATTGATGGAAATTACCTACGCCTTCGGTTATGCATTGAAGAACGACCCGACCCCGAGTAAGGGTTGCGGCACGACGTCAAAGCTGCGAAAGACCAAGAGTGTCGAAAACGGCGACCGTTTCGAAATGAAGGTCAACGGCGAAACACGTGACTACTTCATCACCTTGCCGAAGAACTACGACAACACGAAACCGTACAAGCTGCTCTTCGCCATGCACTGCATAGGCTCTAACGCCGAAGACTTCGTCCACCACTCTCCGGACCAGGACCATCCGAGTCCGTACTACGGCCAGCAGAAGCTGGACAAGAACGGCGACTATATCTTCGTTTCTCCGCATGGCGATACCGACGGTATGCCGTGGAGCCTATCTAGCGACAAGGACCACAAGTTCATCGACCAGTTGCTTACGGCTCTCGAAGAAAACTACTGCATTGACACCAGCCGCGTGTTCATGACGGGCTACGAATTCGGCGGCATGGTCGCCAACTCCATGGCCCAGGACATGCAGGACCGCCTGCGCGCCGTAGCCGTGTACGCAACAGCCGACTACAACATCTACCTGCCGAAGAACAAGGGCTTGCCTATCGCCTGGATGGCCGTGCACGGCAAGAATGACGGCACCTGCAGCTACAACCGCGCTCGTGACAGCGCACTCAAGCGCATCCTCAAGAACAACGGCAAGGCCGATGCAGATGGCAACTTCACCGATGCCAGCGCAGAAAAGCCGAAGGAAGTCGGTGGCAGCGGACACCTCTGCTACGACTTCACGACTGTTGACGAACGTTTCCCGGTCAAGTGGTGCAGCTGGAACGGAGGGCACCAGTGGACCGCCTACGACAGCGGCAACTGGCAGAACACCTGGGTTCCTGAAGAGGTTCACAAGTTCTTCGAACAGTTCTAAATAGCTAAATTTGGGGCCAAACAAATTAAATAGTCTCTGAAGGAGAGAAAATGAAAAATTTTTTATGGACATCGGCTCTGGCCCTGTGTACGGTGGTATGTCTTACCGCTTGTGATGAATCTTCCAGCAGTAATGATTCTGTAGATATCCCTACCTACGTAAATACGGCGGCTCTCCCCGATTCTTGTGAAATGGCGGCTGCCAAGGTGGATTCCGTCTATTACGCCTGCTTTGAAAACGAATGGATTGAAGTGGTGGATTCTGCGACCATTGAAAAGATCAAGGAAGGCCTCGACGAAGAAGACCTGAAGAAAGAACTGCAGGACCTGCAGGAAGCGCTTTCCAGTGCAGCTGCCCAGAAGGCGAAT
Source organism: Fibrobacter sp. (assembly GCA_017475045.1). Lineage (GTDB taxonomy): Bacteria > Fibrobacterota > Fibrobacteria > Fibrobacterales > Fibrobacteraceae > Fibrobacter. The sequence continues at coordinate 25,146 of JAFVGH010000151.1, read as the reverse complement.
AACGCAAGTTCTTCCAGTGCCGCTGTTGCCGATGAAGGCGAAGAAGAAGGCATAGAAAGTTCTTCGGAAGAAGCCGGTGAAGAAACGGGTGATTCCAGCAGCTCTGAAAAGAAATCTGGTAAGGACGATGGCGACAGCAGCAGTTCTGTCAAGGTGGAAAAAAAGTGTGGCACTGTCGTCTATGATCCCGACACCCAGGTTTGTGAAGAAGATGTGGTCAAGGGCAAGTGTGGCAAGGCCACTTATGATCTTGATGGTACGCGTACTTGTGAAAGCGGTGTGTTGAAGGGCTTGTGCAAAGGCGTGTCTTACGACCTTCAAGCCGAAACTTGTGAAAACGATGAGGTCAAGGGCGTTTGCGGCACGGTCACCTATGACCTTGATGGTACAAAAACCTGTGACAACAATGAGATTAAAGGCAAGTGTGGCACCGCCATCTATGACCTTGATGGTACGAAAATTTGTGACAATAATGAAGTCAAGGGTGTATGCGGATCGGCTACTTACAAACTTGATGGTACGCAAGCCTGTGAAAACAACGAGGTCAAGGGTGTGTGTGGCACGGTCACCTACATCCTTAGTGATTCGTACACCTGTGTTAACGATGAGGTCAAGGGCGTTTGCGGCACGGTCACCTACGACCTTGATGGTACAAAAGTCTGTGTCGCTGGTGAAGTCAAGGGCAAGTGCGGCACTACCACCTATGTTCTTGATGGTACGCGCATCTGTGAGAACAATGTAGTCAAGGGCGTGTGCGGCTCTACCATCTATGACCTTAATGGTATGCGAACCTGCGAAAATGGTGTATTGAAAGGTTTGTGCGATGGAGTGTCTTACGACCTTCAGACCCAAACGTGCCAATATGGTGTTGTTGTTGGCGTGTGCGGTACGGCCACCTACGACCTTACAACAGAAGTCTGTGTTGGTGGAGTAGTCAAGGGCAAGTGCGGTTCTCAGAGCTATGATAAGGAAACGCAGGGCTGCTGTGGATCTACAGTCTATAGTTTGGACGTTCAGTTCTGTAACCATGGTAATAACAATGAACTTCTAGATTATTGCGGTGATCCAAGTCTTTATCATCTTTACAACAAAAATACGCAGGTGTGCAGAACGCGTGATGCTGCCGTTATAAATAATTCTGACAAGGGTACCTGTGGAAGCGATATCTATAATAAGAGTAATGAAATCTGTGATACTCGTGATGGAACCGGCCGGGTTTATAAGACGGTTAAAATCGGTTATGGACGCGATGTTCTCCAGACCTGGATGGCCGAAAACTTGAACTACAATTCATCGTCTTATGGTAGTATCTGTTATGGACTTGTTGCTGGCAATTGTGATAAATACGGTCGTCTTTATAATTGGTCTGGTGCGAATTCTGGAATATGCCCCAGTGGTTGGCGTTTGCCTACCATGTCGGATTTCGAGACGTTGATCGTCAATGCAGATACCATGATCACCTCGTATACCCAAAACCGACAATCAGGAGCCAATCTCAAGGGGGGTAAAGGCTGGAGCAACTATTGGTATGACATGTATGGATTTACGGCTCTTCCGGCAGGCTATTCTACCAGTAATTCTAGTTCCAATTGCTCGGGTTTAAATGGAGAAGCGCGTTTCTGGAGTAGTTCGACTACGGGCAGTAGTGCGTACTATATGGTTTTGTCTGACAATGAAAGCAAGGCTGGCATTACCTACATGCCGAAAAGTTACTACGCCTCTGTCCGCTGTATCAAGAACGAATAGTAGCGAAAGAAGTGCTTACCCGCTGTTCCGCAAATCGCGGAACAGTACTTTTGAAATATCGTTGTCGGCGTTGAGCCAGTAGTCAAAGCTGTGAGGCTCGGTAAGAGTCTTTCTGTATAAAAAGCACAGGTTACAGCCCAGTTCCTTGGCCATCATCAGGTCGTGAGTGATGATGATGATGGATGTTTTAAACAGGGTCCGCATGTTGTCAATCAGGGGCAGCAGGTTTCGACGGTTGTAGTTGTCTAGCCCGGCCGTAGGTTCGTCCATCAAGAGGAGCATGGGGTCCATGGCCCAGCTACGGGCGATGGCCACGCGTTTTTGCATGCCGACGCTCAATTGGTGGGGGAACATGTTCGCACAGTCGCGGACGCGCATCAGGTCCATGGCCATGTTGATCTTTTCTTCGATTTCGGCGGCGGAACCCTTCTTGTGGTAACGGAGCGGCAGTGCGATATTGTCCCGGACACGCAGGTTCGAAATCAGGGCCCCGTTCTGGAATACCAGACCCACCTGGCGCTTGGCCACTTCTAGGGCTGTAAGGCGTTCCGGTGGAATGTATTCGCCAAAGTAGAAGACCTTGCCGGAACTTGGGCGGGCAAGCCCTGCGATTACACGAAGGAACGCACTCTTGCCCTGGCCAGAAGGCCCGCCTATGCAGAGGGTCTCGCCACGTTTCAGGGAAAGGTTCGCTCCCGAAATCAGCTCGGTATCGCCATCCGATTTCGCCGTGTTGAAAAAGCCGTAAGCGCTGGGCTTCGAGAAAGCCGTGCCGTTAAGCCCCCGGTACGTGAGGTGTAAATCTTCTATGCGCAGTGCTTCGTCTTGCATTTTTCCACCTCTAGATAATTCTCGACAGTTCGTTGAAGTAATCGAAGAAATAGAACAGCGAAAGAACCACGTCGGCGCAAACAATGTAGAGGAAAGACTTGATGACGGAACGGGAGGTGGCCTTGGGCACCTGGCGTACGTCGTGGGCAATGTCCAGGGCCTGGTAGCAGGCGTTGATGGTGATGATGCAGCCAAACACCAGCGGCTTGACAATGATAAGCACAAAGTCCATGATGGAGAGAGCCTTCAGGATCTCGTTGCTCAGGTAGTCCCAGGTGAGCTGCAGGTTCAGGGCGTTACCGGTAAGGAAGATGGCTGCCTTGGTAATGAGGAATCCGGCCCCGATGGCACTGCCGCTAAAGAAGATGGTCATGATGAGTGTGGCAATAGAACCACCGATCAGGCCGGGCATCACCAGGTAACGGATGGGGTCCACGCCCATGGTGGCCAGGGCGTCTACTTCGGAGTTGATAACCATGCTACCCACATAAGTCGTAAGGGAAGAGCCGCTTCGGCCTGCAATCAGGAATGCCGTTAAGATAGGGCCCAACTCACGGATGATCACTACCACCACAAGGTTGCCGACCACGTCGTCAAAGCCCATCTTGCCCATGAGGGTCATGACTTCCACAATGACCACCGCACCGAAAAGGGTGGCCACGATAAACAGGATGGGGAAAATTTCTACGCCGGTAAAGAAGGTCTGCAAAATGACGTTACGGGAGTCGGTCTTGAAACTGCGGGTCTTGGAGAATATGGAGGCGATAGCGCGGAAGAAAAGGCATACCTGCTGGCCCAGGGTGCGGGTCATGAAAAACATCCCCAGGTGGTGGAACAGTTTTCCGACCAGGGTCAGTTTCGAGGCGCCTACTCTTTCTTCTGCGTTCTCCATCTACTTCTCAACTAGCTCGTTCCCGTTGACGGCCTTCAGAATCTCTTGCCAGAGATGGTCAAGGCCTGTCTTTTTCAGGGCGCTTACGGCCAGAGGTTTCGAATCCAGCCCCATGCGTTCCTGGATGAGCTTCGTGTTCTTTGCAAACTCCGACTGGTTCACCTTGTCGCGCTTGCTTGCCACCACCAGCACGGGGCAGCCCGTGGCACGGATGCTTTCCACCGTCTCGATGTCGATGGCGGTACCCCCGTGGCGGATGTCTACCAGGTAGATGATTCCCCGCAGGTCCTTGCACTTTTCCACGTATTCGCGGATAAAGTCGCCCATCTCGTCGCGTTTCTGGATGCTGACTTTGGCGAAGCCCACTCCTGGTAAATCTACAAGAAAAAACTTGCCGTTGACTTTAAAGAAGTTCAATTCGCGGGTCTTTCCGGGGGTAGAACTAACCTTCACCAGGCTTTTCTGGCCCATGAGGGCGTTCATCAGGGAAGATTTGCCTACGTTGGAGCGCCCGAGGAACCCTACCTGGGGGAGCCGCTCTTCGGGGAGACCCTTCAGGGAGACGGCGCTTTTTACGAATTCGGCGCTTGTAATTTCGATGGAGTCGAACTTTACCGGGTTCACAGGCTGACCCTCCCTTCGAAGGCACGGAGCATGGTGACTTCGTCTACAAATTCCAGGTCGCTCCCCATGGGAATTCCACGGGCAAGCCGGGTGCGTTTCACGTTTATGCCGGCGAGCATGCGGTCGATCATCAGGGCGGTACTGTCTGCTTCGGGACTAGACCCTAGGGCCAGCACCAGCTCTTCGATCTGTTCTGCTTTGATACGTTCCACCAGCTCTGGCAGGTGGAGCTGCTCGGGGCCTACGCCATCTAGAGGCGAGATGACCCCGCCTAGAACAAAGTAAAGTCCCTTGAAAATGCCGGAGCGTTCAAAGGGCAAAATGTCGGAGCTTTTCTCCACCACGCAGATGGCCTTGGCGTCGGCCCGCTCGGTACAGATGGGGCAGACATCTTGGTCCGTAAAGCAAAAGCATTTGGGGCAGGGGTGAACGTTCTCAGCCGCTGCAGTCAAAGCCTGGGCGAACTGTGCTACGTCTTCTTTGGAGCGGGTCAGCACATGGTAGGCGAGCCTCCGGGCGGTCTTGCGGCCGATTCCGGGCAGGCTGGCGAACTCGCCGATGAGGTTTTCCAGGCTTTGGGGCTCAGCGTTCATGGGACCAGCTGTAGGCGTCGTAGACGCAACGGTTCAGTAGGTTGGTCGAAATCTTCAGGTCTTTCAGCTGTTGCGCGATGGTGGACTTGTCGTCTTGCTCCACTGCGTCGGCCAGGGTCAGCAGGTTGCCCAGCAGGCCTTTCCTGTGCAGCAGTGCCTCGCGGATGTCGTCGTCCATGGGGGAGACGTTCAAGATGTTCTCGAGAGGGGTGCCCACCAGGGCGTCCACGCGGCTGATAAGCCCCACCATGTAGGCCTTCGCCGGCAGGTCATCGTCAGTGCCACCGATAAAGCGGGTGATGATCTCCATAAAGCGGGCGCGGTGGGTGGCGTTCTGGAACAGGGGCGAACTCTGGGGCGTCTTGCCGAATTCAGGCCGGGCGTACAGAACAAGGGTGAGCCATTCCTGTATATGCCGTAGCCCCACCCAGGCGATGGCGTCGCGGACCTTCTCGATACGCTTGCTTACATAGCCCGCCTTGGAATTCACGAACTTCAAGAAGTTCTCGGCGATGTCGGGGTAGGCTTCCAGGTTGGTGCTGGCCTCGTCCAAGGAGGGGTGGGTGCGCAGCAGGAACAAAAGTTTGATGATGGCCTCCGAGGTGGAGTCCAGCTTCTTGCCGGTCACCAGTTCGGGCCTTGCAAAGTAGAACCCCTGGAAAAAGTCATAGCCCAGGTTAAAGCAGGTCTTGTAGGTGGCGGCGTCTTCTACCTTTTCGGCCAAGAGCTTGATGCCTTTCGCCCTGAAAAATTCCGCCGCCTGCTTCATGGCTTCGGCGCTGTTGTCCACCAGGTCCATCTTCACATAAGACACATAGGGGAACAGGGGCTCAAAGCGGGTCAGGAATTCCTGGTTGAAAATGAAGTCGTCCAGGGCCAGCTCGAAACCGCGCTCCTTGTAGTGGGCCACCGCGTTCACCAGGGAGGCGTCCACCTCCACATCTTCCAGAATCTCCAGCACGAACCACTTGGGGTTCAGCAGCTTGAAGATGTTGTCCAGGAGCATTTCCCGGTTGCAGTTCACAAAGGCCTTGTTTTCGCCGATGAGCCGCGGGAGCCCGATGTTGGTGAGAACGTTTTCCAGCACCTGGGCGGTAGCCAGGTTGTCGTTGGCAATAACGGCAGTATCGCTGTCCGGAGAATCGCGGAACAGCAGTTCGTAGGCGTAAATTTTACCCTCGCGGTCGAGGATAGGCTGTCGTGCTAGGTAAGCGAGAGAAAGCATGCGTTAGATTCTTGCGCTCTTGATGCCGAACAGCAGAATGCTCCTGGCGCCGGCATCCCAGAGCTTGTCCATGATGGCGTTGGCTTCTTCTTGCGGGACCATGGCCTTCACGGAATACCATTCCCGGCCGTGGAGCTTGGTGACCGTAGGGGCGTCGAGACCGGGGGTCAGGTCGCAGGCCTTCTGCAACAGCTCAGCGGGGCAGTCGTACTCGATCATCATGTACGACTGAGCAACCAGCTTGCCCTCGATACGGCGGATCAGGGTGTGCACCTCTTCCAGACCCGTCTTCTGCGGGTTGCAGAACAGGGCGGCGTTGCTCCTGAACAGCGGCTCGCCCACAATGCGCAGCCCTGCCTGCTTCAGCGTTGTGCCGGTTTCCACCACGTCGACGATGGCGTCAGCCACGCCCAGGCTCACGGAAATCTCTACGGCGCCTTCCAGCACTACAAAGTCCATGGGCTTCTTGTAGAAACCTTCCACAATGTTGGGGAAGCTGGTGGCGATGGTCTTGTCTTTCAGTTCGTCCAGGCTCTGCACCGGGCTGTCGTTAGGCACGGCGGCGCACATCTTGGAGGCGCCAAAGGGCAGGTCCAGCACCTTCACGGCGGGGCTCTTGGCTTCGGCGTTGAAGTCGATACCGGTAATGCCCGCGTCAATAATGCCACGGCCCACGTACATGGGAATGTCGCTTGGACGCAAGAAGAAGAACTCGATGCCGTTCTTGGTGTCCAGCTGGGTCAGAGTCTTGTAGGGCTTAGATGCCTTGTAGCCGCAAGCCTTCAAAAGTTCCTGGGTAGGCTCGAAGAGCATGCCCTTGTTGGGGAGAGCGACCTTGATCATAGCTTTGCGTACACCTCTTCCAGGGTTAGACCTTTTTCAGCCATCATCACGGCCACGTAGTAGAGCACCTGCGACAGTTCCAGGCACTGGGCGTCGCGGCTTTCGAAACGGGCGGCCATCCAGCTTTCGGCGGCTTCTTCCACCAGCTTCTTGCCGATGCCGTGGGGGCCTTTCTTGAACAGTTCCGTGGTTCCCTTGCCTTCGGGCATGTCCTTTTTGCGCTGGCATGCCAGGGCGTACATCTCTTCAAATGTCATAATAGACCTCTTGATTTTTACGGGCAAAAGATAGAAAAATGAGGGGCGTATCCAAAACTTTTATGACCGAAATACCCGTATTGTTCGGTATAGAAACGAAAACATCAGGTCTTTTTTTTGTTCTTCCTATTGAAATTATAGGAAAATTTTTTAGTTTTGCCTCGTTCGGAGGTTTCCAAGCTTTTTATCCTTGCCAGGAATGACTTTTATGACTTTACAACAACTTCGTTATGCCATTGGTATTGCTGAAATGGGTTCCTTTAACAAGGCTGCCGAAAAACTCTGTGTTTCGCAGCCGTCTTTGACGGCGGCAATTCGCGATTTGGAAGATGAATTGAACATCCTGATCTTCAATCGCACGAGTCGAGGAATCTCCCTGACGAGCGAAGGGGAGGAATTTATCGCCTATTCCCGTGAACTCTATGAACATTATGAATCGGTACTTGAAAAATACGGCAGAATAGGAAAACGAAAGAAAAAATTTGGTGTTTCGACTCAACACTATTCATTTGCGGTGAAGAGCTTTGTGGAGACTGTCAAGGAGTTTGATACCGATAAATATGATTTTGCTATTCGTGAAACCCGTACTAAAGAAGTCATCGAAGACGTTGCTGCTTTCAAGAGCGATATAGGCATTCTTTACCTAAGCGACTTTAATCGGAAAATTATCAGTAACTTGTTGGACGCTCGTGACCTTGAATTTCATAAGCTCATTGAATGTAAGGCTTACGTCTATCTTTGGAAAGGACACCCCCTGGCCGGAAACAAGTATATCACCTTGAAGCAACTGGAAGATTACCCGTGCCTTTCCTTTGAGCAGGGCGATAACGGATCCTTTTATTTTGCCGAAGAAATTTTAAGTACGAACGAGTATAACCGTACCATTAAGGCAAATGACCGTGCCACTATGTTGAATTTGATGATTGGCTTGAACGGCTACACGTTGTGCTCTGGAATAATCTGCGAGGAATTGAATGGCTCGGATTATTTGGCTGTACCTTTTAGGGACAAGAGCGAAGAAGCACACCGTGTTATGGAGATAGGCTACATTTGCAAACGCAATATGCTGCTTGGCATGGTGGGCGAACGCTACGTAGAAAACCTGGTCAAGTACCTGTCAAATTGCAAAAGCTAAGTAGCTGATATAAATAAAAGCTATAACTACCTAAAGTTAAATAGTATTACTCTATGGGTTGACGTGGAGAAGTCCTTATTCTATCTTATTCCCTACAAAATTGATAGGTAATAAAACTAAAAAGGACTTCAACAATGACTACACAGAACAAACTTCATTTTGAAACGCTTCAGCTCCACGTTGGTCAGGAACAGGCAGACCCCGCCACCGATTCTCGTGCAGTACCCATTTACCAGACCACCTCTTACGTTTTTCATAGCGCTCAGCATGCTTCTGATCGCTTTCATCTGAAAGACGCTGGCAACATCTATGGACGCCTCACCAATACCACCCAGGATGTTTTTGAAAAGCGTATCGCTGCCCTCGAAGGTGGTATTGCAGGCCTCGCTGTCGCATCGGGTGCAGCAGCCCTGACTTACGCCATTACGGCTCTTGCTCGCAAGGGTGATCATGTGGTGGCCCAGCGTACCATTTACGGTGGTACCTACAACCTGTTGCAGCACACGCTTCGCCCCTTCGGTATCGAGACCACCTTCGTGAACACCCGCGACCTGAAGGAAGTGGAAAGCTCCATCAAGGACAACACGAAGCTGGTGCTCATCGAGACTCTGGGCAACCCCCATTCCGATATTCCGGATATCGAGGCCATTTCTGAGATTGCCCACAAGCGGGGGATTCCGGTGCTTATCGATAACACCTTTGGAACTCCTTACCTGATTCGCCCGCTGGAACACGGTGCCGATATCGTGATTCATTCCGCCACCAAGTTCATCGGTGGCCATGGCACCACTCTCGGCGGCATCATCGTTGACGGTGGTAAGTTTGATTGGGCTGCAAGCGGCAAGTTCCCTCAGTTCACCGAGACCAACCCCAGCTATGGCGTGCCCTTCACGGCCGCTGCTGGCGCCGCTGCCTACATCGTCTACATCCGCGCCATTCTTCTCCGCGATGAAGGTGCCGCGATTTCTCCGTTCAATGCGTTCCTCCTGCTTCAGGGTACCGAAACGCTGTCGCTCCGTTTGGACCGTCATGTGGAAAACACCAAGAAGGTTTTGGAATTCCTCTCGAAGCACCCGAAGGTGGCCAAGGTGAACCACCCCAGCTTCGCTGATCATCCGGACCATAAGCTTTACGAGCGCTACTTCCCCAATGGCGGTGGTTCTATTTTCACCTTCGATGTGAAGGGCGGCCAGGCCGAAGCCTTCAAGTTCATCGATAGCCTCAAGATTTTCAGCCTGCTTGCCAACGTGGCCGACGTGAAGAGCCTGGTGGTGCACCCTTACACAACGACCCACTCGGAACTTACTCCGGAAGAACTCGCCGCAGCCGGGATTTCGCCTGCTACCATCCGCCTCTCTATTGGAACGGAACACTACGAGGACATTATCAACGACCTCGATCAGGCTCTGAACGCTATTTAACTATTTTACACTTAACAAAAAAGGACTTCTACCATGTCAAAGATTTATACCTCTGCCGACCAGCTCATTGGTCACACCCCGCTTCTGGAACTCACCCACATCGAGGAAGGCCTCGGTGCCAAGATTCTCGCCAAGCTGGAATACTTCAACCCCGCCGGCTCCGTGAAGGACCGTATCGCCAAGGCCATGCTTGACGACGCCGAGAAGAGTGGCAAGCTCAAGAAGGGCGCCGTGATTATCGAACCCACTTCGGGTAACACAGGTATCGGCCTTGCCTCTGTGGCCGCCGCCCGCGGTTACCGCATCATCATCGTGATGCCCGAGACCATGAGCGTGGAACGTCGCCAGCTGATGAAGGCCTACGGTGCCGAACTGGTGCTTACCGAAGGCGCCAAGGGCATGAAGGGCGCCATCGCCAAGGCCGAAGAACTTGCCAAGGAAATCCCGGGCGGATTCATTCCCGGCCAGTTCGTGAACCCCGCGAACCCCGCCGCACACAAGGCCACCACCGGTCCCGAAATCTGGGAAGACACCGATGGCAAGGTTGACATTTTCGTTGCTGGTGTCGGTACCGGTGGAACCGTGTCCGGCGTTGGCGAATACCTCAAGAGCCAGAACCCGAACGTGAAGGTGGTGGCTGTGGAACCCGCTGACTCTCCGGTGCTCAGCAAGGGTACGGCCGGCTCCCACAAGATTCAGGGCATTGGCGCGGGCTTCGTTCCCGACACCCTGAACACCAAGATTTATGACGAGATTATCGCTGTCGCCAACGAAGCCGCATTCGAGGCCGGTCGCGAGATCGGCAAGAAGGAAGGTGTGCTGGTGGGTATCTCTTCCGGTGCGGCTCTTTGGGCTGCTAAGGAACTGGCCAAGCGTCCGGAAAACAAGGGCAAGACCATCGTAGCCCTGCTCCCGGATACCGGCGACCGCTACCTGTCTACGGCTCTGTTCGCAGAATAAAAAACTAAAACCTCTGCAAAAAATAAAAGCCCCGAAAGGGGCTTTTTTTTGTCGTCTGAAATGTTGCTTTATTTCACCACAATCGTCTGGCTCTTGTCGCTGACTTGCAGAATGTATCGGCCCGTAGCAGGCACGCTAAGCTTCAGCGTCGCTCCGGTCGAAACGTTCCAAAGTCCGCTCTGAATAACCTGGCCCAAGGTATTCGTCAGGGCGTAGCGGCTGTTTTGTTGCAGGCCGTCAATGTAAATGTCCCGATTCTGGACAGTGACGGAATGCTGGAACAGGTTGCCGGGTAAAGCGGTAATGTAGTCAGAATTTCCGGAGTTTGAAGCTGAGGAATTGTTGATGACCGAGGCAGATGAACTGCTTGGAGGAACGGACCCCTGTCCTTTGAACAGTACCGCAGTGATGGACTTGGCGGGGAGACTCGTAGAAATCGTATTGTTGGACACCTGCACCGATCCTTTTTTCAGGGCGTTTTTAGTGTGGGAAACAAAGGTTTCGCCGGTAATTCCCGAAAGGGTGAGAGTCTCTGCAGAACCACCCGCCGCTTTAAAGTCACTGATTGTCAAGTTCACATCTTGGGCGTCCTTTTCGGCGCGGTTCACGAAGATGACCGTGAGCGAATCGCCCTTGTTGCTGATGGAACTGTAGGCGGATACCAGCGAGTCGTTGCTGGATGTGGACTGCACGCGGTTTTCGTGGCCGTAGCGGCTGAACAGGTGGACCGTTTCGTACATGCCGTCGCCCCATGTCCACGGGGTGAAAATCTCGACACCGTTGTCCTGCATGGTTCCGAGGAAAGACGCATAAGTGAGCGCCGTGACCATGGGGTCGTCTTCGTCAATCAGGCTTGTTTCGGTGATGCCGAACGTGATGCCATGATCCTTGCCGAAGTATTGCTCCAGCCAGTTGTTGATACGCACGAAGATGTAGGACTTGTAGCCCTTCTCCTTGTCGCTCCAGTCGCAGGTCCCAGAGGCACAGCGTACACCGCTAGCGCCCTTGTAGTAGTATGTGGTGTCGAACAGCACGCGGTGCCAGTTGACACGGCTTTCGTAGTCTTTTTCGGTGGGGTACCAGTGGATGTCGAATACATCCAAAAGGCGGTTGCCGCTCGCCTTTTGTGCCTCGGCGACTTTCTTGATAAAGAATTCCAGCCAGCAGTATTCCTTGCCATCAATGGAAGGTCTCTTGTTGTCGCCATCGTATGCGGCAATATGGCACCATTGCCATTCGTTGGCGACCACGGGGCCGGTAAGCTTGATGTCGCCCCAGGCGGCGCGGGCCTTCTTGGCCACGTCGATGTAGCGTTCAACGAGAAAATCTCCGGTCACGGGCAAGTCTAGGTCGTTATGGGTGCCCCGCCAGATTTCCATCTCGTTGTCCATGCTCCAGTATCTAAAACGGCTCATGTCGTACTTGAGTTCGGCTTTCCAGTGGGGGATGATTTTTACGGTGGAGTCAGCGGGCCATTTCATGTTATAGAGCGATGGGTCGCCTGCTTTAGTTTGCGTTTTTCCGTCGTTAGAGACTTCGCCGCCGCCCGCGAGGTCGAATGTCTGCGACGGATAAGAGCCGTGTTCCTGCTTCCAGTTCCAGTCGGGGAAATTGTATTCGGTGCTGCTTGCTGCATAGCCCGTGAGCTGGAAAGCGTACAGGGCGTCCACTCCAGGCATTTTGTCAAGAATCTTTTTTGCGGTAATGTCCCAGTCGTGGGCGTAAACGTTGTTGAACCAGTCAGGGTGAACCGTCATTTTGCGACGCCAGTTGTAGCGGGTGGAATTGTTGCCGTTGTTGGCGCGCATCATGTGGATGCCCGATTCCTTCACCTTGTTTATGAAATCGGTTTCGGCAGAATCGCTTTCGGTCTTTGTGTCGCTGACCTTGTCAATGTTTCGCCCGTACAGATACGGCGAGATCTTCTTGACGCCCTTGTCCGTATCCACGTTGACGTTGATGGCGGCACTGGCTGCTGTCGCAGAAATCCCTGCGGTAATTATTGCCGCAAGGACGCCCGAAAACTTCAGTGTTTTAACTGTACCCATATACACCTCCCTTTTTTTGAAATCTAGTACTTCATTTCTCCACCACAATCAATTCCGGTTCGCCACGGCCCGGCAAAGGCCTGAAAATCTTTACGTTGGTTTGTGTCGCAGGCCCGCCAAAAGCCTTCATCTCGCAGGTGAACAAGAAGTTGGTGCCTGCCACCACCTGCGTCGACACGCTGAGGGGCTTTAGCCCCAGGTAGGCGTAGTCCTTGGTGGCGGCGGCGAACACGGCGGAATCTTCGGCGGTAAGCGGGCGTTGTTCAGAGTAGCCGCCCATGAGCATCTCGTCGGTCTTGCCTGCTTCTAGGTCGGCAAAGAATGCCTTGATTTCCTCTTCGGCTACTGCGGCCCCGTTCTCGGCGGTTACACGCTTGTTGGAAATCCCGTAGGCCAAAGTCACGTTGGCATTCGGGGCCAGGGTCTTGAGCTCGCTGGCGCTGGCCTTGCGTCCGCCACTGCCGTAGGTGCAGAAGGGTACCACCACCTTGCCGCTCAGGTCATTTGAATCCAAGAAACTGTAGATGGGGGGCGCGAAGCTCCCGAACATGATGGGGTAGCCCAGGAATATCGTGTCGTACTTGGCCAGGTTGGCCTTGGCGTAAACCAGAGCGGGCCACTTCTTGTTTTCGCGCTGGTCACGGACGGCGGCGATGGTACTGTCGTAGGTGGAGGGGTAGGGCTGAACAAGGCTGATCTCGAAGACGTCGGTATTGCGGGCATTCTGGAAAATTTCTGCTACCGTCTTGGTGGCGCCGTTCTGGGAATAGAAAACTACCAGGGACTTCGGTTGCACGGGCTGTTCAGCCGCGGCTTTTTCTGTTTTTTGCTCGTCGCAGGCGCACAGGGCAAAGGCTGCTATCGCAGCGAAGCAACTGAACTTGGCGATAAAACCATTAAACTTACGATTCATAAAAACCTCCATCTTCCTTTCCCTAAAAATAAACTTTTATAGGAAAATAAGTTAAAAACTAATCTTTACATTCCGATATAATCTATATTAATCTAGGGGATTACATACAATGTTCCGCCAAACTTCGTCATTCCGGGCTTGACCCGGAATCTAGATGGCGAATCTGGTTCGCCATGACGCACGCTTGGAATAGTGTAATCAAGTATATAATTCTCTTAAATTACGAATAACAAAGAGTATTTGGATCGGTATGAGAATTCCTTTTAACAAGCCCCCTTTTGTGGGTCCCGAGTATGATTACGTGCGGCAGGCCGTAGAGAGCGGCCGTATTTGTGGCGACGGACAGTTCAACCAGAAATGCCATGCCTGGCTGCAGCAGAAGACGGGGGTGGCCCGTGCTCTGCTCACCACCAGCTGCACCCACGCCCTAGAAATGTCGGCCCTGATTTGCAACATCCAGCCTGGCGACGAGGTGATCATGCCCTCGTTCACCTTCGTGTCTACCGCCGATGCCTTCGCTATGCGGGGTGCCAAGTGCGTGTTCGTGGATATCCGCCCCGACACCATGAACATCGACGAGAAACTCATCGAGGCTGCCATTACCGAAAAGACCAAGGCCATTGTCCCTGTGCACTATGCGGGCGTGGGCTGCGAGATGGACACCATCAACGCCATCGCCAAGAAACACAATCTGTTCGTGGTAGAAGATGCCGCTCAGGGCATGATGTCCACTTACAAGGGCCACGTTCTGGGCTCGTTGGGTGACTTCGGTTGCTACAGTTTTCACGAGACCAAGAACTACAGCATGGGGGAGGGCGGAGCCATCCTCATCAGCGACAAGAAGTATTCTGACCATGCCGAAATCATCCGTGAAAAAGGCACCAACCGCGTGCAGTTCCACCGGGGCGAAGTGGACAAGTACACCTGGGTGGAGCTGGGTTCCAGCTACCTGCCTAGCGAACTGAATGCGGCGTACCTGTATGCCGAACTGGAAAACGCCCAGAAGATTTTCGACAACCGCATGGCCAGCTGGAACGCCTACCGCGAACGGTTGCAGCCCATTGCGGACGCTGGCGACTTGCAGCTTCCGTACATACCGACAGAATGCAGCCACAATGCCCACATGTTCTACCTGAAGGTGGCAGATTTAAAGACCCGTACCGCCCTCATCGCGCACCTGGTGAAGAACGACATTTTGGCCGTGTTCCACTACGTGCCTCTGCACAGTGCCCCTGCGGGCAAGCGCTTCGGGCGATTCAATGGCGAGGACCGCTACACCACCAGCGAAAGTGACCGTCTGCTCCGCCTGCCCATGTTCTACGGCCTGAAACCCGCAGACTTGGAGTTCGTCTGCGAAAAGGTTCGAGAATTTTTCGGGAAGTAGTTCCGAAAGGGGCTTAACTCAAGGACAGTCCCGGAATCTGCTTTTCAAGGCTCGCGGCTTGTTCTGCGAGCTTTTTCTGGAATTCTGCGGTAGCGGGGGAGGCTCTGTCTACGATGCGGTGGTTTGCGCTTTTCAGGAACTTCTCCACCTTGGCGATATTGGCCTTTGTTGTGTCGTTACAGTAAGTATCGACCATACGATCAAAGATGTACTCTTCCGCCGTTTCGGACAAATGAACCATATCGCTGTCATAGAAACGATAGTCCCGCAGTTCGTCCATCACGATTTCGTAGCTGGGAAAATAGGGTGCTTTGTCAATGGCCAGCATCAGCGTCGCCTTGGATAGGCTGTTTTGGTGTGCGCCGTCGGCCATGTGCCTAAGCGGCGACACGGTAAAGACTATGTGGAGCTTTTTGTTGATGGTGTGCAGGTCGTTTATGATGTTTGTCAGGGCCTCTGCTGACTCGTCTACGGAGATCATCCTGCGGGTGAACAGCTTGGGGTCTTGCCTGTGACAGTTGGCGACGACCCTGCCGCCGGTTGCCGAGTCGCCGGCGTTCAAGAAATACACAAATGCCGTACCCAAGGTGACAAAGACGGTGTCCGCCTTTTGCAAAAATGCCCGAGCCTTCGCCGTTGCGGTGTTCAGCTTGTTAATGCACTCTTCTCGGGTGTGGGCCGAAAGGGAACCGTGGGCATCCCAGCAGTGCCACAGTCCGCAAGTCTCGCCACCTGCCGTGCCTGCGTCGGCTGCGTTCGTGCCGCCTGCCTCGCGACCGTCCCGGAAAACATCCTCTTCCGTAAAGACCTTTCCCTCTGCGATGGCCCTGATCTGCCTTGCGATGGAAAGGGGGGTGTACACCGTACCGAAGGGGTTTGCAAGCACCTGGAACTTCCGGGCTGAAAACTGGGCCGAGATGCTGTCGGCGAAGCAGGACCCGAAAAAGGCTACGGGAGTCCCGTAATCCAGGCAGAAATCGGGCTTTGCAATGTCAATCTTGGTGAAAAACTCCATACCACAAATATAGTAGGATGTGACAGGCTATCTTTTCCTTAATCGTTTTCAGCCACCGTTTGAGCATAAAGCCGATGTTCTTGTTGGCTAGTTTAATACCGAACTTGACATCGCCAAAATTTCAAAAAAGCTTGATGTTTTTATATTTGAAGAGGTGTTGTTTTTTTTGTTTAATTGTGCGATGAATTCCCTGAAATTCCTTATATGCTTTACTGCTGCACTAACGTTGGTGTCCTGTAATTCAGGAAATGGTGCTACTACGTCACCGGAGCAGGTCGAAAAAACTCAGGTTGATAACGTGGAGGTCCAATCTTATGAAGATTTGGGCATGTGCGACCCTAGCATCAATGCAGGAAAGAGGATGTATGTTGTCGATGAAGACAGAACTTATGAATGCGTCAATGGCACATGGTGGTGGGGAATAACTGAAGATATCTTCAAATGTAATGCGAAAAATCTCGGGGCTGAAAAGGTTGTTGGAGAAAATAAGAAACATTGCTTTATTTGCTATGAATGCCCGCAAGGTTATACATGTCCTAAACCAGATGCCGTTGGTCACGATGCTTTTGGACGGCCAATGGAGTATTTTTGGTTGACATTTACAGGGTCCACGGAGCACTATCCGGCAGAATGCGAATATTCCTTCGACATGCCTTATGCGTGGGGTTATAATGGTTCAAGCACGTCACTTTCCAGTTCGTCTGCGTATTCACTCCCGTCTAGTTCAACGTCGGTAGTCTATGGCTCGTTAGTTGATTCACGAGATGGGCAGGTCTATAAAACGGTAAACATAGGTACGCAGACATGGATGGCTCAGAATCTCAATTATGTAACAGATAACAGTTGTTGCTATGATGACAATCCTAGTAGCTGCATCAAGTATGGTCAACTTTACACATGGGATGCCGCTATGATTGCTTGTCCCAGTGGTTGGCATTTGCCTACGATGAAAGAATGGGAACTCCTAAGTGCCGCAGTGGGTGGAGAGTCCACTGCGGGCCGGAAACTCAAGGCTACAACACTCTGGGAAGCAAAAGACGGCATTATCAACGAGGACGCCTACGGCTTCTCTGCGTTCCCTGCTGGTTACAGGAGCGGCAAAGGCGAATTCTTCGGCGAAGGCGGAAGCGCATACTTCTGGAATGCCCCGCAGAACGGTGACAACTACCCCTCCTGCATGTACTTGGATAACTGGACCAATCGCATGCATTTGGAATACTACCTCCACCACGAGTACTACCCCGACGACGAGGACTCCAGGTTCTCCGTCCGTTGCGTCAAGGACTGATTGGCGCAGGTTCAGTTCAGCCTCGACCACCGGTTTTTTGTATCTTTAGGGTACTTGCCTCTTTGGCAAAAAGGAATTGTTATGAAACCAGGAAAAACCGAACTCCGCCTGAATGCAGAAATCGAGAAGCGCGGGGCACTGTTTGCAGTACTGCTGGACCCCGATACCTCCGACGAGGCCGCCTTTGTGAAGGCCGGGGCTATGGCTGCCGAAAACGGTGCCGACCTGTTGCTGGTAGGTGGTTCGTACCTCGGTAACTTTACGCTGCCCAAGCAGGTGGCCGCCCTCAAGGCCCATGTGGATCTGCCCGTGGTGCTGTTCCCGGGTGGAGCTTCCCAGGTGGTGCCCGGCTTTGATGCCATGCTTTTCATGACCCTGGTGAGCGGTCGCAATCCCAACTACCTCATCGACGAGCAGGTTCGCGGCGGCGCCCTGGTGCGCGCCCTCAACATGGAGGCCATCCCCACGGCCTACCAGCTCATCAACAGCGGCAAGCGTACCACGGTGGAATACATCAGCGGCACTATGCCTGTGCCCGCCAACAAGCCCAAGCTCAGCATGGTGAACTCCATCGCTGCAGAACTCATGGGCATGCGTTACGTCTACCTTGAAGCGGGTAGCGGCGCCGAAGAACCCGTTCCTGTAGAGCACATCGCCTACACCCGCAAGGCCACCGAGATGACCATCATCACCGGCGGCGGCATCAAGGATCCGCAAACCGCGGCCATCCGCGTAGCGGCAGGCGCCAACATCATCGTCACCGGCACCCTCTGGGAAAAGGTGGAAGACCCCGCCCTCCTCAAGGAATTCGCCGCGGCTATCCACGTCAAGGGATAGCGTCAGCTGGTTCGGTTTTGGCCGGGACGTCGCGACAATGGACCTGAACGGAAAGAAAATCCTCTTGGGAATAACCGGCGGAATCGCCGCCTACAAGAGCTGTGAACTCTTGCGCCTGCTGCAGAAGAAAGGCGCCCAGGTCCGCGTGGCCATGACCGAAGAGGCCACCCGCTTTGTCGCTCCCCTGACCTTCGCGTCGCTTTCCAAGTGCCCCGTCTACCTCAAGGACGGCGCCGTGGAGGCTCGCCCCTTCCAGCACATCGACTTTCCCCGTTGGGCCGACCTCTACCTGGTGGTCCCCTGCACCGCCAACGCCATCGGCAAGTTCGCCTACGGCCTGGCCGACGACCCCGTGTCCCTCTGCTTCATGAGCTGCACCTGCCCCCGACTCCTGGCCCCCGCCATGAACGTCGCCATGTACAACTCCCCGGCTGTCCAGCGGAACCTCGAAACCCTCCGCTCCTTCGAGAACACCTACGTGCTGGAATCCCCCGCGGGCGAACTGGCCTGCGGCGAGGTAGGCTCCGGCCGCCTTTTAGAACCGGCAGACATCGTTTCTTTCATTGAGGGGGGAAGCCTCCCCCTCGCATCCGCCTCGGCTCCTGCTACCCCCTCTCCTAGGGGCGCAGCCCCTAAAACCCCCGCGGCACCTTTGGCAAGCGAAGCCCTCCCTGAGCAGGATCCGTCCCTCCCGGGGCACGGACGTCGGGTGCTCATTACGGCGGGCCGTACCGAAGAGGCTATTGACCCTGTGCGCTACATCTCTAACAGGAGCAGCGGCAAGACGGCAGTGGCGCTGGCCTCCGTGTTCCTTGCCAACGGATATTCCGTAGAGGTTGTGGCAGGCCCCATGGAAGCGGAGTTCCCGGGCGGCGCCACGGTGCACCGTGTTCGCAGTGCCTGCGACATGCACCAGGCCGTCATGGAACGCCTCTCACAAGTACAGGCCCTGGTGCATTGCGCCGCCGTGGCCGACTACCGCCCGAAAGTGGCCGCCGCTGAAAAGATCAAGGATAGCAGGAGCCAGCTGGTGCTGGAACTGGTACCCAACCCGAATATTCTGCGGGACTCTGTTGCCGCCAAGATGCCTGGCCAGGTGGTGGTGGGCTTCGCTCTGGAAACGGACCATTTCGAAAAGCATGCCTTGGAAAAATTGGAAAAGAGTGGCGCCGATGCCCTGTTGCTGAACGCCCCCGTGGCCAAGGATAGTGGCTTTGGCTTCGACTGTGTGAATTACACTCTGGTGACGCCCAATTCCCAGGTGCCCGAACTTCGCATGGGTTCCAAGGTGGAACTCTCGGAAGCAATCGTTGATTTTGTGAATCGCAAGCTGGAGGAAAGCCGTGGCTGAAGAATTCGATTTTAGCGCCCTCCGTAGCTACCTCCAGGGACAGATGGATCTTGGGGATGCCGAGGTGTTCCTGGACGAACCCTGGGCACCGAAAAAGCGCATGGCATCGCCTGCCCCGGCCTCTGCACCGGTTCCGCCTAGACCCACTGCTCATGCCACCGCCGTGCCGCCTTCGCGACCTGCGTCCGCACCTTATGCGCCTACGCCCGCTTCTGCGACCACGGCTGCAAACGCCTTTGTAAGGCCCGACATGCCTGCTCCCCGTGCCGCCTCTCGGGAAGCTGCCCCCTTCGAATCCGCCGTTACCCCTCAAGAATTTTACGGACAAATTAGTAACGAAAAGCTTTATGCTGGCAAGACCCTCTTCCGCTACGAGGGGCCTGATCACCCCACGCTGTTGCTGCTTTTCCAGACGCCCCGTTCAGACATTCCTTCAGGCGGATTCCTCAAGTCTCCCGTGGCGGAGATGCTTTTCCGCCTTTTTACAAGCCTGAACGTCGCCCCTGAATCCATCGGTGTCACCTTCTTCTACAAACTGCCGGAATCCAGAAACTTCCCGCCCCTGCTGGAGGCGGCGCTCCGCAAGATGCTTGCCAAGGAACTCTCCCTGCTCGCGCCTTCCACGATGGTGACCTTCGGGGAGCCCCTGTTCCATCAGGTATTCGGCAAGGGCAAGAACTTCATGGAGTCCGCCGGTACGGATATGGAATTTGCAGGTGTCAAGACCTGTTCCCTGGTAGACGCCTTTGCCATGATGGGCGACAAGCAGCTCAAGCTGCTCACCTGGAAGACCCACCTTCCCAAGTGCACCTACTTTAAACGGTAGAATCGTTAATCTGAATTTTTGATGCAGCGAATGGGCCTTGCAAAACGCTTTTCGCCATCATTCGTATCAGCCTCGTCATTTTTTGCATCTAAATGCATATGATAGGCGTATTTTCCTTTGCCACTGTTTTTTTCACTGGAACTCCAGAAAGTGACGTCGCTACCAAATCCGCCGAAACCGATGTCAATTCTATCTTCACCTTCATCTGTTCGCCATTCAAATATCGATCGCTCACCGACAGGAAGAGCAGAAAAACCGTAGTCATCTGTTCCGCTACCATCCAAGCATTCTATTTCGAATTCGTTGGGTCCCCAGCAAAGAGTCCACCCACGCTGTGATTTGAGTGCTTTACCGGCAATTTCTTCACCACCTGCGACTTCGATTAAAAAATTCCATTCATCGACAGTTGGCAGGTGCCATCCTGGAGGACAGATGCCATACACCGTATCGGGCAGTGAACAGGTCTTGCCATAGCCGCAATCAAGTGAGTTGTCATTGTAAAGCTTGGCAGAGTCAATTGCGGCAGCCCAGGTGTAAAAACGACCGGTTACTTCGCATTTCTTTTCGTCATCATCATAGCACCAGGTATTGTCCTTCAGACTCAAATTTTTGTCGTCAAAGTAGTTCAGATTTTCGGCCATCCAGGTTCGTTCCTTTTCCCCTGTGCCTATGGTCACTATTTTGTATTCCTTTTTGTCCCTTGCGTCGGTTATTGTTCCATAAGTTATTTTGGAATTTAGATAGGCTTCTTTTGGCACGTCCCAGTTCCAACAATCCGAGGATGTGCAATCTGCCGAACTAATGTCTTTTGGAATAGAAGAGGAAGAAAGGCGTTGCTCGTTGCTGCTGGATGACTCTGTTGATGAATTGCCCGAATTGTTGCCGCTGTCGCTGCTCGGAGTGTCACTACTGCTAACGCCAGTGTTTATCCACTTGCCGCTTAGGCAGACATAGTCTGCCTTTTCGTCCTTGACAAAAATGGTGTCGCCCTCCTTTTCATCGGTGCAGTCGCCCAAATTGTAGATAGACGAAACAACTTCGACTTTTTGGGTGTCGTCGTTGCCGCTGCTGCTATCGCTGCCACAGGCTGCAAAGAAAAAAACAATGGAACCTGTTAGGATTGCCTGTGTGAACTTTTGCTTACGTAAGAAATGGGTAATGCGTTGTTGAATGCTCATTCCATAAATATACTCTAAAAAAGGTCAATGTGTTCATTTTTTTACACTGTCCACCGGATTCGGGTTGTTAAGGGCGGAGCCCTTAGGGGAGGGGGTAGGCAAAGACTATAGGCTTTGCCGAGGGGGAGGCGTCCCCCCTTGGGGCCAGGGTTCAGGCAAAAATTGTATCTTTACATTGATTATTTATGTCTGAAAATGTAAGTGACAACAGAAATTTTGAAAGTCGCCAGGTGCCAAATGACCTGGAGGCGGAACGCTTTTTGCTAGGTGGCATCCTCAGGGACCCGGAAGTCATGGGGACCGTCATCATGGTGGTCACCGAAGAGGATTTTTTCTATTACGAACGCCATAAACTCATCTGGCGTGGTTTGAGTGGCCTGTACCGCAAGGGAACTCCCATTGACCTTCTGACCCTTTCGACAGAACTGGAAACCATGGGCAAGCTCTCCGAAGCCGGTGGTCGCGAGTACCTGTTCGACCTGATGGAATCGGTGGCCTCCTCGGCCAACGTGGAGTGGAACCTGGAACACCTGAAAAACAAGTCCACCCTCCGCAAGATGATCAAGTCGGCCTCGGAAACCATCAAGAAGGCCATGGACCCCTCCTTCAATCCGGATGACGTAATCCAGGATGCGGAGCGGGATATCTTCGCCATTGCCGACAAGCAGGTGAAGGGCTCCGTCAAGCCCATCGAGAATTTTGTGTCCCCCTTGCTGGAGCGGCTCAACAACCGCAAGGACGGCATCACTGGAATCCCCACCGGCATCAAGGAACTGGATGAACTGACCAACGGCCTT
The DNA here is from genome assembly GCA_017475045.1 of Fibrobacter sp. Classification (GTDB taxonomy): domain Bacteria; phylum Fibrobacterota; class Fibrobacteria; order Fibrobacterales; family Fibrobacteraceae; genus Fibrobacter. The sequence goes on along the minus strand of JAFVGH010000151.1, from coordinate 2,982 downwards.
CAGGATTCCGACCTGATTATCCTGGCGGCCCGCCCCGGTGTGGGTAAAACTTCTTTCGCGCTGACCATCGCGGCAAATGCGGCTATTGACTACAACCGCCATGTGGCGTTTTTCAGTCTGGAAATGGACGGTATGCAGCTGGCCCAGCGTCTGCTGTGCTCTCGGGCCGAGGTGGACCAGTCTAAGCTTCGCAACGGCAGGCTGAACCGCGACGAGATGAACAAGATTATCGCCAAGGTGGCCCCCATCAACCAGTCTCCGCTGTATGTGGACGACAACGCCGATTTGGGAATCATGGAACTTATGAGCAAGGCCCGTCAGCTCAAGCATAGGGGCCAGCTGGACCTTCTGGTGGTGGACTACTTGCAGCTCATGAAGACCGGCAACGAGGAAAACCGCGCTGTGGCCATCGGCAATATTTCCCGCGGTCTCAAGATTCTTGCCAAGGAACTGCACATCCCGGTAATCGCCTTGGCCCAGCTAAGTCGTAAGGTTGAAGAAAAGGGCCGCGACCGGCCTCAGCTTAGCGACCTTCGTGAATCGGGTTCTATCGAACAGGACGCCGATATGGTGTGGTTCGTGGAGCGCCCCTATGTGCGGACCCACAAGGAAGAGGATATGTACAAGGCCGAACTTATCGTGGCAAAACACCGTAATGGTTCGGTGAAGGATATCCCCATGACGTTCGTGCCGGAATACACCACCTTCTACAATGCTGCGGATGGTGGTGGCGAAGAGGGCGGCGATCAGCCCTATTCCTACGATGATTTCGGTGGTAGTTCGGAACCTGTCGGCTTTGGAGACTTTGGCTGATGTTAATCCTGCTTAGTCCCGTCATTTGGATCGGTAAGGTCATCGTTCAGGGAATCGCCAGCGTCGGTGAGATTATCTGTCTGTTGCTTTCCACGCTGAAGCAGCTGCCTCATGTGTACAAGAACCCGGACCTGATTGTAAAGCAGATGATTTCTATTGGTGTGTCGTCGCTGCCGCTGCTTTTTGTGACGTCCATCTTTACCGGCATGGTGGCCACCATTATGGCGGAGTTCGAATTCCATAATCTTGTGTCGGACAAGTTTGTGGGTACGGCCGCCTGCAAGATGGTGCTGATTGAGCTTGGACCCCTGCTGACTGCCATCGTGCTTGCGGGCCGCGTAGGGAGTGCCGTGGCGGCCGAGCTTGGTTCCATGAAGGAGAAAGAGGAACTGATGGCCTACACGGTGTTGGGTCTGGAACCCTACCGTTACCTGGCGCTGCCCCGTTTTGTGGCCTTCATTACCATGATTCCCTGCCTTACTGCCATTTCTAACGCGCTGGCCCTGATTGGTGGTTGGATTGTCTGTGTGCTTGCCCTGGATATTACCACCTACACTTATTATACAGGTATGCAGTACCTGTTTAACTCCATGGATTTGTGGGCGGGTATCATCAAGTCCTTCGTGTTTGGAACCCTGATTTTCGTGTTGGCCTACTACAACGGTGTTAATGCCAAGCCTGGTGCCCGCGGTGTGGGCCTTGCTACCATGAACGTGGTGGTGTCCAGCTGTCTCATGATTTTGATTGCGGACTTTGCCCTGGATGCGGTGATGTTCTTCTAGGATTATAGGTAACGTTATGCCCAATGTAAAGATTGACCCGAACGATATTGCCATTCGCCTGAAGGGACTCAAGAAGTCTTTTGGCGTTCAGACCGTCTTGGAAGACGTGAACCTGGACATTCGCCGTGGGGAGACCATGGTGATTATCGGTAAGTCCGGCGGCGGTAAGTCCGTTATCTTGAAGCACATGATTGGGCTTCTGCAGCCCGATGGCGGCGAGGTGTCGGTGGACGGCGTGACAATCAGTACGCCCAAGTTTTTTGATACCCATACCATCCGTCGCAAGATGGGTATGCTTTTCCAGATGGGCGCATTGTTTGACTCTATGACTACCGGCGAGAACATCGCGTTTGCTTTGAGGGAGCACCATCCGGAGCTTTCCGAAAGGCAAATCCAGAACGTGGTCACCGAAAAGCTCAAGATGATCAACCTGGTGCCGGAATTCCGCACCAAGATGCCTTCGGAACTTTCTGGTGGTATGAAAAAGCGTGTGGCTCTGGCCCGCGCTATCGCCCTGAATCCTGAAATTCTTCTGTACGACGAACCTACCACCGGTCTGGACCCCATTACCAGCGACGTGATCAACGACCTGATTCTGGACATGCAGAGCAAGCTGGGCGTGACGTCTGTGGTGGTGACCCATGACATGGTGAGCGCCTTCAAGGTGGCCGACCGCATTGCCATGCTTTACAACGGCCGTATTATCGAGGTGGGCACGGTGGACGAGATTAAGAACACGGCCAACCCCTACGTGCACCAGTTCATTACCGGACAGCGGAAAATGTCTGTGGAAGGGGAGCCGCAGGACTAATTTTGACGCCTTCGGAGCGCGTATTTGCTATCTTTGCGCTCGTTCGGCGCAGGTTGCGCCGTAATTAACGGAGGCTAAAATGGCTCTACAGTTCTACAACACCGCATCGCGCAAGAAAGAAGTATTCACTCTCCCGGAAGGCGTTCCCGCCGTGCGCATGTACTGTTGTGGCCCGACGGTGTACCATTTCGCCCACATTGGCAACCTCCGCACCTACATTTTCGAAGACTTCCTGGTCCGTACGCTCAAGTACTACGGCTACAAGGTGAACCACATCGTGAACATCACCGACGTGGGCCACCTCACCAGCGACGCCGACTCCGGCGACGACAAGATGGAAAAGGGAGCCGCCCGTGAAGGCAAGTCCGTGTGGGATATCGCCAAGTTCTACACCGACGCCTTCATGGCTGACTGGCACCGCCTCAACATCCAGGAACCGACCCGCTGGACGCCTGCCACGCAGCACATCCAGGAACAGATTGACCTGGTGAAGACCTTGGAAGAAAAGGGTTACACCTACCGCACCAGCGACGGCATCTACTTCGATAGCCTCAAGTTCCCGCGCTATGCCGACTT
>JAFVGH010000150.1 GCA_017475045.1 Fibrobacter sp. | reverse complement strand
TTCATGACCGATTTGGGTAAACGTGTTGAATTTGTCGGTACTATTTTTTGCCTAATTCAAGGATGTTGATGCGCAGTCCTACACAGACATTGTGTGGGGTGATGGTTGTGTTGTCGAAGCCGATGTTTCGACAAACGGGCGTAATGCCATATTCGGCATAAATTCCCGTACGGAACCGTTCTTCGCGTCGGTGCTGGTCGACCAGTTGGCGGTACATTACGCGAATCATCAATCCCTTGGCTTTGTCGACCTGTATTTCGCTGTGGTGGAGCCAGAGGGCCACCAGCGTGTCCTGAACGTTGTCCCAGGCGTTGTCGCCGTCGGCAGTATAGCGGACAGCAAAGCGGTAGAGGGCATCGCGGTGCTGCTTCACTATTTGTATGAATTCGTTCTCAGACATATAGGGCGAAAAGAGTGGGGGACTTTCTGTTTTCTTTTGTCCAATAATCGAACAAGTACTATGAAATATTTGCAGATGGTGAAAAAAAAGTTTCCGGGGCGTTCTATTTTGTGGAAAAAGAGAAGAGGGTGCCGGCGTGAAGTGACCCCAAAAAGTTGGACGGAATAATAAAATCAGTTAATTTGTCTGCAGAAATGAGTTCGGTATTGTACCGGACTCATTTTTAGTTTCAGTTTGATGCGTTTGTTGTTGTAGTAGTCGATATAGTCGGCCAGCTGACGTTTGAAATCGTCCATGCTGTCGAAGCGGTTGACATAGAGCAGTTCGTTCTTCATCAGGCCGAAGAAGTTCTCCATGACGGAGTTGTCGAGACAGTTGCCCTTGCGGGACATGCTCTGCACAATGCCTTTGTCCTTCAGCATGTGTTGGTACTGGGTGTGCTGGTAGTGCCATCCCTGGTCGGAGTGCAGCAGCAGCCCCTTGAGGTTCTTTTCCCTTCGGAATGCCTTGCGCAGCATGTCGGTGACCATCTTCAGGTTGGGGCTGTCGGATATGGTGTAGCTGACCACCTCGCCGTTGAAGAGATCCAGTATCGGCGAGAGGTAGCATTTGCTGTCGCCGATGGTGATCTGCGACACGTCGGTAGCCCATTTCTCCTTTGGAGCATCGGCTGTGAAGTTGCGTTGCAGCACGTTGGGGGCGATGCGTCCCACTTCTCCCTTGTAGGAGTGGTAGGCGCGTCTTTTCCGGACTCCTTTCAGCCCCATTTCCTTCATCAGTTTCTGCACGGTCTTGTGGTTCATGTGTATCCCCTCCTCTTCGAGGGCCATGGTTATGCGGCGGTATCCGTAGCGTCCGCGGTTGGCCTGGTATATGCGGCTTATCGCCTTGCGCGTCTCCTCGTACTTGTCACTGCGTTCCTTCACGCCGTAGTAGTACGTAGACCTTGCCATCCCCTTGATGTCCAGCATCAAGTCCAGTTTGTATTCCGGCCTCAGCGACTGGATGGCTTGCGCCCACTCCCTTCTTCCCGGGCGATGCGCTCTGCCACCAAGGCCTGCACTTTTTTTAGCAATGCGTTCTCCGTCCGCAGGCGCTCGTTCTCCGCCCGCAGCTTCTCCAGTTCCGTCTCCGGCTCTTTCTTTCTTGGTCGTCCCATGTCTTTTGGCGGTCTTCCTTTCCGCTTCCTCTCCAGCAATGCCGCGTAGCCCCTCTCCCTTACGGCTTTGGCCCACTTGCTCACCACGCTCTGCGACACCCTGTATCGGGAGCTTACGGTGTGCAAAGGTACGCCTTTTTCCTGATACGCAGAAACAATTTCTCTTTTTTCCTCAAAACTCCACTCGTGATACGGTTGTTTTTCCAGTCCTTCCCTGCCGTACATCTTGTACCGTTCCACCCATTCGTAGATGTAGTGGTCTTTTATGCCTAACTCTTTGGATACCAGCTTTAC
>JAFVGH010000149.1 GCA_017475045.1 Fibrobacter sp. | reverse complement strand
CTGGTTGCCTGCCGTAAGGCTTGGACTCTGCAGAGTCAAGTAAGGAGTCGTTTCCTTGCCGTTAAAGGTGTAAGTAACCGGAGCCTTTCCATTCAAGGAAGTTGCTGGGAATCCTTTCGCAACAGATGCTCCCAACGCAACTGTCATGTTCTTGAATGCGCTCGTCATTTGGTCGTTGCCCTTCTTGTAAGTGATTTCGAAGGTGTCCTGCATGGCGCGGAAGCCGGTCACTGCGGGAGCCGATGCCACGATTCTACCTGTACCGTAACCCTTGAAGTGCAGCATCCACACCTGCTCGTTCTTGTTGGTGCCGGTGCAAGCGCTGTTCTTGCATGTAGATTTGCTTACGGAAACGATGGTCGGGTCAAGTGCTGTAAGTGTAAATTTTGCACCTTCGATCGTCTTGTCATCCAATGTCAAAACGTAATCCTTGTCGCCTTTTCCGTCGGTGGATTCATAATCAAGTACTCTGGAGCCGGTCTTTGTGCAAGAACCCGTATAGTAGCAGGTGACGTTTTCGAGATTGGTGATGGTCTGGCCTGCAACCTGGGTGACCGTTACGACGGACTGGGAACCGTCGTTGCCCGTGAAGATTGCAAAACCGTAATCATTGATGACAATGTCGCTACCCGAAGCAGATGCCACCTTTTCGTTGCTGGATGTGTATGTACAGCCGGACTTGAGCACGCCCGAAACCTTTCCATCGGTTTGCTTTGCAGTGGTGTGCTTGAAGGAGCAGCTGCCACTCTTGCCCTTGACGAGGGAGTCGGCCCAGGAACGAGCGTTCTTGGTAAGGTAGCTCTTGATCAGGTTACCCGAAGAGGTGTAGGTTGCCTTATTGAGTTCTTCTGCCGTGGTAAGAGCTTTGTCGCCTGCAAAGATTGCGGACTTTTCGCTCTTCTTGTCCACGTGGCTTGTCTGCTGGCGCAAGCTCCAGTTGCAGTTCGGGATGTTGTTCTGGTCCATGAATTGAGTCCATTCGTTTGTAGCGCCAGAACTTGGTTCGCCATCACCGTCCGCGTTGGTCGTACCCCATTCGCTGATAAATACCGGTGCACCGGCGCTGAGGGCGCTCGAAACGTTGCCGCCATAGCTACCCTTGGAGTGCGATGCAGCATAGAAGTGCAATACGTATGCAATGTTTGTCGAATTGACGGGGTCTCTTGCGCCCTGTTCCGGGTGCTGTGACCAGCTCGGCGTACCCACGATAATCAAGTTATCCGTGTTGGCGCGGATGACGGGGCAAATCGTGTTGGCGTAGCTCTTGATGGCACCCCAGTTACCGCCGCTGCCATCGACCGGTTCGTTGTAAATTTCGTAAATGATGTTGGGAACGTTTTTGTACTTTTCGGAAACCTTTTTGAAGAAGTCCTTGGCCAAGTTTGTTTCTTGATGCGCTCTGTGGCTGTGCCAGTCAATGACGATATAGACATCGTTTTCGATTGCAGCCTTGACCATCTTGTCGATCATGGACATTTGGCCTTCCGGGGCTCCCTTGTAAGAGTCGCCCACATCGACTGCGTTCTTGGTGCCGCCATTGGAATCGTAATATTCGATTGCCATCGCATAGCGGAATACGTCAATCTTAAGATTATCGACAGCCCATGCAATGACTGTCGGGTTGTAGTAGCTTGCACCGGTCGCGTCTGACCAGAAAAGGCTTACGCCGCGGAGCATAGCCTGCTGGTTGTTCTTTGCGCCGATTATTTTGTTTCCGCTAGTGTGGAGGGCTCCATAATAGGATACGGGACCGACCTTTTTCGGAGCTGCAGTCGATGCGTCGGCTGCGAAGGCGGATATTGCCGCGCCTGCCAGGAGGCTTGTCAGTAGCTTTGTCAACTTCATGAGTTTTTTCCTTTTGTTTTGACAAAAAATTATCTAATTAAAATCAAGATAGTAAACTATTTAGTTTAATTTTTTGTTTACCGTTGAACACGGGTGCATTATTAGTAATGTAGTTATCTATGCGTTAAAAGAAAATACCTAGGGCGTAATAAAAACATAACTTCACTTTTATTGTGATGTAAAACACAGTTATTTTTGTTATTTTAATTTATTTGTAGTGTTGTTGCGTCTGATTCCACGTTTTAAGCCCGATGTAGAGTTTTGTCACGCTTGTGTAAATTTTTTTTTCAAGGCCTTGTAGGTATGGCATTTTTTGCAAAAAAAAAATATATTGTTCTGCGAACTACCCAAAATGGGCTAAACAATTAAAAAAAAGAGAGAGAATTATGAATAAGAAACTCACAATCGCATCGGCACTCCTTGCTGCTTCTGCTGCATTTGCTGGCCTTGATGATGGCGTCTTTGAACTCTGGCTTGGTTCTGAAGGTGCTTTCCAGGTTTTGACGGGTATCGGTAACGAATCCGAAACTGCCGGTTACTGGTTCAGCTACGACGACAGCGGCGACCAGGGCGGTTCCAAGGTCGTTTGGGCCGATGGTACGGTTGAACTTGGCAACGGCGACTCTCCGGACGCTCTTGACAACGTCATCCTTTGGTGCAACGGTGTCTGCGGTAAGGCTGTTCTTGACAAGGGTAAATTGTCTTACAACCCGTTCGTCGGTATCGGTTTTAACGTTGTCGGTGAAAAAGCTAAGGGCGAAGGCAACCCGCAACCGGGTGACGCTTCTGCTTGGGGCGGCGTTTGCATTACTTATGAATCTGATGTTGCTCCGGCTCTCGAACTCGGCCTTGGCGACGAAGTTGACGCTTCTATCGAATTTGCAAACCCGGCAGCATCCCTCCCGAAGGCTTCCGCTGGTACTATGAAGCAGCTCGTTTGGACTGACTTCAAGCAGCCGTCCTGGTACAAGGGAAAGACGAAAATCGACGGTGCCACCGCTGCAGGTCAGCTCGTTGCTTTGAAGTTCAAGATCCAGGCTCAATCGGGTGAATATGGTTTCGACATCTGCGCAATTGGCCCGAATGGCGCTGCTTG
>JAFVGH010000148.1 GCA_017475045.1 Fibrobacter sp. | reverse complement strand
TCTGCAACTGACCTACAGAATAATAGCGATACCCTGTATCCCGGTCCACAATCTCCGGAGTGAGCAGGTCAATCTCTTCATAATGCCTCAGCGCCCTCACGGTCACTCTGCCCAGGCGGGAAAACTCCCCGATTTTCAACTTGTTTTTACCCATAACAATCCGTGCACTTATGTTATTCGCCGGCAAAGATAATACATGCCGTAGGGTACGAGTCAAGAAAAAAATGAAAAAGTTTTCGGACCAGAAAACAAGGTTGGCATCGAACTTCTGACAATGCTCTATGAATCAGTCATTTACGAATCGACAAGTTCCAAACCTCCAGTTATTTCAAAGGGGTTGGAACCACGACTTTTCTATAATACTGATAATCATAAAGATACAGAACGCCCAGCGCCGACCCTGGTAAACCGATTTCAGGACTAAACTTGCTATGAGAATTCCGAAGAAAAAAAACCGGCAATCTTCCAAGACTGTCGGGGTTTGTGTAATGGCGATAAAGTCCTGTTTACTTGCCAATCACCTTCAGGAAGCGCTTATCGTTCATCTGCTCGTTCGTGACGTATTCGCCGTCCCGGAAAAAAGCATAGGTAGTGATGGGCGTCGGAGCGTTCTGCGCCTCCTCTTTGCTTTGCAGATGGATTGCCTTGAACGGCACGCCATGCTCCTTCGCCACGGCTTCAAGGACTGGTACGTATTTGCCATTGAAGGGACATTGACTTGTATAATACAAGACATAACCCGGTTCGTCGGTATGGGGGTGCTTCGCACAATCCTTGAATTTTGGGGCGATGGCATCGGCGCAGAACGGCAGATACCATAGTTGAATCCCGTTATCGGCCTCGTCGCATACCTTAAAACCCTTATGCGCCAAGTATTTCGGATCTGAAAGGAAAGGTCTCTTCTTGGCCGAGGAAAGGATGCAGAGCCCCGTCTTTCCTTTGTCCTTGCTATCCTTGATACATTCCTCCAATAGGTCGTTGGAATAACCATGCCCCTTGAAGGAGCCGGATACCCATAGACAGTCAATGTACATATAGTTTTCAGCCAAGATAGGATTCCAGGCATTCTCGGCAGGGATATACTCGATGAAGCACTTCCCTCGCTCGACGCTCTTCAAGAAAACCAGACCGTCGTCAAAACGGTCTGCCAGCCAGGCTTTCTTGGACGATACCTGGACGTCCTTATTGTTTGAGATGGCGCAGCAGATATGCTCCTGTTCCAGATTGTCTTTTGTAACCCTGATATATTCCATGATTCTGCCCATTTACTTATGAATATACATCCTGGACATTTCCGGCTCGCCATCACCTTGCACCAGGCACAGGAACTCCCATCCGTATCGCTCGTAAAAACCGGTATGGTTCGTCACCAGATAGAGCGGAGTGATTCCCTTCGACCTCATATCCTCGACAACCATGTCCAACAACTCACCGGCAATACCCTGACAGCGGTATTCTACTTCGGTATAAACGGCACAAACATTGGGCGACAAGTCCTTTCTGTCGTGGAAGTCGTTCTCGATAACACCCATACCCCCGATGATGCGGGATCCGTCAAGACAGAGATACCAGCCATAATCCGTTTCGTGGTCCAGATATGCCTCCATACATTCCAGATATGCCTCTTTGGGCACGTTCCATTTGCCATGAAACCACGTTGCCGCCGCATCCTTCAGGTCCGGTCTATCCCGCAAGGTCACATATTGATATCGTTTCTCTCTCTTGTAATAAATACCCACTTCCAGATTCTTCTTCGCCTGAGGATTGTTCTGCCAGAAAACGCCCACCTTCGAGCAAGTATCCTTCTCTGTGCAGTCGCCGCAAGTCTCAAATCCCTTGGCCAATGCGCATTTACGAATCTCACAAAACGAGCTGCAGAAGACGGTTTTGGCTCCGTCCATGCGGCAACCGTCGCAGTTGATATGCTCCGGCAAGATGGGCGCATGATTCAACTCGGACCATAATCGGGCCGTCTTCTCCCGAAGAACCTGGTCGTTATCCTTCGTGGCAATGTAGGCATCGCACTTCTCGCAATCCAGCCCACAGATGGCAATCGACTGTCTCATCACTTGATTCCGCTGCAATATCTGAACAAACATACGAATTCCACGGCATATTATCAAACACGGCGAGAGACTGTATGTTCAAAAAAACAGAGAGTCCGGCTTCTCATAATCGGTTCGATAATTGATAACGGTCACGTACGCCCCCTAAAACTTGCCGATATCGGCAAGTTTTATTATTTTTGTATCCGGAACCAAAGGTTTTTTGCCGATATGGATTTCATCACAGTCAGCCAATATGCCGAGCTTCATGACCTTCCGGAAAGGACGGTCAGGAATTGGTGCGCGGCCGGAAAGATGCAGGGGGCTGT
>JAFVGH010000147.1 GCA_017475045.1 Fibrobacter sp. | reverse complement strand
TCCATGTTAATCCTTTGGTTTCATTGTTATGCAGTTTGTCAGGCCGCATTTCAATTATAATCAAAGGATTTCTTGTTTTCAGCACCGCCAAAAGGCTTCTTTAGAACCACCAGCCTAGCTGGTGGTTTTCGTTCATACAAAGAAAGGAGCCTTACAGGCTCCTTTCTTTTTTATGTGCTTTACTTATCCAGTCCATCTTCAAGACCCCGGACAAGGGTATACCTAATATTTCCTTTAGAGTCTATGATAATGGCAACTCCCGCCAGATAATTAATCCACTTACCACCATCCCAATACCGCATATCAACTTTCTTTTTTGACGCATAAATCACCATGCCCGCCACAAGAAAATCGTGGGATACCAAAACGTTAACCCGCTTCATGGAAGGCAGGCGAGCCTCCAGAGAATCTACCCATTCCTCGCTCCTCTGGGTAAAGTCATAATAAAGGCCATTGTGTTCAACACCATAAGCCTCTTTCGCGAACGCACCCCAAGGACGTCCTTCTTCATCCAGTTTAGCAGAATCCTTTTCAAACCACCCAGACGCTAGAATACCCCAGGTTTCACGCTTATATTTTTTTTCTCCCCGACCAGAAGCAATACCCTCACAGGTCTGCTGTGTACGACCATAGTCAGACGATGCGTAAAACACGCTTTCATCACCCTTGAGTTTTTCCCCAACAGACTTAGACTGCCTTTCCCCATTTTTCGTAAGCATGCCTTCACGAGAATAGTCACTACCACGTTCAGCGTGCCTAAGCAAAAAGACAACTCTTTCAGATTCTCCTAATCCGGCATACACCTTGCCAATATCTTTAAATTCCGCACCCGCATACGTCACTACAGGCTCACTCGGCCCGGTGCTACTTTCACTACTGCACGCAGCAAGGGATAATACCAGCGTAGCAACAGAAAACAACGCGTACAATTTTTTCATTTTTTCTCCATTCTTATTGTTATCTTAAACGACGCAGACCCTTGGGCATCGGAACTTCAGCACCGTCTTCTTGTAAAAGATATATATTATCCAGACTAATATATCCTTTGCCACTGTAACGAGCGCGGAATGCGAAGTTCTTTATCTGTTTCGGATCCAGCTGCTCGATTGTCTTGCCCCAACCCTCTTGGGTCATATTTTCCCAAATAAGGGTGTCACGGACCCAGGAACCGCGGGTATTCTTGAGCCGAACCATGAACTCGTCGTAATCCTTGACCTGCTCGCTGGCAATCTGCACCTCGAAATAACCATCGGGATTGTTGTGGTTGGTGGCATAGTCAAACACGATTCCCACAGAATTCTTGACTTCTTCGGGAATTACATAATAGGCTCCCGCAAAGTTTGGCCAGCCCTGTGCAGGAGGCTGTTCAATCAAGAAGTCATGACGGATGAATCCTCCATGAGGAGGCGCTCCGTTAAAGACCTTGGCCTCTATACTGGTAGCGTTGTCGCCATTGGCCACCGGGTACCAGTCCACTGCATCCAAGCCATTGTCAAAATTCTGCATAACGCTGGTAGTGCGATAGGCTCCGCGTACACGGAAAGGAATCTTGAACTCCGTGGCCTTCTTGCCAAGGCCAGAAATTTTCAGTGCCACCGTTGTGGGTCCGAGCTTTACATTTGCAGGCATGGGGACCTTCACATGGAAGCTCTCAATAGAGGCATTCCATAGGCCGTCATCGGGCTTGAACCACTTGACAATTCCAAGCTCCGGGATTTCAAGCTTGCCCTCCGTCAGCTGACCGTCCTGCTGAACAGCCGTGGCGAACAGGTCCAGCGTATCACCTGCCAGCAGCACCTTCTTCTCGATGGAGGCGGCGAGAATCTTGGGCTCTGATGTAGAGCTTGCCTTCGGGTTGATCTGTACAACAGCAAGACCAAAGGGTGGAATCGTAATGTCCCTTGACTTGCTGGGATTGATACGACGGCCGCTGGGTCCCATCTTCGGGTAGGGGTAGGCGTGCGGACCAGTCCCTTGCCATTTAAACTGTTCGAGTCCAAAAATCTCTACTTGCGTGCGGACGAGATAATTTTCGCTCGCGCGATCTATCTGCACCACCTGCTTTATGTCGGAGAGGTTCACTAGCATCACACGGGCTGAATCTCCCTTGCCGATGGCGTAGGCTACCACATCGGGGCTAGTGCTTTCCACAGGGAGGACAGCAAAACCATTTTCAAGGAACTGCATGAAGGTCATGTAGATCCCGTAGTATTCCGCCGTAGGTTCCAGAGACTTCCAATGATTCCAGGAACCGTCCTTGAGGAGCGCCGTCATGCTGATGGTTCCCCAAGTATCGTCCGGACCCTTGAACAGGTTACCGAAGGCATCCCAAGGGAGTACCTGCAGGCGGTTCCCGAAACGCATGGCGTGCTGGGCAAAGATGCTCGCTACAGCCGTGGCCTGGGGGTAATCCATCAGCAGGCTGAATCCCTGAACGCAGGTGCTGAATTCCGAAAGGAACACCCGGCGTTCCCCTTCCAGATGGCGTTTCATCCAAGTGTCCAAAGTATCCATATTGGGGCCAACATCCAACATGGACTTGAGCATTTCAGCCGCAGTCGGGTTGTTCGGCGTCCAGTAGGGATAGTTGTGCAAGTCCACCACGTCAAGGTAACGTTTGCCGTCCTTCTTTTCGGCCTCACCCACAATCCGCAGGAACTCTTCCATCCAATACTTGCCATCCAGAAGGCCGGCGCCCTTTTGCGTCATATTATGGGTACTGAACAGCGGGCCGTGCAAAATAATGGAAGAATCCACCGCCTTCATGGCACGGGCATATTCCAGGAATCGGGCAGCATAGTGCCTAGCCGAAATGGGGCCCGACTCTTCCCATTCACCGTCCAGTTCGTTACCGATTTGCCACTGCTTGATATCGTAGCCCTTGACCTTGTTGGCGTAACGGACCCAAGCGGCAGCCTCCTTGGAGGTACCCGTACCCGCATTCACGCAGATGACCGGCTTTGCGTTGGGGAGCGTCTTGATATAATCCATGAAGGTCTCGAAATCCCACTTGATATCGGTCCAGTCGGTGCGGGGCGTGTCACCGTTGCGGGTGGACATGGCGTAGAACTTATAGTTGTTACTAGCAAGCAGGTCCAGTTCACCGCTATAAAGTTTCATCTCGCAGATCTGCACACCCTTGGCAGGCAGGTCCTTGGTCTTGAAACGGACAGCTACATAACGGGCCTTGGTTTTTTGGAACTTATACTTAGAGGTGGCACCATTCACCTTGATAACGGATTCCACCTTCAACTTGTTTTCTAGAGCCTGATGAACACCGGGATATGGCGCATAGTCCTCTGTCCAATACGAAAGTTCAAAAGCCTTCGGACGAAGCTTTCCCCAATCGATTTGCAGGGAATCCAGATCCAGCATTTCAGGGAATTCTATCACGACCCAAGGCGGATCGTCAGGATCCAGAATTTCACCCCACCACATAGTTTCCATCTTGCCGTCTGCCAAGTGGCTGCGGCGAATAAAGCCGTAGTTATCCTTGGTGGTGCCACGGTAAATGGTCTCGCCCAAGAAGCCTCGGGCCCACTTGGTCTCGTCGGCAGTCCAAAGACCAGTTTCATCGTACTTGCCAATACCATTCCAGTGGTAGTCATTAGAGAGAGATCCATTGGGGAAACGGAACAGGGTATAACCGCCATCTACCAAAGCGGGAGTCATGTCATAGTAACGGCTAGGCGGATTCCAAATGGCCAAGTCAGCGGACATCATATTGTCCTTGCTGATAGCAACGCCCGGATGCAAGTCATCGACCTTAACAACATTCTGGGCGGCAAAGGCTGAAATGGCAGAAAGCGCCACAATAGCAGAAACGGCAAATTTATTCATAAGAACCTCTTGGTACAATATACATCAAAAAAAGATCCCCGATCGAGTCGGGGATGACAAACGTTGAAAAAGGCAATCCCGGAACAGGTCCGGGATGACATCCAGGTTACTTCGCAGCAGCGGCAGCAAACGCCTTGCCGAGCTTTTCGAGGGCCTCGTCGCATTCGGCGGAGCTCACATTCAGCGGCGGCAGCATACGCAGCACGTTGCCCTTGGCGCTGAGCACCATGAGCTTTTCGGCGCGAGCCGCAGCGATGATGTTGCCTACCGGCATAGATTCATCAAGAGCCACACCGAGAATCAAGCCTTCGCCGCGGATTTCCTTGGCGAAGCTGTACTTTTCGGCAAGAGCCTTGAGGCCAGCCTTCAACTGGGCAGAACGTTCAGCCACATTCTTCAACAGGCCCGGGACCTGCTTCACGACAGCGAGACCCGCAGCACATGCAATCGGGTTACCGCCAAAAGTGGTGCCGTGATCGCCGGCCTTAAGCTGATCGGCAATATGCTGGCGCAGAAGCACAGCACCTAACGGGAGACCGCCTCCGATTCCCTTGGCCAAAGAAACCAGGTCCGGATTCAGGCCGTACTTTTCGAAACCGAGGAAGGTTCCGAGACGGCCCACGCCAGCCTGCACCTCATCAACAATCACGAGGCAGCCGAATTCCTTCTGCAGGCTGTTGATGGTAGCGACCATCTCGGCAGAGAGCGTCATCACGCCACCTTCGGCAGCGAGACTTTCCAGCATGATGGCACAGGTATTGCCATCCACCTCTGCCTTCAAGGCAGCGCAGTCGTTCCAAGTCACATGCACAAAGTCACCCGGCATAGAGCCGAAGCCTTCGCGAATAGCCGGCTGGCCCGTTGCAGAAAGGGCTGCATAGGTACGGCCATGGAAGCTGTTCACGAAGGTGATAATCTTCTGCCGGTTCTTTTCACCCTTCCGATCGAAGTACTTACGTGCGAACTTGATACAGCCTTCGTTGGCTTCGGTACCGGAGTTGCAGAAGAAAGCCTTGTCGAACTTGGTGATTTCAAGGAGAGCCTTGCCCAGCTCGATCTGAGGGTAGTTGGGGTAAAGGTTACTGATGTGGTTGAAGTGGTTCATCTGTTCCACCACAGCATCCTTAATAGCCTGGTTCTGGTGACCAAGTGCGTTCACGGCGATACCAGCTACAAAGTCCAGGTACTTGTTGCCCTGGTCGTCGTAGAGGTAAGAGCCTTCGCCCTTTACGAAGTTGATGTCTGCCTTGCCGTAGAGCGGCGCGATAATTTGTTTGTCCTGTTCTAGCAGGTTAGCTGAGGATTGTGCCATAGTTTAAATCTCCATTAATTTGTTTGCCAAAGTGTTCCGCATCTTTCCATCCAACAATATGGATGCTCTTGAGTCCTCGTCGGATCGACTTGAAACTCTCGCGGACTTTGGGAATCATACCGCCGGAGATGACGCCAGCTTCGATCAGCTTTTCGGCGTCCGCCTCGCTCAGTTCGGGAATTACATTCTTGTTTTCGTCCATCACGCCCGGCACGTCGCTCACCAGCACAAACTGGTCGGCTTCGAGAGCCACAGCCAGTTCGCTTGCGGCGGTGTCGGCGTTTACGTTCCAGCTTTGACCATCACCGATGGAAATCGGGCTTACCACCGGAGTCCATCCGGCGGCCCACAGGTCGGCCACAATCTTCGGGTTCACCTGCTTGATTTCGCCCACCAGACCAAGGTCCACCTTGCCCTGTTTCTTGACCACCTGGAACAGGTTGCCGTCTACGCCAGAAATACCGATGGCGTTGCAGTTGTTGTTCAGCAACATGCGTACCAGCTTCTTGTTCACGTGACCCGAAAGGGTCATTTCCACCATCTTCATGATGCCGGGTGTCGTGACTCGGAGGCCGTCGATAAATGTAGGTTGTTCCTTGAGCAAGGCGATATTCTCATTAATGTCCTTGCCACCGCCGTGAACCACGGCCACCTGACAGCCACTACCGGGGAGGCTAGAGACTGCCGACACAAAATCAGCCAGCTTGGCTTCGTCGATTGCCAGGCTGCCACCAATTTTTACAACCACTTTTTTCATTTTTTGCGAGGTCCTCTCGTTTTATTTTTACGGAGACAAATTTAGAAAAAGTAGTCCGTGGGAAATGACTCAATACACAAAAGGGGGAAGAATCCCCCTCGTTTCAGCCGAATGTCATCCCCGCGAAGGCGGGGATCTCCCTTCGTCTTTCTCTACCCCTTCGCCTAGGGGCTCCGCCCCTAAAACCCCGATATAGAGATTAACGCTTACTTAAAATAGGCATCAAAGCAAGTCTTCTGATTACTCCGGCGATGAGCAGCACTAAAAACGCAATCCGTTTTCACTTCCGAATCCTTAACGAATTTGGTTTTCATAACCATTTTTTCATTATCATAGAAATTGAATTGTCCATGTTTCATTCCATTTTTACATACTCCTGAAACAGAAACAACATGACCTTTAACAACGGTCTCCCCATAATCAATCGTAAAGAGTCTTCCGCTACTTGCTTCCGGTTTAGAACAGATAGAACTCATCAATGCGTCTAGTGGATGAGCATTTCCACTAGACGCAGCAACCTTAGCAAATCTATCGGTATTTCCATTTGCGTAGGTAATACTTTCAACATCGCTCTTTTTGATTGTATATACAGGACCTTCTAAATTATCCAAGCGCTTATATTGGATTTGAGATTCTCCTATTTCCGTCACCTTCACGGTGAGCGAGTCTCCCTTATAGAAACGAACCACGTCCTGACCAAAAGTCAAGGTAAAAGGCAACAGTGCCACAATTGCCAAAATTCGAAAATTCATCTTTCAACCTCTCTTTTAAGGATTGGACCGTCTAAAACCACTCTAGGTAGTCCTTTCTCTGGAATATATATAAAAAAAGTTGTTTTAAGCGTTTTTTTGTTCTTTTTCTCAATTTCACAACATAATTTCCACGTTTTCGCCTATTTTTTTATATCTTTAGGTCAGACACAAACCATACACAAGAGGTAAAATATGGCTATTTCTAAAGTTTGGCTGGACGAATCCAGCGACGAATGCGTATCTTGCGGTGCCTGCGAAGCTACTTGCGACGCAGTGTTCGAAGTTCCTGAAAAGATGAAGGTCAAGGAAGGCGTTGATTTCTCTGCTTACGAAAGCGAAATCAAGGACGCCGCTGACAGCTGCCCCGCCGGCGTGATTAAGTACGAGTAGTCTTTAGGGGCGCGACGCGTCCGTAAGTCATACTTGAGAATGACAAAATCAAAAGACCTCCCCTGCGGGAGGTCCTTTTTTATTTCTCAAGAACCTAAGTCCGATTACTTTATACGACGGTAGCCCAAGGAGACTCTCTTTTCCTTGTTCTGCTTTTTCACCTCACTTGCGCGATGCTTCTTATTTGCAGTCGCTGCAATGGCCACTTCCTTCGTGTGGAAGATGAACTTCGCCACATAGGGACTCGTTCCAATGGCTCTGCCATTTTCTGCAGTCGGGTCTCCATCGTGGGGCAGCCATTCCAGTCTCAAGTGGATCGTACCATCGGCGGACAGCTTATCGATTCCTATGTCATCCAAATCAAACTCATATTCCGTCTGATTAACATGAGCACCTATGTTGGTATAGATATCCAGCGTAAATGCGATATGGGCCTTCCATGCAAAGTTGTCCAGCGAATCTTTCTGGAGCAATATGGGCATTTCAACGTCTATATTGAATACTGGGCCACCATGTTTATATGCAGCAGTGTCATAAGAGAGCATTGAACTATACGGGCTCAATTTTTTCTTGCCATTTGCAATAAGCGTCTCTTCTGAACCGCTCAACACACTCAAGCGGAAATCTTCGTCCTTTGTAGGCATATTACCCGCAAATAGGTCCTCGCCCTTTGCACTGGTAGTTACACCTTTGGCCATCTTCACCTTGAATCGGACATCTTCAATTTCACCCACTACAGGAACCCAAAGGCTTTGTTCGCCCGGAAGCAGGTCCGCCTTGTCCTTCGTGATAGAATTGAGCTTTGTCGGCAAGCGCAGGGAATCACCAATATGCACATGGTTGTCTGCATCTTCTTCGCGGAAGGCAAACGTCCAATACATCACATCCAGATACTTGTCCAACTTTGTGTCTGCCGGACGATAGTAGGATTTCACTCCGTCATGATACCTTTCCAGGAATTGGGCCTTTTCATTACCCGCACTCACTAGAGGCTCCGAAAGTTCAACACGCAGAGCATAAGTCTCTCCATACTTACTGAGTCTTGCGGCCGTAAGCACAGGCGGGCAATCATCATTCATAGTGTAGCTCTTGTCAAAGAAGCCACCCTCTTCGCCCTTTCTGGGCATAATAGAGCCCTTTCCATTCCGGCTTCCAAAGGTCTTCTTAAAGAAGACTCCTTCGGGTATCTTAATACGCATAGCCGTATGATCTTCTTGAAGAGTGTCATGACCGGTTGTATCAATCACGTAATTCCAGATTGTATCATTCTTCACCGCACTCTTGACCTTGTCCTTATAGCTACATGCATACTTGACAGGCAAACCGGTTACAGGATCCACAACATCGACCTCGACCATCGTGTGGGTTGTGGGATCTTCTTCCATCTTCGTCTGGTTACACCAAACCGTATCCTGGCCAACGACTTCCTTATAGGATATCTGCTTGATTTCCATCGTGGAGTCCGTCTTGGTCAAAATAGGTTTCACGACAGCCTCACCATGGATAGTATCAAGCGACCAATCCGCCTGTTCCTTAAACGCCCTGTATATTTCAGGCGAGCCCCAATAAATATCGAAGCTGTCCAACATATCTTTCTGGCGCAACAGGGAGGCAAATTCCATGTAGATTTCTTCGGGCTGGCCATCGCCCATCTTGTCAGTGATACGGGCAAAGGTAACGGGCACGGGACGTACGGATTCCGTCACCGTCACAGGGCCCTTACAGTTGCTCAGGCTATTCATTCCCAAGTCGGACACGCCGAAATCAGAAAGGATCTCAGCCTTCTGGCCAGGCTTGAAAATCTGTCCATTCGCATTCCCTTCTATGACATAGAGCCAGCTTCTGCCATTATCAGAAGTCGTGGCACTCACAACAGATATTCCAGCCTGAGAAACTTCAGCCGTTCCATCCGTGACACGCAAAGGCCACACGTTGTAAGAAGCAAGCATTACAGGTTCCGAGAAGATAATCTTCAGGGTATCCTGGGCATACTGGTGGTTTTCATTTTCAAGAATGGTCACACCCTTGAGGAACGGGGCAATTCCATCCTTGATGGGAGCCTGTTCAGTAGTGACAACACCCTTTTCCGTCATGTAGAAAGTCACCATACCTGTCGGAGCACCCGTTTGCGGAATCATCCCTGCATTCGGCGTAAAAACAGCCTCGGCGCCACTGACACTAGTCGGCTTAAGCAGGATCGTCATGGGCTTAGTGGTCAACGTAGAATCAAATTCAAAACGAGCACTATCCAGAGTCACATTCTTGCCGAAGGTACTTCCGCTGAATTTTGCCACAATCTTGTCGCCCTTGGCGTCACAATCCGAATCCTGGACAATCACGTCCTGAGGTACCGGATGCGTCGGATCGGCATAGAAATACTGAGAAACCACATCTTCTTCATCTTCGGCATCAATATAGACAATCGTAATCTTGTCTCCACCGAAGAAGGACACCTTGGGAAGCTTGGAATCCTTTTCTGCAATGGCCGTAATGAGTTCACTCTTGAATTCGCCCGTCGTTTCATTTACGCGATTCAAGGTAACCCTCAACGTATCACCGGTTCTAGAATTTAGCACAAGGGCTTGGATGGTCTTGTTCGAACGGTTATCCTTATCCTTGACCACTATGTAGAACTTCAGCGATCCATCCGTTGCCGCAGGGCTCGAAACAGAGCTTCCATTTTCCCTGATGAGCGTCAAGATACCGGCCGTACGGTCACCCTTGCTGAACTGCACGTAGTAGCTGCGGTTCACAAAGGCACAACCACCATTCTCCTGGCATTCTTCACATTCCGGGTCGGGACCCGCAAAGACCGTAACATCTATCTTGTTCGTTCCGATGCTCATCTTTGCAGGAATATTCAAGTCATACCTTTGCGTAGCCTTGTTAAAGACAGCAGCCGTCTTAAGCTGGTCCTTGGTAAGGGCAACACCGTTCACCCAGATAGAAGTGACATAGCCACCTTCAGAAATGGACACGGCTCCCTTCAGGTACATTGTGCTCTTGGTAGAGTCAATCTTTATGTAGGAACCATTAGAAACATTAAACGGCGCGTCAAAGGAAAGGGTCATCTCGTAGTTAGCGCGCTTGGTCGTCATTTCCTTGTAAGAAGGACTATAGCCCCACACGAATTCGTCCTTACGATAAACCGCCAGGTAGGGATCCACCGGTGCCATATCATCGTCGCCGAAATCCTTGTCCAACACGGGCATTCCCTCGTAGTCCACACGCTCAGAGGGAGAGGCGCCCTGAACATGGGGGCTCCAAGTCCAGTCTCCACCGTCCTTGGAGAAGCGTTTCTGCGGAGTGGAACGCAGAGGTTCGCAAACCGTAGAACCCGGCTGGTGCATACCCTTGGAGAACCCAAGGTCTATACGCATACGCGAAGAAGACTTGATGGTCGTACTACCCAAGGG
This sequence comes from Fibrobacter sp., assembly GCA_017475045.1. Lineage (GTDB taxonomy): Bacteria > Fibrobacterota > Fibrobacteria > Fibrobacterales > Fibrobacteraceae > Fibrobacter. The sequence goes on along the minus strand of JAFVGH010000147.1, from coordinate 6,404 downwards.
CGCCGGGAAATACCAGTCGTACTTTCCAGTGGCAGGGTCATAGGTATCTTCCAACTTGACCGGCTGAGAGCCACGCAAAAGCCCGCGGATCTCGGTGTCATTCTCGCAAGGCTTGTTGAAGCCCGCTTCATCGTATGCCTGACAAATATCGCTGTCAATCATCAAGGCGCATTCCGCAAGTTCCGCTTCCGTCGCAGTCAGGTAAAGCCTAAGAGTTAAGCTATCAAAAGCCCTATTCTCACGATTGAATATATTCAGGTTCAAAAAATCCATTCCCGTAAATTCGTATTGGTAAGCACGAACTTCAAACTTATACTGGGTCACAGGTGTCGTAAAGCTCAGGGGCACGCCCTTCAGGTTCACCGCCTGCCGCACACCGTTACTTTCCACCACGAAGTAATAGGTCGTCTTTTCCTTGAGGCCGCCAATCTTCACATAATGGAAGTTGGTGGGAATGCCACTCACGTCAGCGTTGCCGTCACCCGTATTCCAATGCATCTTATCGTAGGTGGTAAGGACCGTATCCCAGTACATCTTGGATTCATACTGTCCATTCGGCGTGAACCACATAATCTCGGCACTGTCGGCAGAAATGTTACAGACCTTCACATTCTGGATGTCTGCAGCCGGAGGTTCACTAGCAAGAGTCGTGAAGTTGAACGGCGTACGGGTCGAATCCACCAGCCAGCGGGTCGAATACTTTTCGCTGCGGGCGTTGATGGCCACCACCTTGAAATAATAGGTGGTTCCATTCTTCAAGTTCTTCATATGGATAGTGTGCTTGACAGCGGCAACGGAATCCACGACCATACTGGAATAGGGTCCTGTTTCCTTGTCGCTATACAAAATCATGGCTTGACCACGAACATCCTGATTGATATTTACAATAGCCGAATCAAAGCCAACATAACGAATTTCCACATCTACCTTAGACGGAGCGCGATTACGGTCTTCTTCGTGAACGGCCAAGGCTCCAGCAGCAAGGAACATCGCCGTACCATCAATACAAGTCTCGGAAAGATGATAGTCTTCCCAACTCAACGTACTGGGTGCCCAGCTATTGGCTCCAGTAGTCGTGGGGGTAACTCCACCAAACAGAGCGCCCACGGGAGGATTATAGACATAGGCAGCACCCGGCATGTTCTTGCCTTCGGGGTTTGCCGCACGATGGTGCGGATGGGCGTCGTTCTTGTCGCCCACACCCAGCAAGAAGGACACATCCCAGGGATTCACACCGAGCATATAGTTCAACTGGTTTATACCCAACTGCTTCATCTCTGCAGAGTGCCAATTCTGGACGCCCTTCTGCGGGAGTTTCACACCTTCCAAGTCCTTGGTCACATCGGCATAGGCAAACACCTCAAAAATATTACCCGCCTGATAACGGTTGTAGATCCAGGTCTGGTCCGTCTGCATAGTGTACCAGATGTCGCCATAAGAAAGCGTATTAGCATTGAACAATCCAGGAAGGGAGATGGGGTCACTTCCCGTGCCCGACAAATAGCTCAGGTTAGTGGCCAACGTGTACGCCACATTTTCGGCATAGGTCAAACGGGTCTTGTCATCGATACCATATTTTTCCCCCGTTTCCTTATCACGCAACAGCAACTTGTAGAAACCGTACAGGGTGTAGGTGTAGGCGTTGGCCCAGCTAGTGTTCTTGCTGGACTTGCGCATACCATCACGGTTCCAGGCCATCCAGCCACCATGGAAGAATCCCGAAGAAGCTTCCTGCTCCACGCCGATAGTCTTGTCTTCCACAGCATCGTTCAGGTAGGCCATGCTCGGATTTGCCGAACTGTAAGTCGCATAATGCAACGCGATGGCGGCAAGGGCCAGGTCGTCGTGAGATTCATTGTTACCATTATAGGCAGGGCTAGACCAACCATCGGCAACCTTGTTGTATACATAGGGCTTTCCACCATCGTAGGTTCCCGGTCCAAGAGACTTTTCTTTCAGTTTCAGGTTCTTGGCGAAATCATAAAGTTTCTTGGCCACCATCAAGCAGCTATCGGCAAAAGGCTTGTCATAAATGGCATAATCCTTAGAGAGAATGGCAAGGCCCGCAGCAATCTGGCCAGAGATATTGGAACCCAGTTCACCTAGACGAATATCTCTTTCATGAGGTCCGCCACGTCCAACAACACTTGTCGGCAAGGCATCCTGGTTTTCGGGTCTACCCCACCAACCATGGTCTGCACCAAAATTACCTACAGACACAGCCATATTATCCACGACACCGCCAGCAAAGGCAAAGGCCCTCAAGAAGAAATCGGCACCATGTTTCGCCTCGCGCAAAATGTCAGGGATACCATCCGTATTGACCGTCTCGCCGTGGTTGTAAGCATAATTGTCATCGTCCCTATCAGGGTTCGAAGCAGCCATAACAGCAAGCACCATAAAGGCATAGGCCATCGTCTGAGATTCCTTAAGGTGGTCACCGCAGTCATACCAGCCACCTTGCAGGGCGCCTTCCTTGGCTGCAAAACCGGTAACTCCATCGATACCCGTCACAAACTTACCACCACCATCCTTGGTATGGCTTGCCGGATGGAACCACGACTCCGACTTTCCGGAACGGTTGATGCCGTAGAACTTGATGGTGGCGTCACGCACCATGGAATACACGCGATCGCTCACGATAAAGGTGGCAGAATACTCCTTCCCGACAAGAATACGCAGACGCTCGTTCTGCGGGAGCGAATGATCGGCGAGATGTCCCACACAGATAAAGCCCTTGGGACCAGTAGCGGTCACCTCATAGCGTTTCTGGTTCGCCGTCGCAGCGTTAGTTCCAGCAGCTATTTTCCAGGAAGATTCCGTATCGAAACCAGAATTCTGCAACTTTCCGCCGGTGGCTACAGTCTTACCCTGCAGATTTACAACGCTATAAGTCTCGGCGCAAGCACCAGGAGAAACATAGTAGAACTGCTTTTCCGGATCATCGGGCAAATAGCCGGCCTGGTTCACGCGGATACGCCCAATCCTCAAATTACGGGCATCCAAGAAAGCCTGGTTCAAGGTATCCGGAACAAAGCCGTTGGGCACAAAATCCTGGGGAACCGCCCCGACAGGAGGGACCGGATTGCGCTTGGTCTTGTTGGGAGTAAAGTGGCTAAAGCTTTCCACCGTTCCGCCATTGTCAACGGACGACGTATCCCATTTCAACGGCCATATCGGGCGAATCAGGTCATATGGTGTAGGTTGTTCCTGCTCAACGGCCACAGCCAAGGCAGAAAGGGCACAAATCAAAACGGCAAAGAATCGCACGACAACTCCTTTAAGAGCACCCAAGTCCCAAACAAATCAATAATAGTTTCTTTTTTCCTTAAAATTGGCAATGTAGCAAAAAAATTACACCTAAGACTATTTTTTTTGACTATATTCTACCCCATGACTGATAAAAACTTGCTCAGAATTGGGTTTTTTGGGGTCTTTTTGGGGTGTTTGATTTCGTTTTCGGCCTGCGGGTCGGATTCTTCGTCGTCTGCCGACGGCGATTTCTTTTCAAGCGGCAGCCAAGAAGGCTCTTCTGCATCAGATAGCACGGGAGTAAACGGGTCCGGAAGTTCCATGGGTTCGGCTGATTCCAACTCCCCTTCGGCACAGGATAATAAGTCCGAGACCATCAGCAGTAACGAAGTGCTGAACCCGGCACAAAAAAAGGTCAACGGGACTTGCGCACCAACCACTCCTAAGATCAAAAAGGGCGAAATTGCTACCTGGAAATTTTACCGCAATGCAGGCAGCATCTACGAACAAGTTGTCGCCCCGTTCAAATGGGCCTTTACAGGCGCTAAAACAACGGCCCTGCAAGGAAACGGTGATATGGACGAGGTAAACGTCCGCTATGAAGCCTCCGGTACGGCCACAGCTACGCTGAATGTGGACGGAAACGAAATCAAGTGCGACCCGCTACAGGTCCAGGGCGTTCCCATCACCATCAAGTCCTGCGAGGCCAGCGCCGCTACCGTCAAGGCCGGGCTGCCCATCTCTTGGACAGTGGTAGCAGAATCAGAATCGAAAATCACCGCCTATTCCTGGAGTTCCGACTTCGGGACAGTCTCGGGTAACGGAACCAGTGCGTCTCTTACCACTACTGCAGCAATGCACAAGAAAAATGTAACCGCTGTTGTCGCAGTAACCAACGCAGACAAGACTACAGAAACATATACCTGTGACGGTGCTACAGTGCTTGACCCAGAAGCAGTGGATATGGTGTTGACCATCGGCGACATGAACGGCGACAGCAAATACAGCGAACCCAACCGCACTTCCCTACCGGACAATATGTTCATCCCGGGCGGGACTCCCATCGTAGTTCAGGTTCCGACCACCGCAAAGAGTGGCTGTATTATCATGTGTAACCCCCGTGTCGGTTCCGACTACAACTCCATGAAGGTCACATGGGACGGCACCGAGCTCTCGTCGTTTGCCTACCTTGACCCCAACACCACAGGCTGCGCCCCCGGAAAGAAATACTCCGTGGAAAGTAACGTCACGGCGCTCTGCCTAGTGAACCCGTAGTTAAGCTAATTTGTTCTATAAGAAAACGCAGACTTGAAAGAGCCTGCGTTTTTTATTTATCTTTAACGTATGAATATTCTCAAGAAGACCTTTATCGCGATAGCCCTTTGCAGTGCTACCCTGTGTGGCTATGCCGCCGATGTCAAACCCTATGTGGAGGCGGACGCGCTCCCGGATGCGCTGAACTATTACCCCGCACCTCCCGATACCGCATCACCGCAGTTCAAGTACGACATTTCTCAGTACGAGTGGGGCAAGAAGATGCGGCAGGATTCTGCCCGCGCGGCCCAGGCGGTGGCTCAGGCGATAGAAAGTGTCGAAGAAATGGCTAAGATGTTCAGCGAACCCTTCGGCATGGAAATCTCTGCGCAGAAGACTCCTGCCATCATGAACTTGCTCGAACGCGGAGTCCAGACACTTAGAAAAGCGGGGAGTAAGGCCAAAAGGTATTACAATAGACGCCGCCCTTACGACCGTTTTAACGAACCGACGCTTATTCCTGCCGATGAAGAAAGGCTGAGGACAAACGGTTCTTATCCGTCGGGACATACCTTACGCGCCTGGTCGATGGCTTTACTGCTGATTGAAGTGAACCCGGCCGCTCAGGACGCCCTGCTGAAATACGCCTACGAATGGGGACAGAGCCGCGTAATTGCGGGGTATCATTGGCAAAGCGACGTGGATGCCTCGAAGGTGATTGCCTCTAGCGCCTATCCGAGCCTGCATACGAATGAGGCTTTCATGGCCGACATGCGCAAGGCCCAGGCCGAATTCAAGAAGCTGAAGGCTGCGGCAGGGAAGACCTCTGCAACGAAAGCCGGGAAGAAGTAAGCACTCTTACTTGATTGGCGAATATGAAAAAACGCAGGCTTAATTGAGCCTGCGTTTTCTAAAATGTCATCCCGGACTTGTTCCGGGATCGCCGTTTACTACCGCACAACCTTGCGGTCGTCAGCGGTCATTTCCAAGAACTGGGCGACGGTCATCTGACCCTTATCGCCTTCCTTTCTCTTGTTGACAGCGATGAGACCTTCTGCCTGTTCCTTTTCACCTACAATAATCTTGTACGGAATCTTCTGCAATTCGCACTGGCGGATCTTGTAGCCGAGCTTCTCGTTGGATTCATCGACTTCCACGCGGACGCCGGCGTTCACGAGTTCGCGTTCCACGGACTTGGCGTAGTCAACGAACTTCTCGGAAATCGGGAGCACGCGGGCCTGAACCGGAGCGAGCCACAGCGGGAAATCGCCCATGAATTCTTCAATCAAAATGCCGAGGAAGCGTTCGATGGAACCCACGGCGGCACGGTGCAGCATCACCGGAATGTGCTTTTGACGCCTTTGGCGTCTATGGCTGCGGCTCACCAATAAAAATACGCAAGCGTATTTTTGCTGGATTCGCCTTGCGCATTACTGGTTGTCCTTGCCGACATACTCGGCACCGAGGCGCTGCGGGAGGTTGAAGTCGACCTGGATCGTACCGCACTGCCAGTCACGACCGAGGGAGTCCTTCAATGTGAATTCGAGCTTCGGGCCGTAGAAGGCGCCTTCGCCCGGGTTCAGGATGTAGTCGAGACCTGCGAGCTTCGTGGCTTCGGCGAGGGCGGCTTCAGCCTTGTCCCAAATTTCGTCAGAACCCACGCGCTTTTCCGGGCGGGTGGAGAACTTCACGACGATTTCGTCGAATCCGAAGTCGTGGTAGATTTCCTTGACGAGAGCGCAGAAGTCAGCTACTTCGCTTGCAATCTGGTCTTCGGTACAGAAGATGTGGGCGTCGTCCTGCACAAAGCCGCGCACGCGCATCAGGCCGTGCATCGTACCGGCAGGTTCGTAACGGTGGCACTTACCGAATTCGGCAAGGCGCATCGGAAGGTCACG
>JAFVGH010000146.1 GCA_017475045.1 Fibrobacter sp. | reverse complement strand
GGCGCTGAGTGCCGAAGAAGGACGTGGGACACTGCGAAAAGCCCGGGGGAGCTGTGAACGAGCGCCGATCCCGGGATGTCCGAATGGGGAAACCCGACAGAGCGCACCTCTGTCATCTTTACATGAACCAAGAGTGTAAAGAGGGGAACCGGGGGAACTGAAACATCTAAGTACCCTGAGGAAAAGAGAATATTCCCAAAGTAGTGGCGAGCGAAATGGGAGAAGCCCAAACCGTTCAGATTTGAACCTGAGCGGGGTTGTAGGGTCTGACATAAAGTGAAAAAAGCCTGAGAATAGCAGAATGACGTGGGAAAGTCAGCCAGAGAAGGTGATAGCCCGGTAAGCGAAATTCGAGGGACACGAGTCCGGTACCTGAGTAGTACCGTGCACGCTAATACGGTATGAAGCTGGGGAGTCCACTTCCCAAGGCTAAACACACACAGCGACCGATAGAGGACAAGTACCGTGAGGGAAAGGTGAAAAGTACCCCGATAAGGGGAGTGAAACAGAACCTGAAACCGTAAGCTTACAAGCAGTCGAAGGGCAATGACCGCAAGGTCAGGCCTGACGGCGTGCCTCTTGGAGAATGAGCCTGCGAGTTATTCGATGTGGCGAGGTTAAGTGAGAGAAACACGGAGCCGAAGCGAAAGCGAGTCTGAACAGGGCGTGAAGTCGCAAAGAATAGACACGAAACTGGATGAGCTAACCATGGGCAGGATGAAGCGGGCGTAACACCCCGTGGAAGACCGAACCTTTCAACGCTGCAAAGTTGAGGGATGACCTGTGGTTAGAGGTGATATGCCAAACGAATTCAGAGATAGCTTGTTCTCCCCGAAATAGTTTTAGGACTAGCGGGTGGAGCATAACTTATGGAGGTAGAGCACTGAATGAGCGCGGGGGTCAAAGACTTACCAACCTCAATCAAACTCCGAATGCCAAAAGTAGGACCCACCCAGTCGGACTGCGGGTGATGAGATTCGTGGTCGAGAGGGAAACAGCCCAGATCATCGGCTAAGGTCCCAAAATCTACGCTAAGTGGGAAACGATGTGGAGTTACAGAGACAACCAGGAGGTTCGCTCAGAAGCAGCAACCCTTTAAAGAGTGCGTAACAGCTCACTGGTCAAGTGATTCTGCGCGGAAAACGTAACGGGGCTAAGCGTAGTACCGAAGCCATGGGATCATTACAAAGGTAAAGATCGGTAGGGGAGCGTTCCATAGGCGGAGAAGGTATACCGGAAGGAGTACTGGAGCGTATGGAAGTGAGAATGCAGGCATGAGTAGCGAAAAACATGTGAGAACCATGTTCATCGAAATATCCAAGGTTTCCGACGTCAAGTCAATCTGCGTCGGGTTAGTCGGGACCTAAGGCGAGGCCGGAAGGCGTAGTCGATGGAGAGCTGGTTAATAATCCAGCACCGGAAAATGGAGCGATGGGGGGACACAACGAGGGAATCCAGCCTGTTAGTGGATTCAGGTGGACGAACGTCAGCCGAAGAGGCGGGGGATAAAAGACCCGCCGAGGTGAGGGAAGTCAGGAGGCGCAAGCCGGAACTGAGAAGCACCTTGTTGTCAAGAAAAGCCGCTAAGCAATGAAACTTGGAGCCCGTACCGTAAACCGACACCGGTGGATGAGTAGAGAATACTGAGATGAACGGGAGAACTATCGTTAAGGAATTAGGCAACATAGCCCCGTAACTTAGGGAGAAGGGGTGCCCACTGGCTTGATAAATAGGGCAGGTAGGTCGCAGTGAAAGGGCTCTAGTAACTGGTTAACAAAACCACAGGTCTCTGCGAAGTCGAAAGACGAAGTAT
>JAFVGH010000145.1 GCA_017475045.1 Fibrobacter sp. | reverse complement strand
TAAGGAAACGCTGATTTAATCCACCCCAAACGGGGGCAGATATGATATAATAGAGGCACCAGAAAAGAAGGCGGTGCCGGATATGAAGCAGCAGACGTTCAGCGATTTCGAGTACAGCAATCGGAAGCGCAAAACCAAGCGTGAGGGGTTCCTTGAAATCATGGATGAGATCATTCCATGGGATGAATGGGTTGGCATTATCATGCCCTTTTATCCCAGCGGAAAGCGCGGCCGTCCGCCCAAGGGGATCGAACTCATGCTGCGGATGTATCTGCTGCAAATATGGTTCAATCTGTCCGACGAAGGAACAGAGGACGCGATCTACGACAGCTACGCCATGCGGAAGTTCGTCGGAATCAACTTTCTGGAGGAAGACGCGCCCGACGCAACGACGTTGCTGAAGTTTCGTCGCCTGCTGGAACAGTACGGTTTGAACAAGCTGTTTTTCGACGCCATCAACCGCGTGATGGTGGAAACGGGGCATATGCTCAAGGGTGGGACTGTGGTAGACGCCACCATCATCAACGCGTCTCCGTCTACTAAGAATGCTCAGAAGCAGCGCGATCCCGAGATGCACCAGACGAAGAAGGGCAACGAATGGCGCTTCGGCATGAAATGCCACATAGGGGTTGATGCGTTCAGCGGCCTTGTTCATACGATTGAGGTCACGCCGGCAAACATCCACGACATACAGGTTACATCAAAGCTCATACGCGAGGACGACGAAGTCGTCTACGGAGACTCCGGCTACCTTGGCATCGAGAAACGGGAAGAGATCGTATCCGACGTGCACCTGTCCAGCATCGACTATCGCATCAACCGCCGCCCGAGCAGCTTGCAGAAGGTATCCGGCAATTCTGTTGATTGGGACCGCATCATAGAGTACGCGAAATCTTCCGTCCGCTGCAAGGTGGAGCATCCTTTCCGCATAGTCAAGTGCTTGTTCGGCTATCGGAAAGTAGCATATAAGGGACTGGCAAAGAACGAGAACCGGCTGTATGCGCTCTTTGCCAGCGCTAATCTATACGCGTTGGCCAGCCGAGGACGAACACTCGCCGCAGCATGGTAAGGGGTCATTGCGCCCTTTTTCGTGGAAAACGCGACAGTTTTCCACAACAAGGCGAGATACAACGGCGTTTTTAGCCTTCAGCGGCAAGTTTTGCTTTCAAAAAATGCCCGGACTGAGCGCTTTGCTCAACATATGCGATTTATTCAGCGGTTCCTTAGGTTTAATCACCACGGTGTAGTGCTTTGTTGCACGCTTTAGGATGGCGTTGGCAGACACCTCGTCATTGAGGATCATGGAGCTCCAACTGGCCGGTTCCCGTTGCGAGCAGATGATGGTGCTTAGGTTAATCTCGCATCGTTTCTCCAAGATTTCAAACAGGACCTTCACCTCGCGTTCGTCTGTAATGGTGTGCAGCAGGAAGTCGTCCAGGATGAGCAGAGCAGCACTGCAAATCTTCTTCAGTCGTTTCTGGTACTTGGAATAATCCTGCGCCTTGAGCGCTACCAGAGTTTCCAGAAGAGTTTCGCAATGGTGGTATTCCACCTTGTAGTTGTTGCAGGCAACAATGCCCAGTGCCTTGGCCAGGTAGGATTTTCCGCTGTCAGAGGGGCCCAGGATACAGACGTTAAGACCAGAATCTATGAAATCCAGCGCAGCAAGAGTCTCTGTAATTCCACGGGGCAGATACTCACGCTCAGCAGAATCAATGCAATTGGAGAGTTCTTGGGGACAGCCACGAAGATGTGCTGCGCGCAGACGGCTCTGGATGCGTTTGTTCATCTTCTTCTGGTACTCCGGCTCCACGAGGGTGGCAATCGCCATCAACGGATCGAGTTCCAGAAAATCAGGAGACCGGTACATTTCGTCCAGCGTGGCAGACATACCGGGCAGTCCCATTTCGTTCAGTTCAGCCAGAAGGGTGTTAAAAAGAGCTTTTCCGGTGAGCATTATTTGTCACCGCCCTTCCCTTTGGACTGAGCCAGGCTCTGGCTGCGGGAGAGAAGCCGGTCAATGTCCATGGACTCGGCGTCCATAACGAAAGCACCCTTGTTGCGTTCTTCATTTGCCCTGGTGTTGTAGCCGGAAACACCAAGATCTTCAGCAACAACAGGAATTGTATTTTTAATAAAAGTGTAATTCACCTTTCCCAGTTCCAAAGCCTGAGCACAAGTCTCTTCCAGCGCCTGTTTGCTGTATTTTCTGGTGAAACTCAGAACGCCCTGACACATCCGGTAGGTCTGTACCTCCAGTTTGCGGCTGGCAAGAATGCGCTTAATCACCGCTTCGGTGTTGGGGCCAACGGTCATGGCCTTCCGGATGAAATAGGTCCCGTTCCACTCGGAAAGTTCCCTGTAGTTGGCCGGGAGATGATTTGGATCCGTAGACCACTGACTCTTGGCGGTGGCTCTGGGCCATTCGCAGATAAATGCCCCTTCTTTGGAGAAAATCTTCACCGTGGCAGCAGATGCCCGGATGAGGACTTCTTTGTGCAGATAGGCTCGGTCTACGCTGTAATAAGCGTTGTCGAAGCGAACATGGTAATCCGAGGACACCTTGGCCGTCCGGCGCTCCATGTATTCATACGGTACAGGAGGCAGCGGCATTAACTCTCGGCGCTCCTCGTCCCAATAATAGCGCCGGCTGTGAGGTTTCTTGGTAAAAGGAGCGCTGTTGAGCTTGTCCAGATGCTTCCAGAGGTCTCGGTTGAACTGCTCCAAACTGAAGTAGTCCATCTCCTCCATGTCGTGAAAGAATCCCTTTTCCAAGATGCCAACGGCATTCTCCACGGAACTCTTGTACTTGGGTTTCTTAACTTTGGCAGGCAGGATAACCGTGTGGTTGTGCTCAGCCCATTCTGCGTAATCCTTGTTCAACTCCGGGGCGATCCAGTCCCGGTTGGCAATAACGGCTTGCTTGCAGTTGTCGCAGATGACCAGCGCCGGAACGCCGCCGAAGTATGCCAGGGCATTGTTGTTGACGGCAATCCACTGAGGCTCCTTGGTGGAGACCATTCCCTCGGCATAAATGTACTGGGAATACGGAAGAACTGCTACGAAGACAACGATCTCCACTACCTCACCGGTAAGCGGATCTACCATCCGAAAGGTCTTTCCGGCAAAATCCACTTCCATCTTCTGGCCAATGACGGCATTGAAATGCAGAGTCTCCTTGTTTTCCTCGCACCACTTGGCATAGTTCTCGCAGAACTGCCGATACGAGTAGAACTTTAGACCGCTGTCCCGACACTTCTTCACATACCGATTCCAGAGAACCTTGAGGGTCATGTTCTTCCGGGAAGACATATCTTTTGAAACCGCCTCGTAATCCGGCAGTTCATAGGAGACATCCCGTCCAACATGAGTGGTAGGTTTCCGTGGATAGACGACCGCAGCAATGCCGTAGTTGGTGATCCCCTTGGGCAGCGGATACTTCAAATCTTTGCACGCCTTGAATGCACGCAGAAAGTCATTTACCCCCGATTTGCTGACGCCGAGGGTTTCGGCAATTGCGCTACCAGTCATCCCCAATGCGCAATGTTTTGTAATGATATCCTTGTAGTCTAACATCCATTACCCTCCTAATAGTGAATTTCCGCTGTTGCGGATACCACCATTATGGAGAATATCTGGACTACATCAAGTTGTTAGTGGCGGCTGTTACTCAGACCGCACAGCGGCCGTTCTGCTCCGCACCAGCGGCCGCTGGCCGCCGCCGTATGCAAAATATCATGCTTATCTTTATCTCTTAATTCATAACCTGAATGGAAAACTCTTTGGCCTTTTAAGGATATACAAGGAATTGTTTTTCCTTCAAAAAAAGCACTACCAAAGTAATCTTTTTCAAACTCATACCAGCCACCCT
>JAFVGH010000144.1 GCA_017475045.1 Fibrobacter sp. | reverse complement strand
AGGGCTCCCTGGGTGACATCAACCTGATACCGTCCATACTCACCGTAATCGTAGTTATACCACATCGGCTTCTGGTAGGGCTTGCACATGAAATCCGACGTACCGGGCCTTCCCTTTTTATCTTCATTGTCCGAATCATCCGGGAAATTACACCTGATCGGCGGCCGGGAGGTGGTGAAGCGAGAGAAAACAAAGACAGGGTTCTTGGTATGGTCCTTATCGGTTCCGAGGGAAAAGCGAAGGCCCTTGATATCAATGTACTCGACGCCTATGACATCGAACCCCTTAACGATGGCATCCTTTCCTTCGGTGCCATTCCAGATCCGGATGGTAGATGCCCCATCGGCCTTGTACACAAGGTGGTACTCCTGCGGAGAAACTTTCTCCACCACCACGAATTCGGGTTTGGAGGAGGATACGTTCACGGAAGCGGTTGTTTGAAGGATAACCTCATTGTAGGCCGTTACATAGAGCTGGCAAATGGATTCCTCGCCGTTGGAGAGGACTCCCCCGCCCTGGTCTTCCCAGGTAAAGTCTTTCAGTTGCCGCTGCTCTTTCACAACATACTGAAAATCGGAAGCCGGAAGGTCTTCTACGGGAGGATTGAGTTTGTCCCCACAGCCCGGAAGGAATGGGAAAAGGGCCAGGGCAGTCAGGAAAATAGTTCGTCTCATAATCTGTCTTTTTTTTTCTACTAAGTTAAGAAGAAAGACTGAGAACGAAAAGTGGAATACAACTGAAAACCAGGAATTTGTATTTAACAAATCCCGATATCGTATTACTGCTAAACCTTTTAACCCCCGGAAAAAAAGTTGAAATTATTTGTCCGGCAGAACACGCCGTGCGCCGATATAGCGCATCATGTAATAAGGGTGGTTGGAATTGTCTTCTGTAACGCCCTTGGATACGGAGGCGTGAATGAAATTGAAGCTGCCGTTTTCCTCATTGACAGACACCACAATACCCACATGGCCGATATTGCGGACACTGCCCCGTTTGCCAAAGAACACAAGGTCTCCCTGACGTAGGTCTCCGTAAGATTCCACAGGCCGGCCTTCCGTGAACTGGGTTACGGTATAAGGCGTAAGAGTGTAGCCAAAGTGCTTGAAAACGTGCGTCGTGAAGTGGGAGCAGTCAAACTGCTTGGGGCCGGCCGCGCCCAATTTGTACGGGACGCCCGTATAGGTGCGCGCATAATCTATCACCTGCTGGGACAGCGGTTTAGCCACCTCTTTCCTGGCCTTAGGCTCTTGCGGGGCCGGTTTTTGAATATCGGCCGAGGCTTCATTCACCTTCTTTTCCACCTTTTTTTCTTCAGCTTTGGAGGTGGGATACGTCTTGATATCCTCTGCAGCAATGGGAGTAGCCCGCCTCACGGATGCACAGGAAAACACCGAAAGGGCCACAACAGTTAGTATGAGAATCTTCCTCACAAGCACAAAGTTAATAAAAAATTCGTATCTTTGCCTCCACGTCTAGCGGGGGTGTTTTGGTTTTGACAGCGCTGATGCTGGACGGTAAGCATGTCGGGCCTCGGAACCTGTCCCGTAAAACGCAGATTCCAAAAAATCAGTTGCCAACAACAACTATGCACTCGCTGCCTAATTCGGCCAAGTCCAATTAGCTTAATCCGCCTCGCCAAGGCTGCGAGGCCGACGAGTATCCCTCGGCCCTTCCGCCTCTTAAGGGCCCCTCAAGGGGTATCATTCATTTGGGGCTGCTCCGGAGGACGCCTCTAAATCCGGCTAAGACTTAAAGGCTAAGGGTAAGTTCGCCCGCCCTCCGGCAGGCTTGCCTCGAAAACCAAAGGAAGGATAAGCATGTAGAAAGCCGCCTGGTGCGACGTTTGGACAGCGGTTCGAGTCCGCTCACCTCCACAGAAATCCCTTCTAGAGTGTTCTAGATGGGATTTTTCTATAAAAGTGTATCAATTTTTGTGACAAATCTATCTCTTTTTTGGTAGAACCTCTATTTGACTATACTCAACTATTCTTCTGATAATTGCTAGAGAGTCAACAGTGCCTCTTGAGCAATACTTTATGCATCGTCTTCAGCCTGGACACCTTGTTAAAGCAACTAGCTTTACAGCAAGTATAGCAAAACGATTATTATTCGTAACTTTACAGCACATGCTGCAGTCTAAAGAAATAGAGACCCTTTTCCGGACGTATTACCGCCCCTTGTGCCTGTATGCACTCCATTATCTGGGCGATCCGGAAGCGGTAGAGGATGTGGTCCAGGAGAGCTTTACGGCACTTTGGCGGCAGGAGAATCCGGTGGCTAACGGGAAGGCCTGGCTGTATTCGGCCGTCCGGAACCGTAGTATCGATGCGCTTCGCCGGACCGGGAAGACCGAGCCTTTGCCCAGTGACCTGGATGGTCCCATTTCTGATGATGACGCAGAAGCGCGTTCCGCCTTGGAGGCCCGCCTGTGGACAGCCGTGGACGCATTGCCGGAAATGCGTCGCAAATGCCTTCTGCTAGCCAAACGGGACGGATTGTCCTACAAGGAGATAGCTGACGAACTAAACCTCTCTGAACATACCGTGCGCAACCATATCTCCCGGGCGCTGGAAACCCTCCGGGAAGGCGCGCCGCAAATGCTCGACTTCATTTTTTCATTTTTCTGATGGTACTTTTTGCGGAGAGTTGCGTCTTAGGGGTGTATGAACCAGATTGACGAACAAAAACTCTCTTTCGTTCTCCGCCATTACCGGCCGGGAATGTTTGATACGCAAAAAGCCTGGGAAAAGGTCTCCGACGTGGCTTCCCGCCGCCCGGTGCGGCGGATTCTGCTATGGGCTATGCCCGCCGCCGCAGCGCTGATACTCGGTGTTTTCTTCTCTTGGCGAAACACATGGACGGAATACAATGCCTACGATTTGGCACAGGCTTTTACCCTGAAGGACGGTACCCATGTCACCCTGGCACCCGGGGCAACCCTCAGTTATCAGCCGCATAAGGCGCCGCGGCAAGTGGAGATGACCGGTAAGGTGCATTATGCTGTCGCCCGCGACGAGGCGCATCCCTTTCGCGTGACAGCGCCCGCTGCCACCGTAACAGTCCTTGGAACCGTTTTCCAGGTATCAGAGGACCGGGTCGATGTGACCGAAGGCCGGGTACGGGTCGATGGTCCCCAAGGGAAAGGAGTTGTCTTGACCGCTGGCCAGTCGGCCAGGTTGAAGGACGGCGTCCCGATGCTGGAGGAAACCACCCTGCCAAACCCGTCGGCATGGGCTACCGGAGTCTTCCGGTACGATGCCACACCGCTTGACGACGTATTGAAGGATCTGTCGACCTACTACGGTGCTCCCCTCCGGGTTAAGGGGGATTCCACCGGGAAATCCCTTACGGGCGAATTCTCGACGGAGAACTTGGATGAGATTTTGGAATTGATTGGACTGGCTCTGGACGTGGAGCTTGTCCGCGAATAAAAGACGTATTATCATGAAAAGAATTGCAATTATCATGGCAGCTTGTTTCTGTTTGCTGCCCTCACTCTCCGCTCAGAAGATTAGGAAATATGAAATAGGCGCAGGAGCGTCTTACGGTTTCAAAGTCGATAAGATTAAGGCCAACAATTACGGATTTGAACTATTCGGAGGATATAAGATTAACGACCATTTTTCCGCTGGAGTCGGACTTAACTATTTGAACTTCAATGGTAGGATGGATCTTCCTAGCGGGATTGAGAATGTTAGTATCTGGACGGAAAACTACTCGGCTTATCGCCCCTTTGTCTATGGCCGATACGACTTCCTGCCAAACCGGAAATGGACTCCCTTTGTCGGCATACGTTTGGGATATGCTTTTTTCAATAATTCATCCTTGCATTTTACAGTGCTTCCTCCTTCAGGATCGGGTTATGATCCCATCGATATGTCCAAATATGCGTATTTGACGGATCTGGACCACACGCTGGGCGTGAAAGGCAATGTTTTCGGAACCATAGACCTAGGTGTTTCCCGTCATATCGGAACAAAGGGCGGGAAAATCTCCTTCGGCGTATTTCTGGATTTTCAACCCGTCAAGTTTACGTATTACAAGAACGAGCAGAAACGAATCAATTCGACGATTGGCCCCAAAATTGGTGTGACTTTCTAAGCATGCGAAAAATGAGGAAAACTGTCGTGACCCTGGCCTTCCTGTTCGTCGGGGCGGTCCTTTGGGCACAGACGAGCTTGCGGGATGGTATGGCCGTGCTGGAGAAAAAGTACGGCATCCATTTCGTATACGATGCCTCTCTCCCGCT
>JAFVGH010000143.1 GCA_017475045.1 Fibrobacter sp. | reverse complement strand
TTTGCAGCGTCCATTTCGAGAAATCGAAAACAAAAGCGGATAATAACAGGAAGGTGCCAGGCATTTGGTCGAAAAAAAAGATCGTTAGCCTTGCGTATTGGGGAAAAAGTGATTAGCTTTGTGCCCGCTAAGCAAGAAATCCACAATAACGAGTAGGTCACGATCCTAATTTGCAGCGTGGAACCGAATGCCTGTAAACAAATAATTGGCCGCTGGAGACCATATAGAAGAATACCTTGTCAGAGGCATCGGGCTTAGCATTATTATTAACACAAAGCTAAATCACGATGGCAAAGTTAGGTAAAAAAATCAAAACCGCCAAGGGTTTGGAGCTAAAAGTGGTGAATCCGGATGCAGCAGGCATCGATATTTCGCCGAAAGAGCTTCAAGTGTGTGTTCCAGTTGGCAGAGATGCGGAGAACAACCGCACCTTTGGAGTCTATACCCGGGACCTCCATGAGATATCGGCATGGCTTAAGCGCTGCCGGATATCGACCGTTGTCATGGAGTCGACGGGGGTGTACTGGCTTCCGATCTTTGAAGTGCTGAAAGAAGATGGGTTCGACGTTCTTCTGGTGAACGCGAAGGATGCGAAGAACTATTCGGGCAAGAAGACGGACGAGGCAGATGCGGAGTGGCTGATGCTCCTGCACAGCTATGGTCTGCTTCGCCCCTGCTACCAGCCGGAGAATCTCACTCGCAAGATACGCAACCTTGTTCGCCACAGGGATGCGATGATCAAGTCGAGCAGCAGAGAGGTCCTTCACATCCAGAAAGCCATGGAGCAGATGAACCTCAAGCTTGACAATGTCTTCAGCGATATACTGGGCAAGTCTGGGCAGGCGATCATCAACGCCATCCTTGCAGGCGAACGCGACCCGGAGGTCCTTGCCTCGAATGCAGACCTGCGGTGCAAAAAGAGCCGGGAGGAGATCAAGCTCAGCCTTCAGGCCACATGGGATGAGGACCAGCTGTTCATCATGAAGCAGAGCCAGGAACTCTACCTATACTATCAGGAGAAGATCGCCTCCTGCGAGCGGGAAATCGAGAAATATGTCAAGGAGTGCACCTCTGCCATAAAGCGGAAGGAAGGCATCGCCAAGGAGATGGAAAGAAGCGGGAAACGCCAATCTGACAGAAACAAGATCGCGATGGACATCGAAGGCTATGCCTTTGACCTATGGGGAGTGAACATCATGAATATTCCGGGCATGAGTGCACCCTCGACGCTCAGGCTTGTCGCAGAGCTCGGGGAAAATTTCATCGACAAGTTTGAGGATGCCAGGCATTTCGTCAGCTGGGCCAACCTTGTGCCCAACAATAAGATTTCCGGAGGGAAGCTTCTTTCCAGCCGAGTGCAGAAGAAAAAGAATCCGGTCGGACTGATTTTCCGCCAATGCGCGAACTCGCTATACAAATCGAAGGAGCCGATGGGTGACTACTTCCGGCATATAAAATCCCGCAGCGGGCATATGCAGGCTATGGTGGCAACAGGCAAGAAACTTGCGACCATCTTCTTTACGATCATTTCAACGAAGACCGAATATAATCCCGATGTGTACTCCAATCATAGGAAGGCACAACTCGACCGCAAGATAGCCAATCTCCGTAACAGGTTGAATCGCCTTGAAAATGAGAAGGCA
>JAFVGH010000142.1 GCA_017475045.1 Fibrobacter sp. | reverse complement strand
TGGGAAAGCACGGAGGAAATCTTCGGTTCAACAGTTGACATCTGGACGGCATTTGTTTCCGAGAAAAACATTAACTTTGTTCATCTGCCGCTATTCGCGAAATGCAAGACAGTATTCACAGAAATGGTTGCCCTATGGACAAGATAGAACCCAAATACATCCAGGCCGTCGAACTAATCAAGAAGGCCATCCTCCAGAGCCAGTACAAAGCCATCCGGCTTGCCAATCAGGAGCAACTCAAGTTGTACTTCGGCATTGGCCGGTACATTTCCGAGAACTCCAGAAATGGTTTCTGGGGCACGGGAGCGCTGGAAATCATTAGCGCCCAACTCAAAAACGACCTCCCGGGTTTGATGGGTTTCGGAGTGAGCAGTTTGAAAAATATGCGCATCTTTTACGAAGCCTGGGCAACGCTTGAAGAGAAATCGCCAACTGCGATTGGCGATTTACAACTTCCGGAAAATGAGCCGATTACAATTCGCCAACCGCAATTGTCGAATTTGGATGGCTTCCCGATGCAAGAGTTCTTTGCAGTGCCGTTTACGCACCACATCCGGATATCTTTGGATGAAAGGTTGGGCCGAGCGCAACGGCGGCAACATTACCATCAATATCACGGAATGGATTGATGAGCAAATGCGGGAACTTCCGGCCATCAGTGAAAGGATAGCCATCGGCAAAACGCTACCGCACTTGAAGGACTGCTGGTTAT
Source organism: Fibrobacter sp. (assembly GCA_017475045.1). Lineage (GTDB taxonomy): Bacteria > Fibrobacterota > Fibrobacteria > Fibrobacterales > Fibrobacteraceae > Fibrobacter. Next base: position 1,904 of record JAFVGH010000142.1, on the reverse strand, counting down.
ATTGCAAGGGCACGCAGAAACGGATGCGGGATTTAGCCCGCGACCCCATGGGAAACGGCTCCGTCATCCGCATTACACCGGACTGCGCCCACTATGAGATTGTAGCAGACGCCCCCGTCGCCCCGACATCGGAACTACCTTCCCACCTGGCCGTGCATGACTATCTTTTGGCGAAGAACTCGCCCTATCGGGCATCCCTCCATACTCATCCTATCGAACTAGTAGCGCTGACCCATAGCAAGAAAAGGATGGAAAAGGACGCTGCAACGCATATGCTCTGGTCCATGATTCCGGAAACCAAAGCCTTCTGCCCCAGAGGACTGGGGATGGTTCCATATATGCTTCCGTCCAGCGTGGAACTGGCCGATGCTACGATAAGTGCTATAGAAGATGACTATGACGTTGTGATGTGGGAAAAGCACGGTGTGTTTGCTGTTGATACGGATATCATGAGCGCTTTTGACCAAGTGGATGTCTTGAACAAAGCAGCGCTGATTTACATCTCAGCCCGCAATATGGGTTTTGAACCGGACGGAATGACTGATTCCCAAATGAAAGAGCTTACTGATGTTTTTAACCTGCCAAAATGAACAAAACGGCGAGTGAATAGGACAAAAAGTCGTGTCATTCGGAATAGATAGGATTAATTTTGTGCCATAAACTGAAACAAAAGACACAATGAAAAGAACACTGATCGTCGCAGTCCTCATTCTTGGCTGCTGTGCCTGCTCGCAAAAATTCTGGGACAACTTGCAGACCGTATCGGAAGGATATCAGAAAAAGTACGAGTATCAAGGTGTTTTGGAAAAGAAATACGCGATGAACGGCAAGTATCAAGTGGAAGAGTATTCCCTTGAGGACAGCGACGAAAAGATAAAAAGCCATGATATCTACTATCCCTCTGAATTGAAAACGTCTTCCCGCAAGTGGCCGCTTGTCGTAATCGCCAACGGTACCGGTACCCCTGCCAGGAAGTATAAGGCCATATTCCGTCATCTGGCTTCCTGGGGGTTCATCGTCGTGGGAAACCAGGAGGAATGGGCCTGGGAAGGGAAGTCGTCCAGTAAATCCCAGGAAGTAGTACTTGGTGAGAACAATAACCCTCAAAGCCCTCTTTATCATAAAGTGGATGCGGAGCGTATCGGTCTCGCCGGACATTCTCAAGGCGGTATGGCGGTTTATACGGCCGCTTCCCGCTTCGAGAACAGCAGGCGCTACAAGGCGCTCTGCACGCAAAGCGGGACCGCAGTCATGCTTGCTGACAGTCTTGGCTGGGGATTTCTGAAAGACGTAAAAGCCCCCATGCTGATGATGGGCGGTACCGGGGCCTTCGATGCCAACGGACTTTGCAAATTGGACGATATGGTCAAGACATACGATGCCATCGGCTCCACACAAAAAGTAATGGGGCGGATCAAAAAGACCGACCATGGTGATATGCTCTCACGCAGCGACGCCTATATGACCGCCTGGATGCTCTACTGGCTGTGCGATGACAAGGAGGCTGGGAAATGCTTCACCGGCTCCAATTCCGAAATAGTCACCAATACGGGATGGCAAGACGTCAGAAAAGAGGGACTGTGAATTCCATGAGGGGACTGCTGGTCTTTTTGCTTGTCTTCCTTCCGGTGCTCTCCTTTGCCCAGCGGTCGGCAGATCCCGTGCGTGAAAACTTGTTTCCGGGATTTGGCGTTGGTTCCCTGCATCAAGGCGACACCCTCGGCGCCAGGAAGTTCAAGACGGCAGACATCGTGGGGGTATCCCTTATCGGAGTCGGCACCCTTGGCATTGCTGCAACCGCCATCGAGAGAGACCTGCTCCGGGCAATGGTCGGCGAGACCACCAAGGCCGATTATTACATCTGCGGCGGAATCGCCGTGGCGGGGATTGCAACGCTGGTGACT
>JAFVGH010000013.1 GCA_017475045.1 Fibrobacter sp. | reverse complement strand
GGGGAGCTTCGCGGAGATGGAGAGGGAGCAGATCGCCTACCGGCTGAACAGCGGCCGCCAGCTGGCCATCGAGAAGGGCGTGAAGATGGGCCGCAAGGTCGGCTACAGGCTCTCCGAGAAGGAACTGCTGGCCAAGTACCCTAAGGTCGTCCGGAAGCTCAGAGAGGGCCTTTCTGTGCGCGAGACGGCCGCCGTCTGCGGTGTCTCCGCATCGACCGTACAAAAAGTAAAGAGCGCCCTGAAGTAGGGTGCCCTTTGTAGAATTGTAGAATGTTCTACATGGATTGACCTCCGCCGGTATTCGGGCCTCCGAGCCCTTGTCTGCGGCGCTGCTTTTCTGTCAGCGGATTTCCGAACTGATTGTAATACTCTTTCTTGCCGTTCGCAAGGGTCACCGTTATGTAGTCGTATGTGCTGTCGCTCTTGACGCTGTACCCCACACAGTCGGCCACCTTAACCCATTTTCTGAAATCTCGATCCCACGTTTTGAGCGTGTACTCTCTTTCTGCATTCTTGATGATTTTCGCAGCACCGAATATTTGTTTGCTTTGCCAGACCGTTTCTGCCTTCGTAGTCTTCTTATATAGACTTTCGACACATTGTTTAGCGTCCGGAGTGAGTTCCGTTCTGAAAAACTCGGCCAGCTCCGGCATTACCATTACATCGCCGGATTCTCTGTCTTTTTTATAGGCTTGGGATGCTCCATTCAAATACACGTGGCCGGTTTCCTCTCTGACCTCGATGAAGTATTCATGGTCTCCGTTCTTGATATTTATCTTCGCAAAATCTTCATCAGGGCCATCCCCGACAGTGTATTGAACTTCTTCATAAGACGTGACCTCCCCTTTCCAGTATCCCTTGATTCTCTTCTGTATCTCAGCAATTATTATCTTCGGAATATCCATGATCATCTTCAACAAGCCCAAAGAAGACAAGGCCTGCAGTTCCTGCTCTTTTCCGGCAATCTCGTCCTTGATGTTTTTCAGATCTTCCAGATACTCCTGATTGCTGTCTATCTCGGTCCTGGTCTTGGCAAGTTCCTCTTTTCTGGCGTTGAAGTCGGCCACCTGCTTGTTGATGATGCCTGAATTTTTGGTTATCGTCTCTTCCTGGGAAGAAAGGCGTTCCTTGGCTTTCTTGGTCTTGGATTCGGCTTCTTCCAGTTTTCCTTTCTCGGTTTCTACCGCCGTAGAAAGGGTGTCCTTGTCACCTTGGAGCTTGGTGATCTCCTTCTCTATTTCGGTTTTCCGGCTGTTCAGTTCAGCAAGTTTCTTCTCTGCTTCCTCGGACTCTTTTTCGGCTTTTTGGGTCTTGGATTTCGCCTTGGTCAGCTTGTCCTGCTCTTCGTCCAGCGCCGTGGAGAGAGATGTCTGTTTTTCCTGGAGCTGCTGGATGTCCTTCTGGTACGTCGTTTTCTTTTCGTCGTAGTCGGCGGTGAGCTCGGCGACCAGGGCCTGCTGTTCCGCGGCCTGTGCGGCGAGCATCCGGTTGTACTCGATGGAGTTCGTGTGCTTCTTCTTGCTGCCGGGTTCCGCTCTCACCCCGCGTTCCATGCCGTACTTGCTGCTCACCTCCTTGGCGTAGCTGTCGTGATAGGCGTACAGCTTGCCGGTGGTGTAGACTTCGTTCACGCAAAGGCGGGATTTCGTGTGGTCGATCTTGTATTGTTTTTTCGACTTACCTTTGTTTTGCTGGTAACTGGTGCGGCGGCTCTGGCCGGTCACGATGGGAACGACTATCATGTGGATGTGCGGAGTCTTTTCGTCCACATGCAGGCTTGCACTGACCACGTTCTCCTCGCCCCAGGTTTCCTTCGCCCACTTGACGGTGTCGTCCGCCCAATTCTTGAGTTCTTTCCGGCTCATTGCGGCCATCCTGTCATGGCTTCCGGAGAAGATCATTTCCAGGCTTGTCACCTGTCCTATTCGGGGCCTGATGTCGGCTTCTCTGATGCGTTTGTCGACCGCCTGCTGGAGGGTCATTTCGTAGGTTATTCCATCCTCGTTTTCGGTTTCTCGCGAAATAAGCTCTATATTGCCCTTTGTCTTTTTAGGGTCGGCATTGTCCGGAACCCAGACTTCGACTTTGCGCGTGTCGCCTTCCGTGACGAACTGCTGGCGGGTGATGTGCCTGTTCAGTCCGGACGGGATGGATTCCCTTTTTTCGATGTGGATGACTTGGATGCTGGTGGCCATTGTCTTTCTCTACGGTTTATGATGTGTGTTTTGTTTTTCCGGCCCGACGAAAAATCCGGGGTGGGGTCCCGGGGTGTTTCGGAGGAGCCGGGGGTTTCCAAAGGGCTAGCCCTTTGGTCGGAGAAGGAGGAAAAGAATCGGGCGGCGAAGCCGTGGGACCCGATTCCTTTGCCGAAGTCTCCGAGGGGTCCCGGGGTATCCCTGGGCGAAGTAGGGAGCTGCCTTGCAGCGTCAATTTCCGGCGAAAGCCAGAAATTGCCCTACTGAGTTAATGCACATTTTGCACGCACCTTCGGTACGGCAAAGATAAGCATATTTTTCAAATATGCAAAATGTGCATGGCCCGGCCCTGCTGGCCGGTCCGCTCGTCCCCTGAACGGGGACTCTTCCCGCCCTGCCGTCCGCTGCCCTTTGGCAGCTCCGCACAGCGGACTGGACGAGCCAGAAAGGGAAGAACGGAGCGAGACCGAACAAAGGGACGGGTGAAAGGAGGAAGAGGATGCCGGGCGTCGCCGGTGGCGACTCCAGCACAGCTGGACTGTCCCGAGCATCCGGAGCGTGGATACGGCGTTGGTTTCTGGCACTACGCTTTATCCTTGGTTGTGCTGCTGTGTCTTTCCACCGCCGCTTTTCTCTTCACCTTTTCCTTCCCGGGGCTTTGAATAGTCACGGAGTATTTATATCTTTGCCGATGTAATACTACAAGATTATCTGATATGTCAAAGAAGGATAAGATACAGCACAAGAAGGTAAAGGGGACAGAGATGGTCTACCGTTCCTTCAGTTTACCGGCTTCCTTGATTGAGGACCTCAAGCTCCTGAAGGACTCCTACGAGGAGACCTGGAAGGAAGATGAAGGTGTAAAGGAAAGAGTGACCTATGAGAAGATCTTTGAGCGGTTGTTGTCGAAGTCCGGTCTCGGTCATGTGGATCCGGACGTGTATGAGGAATTCGTTAATGCCAAGGAGACCAGGAAGGAGTTCCCGGCGGTCGTTACCAGGGCGACCAGGGGTCTTGTCGGTGATATTTTTAGCCGGATGCAGACGAACGGTTCCTCCGTGGCCCAGGAGGCGCTGAAGGAAATCGAGACAGCCGAGGAACATCTGATGGAGGATTTGGCTGCAGCTGCCGGCGCCGGCGACCAGGAGTCTCCGGAACCGGTGGCCACTCCCCTTCCCCAGGAAGAAGGGAAGAAGACGGAGAAGCGGTTCGTCCATCCGGATGGCCGGTCGTACAAGGCCGTCCCTGGCGATCGTGTCAACTGGGTTCCTGTTGACGAGAAAGGAAATTGGCTCCAGATGAAGACCGTGAAAGGATTCGTCCTCAAGGATGTCGAGGTCTGAACCTAAAAGTGAGGGGTTAGTTCCTACCGCCCATCCAGGGCACCTGCCTTACAAGTAGGGGTTCAATCATGGCTTATACATGGCCTCTGGACACCACTCCCCTTCTTTCACCATCACGAACCCGTTCCGTTCGTAGAACCGGATCAGGCGTTTCTGCGACTTCTCGCTCACATCGCCGTATAGCTGTGGTGTCAGGCAGAGACGGAGGCCTCTCTCCTTGGCCCATTCGTCCAGATCCGCAAGGATCCTGCTGCCATAGCCCTGTCCCTTGTCCTGCACGACGAACCTGGTTATCTCGAGGAACTCCCCTATCACGGTGCAGTCGAAGGCTTTCAGGTGATATTCCTGGAATACCTCCCTGGGAACGAAGACGCACGATGCCGGATGCCCCAATATCTCGTAAATAGGAGCGATTTTCAGTGTGGAAAGGATTTCCTTGCTCAAATTCTTTATTCTCAGCGAGTTGTTTTGCTGTTATATTTGTAGAATTGTAGAAAATTATACAATTCTACTTAATTTTTCTTCTTGTGCCGTTCTACCACCCGCTGGTACGCGGCCTCGAGTTCCGGCGGCCACTGCACGGTGGGGTTGGCCTTACGGTATTGCTCCCAGAACTCCGGACTCTGCATGGCCGCCTCGATCTGCGGCTTCAGGATGGGAATGAGCTGTTCCGGGAATCCGAGCATCTTCATGATGCTCTCGATGGACATCTCGGAGTCGTTTATTGCGTCGGCCAGGTCGTAGCCGGTCTCCCTCCTTTCATCTTCGCCGACTTGGTCGTAGCCGGAGGTGTTGCGCATGACCTGTCCGGCGATCTTCTTGTCGGTGATGTAGCCCGCGTTCGCCGCGGCGCCGAGGCCGTGAGGTTCCTGCTGCTCGACTCCCCCGTTCCACCAGCGGCGGACGGTCTTGGGGTCGATGCCGAGTTCGCGGGCGCAGAGGCTCTTGTTCTCGACGCCGGGATGCTCGTCCCGCCACTGCAGCACCAGGTTCTTGACGTCTTTCCTTCCGCGTGTCTCCTCGCCGTCGCCGCCGAACCTTTCGTCATGTAGGAACCGGTAGCTGCGTCTCATATAATCCGCGTGGTCGGCGATGTTTCTGTAGTTCCTTTTGGCGGGTTCAATGTAGATGGCGGTGATTCTCGATGTCTTCATCCTGGACAAACGGATGGGCCTCCATTTCCCGTCCTGCGTCTTTTCCTTCTGTTCGCGGTAGATGGACAAGGCGGCGTTGCAGTCACGGATAGTGAACGGAACTCGCTCGCCGGAATCGTTGGGAATCTCATTGAAACGGTCCATCAGGTCGTAAGCGTCCCTCTGCAGGCGGGCGTATGGTATCCGGCAGTTCCACGCCCAGGCCGCGAGGATCCAGAGGCACCAGTACCGGTGTCCGACGGACACCTCGACGCCTCGTTGCAGCCTGTTGAGCCAGGACGTGTACAGGGCCTCCGAATAATTCTGCCAGTCGATGGAGCCCTCTTTCAGCATCTTCTGATACCATTCCTCGCCGAAGATCTCCCTGGCCGTGTCGATTGACCAGTGCGCCGGCAGGCGGCGGTCCTTCTCGAGTTCCCTGGTCTCTGCGACGGTCAGCTTGCGGTTTCCCTCCAGATAGACGCAGGACGCGTCGCTGATGGGGCGGTCATCCTTGAACAGCTCCGGGCGCACCTTGTACATGGCCTTGATGTACGCGTTCAGGGAGGACGGCGTATGGTACAGCGGCTGCTCGTGCCTGGTGTAACCGCTGACGATGCGGCCGGTCTTGGTCTGCGTCCCTGGGAACCGGTAGCCCTGGTTGATGTCATGCACCTCGGCGTTCCGCTGCTGGGTGGTACCGTTGTATCGCCAGATCATCCGCGTAAGCGTGTGCTTCAGCCGGTTCAGGAGGTTCATGTTCTCCTTGGTGATCATGATCGGTTTCTCGAAGCAGTAGTACAGGTGCAGTCCGGATCCGGAGGTGACGATGAACGACGGGTCCGGCATGTTCCCGCGCCTGATCTCGTTGTGTATGAAGGTCAGGTTCTTGGGATAGACGTAGTCGAGATCGATAGCTATGGCGAAAAGATAGCGGGCATTCCCGAGTTCGGTATGGTCGATTACCTCCTTCCCGTCCTTGTCAAGCTTACGGGCGAACAGGTTCCTGGTCTTCCCGATGTACGTGACGGGCGCGACGATGGCGAACTTCACATCCTTGTACTGTTCGATTCCGGCGAGCGTGTCGGTGACGATCCACCAGAGATGGGAGTCGCGGCCGCCGCGGGAGATCTTCTTGATGATCGCGTTGTAGTGTCCGTCGTTGTAGTGCTCCTTCCCCTTCTCCTGCAGACGGAGCTGGCCCTTGCGTTCGAACACCAGCCGGAAGAAATGCTCCATGTCCACATGGACATAATCCTCGCCGTACTCGCCGGTATTGAAGCGGGAGATGATGTCGGCGTAACGGTCGTTACGCTCCCTCTTCTCCGCCTCGCTCAGGCCCTGGTGCTTCCTCTTGCGGTAGGACTTCTTGTGGGTAGTCTTGTATGTCTTCTTGCCTTTGCGAACCATCGGTTTTCTACGTCAAAAAGTCGTGGGGCCCCCGGGGTCTCCGTGCCCCGCTTGGGCGCGGAGTCGGGCGCGAAAGCAGCCACACGACCGGGCCGGAGAAAGGACAAATACACGAACCAGGGAGAGAGGGGCGAAGAGAAACGCCCGACCCCTCGTCGGGGCCGCTCCACGGCCCCTTGCCGGGGAGGCGCTCCCCACAAGGCGGGACGCTCCGCGTCCTACAAGCCGTCGCTACGCTCCGGCTTCGCCTTGTGTGACGTGTTACTACAATAAATTTTTCCCTACCCCTAAAAAATTCATACAACATTGATTTTCAATGCATTGCGTTTTTAGTCGTGTCTTTTGCCCTTCAAAAATCAAAATAGCCTTTCTGGCGCAAAAATAAGGCCTTTTTTTGATATCTCCAAATAATCCGTTTCTCCCCTGCTCTCGATTACTATTGGATTTCAATTATTTCGTGTATATTTGTAGAAAATTATACAATTATACAGCTATGGCAAAAGTCATATCATTCGCAAATCATAAGGGCGGCGTTGGCAAGACCACCGCGGTGGCCACCATTGCCGGCATCCTGGCGAAGCGTGGGAAGAAGGTGCTGCTGGTGGACCTGGATGCCCAGGCTAATCTGACGAAGCACCTGTCCCAGGAGAACTTCGACGTCGAGGGCGCCCAGACGATCTTCACGGCGTTCCGGGATAAGGAGCTCCCCATCTATACCATCGAGGCGCCGGACTCCCCTTCCCTGGATCTGGTTCCGTCCACGATCTACATGGCCCGTCTCGATGCCGTGCTGGCCACGGTCCGGACGGCCAGGGAGCACGTCCTGAAGAAGCTCCTGAAGCCTTACCTCGGGGAGTACGACTATATCCTTATTGACTGCCCCCCTGCCCTGGGTGACGTGGTCGTGAACGCCTTCACGGCGTCGGATTTCGTGGTGGTTCCCATGACCACCGACGTCTACAGCTATTACGGCATCGAGCTGCTGCTGGCCAGCATCGACGAGGTGCAGGAGAACAGCAATCCGGATCTGAAGTTGGCCGGCCTGTTCTACAACAGGAAGGACACCAGGACGAACATCTCCAAGGTGATCGAGGCCACCGTCGGGAAGATGGGGCTTCCAATCTTCAAGTCCAGCATCCGGCAAGACAAGAACCTCCGCGAGGCTCCGCTGACTCACCAGTCCGCGGCGTATGTCGCTCCGGAGGCCCGTGCCGTCCTGGACTACGAGGCCCTGGTCGATGAAATCGAAGCGTTGTAGAATTGTAGAAAAGTAGAATCCTATAAAATTATACAGATATGGATAAGAAGCAAATGGAGGCCGCTATGGGCAGCATCACCACCAGGCCGAAGGCCGTCACCAAGGGTGCCATCACAGGCCCCAAGGAAGAGAAGAAGGTGAAGAAGGAACGGAAGGTCATCAGTATCTCCGGAGAGGATTACCGGAAGCTGAAGCTCTACGCCGCCGAGCAGGGCATCACCATTACCGACGCTTTCACCCGCATTGTAGAAAATTCTACAATTCTATAATTCTACAAAGTATATGGCAAACGATACCAAGATGTTGTCCGATTCAAGGCAGCGGAGGAGCGACGAGTACTATACCTTGTATGAAGACATTGCAGACGAGCTGTCCAACTACAGGGACCAGTTCCGAGGGAAGCATATAATCTGCCCTTGTGATTGGGATGAGTCCCTGGATGAAGTGTGCGTATATGCGTCCGAGGAAGAAGTGGCCGGTGGCCAGCTTTTCACCTCAGGAACGGTGAAGACGATAGATGCCGGCAAGAGCGCCGGACACATTGAGAAGGATATCCGGCTTATCAAGTGTAACTTCGTGAAGTACCTGGTCAGCCACGCAGAGGATTGGGGAATTGCCTCCATTTCCGTATCCGGATACAATCCCGCGACGGGGGAGGGCGTCCGTTTCCAGGATCTCGATTATTCCCGTTATGACATCTGCGTGACGAATCCGCCCTTCTCGCAATTCATTGAATTCGTGGAGACCATGTTCCGGGGAAATATGAAGTTCGTTATTATCGGTCCTCAGGACGCGGTTACTTATCAAAGCGTCTTCAAGCATTTCATGGATAATGAAATGTGGCTGGGATATCGTTATCACCTTGCCGGATTTATCCGCCCTGACGGGACGAGAATCAACAAACAGGATAATCTGGCCAGGTCGTGCTGTTGGTACACCAACATGGAGGTCGCCTACAGGAATCGGCGGCAGGAGTATGATTCGGAGTATGATCCGGAGCGTTACCCCAGGTATGACAATTATGACGCCATCCATGTGTCTTATTCAAAGGATATCCCTTATGACTACGACGGTCCTATGGGCGTGCCTGTAACCTTCCTCCAGAAATACTGCTCCCGTCAGTTCGTCCTGCTGGGGCAGACCGACAACAGCGGAGCGCTCCGGGATCTTCAGATTCCCGGTCAAAAGAAGTATGACAGGCCTTATTTGAACGGGAAGCGTTTGTTCCCGCGTCTCATTATTCAAAAACGCAAAGAAGATGAGTAAACCACAGAATACCACGATGACCGTCGATGAACTCTATTCCGGAGTCACCAACGGAAGCATAATTTCCGATATCGCCCTGCAGCGGGAAATCGTCTACGACGCCGATAAGCAAGCGTTGGTTATAGACTCAATCCTTGCCGGAATTCCGTTGCCGGCGTTCTATTTCTGGCGGAACGGCGACGGCGTTCTTGAGGTTCTCGACGGTAAACAGCGTATCGAGGCCGTGAAGAAGTTCCGCCAGAACGACCTTCAATATAATGGGAAAATCTGGAAGGAAGTGGGGCCGGAGGTCCAGAAAGCCTTCAATGAAACGGAACTCTCCGTTATCATCTGTGAAGGGGAAGAGTCCCTAAAAAGGGAGATATTCCGCCGTATCAACACGCTTGGTGTTCCCCTGAATCAGTATGAGGTTCTGAACGGCCTCTTCCATGGGGAATACCTGGAAGAGTTGTCCGATTACGCGAATCTCCCGACGGTGGCCAGCATCTTTGGAAGCAATATCCGAGGAAAGAACCAGATTCATCTATTGAAGTGGCTTATGGTCCTGGACGGAAAGCGGCCGACGGTCGATGTGATTACTGAGTATGTCCGGGAACATAAGGATAAGACTTTCCAATACGACAGTAATCGGATTCGTCCGTATGTGAAGTTTGTCAAGGATATCTTCACGGATTACGGCCTGGTTGATGTGTATTTCGGGTTTGCAATGAAGTATATCAAGGATATTGCAATCTGGAGGCAACATCGGGATGATATCAATAAGGCTATAAAGCAATTCCGGAGGTCCGACGATTACCGCATGACCATTGACAAGGCAGGGGAGATTGAAGACCGTATCATGGCTGTTGTGAAAGGAATTTCCGTCGATCCGAAGCGTTTCTTTACCCCTGACGATAAGGCAGAGCTGCTGTCCCAACAGACACCTGTTGACGGAAAATACGAATGCTATGAGTGCCATCAGCATTTCGCCCCTAATGAGCTAACCGTTGACCATATAAAGGCATGGTCCCTCGGAGGTCGAACCGTCCTCTCCAATGCCCGTTTGCTGTGTCCGCCTTGTAATAGTTCTAAGGGGAATAGAAGATAAGTCGATACGAAGGCGGCCACCAGGTCGCCTTTTTTGTACTGCTCGCAAAATGTATTGTTTTTAATCTTGGAAATCAGTACATTTGTGTATTGAAATAAATCAAAGATTAAGAAGGATACACACTATGAACAGAAAGCAAAAAATGCAACTCGGTCTTGCAGGGTGTTTCGTCGTCTTGTTAATTCTCTGGTTTTTTGAACCTGGCTGGAGAGTTAGTAAAATTTTAGGCATTATCTCCAACGCCATGCTTCTTATCTCCATGTTATTGTCATATCGCGCTGAGGAGAAGAACAAAAAGAAGGACGAATAATCAAAGAAATAATATGGAAAAGCAGTCTTCAAAAAGAATTATTATTACAGCCCTTGTTGCCATTTTATGCCTTCTGGTTGGAATGCTCCTTGGCGATGTTATGAACAAATACGTCCTGCATGACGGTTTTACACCTCACAGGAATGTCGCCATTGTATTTGCATGCGTTTTTGTTATCGCTGTCATTGTCTGGGCCATCGTCAGAATAAAGAAGCATACGAATTATGAATAGAATTTGGTTATGGGCCTTGGTGTCGATATTGCTTAATGGTGTCATCTTCTCCCTGGTGATATTTATTGGAGAATTGATCCGGCATGTCACGGGCCCTTGGTATGTCTATGTCGGCGAAGGTCTTTTCTTCGGCGTGGTGATGACATCGTTCTATTATTTAAAATGGAAGAAGACACGGAAGAATAAACAATAAACACCATGAAAAAGCATATAGGAGCCATCGTCTTGTTTTCAATCGGTGTGCTATTCGGCGTGTATTGTCTGATTAGCAGCATCTGCCATCATGCGAAGCCAATCTCCTTCGTATTAGATGTTATTTTGCTCGTCATCTTTGCCGCTCAGTTGTACCTGACCTTGAAAGGGGCTCGTATGCGGGATGATCAGAAT
>JAFVGH010000012.1 GCA_017475045.1 Fibrobacter sp. | reverse complement strand
TATTGTTGCGTCGAAAAGTAAACCGTATCGTTTTTATGGGTATGGGAGAGCCTTTATTCAATTATGACAACTTGATAAAAGCAATCCATATTCTCCGAGATAGATATGGGCTCAACTTTCCAACCGACGGCATTACCATATTGGACCATGCAGGAGTTTAATAAGAGGGTAGCATAAGCTACTATATTCATTGCGCAACCCCAAAAAGGTAAAACAATGGCAAAAGTCAACTACAACTCCGAGACAAGGGAACAAGTCATCAAGCTGGTCCTGAAAGGCGAAAAGTCCGCAAATCAGATAGCCAAGGAACTCGGAATAGGGCCAAATACGGTCGGCAGGTGGGTAAACGAGTACCGCAAGGAACACAACCTGCCGAGCTATCGCGAGGAACGGCGCATCCGCAAGGTGTCCGTCGAGGAACTCGCCGCCAAGAACAGGGAACTGGAGAAGCTCCTGAAGAAACGCGAAAAGGAACTCGCGGACGAGAAGGAGACGGTAGAGATCCTAAAAAAATCCCTGCACATCTTTATGCGACCACACGACTGAAATGCGAGGCGATACACGTGAACCGCAAGAAATACTCAGTCAGGAAGATGTGCAGAGCCCTGGGAATACCGCAGTGTTCCTACTACCAGTGGTCGAAACAGGAAACGGCAAGGGCCGAACGCAAGGCCCGCGAAGAACGGCTTGTCCAGAAGGTCCGCGACACCTTCGAAGAAAACCTCCGCGTGTACGGTTGCCCGAAGATGCAGGCGGCACTCCATGACAAGGGTGTCGAGGTAAAGGTGTGGAAACTGCGCCGCATCATGCGCGAGAATGGCCTCTATCCGGTCACGCTCAAGAAATGGAAACCCTACCGCAAGGGCAAATGCGACGCCATGTACAGCGAGAACCTGGTGCAGCGGAAGTTCGATCCCGACAGCCTGAACGCAGTCTGGGCCGGCGACATCACCTACGTCAAGACGGCGTTAGGCTGGGTGTACCTTGCCGTGGTACTTGACCTGTGCAACAAGGAGGCGGTGGGCTACGCCGTGAGCAAGAACATCGATACCGAACTGGTCAAGCGCGCGTTGTCCAATGCCATCATGCAACGCGGCCATCACGACGGGCTCATCTTCCATTCCGACCGTGGCGTGCAGTACAGTAGCATGGGCTACCGCACGATGCTCTCGGAGAACGGGATAACGCCCTCGATGAGCGCACCGGGGTGTCCCTACGACAACGCCTGCATGGAAAGCTTCTTCGCCAGCTTCAAGAAGGAGATGGCCTACAGGCGGGACTTCAAGGACATCGAAGACGTGCGGGAGGCCGTTTTCAGGTACATCGAGCTGTTCTACAACCGGAAACGGCTCCATAGTTCGCTGGGATACATGACTCCGGTGGAATATAGGCTGTCAAAACAGGCAGCCTAGACCACAAGGGTATACCACTTAACAAGAAAAAAGGATATATTTAACTTAACCGGTAATGAATATGGTCGTTCATGAACCCACTATTAAAAAACCTACAAATCCACCTATTATAGAATGGATTGCGGGTAGTGTATTAAAGTCGCCCTTTTTTAAGGATACGGCGGTATCGGGGAGGTATCGCCGTGTCCATTTTTATTTACTGTAACCCGCCTAATGCTTTGCGGTCAAAAAAAGCTATGCTCCG
>JAFVGH010000141.1 GCA_017475045.1 Fibrobacter sp. | reverse complement strand
AGAGCCCTTCTGGGCTTCGTTCTCTTCCTGCATTTGTTTCAGGAAATCCTCGGCGTGGGCGCGAGGCGCTTTCTGTTTATCTATTCCCATACCTTTTATCTTCTAAGTCCGCGTCCGCGGGTACGTGTATGAAGGCCGCGGGCCCTCCGCAGACATTCACGGGCCCACTCCTTATCATCTTTTGGCCTTTCACCCCAGTCGTTGCCCGCGGAGCCACCGCCACCGCCGCAGTTCCGCGCAATCTCCGTGGCACCATCGACCATGTTCGCAAAGAGGAGGATGGCGGTGTTCTGGACATCCTCCAGTTTCGTCCACAGGCAGTCCGCCGAATCCGGGACCTCGGCCTCATTCATGATGATGCGATAAATCTCCTCGGGGATATCGACGGGGTATGTCCTGTATTCCACCGGGATATCCAGATGGACCATCCTCGGTTTCGGCGCTTCCCTGACGACGGGAGGCTCCGGATGACTGGTCTGCGTCCCGGCTGGTTTAGCTGCGGCATTGGTCACCGGCTTCGGAGGCAGCACCTGCCGTATCTTCCCCTGATTCAGACGGTTCCAGGTATTGGCGATGCGGGAAGGGGTGAGGCCCCGGCTGTGTCCCAGATCGGAGGACTTGTACACGGAATTGCCCCGCCTGACGGTATAGCCCCGGATCTGGCCTTTCTCGTCCCGCTTGAAGGAAAGCTCGTATCCTTTCTCCTTGAGCAGCCGCTCATATTCCTTCCAGTCGAAGGACTTCATCCTCTTCAGCGCGTTGATGCAGTCCTGGCTTATCCGGTCGATGTTCCATTTCCGTTTGGTCTTGGCCTGGACCCATCCCCGCCGGGCGGTAATCGTGTTCGCCGCCCTCATCGCCCGCTCATAGATGAAGTGGGCGTCGTTGACGTTGCCCTCCATATCGATCCGGTTCACGTTGATGTGCAGGTGCAAGATCCCGCTATCGCTGTCGTGATGGAGCGAGACGACATACTGGCTGTTCTGTAGCTTTGTGGATTTGGCGCTCTTCCGCTTGGCCATCCCTGAAAGGTCGATGGTATCGAACTCGCGGATGAACTCGTCCGTCAGTTTCCGCCAGTCATCCAGCGTCCATCCGACACTCTCCTCTTCGGCTGGAGAGACCTCGATTCGGATCGAAGTGTTCACCATCGGCCGGTGCCGGTTCAGTTTCTCCCGATACTTCTCCTGAAGAGTCATCATCCGCGACCACATGGCGGCGGGCGCGATGCCCTCCGGGAGATTGTTCACCTTGACGATGTCGGCCAGTTCTTTCTCGGCCGAGTATCCGACGGCGGTGCTGCCGTGAGTAATAACCTTTGCTTTTGCAATCATGGCTTATTCTTTTCTTTTATTGAGGATGCCTTCCAGGTCGGCGGCCAGCTGGGTAAGGAGCAGGATCCAGCTACGCATGAAGGTGGCATTCTTGAAATAGCTCTGCCGCTCTTCCGCGGATTTGTCGTTAAACACGTTGAAGAAGTGGACGATGTCCCCGCGGGCATCGGCGATGTTGTCATAGGCCTCGATCTCCCGGTCCGTCCCAGCAGGAGTTCGGGACGCGGGATGAGCGTTGCGAGGAAGGCGATGAGATCATCTCCCGTAAGACCATCGAAGATTCCATCGACGGGGAGAATGCCGAGGCTTACCGGATCGTACTCGACGGGAAGAAGGTGGGCGGCGTTGTCCTGCGAATAGACAAAGAGTCGGCCAACGGCGAGCTGGAGTTGCTTTTCGTTCTGCCGGAGGTCCACAGCAAGGGCATTGGCCAGGCCGCCTGGAAGGCGGTGGAAGCGAAGCCTCCGGAGATCAAGATTTGGGAGACAATCACCCCTTACTTCGAGAAGCGCAACATCCACTTTTACGTGAACCGATGCGGCTTCCATATCATCGAATTCTGGAACAAGTACCAGCACGGTCCGGCCGTCCCTGATTCAGAGGAAGGTAACTGGAGTATGGACGAAGAGATGTTCGTATTCAGGAAAGTCATCACAGACAAGAATGACTGAACGTGTAATTAATTATAGATTAAGTTCAAATAACGAGGTTAATCATTATTATATTATAGCTTATGGTTGTCGGCCGTAGTAGCCTACGAAGTATCTGCTTCCTTATCAGTTTTCTTTACAGTATTCAAGGCTTTTGCTAAGAAACTTTGTGAAGAAACCTTCAGTCCGAAGAATCAATCGTTGAACTCATTATCCTTCATTTTGCTACTTTTTCATCGCCAATGAAAACGTAGCAATTCGAGGAACTCGTTGGGGAAAAAGCGCTCGAACACCCGATATTCGTTGGAAAAAGTGCGGTGAACCTGTGATTCTTCATTGGAAAAAATGCGAGCACACACTTTATCATGGTTGATAAAGCGTTATAAATCAAGTCGTTTGGGCAATCTATCACAACATTCCAACATCAATCTTGGAAAAACGGACAAAAACACCCGAAACAGCCTTGGAAAAACGGATTCTTGTTGCGGCGGGATTTGGCAGATCAATTATCTGCAAACCTTGCAAAGATTTGGATATCTGGAAGTATTGTTGCATCTTTGCCGCCGCAAACAATTGGTAACTATAAAATAGACATGCAGCCGATACGACTTACATATAAATTCCTGCTCCCCGAACGTTTGTTCGGGAGAACGGATGCCTTGTATATCGGCCTCATGCGTTTATAGGTCGGCCTGGCTCCGTCTTCTCTGGCATCAGGAGCCAAATCCCGTTTTCAAATTTCATTAGCGCATTTATGCGCATTATCTGTCCGCTAGGTCGGACACAAAGCCGATATACCAATGAATGTACACCACTCAAGGGCCAAGACGGCCCAAATAGTCTGCACAAACGGACACATTTCTTTTCCGGATTTTAGGGCCATGGTTTACCTCAATCCTGTAGAGAGGACCTTGTATACCCTTTTCCTGAATCACCCGGAAGGTATCACCTCCAACGACCTTGTTCTCCATTGGAAGGAACTCTGCCGGATATACTCCAAGGAGTCGTTGTTCGCCGATTCCGAATTCAGGGAGGACAAGATTGAATCCCTCTGCGCGGAATCGAAAACGGTCTTTTACGCGACCGTCTCCCGGATTAAAAGGAAATTCTGCGACGCTGTGGGCAATCTGAATGCGGAGTCCTTTATCATCAAAAAAGAAAAGGGAGGAAAGTATAGAATCAGCAGCAATATCATTTTAATGAAAGGAATATGAAAAGGAAAATACCTGTATATCAATATCATGATGCCTGGCAAATCTTGGCTAGGAGCATCCGGGACAACGGCGTTGTCATCGATGCAGCAAGCGAAGAAATCATGCTGCGGATTGAAAACGAGATGAGCCGGCTCAAGGTGATGGGCGATGATGACAGCCGGTACTTCTGGATCTGGGCTCAAACGAACAACCGGGAACGGAAATGGCTAAGAGTAAGGACGGCCCACTATAAAGGCTTT
>JAFVGH010000140.1 GCA_017475045.1 Fibrobacter sp. | reverse complement strand
GGTCTCGCGGGGGTCACCCCCCTGTAGGACCGTCGTAGACTACGACGTCGATAGGACGCAGGTGTAAGCGTGGCAACATGTTGAGCCGAGCGTTACTAATAGTCCGTGTGGCATTTTTCTTCTTTCAACGATTCAGTTCCGAGCCGCGTGGGCAGCCCGGATCCATCGTCAGGCGCAAGTCACCTCGACGCTTTCTAATTAGGTTTGTTCTTTAGGTCCCGTGCGGACCCTGCCGGCTGTGTATGTTTCTGCGGTTATCGACGGAGGGTCACACCCGTTCCCATTCCGAACACGGAAGTTAAGCCTCTTGTCGCCGATGGTACTTGGCCTCCGGGCCCGGGAGAGTAGGTCGCTGCAGGATTCTCGAGGCCCCCTGCCCACAAGGCAGGGGGCCTCTTCGTTTATATAGACCGTTCCGCCTTGCGCTTCACTCTCGCCGCCACGGCAAGTTGACACTTGCCGCTTGCGGCTCACGCCCCTTGATGGTAAACCATCGAGGGGGCTTTTTTTATTTACCGCTCCACTTCGTTGCGCTCTCGCCATCACGGCCGGTTGATACCGGCCGCTCATGGCTCACAACCCCTTGCCTAACGGCGGGGGACTCCTTTTTTTATACCCCAAAGTCACCCTGACGAAGGTCAGGGTCTGCTTTCCATGCTCCAAATTGGAACATTCAATAGTTTTTTTTACTCCATGAACAGGAAAAAAATGTATATCAATTCATATACCCAAGGAGGAGAGTATGAATAAGTTTTTCGCAGGGGCATTCTGTCTTTTGCTGACGGCTGGCTTTGTAGCTTGCGGTGACGATTCCAGTTCGGCAAATAACGAAGAATCGTTCAAACTGGCAGAAGGCGTTATTTGGCAATCGTCTTATGGCGCACGGGCCATGACGTTCTTTAACCCGGAACGCACGGAGGACAATTTCTTTACGCTCGAGGGCGACGATGGCCTGTGGCGGCTCCGTAGCGATACTGCGGATGGGGGGAAGTCCACATCGTCGTTTGATATCGACGACTCCTCGATGGTCGTGAAATTCAATAACGTCTATTCATCTTGGAAAAAGAATGAGCAGTTGGATCGGTACGAACCAGCTATTTGGCCCTATTCCGACTTGGGCATGGAGCTTGCGCCAGAACGCAAGGTGGTCGATTTGTCCAGTTGGGAAGGTTTGTGCCTTGTCTACGAATCGACGACCGCTTTTTATATTTTCCCTGTCAATCCCGAGTTGGGACAATGGCACTGGCGTGCCGAGGCTCCAAAGACTACGGACAAAAAATCTGTATTCCAGTTTAAGTTTGCTGATTTAAAGGCTATTCCCTGGGAAGATCCCCCTCTGACCTTGCAAGAGTCCCTTAAAAAAGCCCAGTTGCTGCAATTCGAAGTTGCCAACGAGAATGTCGAGTATTCCAGATGGGAGAGTTGTGGTTCGGCCGAAGAACCATGCACCGAAGACCTGGTGGTCGAAGAAGTTTTGCGTATTTATAAAATGGGAAAGTACGGTGCTTGCGGTACTTCGGAATAGTACAGGCTCTCGCCCCTATGTGCTAAACCACGTGGAGGGCTTTTTTTATATATTCCTTGTATGAAACCTGCTATTTCCTTTTTGCTTCAGCTTTCGCCCCAGACGGCCTATGGCAACCTGGAGGCTGTCGCCCGCAACCTGTCGGACGGTCTTGAGATATTGCTGAACTACAAGAAGGTGAAATGCTCCATCTTTATGGATGGTCCTACCATGGAAATGCTGAAGAAGGTATCGAAGCCTTTGGCCATGGGAAAGATCCGTGCAGGCATTGACGAGGGTTTGGTGGAATTCCTTGGCGGTGGCTATTACGACCCCATGCTTCCGCTTTTCCCGAAGGATTTGCAGGTCCGACAGCTGAAGAGTCACAAGTCCAAGTTGAAGTCGTTCTTGGGTGTAGAACCCCAGGGGTATTTCAATTCGTCCCTGGTGTGGGAAATGGGCATGATCTCGATGCTGGAGGAGAATGCTTTTGACTACGCTCTTGTGAGCGAGTCCGCGGTACGTGAGGCCCTTGGCCGTAATTCTCCGGTCTCGGGGTGGTTTACCGTAGAAGACCAGGGTTCCCTGATGCGGATAGTTCCCGTGTCGGATGAACTTTCCAAGGCCATCGGCGAAGATGATTTGCGCTGGCTGGAAATAGCGGAATCGTATAATCGTGAAGAAAAACCCGTGGTGGTTCTTCTGGATCTGCCTCCGCAGGCTGAAGAAATTGTGGGGTTCTTTGAACGTCTGGTTGACTTTGTGGAAACCAACGAGGTTCAGACCTGGCCTGTGAGCTATATTGTGAACCAACTCCAGCCAGAAGGCTCGCTTAGCTACCTGGTTTCTGCCGGTCGTAAACTGGGCTTGCCTCTTGCGGCCAGTACCTGCCGCGAGATGCTTATCCAGCGCCCCGAAATCAATCTATTACAGAAAGACTTGTTGAACCTGTTCCACAGGGGCAAGGACAACTTGCAGGGGAAGGATCTGGAAAAGTTCTACGAGGAACTGTTGCCTGCCATGTCCCCGATTTTTTACAGGAACCTGCAGGACGATGAGGGAATGCGCAGTCTGAAGGTTCGGCAATGGGGTTTCCGGTATTTACAGAAGGCCGCTCGTGACCTGGATTCTTTGATGAATTTCTCGGGTCTACGTATGGATGTGAACGATTTCCTGCTTCAGGGCCGCAAGCAGATTTGGATAGAGAATCCTGACATTTCCTGTTTGGTGGATTATCGCTGTGGTGGTGTGTTGCGACTGCTCAACTATAAGGTTTCTGGGGTTAATTATGCCAACGCGTGGCACGATGATGGTGGCCCCACTGTTTTTCTCGGAGAATGCCTGTTGCCCAATGCAGACCTGTCTGCAGAACAGATTGGCGTTATGCTAGCCGGTCGGGACAGCCTGTTCATGGAACCCTACGACTACCAAGTAAAACGAGGAACTCAAAGTGCCGAATTGGAACTTAGCGGTGAACAGGGGTTCCATATAGGTGAAAAACAGGGCGTTTTTCAGATTAGGAAGTCTTTGAAGTTTGATAATGTTTCTTCCCAGATAAAGGTCTCGTACGAGGTGACAAATTCCACCTATCAGGAGAAAC
Organism: Fibrobacter sp.; assembly: GCA_017475045.1. Lineage (GTDB taxonomy): Bacteria > Fibrobacterota > Fibrobacteria > Fibrobacterales > Fibrobacteraceae > Fibrobacter. Next base: position 70,558 of record JAFVGH010000140.1, on the reverse strand, counting down.
AGAATTACTTTGGGACTCTGCTGGAACTAGGAATACTGGATTCCTTCGATGGGCAGAGTATTGTGGCGGACGGTGCAAGTGTCAAGTGGGACGGCAAGGAACCGTTTATTTATCCCGATGCAAAGGTATTTAAGATTAGGGACTTGAGCCTAGGTTGTGCCTTGGAACTTGAATTCGATAATCCCACGCCGGTCTTTGTTGGCCCTGTATTCAGTGCGTCGACGGCGGCAGCGCCCCAGATGTTCCAGGGAATCAAGATTTATCCTTTCTGGAAATCTACACTGGACGTGTCTGAAAAGCTTGAATGCAAGATGGCATTGACGCTCTCCAAGAGGTGACTTTATGAGAGCAGATTTGATAGATATCCAGATTGAAGATTACGGAAACGACGTGGAAATTGCACTGTCGGGTTCCTTGAATAAAGCGCAGTTATCCGCCGTACGTGAAAAGTTGGATGCGCTAATGTCTGGCCCCGGAATTTTCTTCTTCTTGAATTTGGAACATGTCCATTTTGCAGTAGATGATTACCTGGACATGTTCCTGGATTTGCTGAACAAGACCAAGGATCGAAATTCCACAATGATCCTGATATTCCAAAATGAGGAACAGCAGGAATATTTTTATAGGTACCGCAATATTTTTGAAATACACGAAAGCCGCGACGCCTATAAGAATTCGGGCCTTTCAAAGCAGCTGAAGCAGGTGGGTATCTACTATGGCAAGAAAACAGGACTTCGCCTGACTCCTAGTGTGGCTATTGCGGCTGGCGTGCTGATTATGGGCTGGCTTGTTACGTTGTTCTTGATTATTGCTGCCCAAGGTAGGGATATTGCCGATAAGCAGTCGCAGATTATGGTGCTCCAGAGTCAGCGGGACCGCTACGTCCAGGAAATAGATAAGCTGGAATCGTCCATTGGTCCCTTGAAGAGGTTAGGTGTAGTCGAGGATACCTCGCAGCTGAATTCCTTCGGGGCTATCCGGGATTGGGTTTCTTACCTGAAGTATCTGGAGAATACCCGGCGTGAAGAATAGTCTTAGACTATCGGCTCCCTTGGCGGTCGTTGCCTTTGGACTCATTATTGTTGTCCTCTTCTGTTTTGTTTTATACTGGGGCGTTCAGCGCAGCGAATTGGAGGAACTGTCTCGGCAGGAAATGGCTCTGAGATCGGAAATAGAGCAGTTGGAAATTATTGGGAACTGGACTCTTGAATACGTAAAGATCGATAAGGCCGTTGACTTTCTGTCCGAAAAAAAACTTTCAGAAGAAGCCCGTCGACGTTTGACAGAACAATTGTGGCAGATTTCGCATACTTATTCCATTGACCCTCTGATGATCCTTGCCGTTGTTGCTCAGGAAAGCCATGGTAATCCAAATGCCCGTGGCCGTATGCAGTCGGGTGCTTTTTCGGGAGCGCTTGGACTTATGCAGATAAAGCTTGAAACGGCACAGAAAATGGCCTGGAGATTTGGTTTACGCGTTAATTCCGAAGAGGACTTGCTCAAGCCAGAAGTGAATGTGACGGTGGGGACGGCCTACCTGATTCGTCTTATTGGCAAGTATGGCAACTGGAAAGAGGCTCTGGTGGCTTACAACCTGGGGCACTCTGCGGTGGACCGGTTGCTGGAACGAGGTCAGCCTTTGCCCATGCGCTACTATGAACGGGTCATTTCCAAGTACAAAAGGCTTGTAAACCGCTCTTTTTTGTAAATTTACATTGATGAAGAAGTTTTTGCTCTTGACGATGCTTGCAGGCATTGCCGTAGCGGGGGAAGTCCGTTACGACTGTTTGCGATTTGTCGAGGCCGGACTTGCAAATGACCCTCAGATAGCAGAAGCCCGTTACGGTACCGAAGAAAAAAAAGAAAAAATCAAGAGCCTGAAAGCCGAGGCTGTTTTGCCCACTTTGGATGTTTCTATGATGGTTGGGCCCGCTCCCGGTCTTAAGGAGTCGGTGGATAACTGGGGTGATACGGTAGATGTCTATGACTTTTCTAAGATGGGGCCCTTCTGGGGAATTCAAGCGCGATTTGTGCAACCCTTGAACCTGGGGCAGTACCGTTCCGGCAAGCGGGCGCTGCAGGCGGATTTGCAGCAGAAAACCTTTGCCATTGAAAATGGATTGTTGCGTAAAGAGGTAGAGCTGCAGACCTACTACTACAACTATCTGCTGGCTCTTGAAATGAAGCGCTTGGCTAGCGATGCCCAGAAACGGGTGGATGAGGCTTACGAGCAAATGGAAGAAGCCTTGGACGACGATGACCCCAATGTGAGTCAGATGGACTTTTTGAACCTGAAGGCTAAAATGCATACGGTGAAGGAAGGCGTTACCGAGGCGGACCTGGGTATGAAACGGGTACAGCTGGCGATCCGTTTCTCCCTGAACTTGCCAGAAGGCGACGTTTTTGCCCCTGAGGATACGGTGCTTATTCCCCGTAAGGAAAAGTTGCCCACGCTTGAAGAGGTTCGACTGCTGACCCTGCAGAGCAATCCGGAACTGAAACAGCTTTCGGCTGGACTTGTAGCCAAGCGGACACAGATGGACTTGGCCGAGGCGAAACTTGCGCCTGAGTTCTTTGTTATGGGTGAGGTGGAATACGTGAAAAGCTGGGCAGGCAATCGTAGCGTGCTGCAAAAGAATGCCTTTGCCGAAGATGCGGTGAACAAGTTTACGGGCGTCATTGGTATAGGTCTCCGTTATAGGTTGAATTTCTGGAAGCAATGGGCCAATTATCGAGAGGCTAGGGTTGAGTACCATGGCCTGAAAATGAAAGAAGTCTATGCTGCCGAGGGCCTGATGGCCAAGGCCGAGGAACAGTATTATCAGGTGGTAGCCGCCCAGGAGAAGATGGATGCGCTGAAGGAAAGTTTGAAGGCTTCTGAAGCCATTCTGAAGGGTGCTGCCATGCAGTATGATTTGGACAAGTCCAAGACGGGTGAACTTGTATCTGCCTATACCCAGAACGTGACCTTGCAGAAGGACTACCTGTTTGCGGTCTGCAAGTACAACGTGGAGGTGGCGGAACTCATTGCCAGGATGGGACTCAGTCTCAAGGATTACCAAGCTAAGTTCTAAAAGGAGTATTTCGAGATGCTTAAGAAGTTGATGATTTTGGTGGTAGGTCTTTCCCTGATGGCCTTTGCCGCTGAGGACCCTGTTGCCGCCATCAAGAAAAAGGACGGCGAACTTCAGGCCCTTTTAAAGAAGTCTAACCACACGGCCAAGGAAAAGGAACGCGTCAAGGACCTGTTGAGCGAAAGCTTTGATTTTGAAATGCTTGCCAAGAAGAGCCTCTCGGCCAAGGACTGGGATGCCCAGGATGCTGCCGCCCAGGAAAAGTTTGTGACGGAATTCAAGCGTATGGTCCGTAACTCCAGCGCCAAGCGTCTGGAACTCTACCGCGCAGATTCTACGATTTACGAGCCTGCCAAGATGAAGAAGGAAGGCGAGGCTCGCGTGGTGGCCCACTTGTGGAACAAGGGTAAAGAAGCCGTTCTGGAATACAAGATGAGTCAGGTGAACGGCAAGTGGATAGCCTGGGATCTGGTCATTGACGATCTTTCTACTGCCCGCAATTACAAGGACCAGTTCGGCCAGATTCTGAAGACCAAGTCTTTTGCGGACCTGATTGACATTATCAGCAAGAAGGCCGACGAAGCGGAATAATGAGTGTCCTTAGCCTGGGCCTGATTCTTGTCGCAATCCTTGCAGCCGTGGTGCTGCTGTTCCCCGTTGTGTTCAGGGTGAACTTCAGGTTGACGGAATCGGGCTTTGAGGCCGACCTGTTCGTGTTCAAGAAGAAACTCTGGAATTACACGAAACGCTGGAAAGAGGAAGAAGAGGCGGAGACTCCGGTTTCGAAAAAAGAGGATGTGCCGGCTGCAAAGGTTCCGGAGACTCCGGTCGCAAATGTTGAAGAGACTCTGGTGGCGGAAAGCGCGCAGGAGCCCGAGTCTAAGTCTGAGCCGAAAATCGAAGAGCCAGAAAAAACTGCAGAAGCCCACACTCCACATTCCGAGCTCCAAACCCCAAGCCCCGAGCCGAAAGCTCCTGCTGAACCGGAACCGGCCGCCGAGTCCGAGCAGGAAGAAAAGAAAAGCCTCACGGAACGGGAGTTCTGGACATTGGTGCTGACGCCGGATATCGACGAGCGCGGGTACCGTTACGGCAAGAAGATCCTGAACAGTTTCGTAAATATCTTCCAGGTTCGCTTCAGGGACTGCTATGTGGAAGGAATTCGCATGGACTACGAGTCCATGGGTTATGGTGCCGCGGTGAATGCCATGATGAAGGGGTACCCGTTCTTGAAGGATTGGGAATTGCGGATGGATTGGACCCGCGATCATGATTTGCAGTCGGCGGGGCAAGTGACTGCTTCTGTTAATTTATGCCGGACGTTCTGGTTTCTGACCGTCAGTTCTGTGTATGGTGGAATTATCGCTTTTGTGTTCTGGCGCCGTCGGGCGGCTGTCCTCAAGACGGGTGAGCTGCCGGAACTGGGTTATATCCGAAGAAAAATTTTGAACTGGATTGTGGAGGAGTGATGCCTGCATTGACCGTAGAACGCCTGCTTGCATCCATTGGCTTTGGTAGCCGCAAGGAGTCCCGTGCCCTGGTGCGTATGGGTATGGTGGAGTTGAACGGGAATGTGGTAGAAGACCCGTTCCTGGAACTTGCTGAACGCCCCGAATTCATTACAGTGAATGGCGAAGAGATCCCCACGGTAGAAAAACTCTACGTAATGCTGTACAAGCCCGTAGATGTTGAGTGTAGCCACAATGCCAGGAACTATCCTTCGGTCTATAGCTTGTTGCCGGAACGTTTCACGGCTATGGGAATCCAGACCGTGGGCCGCCTGGACGCCAATTCTTCGGGGCTGATTCTGCTTTCGAATCAGGGTGACTTTATCCACCGGGTCGAAAGTCCCAAGAAGGGTTTGCTGAAAAAATACCGGGTGACTCTGGCCCGCCCCTTTACCGAAGCCCAGAAGGCAGAACTTCTCAAGGGCGTGATGCTGAAGGATGAACGTCGACCCGTAGATGCGAAGGAAATATCCGTAGAAGATGGTTCCGTAGTGATTTCTATCGGGGAAGGCCTGTACCACCAGGTACGCCGGATGTTCGCCGCCGTCGGGAACCATGTGGAATCCCTGGAGCGAGAATCCATCGGACCGGTGCTGCTGGACAGGACTCTCGGCACGGGCGGCTGGCGGTTCCTGACTGAGGATGAAATAAAGGCCCTCTCCTAAGAGAAGGCCTGACTTTCTGGATTGTGCCGGTCGTTAGTTTTCGGAATCCTGGGCGGTTTCTTCTACCGTTTCAGGGAGTTCTGCAGCCTGACCTGCGATGGATTCCATATAATTGATCTTGTCCTTGATGTCGTTACTGAACTTGAAGGTGGGCACCAGGCGTTCCTCGATGAGAACGGTCTCGCCGGTACGGGGGTTGCGGGCCGGGCGAGCCTTGCGGGGTTTGCAGGCGAAGGTCCCGAAGCCACGAATCTCGATGGTGTTGCCATCGATGAGTTTTTCACCCACCAGATCCAGGAACTGTTCCACCACGACCTTAATGTCGTTGCGGGCAAGCCCTGTGGACTTGGCTATATCAAGAATAAGAGATTGTTTTGTTACGTTAGGCACGACTTAAATATAGGATTAACAAGGAATTAGCGTATAGGTCAATGAGAAAATAAATATTTTTTTCGGGCTTTCATTGCGGAAAATTTGTGAATAAATGTGGTAAGAATGTTGAAAGTTGTGAAAAAACCGAAAAGGACGTCATTTAGGCTTCGGAATAGGGATATTTTCCCTAATACCATACTCAGCCCCATGGATGGGGTGACGGATGCGCCTTTTCGCAGGCTCTGTCGCGTGTTGTCGGGGGACCGCATGGGGCTTCTGGTGTCGGAATTCGTGCCTACGGATGGTGATGCCGTATTTAGGCTCGACGGGCACAAGCAGCTGAAGTTTTTCCCGGAAGAACGCCCCTTCGGGGTGCAGATCTTTGGGCGTTTTCCCGATAAGATGGCCGAGGCGGCCCGGAAAATTGCCGTAGAGCTACACCCGGACTTTGTAGAGGTGAACGCTGGTTGCCCCGCCCCGAAGGTGGCGGGCAAGGGAAGCGGCTCCGGGCTTTTGCGGGACCTGCCCCGCCTGCAGGAGATATTACATGAGGTTCGTTCCGCGCTGGACTGCTCTTGCCCAGAAATGCCCCTCACGCTTAAGTGCCGTATCGGCTGGGATAGTGAAAGCATCAATGTGATGGAGACTTTGAAGATTGCCGAAGGCGAAGGCGTGGAAATGCTGACGGTACACGGCCGGACCCGCATGCAGGGCTACAACGGACTTGCGGACTGGGACTGGATAGGGAAGGTGGCGGCCGCGGCCAAGATTCCCGTTATCGGGAATGGCGACGTGAATAGCGTCGCGACCGCCCGCAGGTGTATCGACGACTATGGTGTGGCGGGCGTGTCCATTGGCCGCGGCGCCATGCACAACCCCTGGCTGTTCGGACAGATTGCCGATGCTTGGGAAGGTCTTGAACCTAAGGAAATTTCGGCGGCCGAGGCGTTAGATGTTTTTCCGCTTTATTTCAAGTTCAAGCTGGAAGACGGCTCTACGGAACTTGGGGCCATGGGGCGACTCAAACAATTGGCCGCAAGACTTTGCAAGGGCTTTGTTTTAGACGGATCTGATGAAGCTCCCATGCAGGTAAGGCAGACCCTGCTTACGGCCCAAACTTCTGAGGAATTCTTTGACAGGTTGCAGGAACTTCGTGAGTGTTTTACAAAGAATCTGCGTTACGACCCGAGCCGCCTTGTGAATTTGAATGGGGCGAAAGAGACTGAAATAAAAGAGGGCGACCAGTTCGCCGGTCGCTAAATTTTCACGACAATCTTCGTATAGCTTCGTTGTCGGGCTCTCGCTGTACTTGATTCTCTTGAAAATTTGTTTAATGAAAAAGACTGCAAAAGAAAAACCGCGCTTATTCCTTCACCGTCGGGGCCTGGCGCGCCACAGGGGCGAGCTGCCCGTGCTTGCGGAACAGGTGCTTCACGAGGGTGCCGAATCCACGCATCACGCGGTAGCGTTCACGCGGGTTCTTGATAGCCATGATGCCCTGATGCAAAATGTAGCTTGGACGCAGGTAGAATTCACGGCGGGCCTTGTCGCAGAAGTCCACAAGTGCCTGGCTGGTGAGTTCGCCGCGCTGGATGGTGGTTCGGTGGAAACCGTCCTTGTCCAGCCACTGGTTGTAATCCTTTGTCTGTAATGCACCGCTTTCCAAAGCTTCCTTGTAAGCCTCGGTGCCGGGGTAGGCCATAATGGGGTAGAACTGAGCCGTATTCGGGTTCAACTTCTTGGCGTAGTCCAGCGTCATGCGGAGCGTTTCCGGAGTGTCGCCCGGGTTACCCACCATAAAGCAACCATGCACCAAGAGGCCTGCCTTGCGGGCGTTCTTCGTGAACTCGATGGCCTTGTCGGTGTTCTTGACACCCTTGTGGATGTTTTCGAGAACCACTGGGGAGGCACTTTCAAATCCCACGCACATTTCGCGGCCACCGGCTTTCTTCATGAGCTTGAGCAAGTCCAGCGGAACGTCGGCGCGAGCGTTGCAGCTCCAGGTAATCTTGAGGCCACGTTCCAGAATCAGGTTGCAAATTTCGCGAACGTGTTCGTGGCTTGCTGTAAACGTGTCGTCTTCGAAGAAGACTTCGCCCAGGTCGTCAAAGTTATCCTTGATGTACTGCAGTTCGTCCACCACGTCCTTCGGAGAGCGGCGGCGAAACTTGTGGCCGTTCAGCGTCTGCGGAATCACGCAGTAGCTGCAGCGGTTCGGGCAGCCACGGCCCGACAAAATCACAATCAGCGGGTTCAGGTTGGCGCCGTAGAAATACTTCTTGTAGCAGCTGTAAAGGTACTTGCGGTAAACTTTGGAAACCCAGGGAATTTCGTCCAGGTTTTCGATCTTCGGGCCTTCGGGCTGGAAGTCGACAGTGCCGTCGGCCTTGCGGAAGGCGAGGCCCGCGATGCTTGAAATATCCTTGATGTCGCCACGCAGGTAGCGGGCGAGGTTCCTTGCGGTGTAGTCCGCTTCACCGATAATCACAAAGTCGAGGCTTGGTTCCATTTCCATGGATTCCAGCGGTTCGGCGGTAGCGTGGGTACCCATGATGGCGGTCTTCGTTTTCGGAAGCGCTCCTTTAATGGCATGCACCACCTTCAAATCGTTCAAAATGCTGGGTGTGCTCGTGCTGCAAATCACGAGCTCGGGATCAAACTTCTTGATGCCCTCCAAAGTCTGCGCAAGGTCCAGTTCCATGGCCGGGCTATCGATGAGCTGAATCTCGTTATCGTCGGCTTCGACAGTGCCGGCGGCGTAACTCAGGAACATAGGCCAATAAAGGGTAGAAGACTTGGTCACGCAGGGACTGCGCGACTCGCGACTGAACATCGGATGAAACGGCGGATTTAAAAAAGTAATGCGCATCGGCTCACACAAAATACAAAAACGGCATGGATATAGCTACATTTCTGCCCGATGATGCGTCTTTTTTTTGGCTGTTTTTTGGCGATGTTTACGACGACCATGGTGGTTGCCGGAGAAATGCCTTTGGACACGGTCAAGACCATTTATCCGGGTGGTCGTATTGCCCGGGTATATACAGTCCGGCAGGGGACGGATGTCAAGGAAGGTTGGTCGGTCTCGTATCACCCAGATGGAAAAATTGCGATAAAGGCGTTTTATCGCGAGGGACTATTGGAAGGAACCTTTTCAAGTTTTTATGAAAACGGAAAGCCTTGGCAAGAAATTTCCTACAAGGATGGTGTTGAAAACGGGGTGAGTGTCAATTACCATGATAACGGTTTAAAGAAATCCCGAGAAGTCTATAAGAATGGTGTGCTCGATGGCCTAAGTGAAGAATGGGATGAACGGGGTACCTTGCGTAGGAAAATCCCTTATTCCCGGGGACAAATCCATGGGGTGGCTCAACTGTATGATGATTTGGGTGCCCTGAAAGAGGAAATGACTTTTGAACGTGGACTTCGTCATGGCAGTTATCGTCGCTATGATCGTGGCGTAAAGGTACTGGAGGCCGAATTTCAGACGAATCGCTGTGTCAAAAACTGTGATTTTTAGCCTGATCTCTTCAAATCTGTTTGCAAATCGCGCAGTCTTTATATATTTTATTTAAGAATAAAGAAGAGGGTATCTGTATGAAAAAGTGGATTGTGTGCCTTTTTGCGGTGAGCCTTGTTTCCGTGTCCTTTGCCGCTCCTGCCAAGGGAACCTTTAAGGATTCCCGCGATGGAAAAACATACAAGACCGTCAAATTGGGAAAGCAAACCTGGATGGCGGAGAATCTCAATTTGCATATGGATGACTCTTGGTGCTACGACCGCAAGACGGACAATTGCAAAAAATACGGCCGGCTCTATACCTGGAAAAAAGCTGAAAAGGCCTGTCCCGAAGGATGGCACCTCCCTTCACGTTCGGAATGGCGGGACCTGGTGTCTTATGTATCCGAAAACACCAAGTCAAAGCCGGGGAACGCTTTGAGATCGAAGGATGACTGGAAGGTCAAAAAGAAAAAGAAAAAAATTTATGACAAGCATACAGGTGAAGCTATTTACTTGGATGAGTACGAAGTTATAAATACGGGTACAGATGAGTTTGGCTTCTCGGCTTTGCCTGCGGGATATGTTTCCAAAGAAGGACGCTCGGACAAGGCAAAAGAACGTGCCTTGTTCTGGAGCTCATCCAAGGAAAAAGGGAAGAAGAGCAAGAAAGCTTATGCCCGTCTACTGGAATTTGGCGACGAGAGTATCCACGAGAACAAGTATTCTACGGATAACGCTTTCTCTGTCCGCTGTGTGAAGGACTAGGATTTTTTGCGCGGCTTGACTGCGCTCCACACCATGTACCCGATGAACAAGGCTCCGAAGGCAAGCAAGGCGATTGCCAGTTCGGAGTTGTATTTTTCGATAATGTCTTTTTGTCCGTGGGCCAGGTAGCCAAGAACGGCAAGGACGCAGTTCCAGATAGTGGCGCCTAGGAACGTGTACAGGGTAAAGGGCAAGAGCTTCATGTTGGAAAGCCCGGCCGGTATGGAAATCAACTGCCTGATGACCGTAATGAGCCTTCCGACGAAAGTGGAGATGGCTCCATGGTCACGGAAGTAGTTTTCTGCCTTTTCAACTTTCTGGGTGTCTATCAGCAAGAAGTGACCGAGTCTGGAATCGGCGAATTTGTACACAATAGGACGACCTAGGAATTTAGCTAGAAAGTAATTGATAAACGCCCCGATGAGGGCGCCCATGCTGGCAAACAGAACAATCAGGACGATGCTCAGGTTGGAGCCTGGCTGCAGGGCCTTGTAGGCTGCAGGGGGAACCACCAGTTCCGAGGGAAAGGGAATGAACGAACTTTCCACGGCCATAAGCAGTGTTATGGTGCCGTAGTTCAGGTTGTCGTTGTACCAGTCGATAATCCGGGTGTAAATGCCTGCAGAAGCCGCGTCTTGCACGGCGGATGAATTCTGTAGGGTGGTTTCAGCGCCTGGCTGTGCAGCGGCAAACGCGCAGAACAAGGCTAGAAGAATAGCGATTGTCTTCAGTTTCATTTCTAAATAAAAAGGTGCGACATGAATCGCACCTCACGGTTTATTTCTTTTTCTTGCCCTTAGCCTTTTTGGAGGCCTTCTTGTTCTGCTTTTTGGCAGGGGCCTTCTCGACTTCTTCTTCGCTCTCGCCGGTCTGGACCTCGATCATGGAAGGTGCAGAGGCGTCGGCGTTCTTGAGTGCTGCCTTGGCTTCTTCAACGAACTTGCCTTCGGGGAAGCGCTTGAGGTAAATTTCGTAATCCTTCAGGCGGCCACTGCCCTTGACCAGTTCGAAGATTCCTGCTTCGGCTTCGTCACGGAAGGCTCCGTTGGGATTGTCGTTCAGGTAGGTGAGGTAGGCCTTGAAGGTGTTCTGGGCCTGGATCTCGCGGAACTTGTGGTATTCACCCAGCACCTGCAGCTTGGCTTCCACCTCGGCTCTGTGGGGAGAGTCCGGATAGTATTCCAGGTACATGGCGAGCATTTCGGGATCGTTGCTGGACATAACCTGTTCGAAACGAGAATCTTCTTGACGAGTCTGGTATTCCTTCAACTGGACCTTTCCGGTATCCAGGGTGGCGTAAAGCTTTTCCTTGGTGGCCAGGTCCTCGGGGTGGCAGAAGGCGAGGAAGCTTTCCAGCACATCGGAGAACTGGGTCTTGGTGAAGGCTTCGCTCATGTCGGGCAGGTTGCCGTCTTCGTCCAGGAAGAACCGGTAGTCGCGCTCGATGGCCATGCAGTCCCAGTCGGAGAGGGTGTCCTTGACTTCGCTGTTCTTGCGGAGCACGTCGTCGCGGTCATGGAGCACGAACCTCATGCGGCGGTCCCTGCGGCTTTCACGACCGAAATCAAGAGAGAGCTCCAACCCGACACGTACGGGCCATTTGTAGGATATCTTGTCGAATTCGATGCCGGAATAGCCGGCGGGAATGCTTGCGTCTTCGTTGGTCTTGGGGGCCTTTCCGGTGGCCTTGATGTCTTCGTAAGGCAGGAATTCCCTGCGGACGTTAACGCCGATCTTGAAGTCGATATCCTTGAATAGTTCTCCGACCTTGTACTCAAGTGCACCAGAGGCAAAAGCGGTGGGGAGAACTGTGGTCTTCTGGTCTGTGTGGGAAAAACGTTCGTCGTAGAACGAGAAGAAATGGAAGCCGTAGCCACCAAGCAGTCTAATGTCTAAACCGCCAATCAAATTAAACGAAAAACCGGCCAGAACAGAGGGGGCGTAAGAACGGAAGGAAAGGGATTCGCCCTTGTTGGCGTCACCGCAGCCTGTGGTCTTGTCGCAGTTGTCGCTTTCAAAGTAGAACTTAGGGTCTTTGGCGATTTCGCCAAACTGGATGGAATTGACTTCCACACCAAGCCAGATGGTGAAGGGAATGTCGGCCTTGTAGAAGGGGGTAATGAGGGGGCTCCAGAGGAAACCCGCATTGATGGGGAAGGTCATCAACTCCTTGTCAATCTTGTCCAGCAGGAGTTCGGGATTCTTGTCCTGGAAATTCAAAAAGGCGACTTCACCTTGCACATAGAGCTGCATTCTCCAATTGGAGCGCTCGAAATCGGCTGCCATGGTAGCCACGGCAAAAAACAGAGAAATAAGTAATACTTTACGCATCGCACCACAATTTAGCTTTTTCGGGGGATTTTCCCACCCCTGCTAAAGTGGAATGCGCGGGTTTTCTAGGCGGTTTTGGAGGATTGTTTCTAGAAAGAAATAAAGAACCCGACCCCGAGAACAAGGATGCCGGCCCCAATGAGTGTAAGACCTATGATGGTTTTCTGGTCTCCGTCGTGAACCAGGTCTTTGTTCTCTTTCACTTTTTCCTGGTAGAATTCCCCGCCTACAGTAGCGGAATAGTTCAGTTCGTCCTTGATGTCCTTGGCATCGTCGTAATCCAGCTGGCCGAGGTAGGTGAACAGGGCGCCTACGATTATGGGCGCGATAGAGATTCCCATCATGGTGTGGCCCAGACGGATTTTCTTGCGGGCTTTTTCCCATTCCTGTTGCTTCTGAATCTCGCCGAACTGGTTTTCCTGTTCCATGTTTACATTGACGGTTACGTCGGAGACTGGTGGAACATAGACAGTCATCAGGGTGTCCTTGAATCCGAATTTGCGGAGCTTGAATTTGACAATACCCGGTTCCAGAATGGGGTAGCGAGCTGGCGTGACACCGATGGTCTTGCTGTGCTTAGTGATTTCGCCCTTGCTGGAGAAAATTTCCGCTCCTGCCGGGTTGGTGATAATGCGTAGTTCTGGATTGACACGTTTCAGCTTTATAGAGGCCCTTACGGTGTCTCCCATGACCGGACGCATGGTGACCGAACCTCCCCACAGGTGTTGATCTACGTTCCAGTATGCATGGATGGTTACTGTGGCTGTGTCTGTGACGGGAATGGTGCAGGGCGACCTGCAAAGTGCATTTTCTTCGGGCATCGAAAGAGTCACCCCTTCGGGGTCGGTCTCGATGTAAAGGTATCCCTTGTTCTCCCTCAGGTCAGAGGCGTCTTTGCCTTGGGCTTCTAGCAGGAAAATCCGTAGTTGATCGTTAGAAAGGAGGTCGCTTACGGCCTTGGAACGGGAAATCTTTAAGGAGCTCTTGTAGAGGGTGGGCAGTTCCTCTTCGTAGACCACCCGTACAAGCTGGAGTTCTAGGGAATCTTTTTTGTGAACGGAAACTATTTTTCCAAAGTAGATGGTTGTGGCGCCTAAGGAAGAAAGCTTTTCTTGAAGGCAGATGTTGTCACTACAGTCGGGAATGTCTTTTTTCTTGAGAATATGGATTTTTTCGCCACTTTCCAAAAGGAACCTTGCCGCAAGAGTGTTGATCTGCAATACCAAGGCTGAGTCGGCGATTTCGTCTTCAAAGCTTACCAGAACGGTGTGCGAAGAAAGTTCGAGTGGCTTTGGGGCGTCATCTGTTTTGAGAGAGTCTGGTTGAATCTGTGTAGAATCGCTTGCAATGGCGGCGCTGTCCGAAGGGACTGTCTGAACGGAATCGGCGGTGGGAGCCTGGAGCAAATCCGTGCCCGAAGAATCTACGATGGACTTGAACTTTTCCCTGGCGATTCGGACCACGGTAAACTTATTGTTGATGAAACCTCCCAACTGAACGGTGTCGTTTACAATGCCGAGGAACTGGGCTTTCTGCTTGGTGCCGGAAAGGAGTTCCACATTGACAGATGGGCCTTGTGGTTCTGCGGCAAGCAGGACCTGGACAAGCAAGAGGATTAAGGCAAGGCTCGTGGGTTTCATGATATACCTAGAAAGATAGCAAGAGTCCGACAGAAAGGATAATACCGCCAGCTACAAGGGAAACTAGTGTTGTTTTTTTGGCTGTTTTTGCGTTGTCGCGGTATTCCTTGAAATCCTTTTTGTCTTGTTGATAGTTGTCTCCCGATGTAATGACTGTGTTCTTGATGTCTTTTTTGCAGTCGTTGGCCTTGTTGATTTCGTACGCGGTGACACCGGCAGCGACGGCGCTTGCTGCCAGTGGAACTAGGGAGGCTATCATGAGCCGCTGGCCCAGACTGCGCCTGCTCCGGTGACGGAGATCGGCTTGCTGTTCTTGCAGAAGGGTCTCGTCAAAGGCGGGCGAAAGGGCTACGATCAGGAACGAGGTGTCCTTCGGGGATAAGGTCACGCTGATGCTCGTGTCCTTGAAATCGGGGCGGAACAGGGTGATGAGAATCTGGTCCTTGTCCAGGGGGACGGGGACAAATGCTGGAATCCGGTAATCAGGGGCGCTGGAAAAATTGGGATGGGCGTCGCCTACATAGAGGTCTGCGCCGGAAGGGTTGGTGGACACATGCAGGTAACGCTCCCGAGGAGTGCTTTCGTCAGCGAAACTAAGTCCCAAAAGCAGAAGGAGGAGGGCGGGAATGACTTTCTTGGAAATCATTATTGATCCTCCGTTTGGACAAAGGGACCTGTAATCCGGAGTGAATCCTTATCCGGAACCATTCTCCAGAACAATTCGGAATTGCGGTTCCTGGCGTTATCCGGGATAGGAACCCTTATTTGACAATCCTTACGGCAAGGGTTGGCAAAAGAAAGGATGTTTGATTCGTAGGCCGCGTTGACGGTGTCGAAATCGGCAATGACAAATTTTTTCTGGGTGGGGTTGATTCCCGACCCGTTGTCCATAAAGTAGAACCGGACGCTGTCGGTGAGTGCGAGGGCCGTCTTTACTGGAGATGCCTTAGGTGGAATCTTGTCTGTAAAGATGATACTGTCGGCTAGGCGGAGCATGGAACGCTCGGGAACATCGATTGTGATGGGTGTAGCCTCGTAGTCCGTAAGTTTCGTCTCGTATGCGTAGATGCGTAGCCCGCTTTGGGGTTGTGCGTTGATGTTGATGGCCTCGTTGGGATTTTCAAAGTTTACGGTTTTTAGGGTATCTCCCCGAGCATTGATCAAGGTAATCTTCGTGGAAACCTTGGTACCCGGAGTAAGGGATTCGTAGATGGGCTTGACTTGGAGAACGGAAACATTCTTTTCTGTGAATTTTGTATTGAAAGAGGATGCGTCCTTGGCCTGTTCCTCGAAACCGAAGTCCGTGTAAGCCGTGGCCTTGACTCCCCAGTAGACCGTGAGAGACGTGTCCTTGAGGTCGAGGCCGTTCATTTCGAGCCACGTTTCCGAAATCAGGGGGCCCTTGAGGCGCATTCCATTTTTACAGTCGCCTTCGGAAATGGCGCTTACGGAATCCAGAATGTCAAGCCAGTGGGTATTCCTGGAAAGAGAGACCCCTTCGGCGACTGCGGCGTAGACCGCACAACTGGATTTTTCCCAGGGATCAATGCCCGAAATATCCCAGTTGAGTTCGATATAGTCGTCGGATAAAGGTTCAATGCCTGCGTTCAAAGGGGGTGTTACGAGGTTGATGCTCAGGGGTGTGCCCACAAAAATGTGGATGGTGTCTTTCAGGGTGTCGCCTGCAAAATCAATGGTATTCAAGACGCCAAAGCGGTATCCGGTGGAATCAAAGGTGTATTCGAATGAGGTTGAGTTAAATGTACTGTCGCCGAGTTCCCAGTAATGAGACTGGTATAGGTTTAGGGCGCTATCCGAAGAAATGCTGTTTCCGTTTAGTGCATAAATGGCGGTGAATAAGACTGTCTCGTCTTGATTGATATAGAGCGTGTCTAGTAGCTCGGAGTACCGGATAAAATGTTCCTCGTCGTTCCAGAAGGAAACCTGGATTCCTTGTTCCAGGAACTGGATGCCTGTCCTGGAAATTACGGCATCCTCACGGCAGCCGGCAAGAAGCAGTAAAAAGCAGGTGAGGACAATGGCAAAGAAAGGTCTATTCATCTTTGCCTCCTTCCGGTTCGGGTCTTTCAAGGCTTGGCCTGATGACGTAGGTCTTAGAATTCAGATTGCCACTGTAGTCATAGGCGCTGATGGACAGTAACTGGTAGGTCCAGCTCTTGTATGTCTTGGGTAGCACTAAGAAGACTGTGTCTGCAGTCCGGTCCTCATTGTAGGAAATTTCACGGAAGAAAGAGGAGCCTCGCAGTTCCTGCCCGTTCCAGAAAAAATTCTGGTAGAAGTTGCCGCCATGTTCTTCAAAGTAGAATCGGAGGGTGTCCTTGAAATCCAGGGTATCGACGTCTTGGACTAGACCTTCAGGGGTGAGGTACTTGTTGGATGGCGGAATGGTGTCCAGCAGCCGTAGCGTGTCTGCAATGGCGATTTCCCCAGGTAGAACCACTACATCGGCGGTGTCGGGGTTAAAATCCGTAAGCTTCGACAAGCTAGCGATAATTCTGTACTTGCCGGGTTTCAGCGGCGAAACGACGAATTGATTCGTGTCTAGACCAATCTCGTGCTCAACGACCAGATTTGACAATGAATCCAGAATATCAAGATGGATATTTCCATTACGGCTGTAGCGGTCGTAAAGGGATTCGTTGGAGAAACGGATGAACGTTTGGACTCCGCCCTCATTCCGAATCCCTTTGGTGAAGAAATTCCCCTGGATAAGGCTGTCCGATTCCTGGCCGAACTCGTTGATGGCGCGGACACTCCAGGTGTAGAACTTCAAGTTTTCTAGCCGGTGGTAGAAATTCGAGTTGTCCCAGTAGGTGAAGTGCGGTGTTTCGATAAGGGTGTCCAGGATAGAATGGCCGACCGTATAGAGTTTTGGATTTCGGTCGTCGGTATAGCGGATACCTCGAGGTTCCTGAATTTCGAGCCGGTAATACACTTTCGAGATGGAATCCGGGTCGTAGCCATGCCAGGCGAAGTGGATGCCTTCTTTTGGGGAAAGACCCTGGCTCCCTATGGCGGGGATGAACCCCCGGGGCTCTATGGTAGGCGGGTTCGTTACCCAAAGGTGTAGGGTGTCCCGCAGGGTATCGCCAAAGTAGTCCGTCACGACGAAACATACCTGGTGGTAGCCGGCCTTCGTGACGGGTTTGCGGAAATTCATGTCATTGGAAAAATCCTCGCCATCCAGGGTCCAGTAATACTCGCGGTAGTGGGCTTGCCTGCTTGGGGTGATTTCTCCGATAAAGACGATGGTGTCTTTGGAGGTAATCGTGTCTGCCTTGACACGTGCCGAATCAATCTCGAAAGTGCGTGCCATCTCGGCATGGACCTGGAGGGCGACCATATCTTCGTCATCGTAGAGGTACTGATCGCTGTCGCTACAGGATGTGAGCGCAGAAAGGCTCGCCATGGCGATGATGGTGAAAAGCCGTATTTTTAGAAGGCGAGATATCATTTTTTCGCCTCCAAAGTGTCGACCACGTAGAACTTGACCAGTGGAAGGGTGTCGGTATCGCCTTCCGAATCTTTCACGATGACGCGGAAAACGTGAGTTCCTGACTGTAGACCTGACTGCTGGATTTTTTCCAGGGCGCCTACGTAGTAGTGTGCCGTGTCCAGTTCCAGAACATAGTCTAGGGAACGGTCTTCGCTGTCAAAGGCTTTCCAGCTGAAGGCAAAGGAAGTTCGTGGGGTGCCATATAGGGTGTCGCCCTGTGCCGGTGAAAAATCCTCGGTGAAGGTAGGCGGGCTATTGACCGTAATTTCGAAGTTGACGGTGGCCGTATTTCCTTCGCCATCTTTTACCACAAGCTTGTTTGGAATGGATTCTTCTTCTGCATAGGCTGGAATCGAAAAGTTTGTGCCGTTGCCCAATAAGGAATCCCTGTACCAGGCAAATTTTAATTCAGGTTCCAGGTCCTTGGGGTAGACTTCTGCTTTTAAGGTGGCCGGACTTTCGGGGTGGATTTTTAGGCTTGCCGAATCGGCCTTGTCTTCCTGGATGGCATAGACGGTCACGTAGGATGCCGAGTTCTTTGGTTCGGGGGAGTCCGGAATGTCCAAGCAGGCGCAAAGCAGGAATGCCGCCGTCACCGCCGAGAGGAGACGGACCTGCTTGAAAACAGGGACCCTATGCCGTATGCCGAAATCCATGTCCGTTAAATCTAACTATATTCTCGAATATGAGCACAGAAAATCTTGAATATAAGAACTCCATGGACCGCTTGGAAAGCATTTTGGAGCGTATCGACAACTCGGAAATGGGTATTGACGAGCTTTCGGAGCGGGTCAAGGAGGCTACGGAACTGCTGAAAAAATGCCGTCAGATACTGCTGAAGACGGAACAGAGCGTCCAGGAGGCCCTGGAAAGCTTGGATGAAGAACCTCTCAAGGAACAGGGGTAGTTCCGCTTGTCCGAAATAGCCGAAATTCCTGCGATGGAGGTGGAGGATCTGACGATCCGCTTCCCGCGTCGTGGAGGTGTGCTCGGCAAGATTCAGGATTACTTTACCGCCGTAGACAGGGTGTCCTTCAGCTTGCCCCAGGGAAAGATCCTTTCTGTCGTGGGGGAGTCTGGTTGCGGAAAAACTACCCTGGTGAAATCTTTGGTGGGGCTTGTCCCTATGGAGCAGGGCCGGTTTAGACTTTTTGGCGAAGATGTTTTGAGTGGGCGTCTCGGAAAATCTGGCAGGCGGGTCTCGGACCTGGTGCAGATGGTTTTCCAGGACCCCTACAGTAGCTTGAACCCTAGACAGACGGTCTCTGAAATTCTGACAGTGCCGCTGCTTGCCCGTGGCGTGAAGTTTGCTGAGGCGGAAGCACGGGCAAAGGAGCTTTTGGAGCGGGTCTCCCTACCGGTGGGTTCGCTCCAAAAGTTCCCCCACGAATTCTCGGGGGGGCAGCGGCAAAGGCTATGCATAGCCCGGAGCCTGATGGTTAGGCCCAAGGTTTTGCTGTGCGACGAGGTGACTAGCGCCCTGGATGTTTCGGTACAGGCCCAGATTTTACACCTGCTTGACGACCTGCGGAACGAGCTGAACCTTTCCATTGTGTTCATCAGCCACGACATGCAGGTGGTTCGGGCCTTGAGCGACCTGGTGTTGGTCATGTATTTCGGGAAGGTCGTGGAACGGGGAGAATCCCGCAAGGTGTTGACCGACCCGCAGCACGAATATACCAAGAAGCTATTAGAGGCTGTACCGACAATTCGGAAATAGAGTCGGAAAAGGCTAGTTGAGCTCGTCGTTATAGCCTTCGCTGCCGCTACTGTTTGGAACCGTGGCGATGGACCTGACGCACTTCTCGAAATCTTCTTGGCTGTTAACCAGGTAGGCGACCGCATGTTCGACGTAGTTTCCGTCATTGTCGATTTCTTTTTCCGTGTCCAGGAAGGCCTTGTTTTCAGCCTTGCACAGGTCCTTCTCCATGAAGGTCCGTTCAAAGTCCAGGTTGCAGACGGTCTTGCCCGTGGATAGCGTGAGCTTTACGACTCGGTTCAGCCTTCCGCTTCCGTCTTTTGCAAGGGTTTCTTCGGCGTCTGTGTACTTGAGTGAGAACTCTTTCCCGTCCATCTTGAAACCGATGGAAGTCTTGGTTTGCGACGTGGTGGAAATCTTGTATTCTTGAATAAGGCTTTTGACCCTTGCTGAATCGTTCAGGAACGCGCCCGGGATGTAGAGTTCCATGGTTCCCTTCAGGGCCCGGAAAAGGTCCGCGGTCAGTTCAGAAAGAATCAGGTTGTCGTTTTTTGAAGCGTTGTACCCTTCGAAGTCGTATTCGGTTTCGAGAATCCTTTTACCCTTGGAAAGGGTGAGTGTCCTTATGGCGAATGCTGCACCCTGGGCGCAGTAGGTGGACTTTCCTTGCGGGTCGTAATCGCAGAAGATGTCTTTCCAGGTGCCGTAGACATTGCCGGCTTCGCCTCCTGTGTACATGTGGCCGAATCGTTCTCGTTCCCCATTGTTGTAAACCAGGGGGTAAAGTACCAGGGTGTCTCCACGGAATTCATACTTGGCAGATTCCGTCGTGGAACCGAGGCTGATGGTTTTCCATGAGAAGTTGCCGCTTTCAAGGACGCACAGGTCCTTGGCGTTGTCGGTTGTCCAGGTAAGGGTGTGGTTCTTCTCGTCTACTTCCAGGGAGCTTGTTTCGCTGGATTTTGTCGGCTCGTCGCTTACGTTGGAGGAACTGTCGTCGCTACAGGCAGAAAGGGCGGCCGCTCCGATGCAAAGGATCAGGGCAAGAGAAACGCCTGTGACGTATTTCTTGTCGTAAAATGCACGGGTGTGTTGCATGATGCCTCCTACCGGGTGTTTTTCACAATATAAAAAAAGCCGCGTTGCCGCGGCTCGTTAGCAAAGGTGGTTAAGATTACTTGCCCACCTTGGCGAGGCACTTTTCCAGCGGGTCCCTGGTCTTTTCGGCGGTGGCGGAGCAAGAGGTCTTTTCTTCCCTGTCCTTGATGAACTTGGTGACGGCGACCTTCTTGCCGTCGACGAGGAATTCGAAGTTTCCGTGCTTCATACCCTGGTGGCAGGTTCCACTTACGTCTAGGGCAAGTCCATTGGCGTCGGTGAAGTGCCACTGGGCGTTCTTCATGTGAAGCCCGGTGCAGTCCATGGGGGCGTTCTGCTGTTCAGTGGTTTGGGTCTTGGCGAAGTGTCCGCCACAGGCCGTGAGGGAGATGGCCGTAAGGGCCAAAATGGGGAGTAGGATTGTTTTCTTCATAATGCGGTAATATAGGTTATTTTTTTATATTGGTGCCGCTAGTTTGTCCATTTACAAAGGAAAATGCAATGAAAAACGTTTTTTTGAAAATATTGGCCCCGTTTTCGCTGGTATTCCTGTTTGCTGCCTGTGGGGATGACAGTTCGTCGTCCCCGGATCCGGAAAATGCGTCTTCGGACTCCGCCTATAGTCAACCGGCATCCGATTCCGACGAAGACGAAAGTTCTGATTCCCGTGAAGGCGAGGTTTCTTCCTCTGCCGCGGAAGAGGGCGGTGAAGAAGAATCTTCTAGCTCTTCTGCCGAAGAAGAATCCAGTTCCAGTGAACGCTATGCTTGGCAGCATTTGAACAAGAACCTTTCCTATGGTGAGTTGGTCGATGAAACTGACGATGGTCCAATTGTTTACAAGACCATCAAGATTGGCAACCACACCTGGATGGCGGAAAATATGAGATCCATTTCACTTTACTCTAATGATAGGGATGAAAAATATGGCGATATGTACCTAGCCTATCAGGTTGAGTGTCCTTCAGGATGGCATGTTCCTAGCATGAAGGAATGGCAGACTCTTTTCCGTGAAGATGTGTTGGATGGCGTCTTGTGGATAGAAGCCGGGGCAAGTGAAAAAAATTATGAGAAATGTACCAATGCTTCTGGTTTTAGCGCTCTACCCGGTGGAACGAATTGGCGTACCTATCGTGAGGAGGCGGCAATAGATTTCTTGAGTTCTGATACAACGACGTGGAGGGAGACTAGTACAGGCATTACCTACACTAGGAGTCAGGGTGTCACTATTGGGGGCAGTGAATCGAACCTCCGTTATATGTCCAATGCTGGTGCTTATAATGTTTCTTTCTATGTTCGCTGCATCATGGATCCCGAAGGATTTGACTACATCGTGAATTACCTCGAGATAGACCTTCTGGGTAAACCGGAAATGAATTGTAGCGAAACCTTGAAGGACAAGACGGCCTATGTGGCTCATGACTACAAGAAGGCCGTGTGCAAGCAGGACGAATCTACCCTGGAATGGTCGTGGGTGAAAGAAGATTTGGACTGGATGAAGGAATAAAAAACGCTACGTGGTGCATGAACTTTCCATAGAAAAGCTGGTGCAGGGGGGCGAGGGACTTGCCCGCCTGCCCGATGGCCGCGTGTGCTTTGTGCGGGGAGGCCTGCCCGGGGAACGCTGCCGTGTGGAACTGACCGGTGGCAAGAAGGACTTTGCGCGGGGTCGGGTCGTGGAAGTTCTGGAAAAGAGCGCCGACCGCGCGCAGCCGAAATGCCCGCTGTACGGAAAATGTGGCGGTTGTAGTTTGCAGCATCTGGACTCCGCGAAACAGGTTCCTTACCTGGAACGTGTGGAGCGGGAAAACTTCAAGCGGATCGCCCACGAGGAACTTCCTGCCGATTTTGTAATCCATCAGGGCGAGCCCTGGGGCTACAGGAACCGGGCCCGGGTGGTTTACCTGGGCGAGCGTGACGGGCGCTGCCGTTTCGGTTTCCGCAAGCAGGAGAGCAACGGGGTGGTGGCTATCGAAAGTTGCCCCGTACTTACCCCTGGACTGAACGATTTCTTGAAAAACGCCAGGCCCTCGGAAATTTTCAAGGGGCTAAAGCGTATCCCGAGGGACTTGGACCTGAACATTTTCGACGACGGCACGGGCCGAGTGGCCTACTATTACCGAGGAATGCCCGAGGCCCGTAAGCGTGAAAGTTCCGTCAGCACCGTTAAGATAGGGGCCAGGCAAATAACGAGCGATGCCTCGGTGTTTTTCCAGAGTAACCTCTCCCTGTTGCCTAGGCTGGTTCAGTCCGTGCGGGAGGCAGTGGACGAGGGAATAGCCTCGGGTGCGGCGTCCGATGAATGGCTCATAGACCTTTTCAGTGGGGTGGGGTTCTTTGCCGCCTTGCTGCAGGATAAGTTCAAGCGGATTACCACGGTGGAACGTGACGGGCTGTGCTTACAGTATGCGAAGGTTAATTTATCTGAAACCAACTCCGTTGAAAATGTTTCCGCGCCGGCGGAGGAATGGCTGGTAAGGAACGTGGTGGATATTCCCGCCACCCTGATTGTGGACCCGCCTAGGACGGGGCTTCCGCCGGAAGCGCTTGGGGCCATCGTGAAAAGCTCGGTGAACCGGGTGATTTACGTATCCTGTGACCCGGTGACATTGGCTCGGGATTTTGCGAAGTTCCGGGCTGCGGGATTTGCCCTGAAGCGTGCGGAAGGTTTTGCCTTTTACCCCCAGACGCCCCATCTGGAAATGATGTTCGTGCTGGTCCGCTAGTAACGTACACCCGTATTTTGTTAAATTGTGGCGGTAAAGACGAGGTGATTATGAGAAAATCATTGTTTTTGATGTTTGTTGCCTTTGGGCTTTTGCTTTCGGCTTGCTCTACCGAGGAACCCGCTGTGGTATGCGGCAGGGAATGGAACCCGGGCACCCAGGTGGTAGCCGATACGGCTGGCGAGTTTGCCCTGAACGACCCGCTGATTGTGCAGTTCCGCTACGGCAAGAATTTTGACTTTACCAAGATGACCATCACGTTCTATGAAGGGACTCTCGCTAGCAAGGGCAAGAAGATTTGGGACCGCGATGTGGCCGTGACCGAAAAGCTGGGCGCCTATACCCTGCAGGGTAAGTCCAAGCACGGGGGCCTCATGACTGCCCGTGAACTCACGCACCAGAAGAATCCAGGCTCTGTGGTAGTGGAATTCAGCACCGAGGGTCGTGTCCTTGCTGCCAAGGAACTGACCCTGACCAAAAACAAGTAACTTGACTTTTTTGAAAGACTTATTGGAATGCGCATGAGACGTTTTGCTTTTTTGGGTGCCGCTTTGGGCCTTCTGCTTTTGTCGGGCTGTAACGAGGCTACGGTGACTGTGGGTTACAAACTCCAGACTCCTGTGGATTTGGATTTGTACGCCGAAAGTTACTTTGCCACGGTGGACATGGAAGGTACCGAGCAGATGGGAACCATAACGGCTGCCTATGCCGACCTGAATTATTCCTCCAGCGGCGACACCGTAAAGGTGAAGCGCAAGTACGTGATGGACAAGTCCCGTGGTTACCTGAAGAACTTCATGCCTTCTGAACTGGCCTTCCGCATTAAGGAAGTGGACCTTGCGGCGGTGGACCGTGCCGTAACATCATTGGAAGGAATTGACGATGGTTATGATTCCCTTCTGGCCCACATTCCCATGCCGGAACGCTGGCGCAAGCAGCTTTTGAATCCGGACTACAAGCCCCACCTGAAACGCCTGGAAAAGCATCGTTGGGAAATGTCCCATTTGCTTACGGGTGAGATTCCTACCAAGGGGAACATCACCAAAATGTTGCAGGACCAGGGACGCCTGAACTTTGCCCTGATCAAGATTGATTCTGTGGTGGTGAAGGGCTTTGAGAACCGGGACCACCGCCGCTGCCTGGATTACGTGGTTTATCTTACCGAAACGGAAAGCTTCCCCTACTATATCTGGGAGCAGCACGTGAACAGCAACATTATCCCTGAAAAGTACAAGGCCTATAATTCTGGCCTGAAGGCGGAATACAATACGGCCTTCGAGGTGATGATGGAACCCGAGACGGGAATCCCTTGCCAGGAACGCGAGGTGAAGGTGGGCAAGCATACCATGGTCCACCCGGTGACCAAGGATACGGTGGTCTTTGAAAGTCACATTACCAACGAGCGCCTGTTCAACCTGAAAAGGCCCGAGGAGAGTGCCGAACAGTGATCGGGGCTAGGGTGAAAAATAGGATAGCGGGGAAGATTCCCGTCGTGTTGGCCGCACTTGTGGCGGGCTTGCTTTCGGCATGCGCGAACCACCCTTCGCCCCAGCAGACCATGGTGGATGACCGCTACCTTGTTTATGAGCAGACTTACAAGGCCTATGCTGAAGCCGAACAGAAGTATTTGAACCTGCTCTTCAATATCGAGCGTATGCCCGAAGAAGAGGAACTGTGGATGATGAAGCGCGACCAGATGCTGGAACTTTTGCAACTGCGGGACCTGATGCTCCAGGCCCGTGGTGAACTGGACGATGCCGTGCAGGACTGGGAAAAGCACCTGCAGGAGGTCCAGGCTGAGGCGAAGCAGGCGCAGATAAAGCAGTACAATCCGAACTTTACGGGTCGGGACGGCCAACGGACAAGCCCCGGGCAGTTGCTCCCTGGCGAAGTCAAGAGCAAGAACCAGCAGTGGTAATGGAACATCGCTATGAATCTTTCCAAGTCTTACCAGGATCTGATTTCTTGCTGTAACTACCGGATCATGCTTTTGGACGGCGGGTTCGGGACAGTGCTTTGTCAGCAGAACCTGACAGAAGCGGATTTTCGTGGGACAATGTTTGCCGACCATTACGTGGAACTGAAAGGCGACAACGATGTGCTGTGCCTGACGGCTCCCGACAAGGTGAAGGTCGTTCATCTCGCTTATCTTGAAGCGGGAGCCGATCTGATAAGGACCGATACTTTCGGCGCTACAAGCTTTGGCCAGGCGAAATACCGCTTGCAGAACATGGCTTATGACATTGCCAAGGCGGGGGCCCAGGTGGCCCGGGAGGCGATCAAGGAGTACAACGAGCGGAGAGGCGCTCTTGGTACCATGATAACGCCCAAGTTCGTGGTGGGGAGCATTGGCCCCACGGGCAAGATGGCGAGTGTCTGCCCCGGCGGAAATGATTCTATGGACCGCGCCGTAAGCTTTGCCGAACTTGCGGAAGCCTACGGTGAGCAGGTCCGTGGTCTGCTGGATGGTGGCGCGGATGTACTTTTGGTGGAGTCGGTTTTTGATACCCAGAACTGCAAGGCCGCCCTGTATGCCATCTGCAAGGAGTGCGAGAAGCGGGGTGAACTTTACCCTATCATGGTGTCGGCAACCATTGACGACGGTCGTGGTCGCCTAAAGTCCGGGCAGACGGCTAGGGCCCTGTGGCATAGCGTTTCCAGTTTCCCTATTTTCAGTGTCGGTTTCGAAGGGCCTTCGGCGGCAGATGTGTTGCCCCATTTGCGGAATGTGAAAGATGCCTGTGTGCGGGTGAGTGCCTTTACGGACGGGTATATTCCAAATGACCTTTTGGTGAATGTGGTGGGTGGTCGTGGAACGACGCCCGAGACCATCCGTACCTTTATGCGAGCCCTAGCGGGCCGTGACCCTCGCAAAGTTCCTTCCCGCAACTTCGATCTGCTGTTGAGCGGGCTCGACCCTATGGAGGTGGCTCCCGGGAGTGGTCTTGTGGACGTGGCCGCGCCGGAAAGGGCCGGCAAGGTCATTCGGGTGAACCTGGATGCCGGCTTGGAAGACCCTAAGTCTAAAATGCCTAGCTTTTTGAAGGAACTTCTGAAAAAGCCGGCGACGGCAGAGCGTCCTGTCATGATCGAATCGGTCCGTTGGGATGTCCTACTGGCCGGCATGGAATGCGTGCAGGGCAAGGGAATCGTGAATTCTATTAGCCTCAAGGAGGGCGAGGACCTTTTCCTTGCCCGGGCCGAAGAAATCCGGCGCCATGGCTTTGCCGTAGTGTGCAAGGCGGAAGATGAAAATGGCTTGGCCCTTACCTACGGTCGTCGGGTGGAACTGTTCGAGAAAATGTACCGCTTGCTGGTGGGGCGGCTGGACTTCTTGCCCGAAGACCTCCTGTTTGATCCGTGTGTTAGCCCCATAGGCACGGGCCGGGATGAATATCCGAAATCCGCCAAGGACTTTTTTGAGTCCTGCCGCTATGTGAAAGAAAAGCTTCCCCGAGCTCATGTGATAGGGGATGTCTCCCTTTTGAACTACGCTTATAAAGAGGACGCTCTCCTTCGAGATTGCATGCACTCTGTGTTCCTGTACCACGCGGGGCTTGCCGGTATGGATTTTGCCATAGGGGATACAGGCTCCCTGCCTGCTTACGAGGATGTCCCGCTGGAGCTTCGTCATCTGATCGAGGACCTGCTGTTCAACCGCAGTGCCGACGCCACGGACGCTTTGCTTGAATATGCGGAGGCCTCTGCAAGGAGCAAGGCCGGTGGCGCCTCCGGGAAGATCTTCATGCCCCGCCTGGAAAAGAGGCTTGCTGAGCTGAAGCTGAATCCGTCTGCCCGTCCGCCCTTTGCAGCGAAGTTTGTCTTGGCGTCTATGGATTCCATTGTCCATGACATCGACAGGGATATTCTGGGCAAGATTCTTTCGAATTACGGATTCCCGGTGGTGGACCTGGGCAGTGGATGCTCTTGCGAGAAGATTATGGAATCCCTGGTGTGCGAGCAGCCCGACATCGTGTACCTGTCGGCCCAGTTTGCATCGGGATTCTCCGAGATGCTGCACGTGGTCCGGGAATTCAAGAAGAACGACATAGGCACGGTCTTGGTGGTCGGTGGCGGGATTGTCACCGACAGGCTTGCCGCGGTAAGGCTTGCTCCGGAGGCTCTAGGCCCTGTGGTCTATGTCTCCGACATGAGGAAAATTGTCAAGGTGGTGGAGGCTCTTGCCGACGATTCCAGGCGTCAGGCCTTCCTTGCGGCCCTGAAGGCTCACCAGGACAAGCTCCGCCTCTCTTGAACTTCTTGCCCCTTTTTGCTAAATTTAGCCCGCTTTGAAAATAGAACTTGTCAAGACTCTCGCTGAACCCGAGGACCGCCGCACGGTCTGGTCCAGGGAAGATGCCCCCGAGCTGTTCGATGAACTGCACCTGGTGGGCGAGCTTGTGGCCGAACTGCTGGTAAGCCCCGAAGCCGGAGACCGTTTCCTTTTGACGGGCAAGCTTTCTGGCACGCAGAATCTCACCTGCTCCAGGACGCTGGAACCTTTCGACCGTCCCTTCTCAACCGAGATGGTGGTGGAAGTGACCCGCAGCCAGGTGGCCAATCAGGAGCTTGACGAGGAGGACGCCGACGTGTATGCCTACCGGATTCCCCAGAATCAGGAGTTCGTAGAGGTCTCGGAGTGCGTTCGGGAGCTTGTAATCCTGCAAGAACCGCAGGCTCCCGTGAAAAATCCCGAAGAAGATTTTATCTTTGTATCAAACAATCAAGCCGACGAAGGTGACCCTGGTGCCGAAAGCCCCATGGACCCCCGTTGGGAAAAACTAAAAGCTCTAAAGAGCAAAATGGAAAATAGGAGTTAAAAATGGCCGTACCTAAAAGAAAGACCTCTACCGCCCGTCGTGACAAGCGCCGTACCCATTGGAAGATGGAAGCCCCGGCTATGGCTACTTGCGATCATTGCGGTTCCGTGAAGCGCCCGCACCGCGTGTGCCCGGTCTGCGGTTTCTACAATGGCGTAGAAGTTGTCGACATGAAGGGTGCCGAAGCCTAATTGTTCTAAATTGAAGATCAAAGGGAGGATTCCATGATTCGTGTAGCTCTGGATGCTCTGGGTGGTGATTTCGCCCCCGATGTGGTTATTGAAGGCGCCGTCAATGCGGTGAACAAGAACCCCAATGTCCATGTTGTCCTTTGCGGCCCCGAGGCCGAAGTCAAGGAAAAGCTTGCAAAGCTTGGCTATACGGGTAATGGAATCTCTGTCGTCGATGCCCCCGATCCGGTGGCCATGGACGAACACCCTGTCCAGGTTCTCAAGAAGAAGCCCCATTCTGGCCTGGTGACCTGTGTCGCCCTCCAGAAGAAGGGCATGGTAGACGCCTCCGTGAGCGCCGGCAACTCCGGTGCCATGATGGCGAGCTGCCTCATGCTTCTGGGCAAGTCCAGCGAAAAGTTCAGCCGTCCGCCTATCGGTTGCGTGATTCCCACCGTTGACCGTCCCATCATCTTGGTGGATGCCGGTGCCAACGTGGACGAACGCGCCTCTACCCTGGTGGACTTTGCCATTGCGGGTTCCGCCTTCGCCGAGACCTACTTCGGATACCAGAACCCGAAGGTCGGCCTCTTGAATATGGGCGAAGAGGAACACAAGGGTCCGGCCGTGCTTCAGGAAGCACACCAGCTGTTGAAGTCCGCCCCGGTGAACTTTATCGGTAACATCGAAGGCGAAACCCTCATCATGGGTGCTGCCGACGTGGTGGTGACCTCTGGCTTTACGGGCAACGTGGTGTTGAAGATGCTGGAAGGCTTCTTCGAACTGCACCAGAAGATGTTCGGTACCATCGATACCGAAGCGGGCCGTCGCTTTGCCGAAATGTGGGACTACCGCATGACCGGTGGCGCCTTGCTCTTGGGTCTGAACGGCACGGGCATTATCGCTCACGGACGCTCCGACGCTCTCGCCATCGAGAAGGCTGTCGAGGTGGCCGCCAAGTATGCCGAGAAGGGCGTGTTCAAGAACGTGAACGAACGCCTTGCCGCCATCAAGGACGAACCTGCCGAGGCTTGATAGAAAGTCTTTGTTAGTTTATCTGTAACAGGCTTTTAAGGACGGAGTTGAAAAGCTCCGTTCTTTTTTTGTGTATTGCGCCCCGACCTTACAAAAACATTCCAATATGCTTTTATTTGCGGGGAATTCGCGGTTTTTGCCTGCTTGCCCTAGTAATACCCCTGTTCTTTTTTAAATTTGGGAAGTAACAAGAAATCGCGGTTTCCCGCGGAGGTTGTAATGTCTAAGACGATTCTGCTTTTCCCTGGTCAGGGAGCCCAGTATGTGGGCATGGGCCAGACCCTCGCTTCCACCTTTGAACCGGCCAAGAAGATCATGATGCAGGCCGACGAGATTCTCGGCTTCTCTCTCTCGAAGCTCATGGCCGAAGGCCCGGAAGATGTGTTGAAGAGCACCGACAATACCCAGCCCGCCCTGTTCACCGTGTCTGCCATGGTGATGGAACTCTTGAAGTCCGAAGGCTTTGCCTTTGACTATGTGGCTGGCCACTCCCTGGGTGAATATTCTGCCATCTACGCCGCCGGCGGTTTCAGCTTTGAAGAGGGCTTACGCTTGGTGCGTACCCGCGGCGAACTTATGGCTAGTGCCGGCTCCAAGAACCCGGGCGCCATGGCCGCCATCATGGGTCAGGACGAGGCCAAAATCCTGGAACTCTGCGAGGCGGTAAAGGATGCCGGCGTGGTGGTTCCGGCCAACATCAACTGCCCGGGCCAGATTGTGGTGTCCGGCGCTGTTGCTGGCGTGAACAAACTTGTAGAAAACTGCGGTGCCGCCGGTATCAAGGCCATTCCGCTGGCCGTGTCTGGCGCTTTCCATAGCCCGCTGATGCAGTTCGCCCAGGCTGGCCTTGCCGAGGCTATCGCAAAGACCACCTTCAAGGATGTAGAAAAGCCGGTCATTGCCAACGTGGTGGCTGAACCTGTCACCAAGGGCAGCGAAATCGCCGATCTGCTGGTGCGCCAGCTGGTAAGCCCCGTCCGTTGGAACGATTGCATGAACAAGGCTATGTCTCTGGGCGTGACCCAGGGCGTGGAAGTGGGCTCGGGCAAGGTGCTCATGGGCCTCATGAGAAAGATTAGCCGCGAAGTGAAGGTCACTCCGGTGGAAACCATCGAAGCCTTCCAGGCATTGAAGGGGTAATGAATATGGGTAAACTTACAGGAAAAAAGGCTATTGTCACTGGCGCTTCTCGTGGAATCGGGCTCGCCATCGCCACCGAACTGGCCCGCGAGGGTGCCGACGTGGCAATACTCTCCACCTCTGTCAAAGAGGATCTGGCCGCAAAGCTGAGCTCCGAACTTGGAGTCCAGGTCAAGAGCTATGCCTGTGACGTGGCGGACTCCGCTACGGTTCAGGCCGTGTTCAAGCAGATTATCGCCGATATGGGCACGGTAGACATTCTGGTGAATAACGCCGGAATTACCCGCGACGGCCTGCTGATGCGCATGAAGGACGAGGACTTTGACGCCGTGATTGCTACCAACCTGCGTTCCGTGTTCCTTTGCACCCGTGCCGTGGCCCGGACCATGATGGGCAACCGCAGCGGCCATATCGTGAACGTTTCCAGCATCAACGCCCTGCGTGGCCAGGCCGGCCAGTCTAACTATGCCGCCGCCAAGGCGGGGGTTATCGGCCTTACTCGGACCAACGCCATGGAACTTGCCGCCAGGGGCATTACGGTGAACGCCGTGGCTCCCGGATTTATCGATACGGACATGACTGCCAAGTTGGGTGCCGAAATTCGCGAAAAATACGCATCCCAGATTCCTCTGGGCCGTCTGGGCCAGCCTGAAGATGTGGCCAAATTGGTGGCTTTTTTGGCATCGGACGACGCCAAGTACATCACGGGTCAGATAATTGGTGTGGACGGGGGCTTGAACGCCTAGCCATAAATTTCTAAATTTAAGCTAAACAAATCCAAATGGAGTAAACAATGACACAAGAAGAAATTTTTAAGAAGATCACCGACGTTATCGTTTCCAAGCTGGAAGTGAAGGCCGAGGACGTGAAGATGGAATCCGAGTTCAGCAACGACCTCGGTGCCGACTCTCTGGACCGCGTCGAACTGGTGATGGCTCTCGAAGACGAATTCGAAGTCGAAATTCTCGACTCCGACGCCGAGAAGTTCCAGAAGGTTGCCGATGTGGTTGCCTTCATCGAATCCAAGAAGGCATAATCTAGGCCTGGTTCGATAAAGAAACTGGACAGGGTGGCCCGGATGAGGCTGCCCTTTTCTTTTTATAAGAGAATCTATGGAAAAAACAAACCTACTACACAAGATCCTAAAACTCTGGTTTCGCCAGAAGTCCGGTGGCGGGCTTGAGGCGAAGCTCGGGTACAGGTTCAAGGACCCGGAACTGCTGGCCCATGCATTGGTCCACCGGTCGTTCCTGTCTGGGACGGACCTGCCCTACGAGAGCAACAACGAGCGCCTGGAATTTCTGGGCGACTCCGTGCTGAACATGCTCACTACCGAGTTCCTCTACAAGATGTACCCCGACGATCCGGAAGGGGAGCTTTCCAAGCGCAAGAGCGCCATTGTCTCTGGGCATGCCTGCGCCCAGTCTTCCAAGGAATGGAACCTGAGCGAGTACATCAAGATGGGCAAGGC
Organism: Fibrobacter sp.; assembly: GCA_017475045.1. GTDB lineage: Bacteria > Fibrobacterota > Fibrobacteria > Fibrobacterales > Fibrobacteraceae > Fibrobacter. The sequence goes on along the minus strand of JAFVGH010000140.1, from coordinate 39,027 downwards.
CGAAGCCAAGATGGGCGGCCGCGGCAAGGAGAGCATTCTGGCTGACGCTTACGAGGCTGTTCTCGGGGCGGTGTACCTGGATGGCGGACTAGAAGAGGTCCGTGCTATCTTGAACAAGTTCCATTTCCCGAGGGTCAAGGAAATTATCGTGGCCGAGGACTTCGTGAACCACAAGAGCGCCCTGCTGGAATACTTGCAGGGCAAGCTCCATACGGTACCGGAGTACGTGCTGGTAGAAGAGTCCGGGCCCGAGCACCAGAAACTGTTCACCACCGAAGTCCACGTGAATGGCAAGGTCTATGGCCGTGGCCAGGGCGGTAACAAGAAGAAGGCCGAACAGGAGGCCTCCCGCGTGACCCTGGAAATGCTTTTGAAAGAGAATGAAAAATGAAAAGTGAAAAATTAAAAATGAAGGTGCTGGTTTCCGCAACGGCGCTGTTGGCGACCCTAGCCCTCACTGCTTGTAACGAGTCTGGTGCATCCAAGGGAGCCGCCACTAAAAGTGCCGAGCTGAACTGTCCCGAATTGCCGCAAGATCCCGAAGCCACGGGCGAGTTTGACCCCATCGCCTCTAAGGATGCCCGCCCTTGCGGTTCGATTACCTTGTGGGGCTCCGCCATGCCCAAGTCCTTTAACATGTGGGAAGATTACAACAGCTTCTCTGCGGAACTCATGAGCATGATGTTCGAACCCCTCGTGAGCCTGCATAGCACCGAAGATCGTGAAGTGGGAATCCTCGCCGACAGCTGGAACGTGTCCGAAGATGGCAAGACGTTTACCTTCCATGTGGATCCGCGGGCCAAGTGGAGCGATGGCAAGCCGGTGACCGCCGAAGATGTACAGTTCTACTACGACGTCATCATGGACGAAAAGAACCTCACGCCCATTTTTAAGGTGGGGCTCAGTCGCTTTGACCGCCCCGAAGTTGTCGATAGCCTTACGGTGAAGATGACCGCCAAGGAATCCCACTGGGGTAACTTCTGGGAAGCCGCTGGCATGCTCGCCTTCCCGAAGCATGTGTGGGCGGGGAAGGACTTCAACCAGATTCGTTACGAATTCCCGGTGGTGTCCGGACCGTACAAGATCAAGACATTCCGCGAAGACCGCTATGTGGAACTGGCCCGCCGCACCAACTGGTGGGGCTTCAAGAAGAACTGGAACCGCGGTAAGTACAACTTCAATAAGATCCGCTACCGCTTTATGAATGATCAGACGAAGGCTTTGGAAGCCTTCAAGAAGCAGGATATCAACGCCTACGCCATCTACACCAGCAGCATCTGGATGAAACAGACCGACTTCGATGCCATTCAGAAGGGTTGGGCGGTCAAGCAGAGAATATTTAACAAGGAACCCATCGGTTTCCAGGGCATGGCTATCAACTTGCGCAAGCCTCAGTTCCAGGATGTCCGTGTGCGCCGTGCTCTCAATATGCTCCTGAACCGCGAAGCCATGAACGAAAAGTACATGTACAACCAGTACTTCTTGCTCAACAGCTATTACCCCGACCTGTGGGAAGGCAACCAGAATCCGACTGCGACCCTCTACAAGTTCAATCCGGATAGCGCCCGCGCCCTCTTTGCAGAAGCGGGCTACAAGGTGAATGCCCAGGGCGTCCTTGAAAAAGACGGCAAGCCCTTCGCTATCAACTTTATCACCAGCCAAGAAGACTTGCGCCACCTCACGCTGTTCCAGGAAGACCTGAAGAAGGTGGGCGTTGTGGCAACCATCGAACAGATGTCGCAGAGCACGCTTCGCAAGCGTCTGGACGATGCCGACTTTGATTTGTACTGGGTGAACTGGGGCGCAGGCCGCCTTCGCGATCCGGAAGCTAGCTGGCTTTCAACGACTGCACTCCAGAAGGGGACGAACAACCTAGCCGGCGTGCAGGACAAGGTGGTGGATAGCCTTATTAACTTGCAGAAGACCGAATTCGATTTGGCAAAGCGCAACGAAATTCTGAAGGCGCTAGACAACCGCCTCGCCGAAATCGTGCCTTATGTGCTCATGTGGCAATGCGATCATCATCGCATTCTCTACTGGAACCGCTATGGAACTCCTGACAAGGTATTTGACCGCTTCAACCGCGAAGACGCTATCCCGGTTTACTGGTGGCTAGACCCCACGAAGTCCGCAGCTCTCGACAAGGCCATGAAGGCCGGCGAATCGCTTCCCGTGCCGGAATACGACGTGAAGTAATTCGCCCTACGTCACGGCCTTGAGCCGGGATCTCTTTTTCAGTTCGAATAAAAAAGGAGATGCCCGCTCGGTGGCGGGCATGACATCCTTGTTTTAATGCGTTTTTGTAGTTCTTAGAAGAAGAATTCGGCTCCGACGTAGATACCGCTTGCATCGCCACCCATTTCGGCATGGTCGCCACTACGAACGAACAGTTTAGCCTTGAGTTCCAGCTGGTTGGGGATTACAAAGTAACCGGCACCGAGCCAGAGAATGAACTGGTTGTCGCCATCGGAATCGTCGCCCCTTTCCACTTTCTTTTTCTTTCCTTCGTCCCAGTCTTCCCAGGTGCTTTCGGTAATGCGGTACTTGAGCTGGATTCCGACAAGGGGAGTGACTCCCACATTGGGAACAGTATAGGCCAGTTCACCGCCCAGGTGGATCTCAAGGCCGCGCTCGTAATCGTTATCGCCGTGTGCAAAACCCCAGAAGATACCGGCTTCGGTGCCGAACTTGAGGCCAGGAACATCGTTGATGGGCATGCTGAACTGTGCACCGCCGTAGAGAGCGATTTCATCGCTGGTCACTTCGTCTCCACCGATGGGCAGATTGAAGTCCAAGAAAACGGTAATCATGGGGGCGATTTCGTAACGGACGCCCAGAGTCAAGTCGCGAAGGCCGTCACCACCGTTTGCGCAATGGTCGCAATCTTCTTCTGCCCACAGCTGGTAACCCCAACCTTGAAGAGAAACTTCAAGACCCTGGATTAGGCTGTAGCGCCCGCCGACCTTGATACCGGCCTGGGACCATTTGTGATACCAGTCGTAGTACATGCCAGCTTCGGCAGAACCCTTACCGGCTTCCAGAACGGGATAGTAGTCCCAAGTAGCAAACGCGGCGCTTGTAATGAGGGCCGCAGCGAGTGCGATTTTTTTGAACATGCTTGAACTCCTTGATAAATTTTCAAGGTCAAATTTAGCAAAATGGCAATGATGTGTAAACGAGCCTAGCCTTTGAACTTCAGGAATTTCCAGAGGTATTTGGCTGACTGCATGGGGGTCTTCAGGAATGCGGATTTCTTGTAACCGCTGAGGGCGAACCCTTGCAGTACGCGGTAAAGCCCGATTTGTTCGTCGCGGTCGATGTTCAGCAGGAACTTGCGGAACTTGAATTCAAAGTCATGGGTGCTTCCGAACTGAAGGTAGCACTTGTTTTCGTAGGCCTTGAGGAAGGCTTTGGAAAGGTTTCCGCATTCGAGGCCCTGGTGCACGGTATTGGCACAATACCGTCCGGCCCGCATGGCCGCCGCGATGCCGCCTCCGGTGAGGGGGTTCGTGTGGTGGGCCGCATCGCCCACCAGGGCAAAACGGTCCAGGATGTAACTCTTGAGGGTGCTGGAAACAGGTACCAGCCCGCCTACGACCTTGTTCACCTTGGAACCGGGGAACAGCTTGTCCAGCCATTCCTGGGTGGTTTCCAAAATATTCTTCTCGTGCTTGCCGCCGAACAGGAATCCGGCGCCGAAATTGGTGACGTTCGATTTCTGCTTCGGGAAACTCCAGATGTAGCCGTCATTGATAAAGTCGTGGCCCTGCCAGAAGGTCAGGTAGTCGGGCTTGGTCAGCAAGCCTTCCACCTGGATATCTACGCCGGTGCAGGTCATGGTGGGCTTTTGTAAGCAGGCGAGGCCCACTTGCCTACCGATACGGGCTTCTACGCCTTCTGCCGAAATGACCATCTTGGCTCGGACTTCGGAAATTTTTTCGCCTTCACCGAAGCCTTCCACAATACGGACGGTGCGGTAGGCCTGGGGTTCCTTGCCCATCACGTCGCTGACGGTTTCCGCTCTGGCAAGGGTCACCAGTTCCACGCCGTCGTTTTCTGCCAGGTGGGCAAGCCAGGGGTCGAACTTTTCGCGGTTCAGCATAAGTCCCATGCCTGGCTTTGGAACCTCGATGTTCACGCCGGCAGGGCCGTAGATATAAATGCCGTTGATGATGGTCTCGATGCAGTCTTCGTCGATAGGGCCGTAACTTTCCAGGTCGGAGAGGTTTGTGCTTGCTTCTCCACAGCGCACCGGGTAGCCGATTTTTTCTCGCTTTTCCAGGAGCAATACGGAGCGTCCGAACTTTGCCAGTTCACGGGCGGCTACGGAGCCTCCGGGGCCTGCACCGATTACAACCACGTCATATTCTTCACGGAGCATCGGGTGCCTCCTCAAGCGTTAGCGCCCCTACGGGGCAAGCCTTGGTGCATAAACCGCACTTGGTACATTTTTCGTGGTTGATTTGAAGGTCCAGGTTATACATGTCCAATGCCATGGCAGGGCATGTGCCGACACAGCCTGCACATTCCAGGCATTTCTCTCTGTTGTGGACCAGTCTTTTCATATTGCGAAATATACTAAATGACGAATGGACTATTGTTCGGACTTCGATTCGGCGGCATCGGAATCTTCTTTGGTGGACATAAGGCTTTCGGCCTTGGCCAGCATCTTTCTTGCTTGTACGGCCAGGATATCGCCGTCGCCCAGTTCCAGAACCTTTTTGAGCCTTGCGACGCCTTGATCCAAGTCCCAGTTCCTATTCACTCGGATTTCTCCGATGTTGTAGAGGGCGCGCCGTGCCAGGGTGACATTGGTTTCCAGGGAAAGGCCTTTTTCCAGAAGAACTAGCGCAGAATCCAGGCTGGTTTTGGATTTGGCTGTTTCGCCCCATTCCAGCCACTGGGCGCTAGGGACCTCGATGAATACGCTGGGGCTGGTCATCAGGTCGGCGAGCTTTTTGACGGCGGGAGCGTCAATGGGGTGCTCCTGCAGCATTGCCGTCAGTGCCTGGCTCAAGATACGCTGTGCCGATTCATAGTGGGCCTTGTTGGCTTCGTCGAGGCCCTTGTCTATAAGGGCCCTGTTGTGGGCTTTTCGTGCTGCTAGTGGATTTGCTGTTGCGTTTTTCTTGAGGCGCTCTGCCAGGGCGTCCGCCTGGTGCTCCTGGAGGGTCTTGAGCCTGCGGGGAATCTTGGATCCGGCTAGCGCTCCGAGGCCGAAAGCCACAAGGCTTGCAAGACCTACGGCTCCAAAAATTCCTCCGTTTAATCCCCAGTTTACCAGCACATCCAGGACAACGCCTGCCATGGCCGCCGCTTTCGTAAGGAGGGAAACCTTGTCGTTGGAAGGCGGAAAGGCTACGGCTCCAAGCATAAAGCATAGGGCGACACTACAGCCCATGTAACGTTCCACTGCATAGTGGTCAAAGAAGGATGTGGCCGTAAAGCAGGAAACGAGGACGCCTCCCAAAAGGATAAGTCCAAGTGCTATCCCAACCGCCGGTAAAATGCCCCACCGGTCAGAAAGCCTGTAGTAGGCAAAGAAGAAGAAACCCGCAAAAATCAAGAAACTCAGTACGCCGGGGAATAAAATCCAGCTAGTCAAAAGCCGGTCATATTCACCCTCTTCAGGGACAAACGCTAAGCGGTAGCGGATATTTTTATCGGTGAAGTTCTTTATCCACTTGTTCTGCTCGCGGATAAAATCGTTTTCTTTAGGGTAGTAGCCCTTTTCCTTGGTGAAATCTTCCTTGCCACCTTTGATTTCCCACCATTCGCGGAATTCTTTTTTCATCTCCTCGATGCGGTCCTCAATGACGAAAGTCCCGTTCTCTTTTAGGTAGCGGTCACGGAACTGTTCGAATTCTTCGTTTCGAGTCTTTTCATCGGCTTTGAGTCCCACGGATTCGAACTGCTTAGCTCCTTCGGTTTCCCACCATTGCTCAAAGACTTTCTCAATGTTGGATTCCCGTTGCTTTTGCTTGATTTGCGGGGAGAGGGCCGTGACGGCGTTGAAGATGCCTATAGCGAGTACAAGGCCCAAAATGACGTAGTGGTGGATTTTGAGTCCTCTGAAAAAATTCTTGATGTCTTCTAGCAAGTCTTTCATCTATAAACCTATCGGTTGTATTCCCTAAGTTGGTTCCACAAGAAATCGGTATTCACGTCACGGTACCCGAGAGCGTTTACCCGCTCCCTCAGCTTGTGGGCGATTTCAAAGAGGTTCGGGCAATTCTGCATTCGCTCGAAACTATCAAAGATGGTGAGTCTGTCGATCCATTCCGACAGTTCTGGGAAACGGGAGTCATGGAACTTGTTCTCGCGGCCCTTCTTTAGGTATTCCAGGTAGCGGTCCGTAATGCGGTAGCCGTCTTCGGTAAAGATGTCCATGGTCTTGGGGAACAGTTTCTCACCGGTCAGGTATTCGTGCACGATGATTCCGAAGCTGAAATAATCTACCGAGGGCGAGAGGTTTTCGCCCATGATGGCCTGTTCCGGGGCACTGTAGCAAGGGGTGAGCTGTCCGCCATATTCGTTGACGGTCTCCCGGAGCTTTGCCTGGGCGTAGCCGAAATCGCAGATGAGAATCTTGTGGTTGTTCTTGTGCAACGGGTTCTGGCACAAAAGCAGGTTCTTTGGCTTTAGATCCTTGTGGATAACCTGGTAGTAGTGCAACTGGCTAATGGTGTTGGCTAGATAAGCGATCTGGGCGATGCGGTGGAGGATTTCGTCATCGGTAAGCTTTGTCTTGAACATCTTGTCCAGGGAGCACCCCTTGATGAACTCCATCTTGAGATAAGGGTGCCTGCCGGCGACACCTCCGCCAAAACTCTGGACCACGCCTTCGATATTGGTGGCGCGGATCAGGTTGTTGATGCGGATTTCGTCCTGGAAGGCGCTCAGGAGCATGTTTAGGCGGTGGAGCCTGTTCTTGCCCGGTGCCGCCCAGAACTTACAGATTTTCACGACGATTTCGCGCTCGCCGTAATGGGTGTTGTCGCCGGCGTGCTGTATCCAGAAATTGGCACGGTACAGGTTGTTTGTGCCTTCCAGAGTCAGGGGCTCTAGAAGTTCAATCTTTTCCATAGCCCCGTTATGGAGAAATTCCGGGTTCTGGTCAAACCACCTCTGGTATTCTTCCATGGTGTAGTGCGGACGGAGTGCCAAGTTTCTTGACACCCTGTCCAAGGTTTCTGCAAGGATGTTCCGCAGCATGGAATAAATGTAGCTATTCCATCGTCTTCTCTAAGGCTTTGGTAATCACGTTGTAGGCGTCTTCTACCGTATCGCAGAAATGGAATAGCTTGATGTCGTCCTTGTCGATCATTCCCGTCTCGGCCAGGTAGTTCCAGTTGATGACCTTGTTCCAGTACTTGCTTCCGTAAATCACTACGGGCATGCGGTCACCATATTTCTTGGTCTGGATGAGTGTGAGAATCTCGAACATTTCGTCCAGGGTGCCAAACCCACCGGGGAACACCACCAGGGCCTTGGCCATCTTCATGAACCAGTACTTGCGGATAAAGAAGTAGCGGAACTGCAGGTTCAGTTCATCATCAATGTAGGGGTTCGGGTGCTGCTCGAAGGGAAGCCTGATGTTGAGCCCCACAGAAGAGGTCCCCACGTCGTTGGCGCCACGGTTGCCTGCTTCCATGATGCCCGGGCCGCCACCGGTCATGATGGCGAAGCCCTTGTGTTGCTTGTTGGCCCAACGGCCCAGCTTTGCTCCCAGTTCGTGGGCGGCGTCATAGTATTCCGCTACGGCTTCTAGTTGTTTTAGGCGAGCTACCTCTTTCTTGTTTTTGCAACCTTTCAGACGTTTCTTGATTTCGCTCATGGGAAGCGTACGGGCCGAACCGAAGAACACGATGGTGTTCTGGACACCTTCCTGCTGGAAAATCTGGTTGGGAGCCATGAATTCGGCGATAATTCTGATAGGGCGGCCAATTTCGCTATCGATAAAGTCCATGTTGTGGTAAATCATCTTGCCGGGAATCGTCGAAATAGCCTTTTTATTTTTTGCAGCCATGGTAGTCTCCTTTGCTTATCTTTTTCTATGACAAAATACCTTAAGAAACCCCAAAAAGCAACAAAAAAACACTTTTTTTTGCTTTCATTTGAAAAAATCGTTATATTTAGAGTATGCTAGTAAAAATCTGGACAGACAGCTTTATTATCACCGGCGAGATCGATACACTCCGTGACGAACGCCTTACCGACTACATTCGCGAGAACAAGGACTTTATCGCCGTGACCCAGGTGAAGGTCAGCGACAAGAACGAAAAGGACCTGTTCCGTACCCACTTCCTGAATGTGAGCACGAGCCACATCGAGATTATTCTCCCGGCGGAGTAGGACTATCGAGCCTAAAGACTTCGCCTAGCTCGCTATCGCTCAGGTCTGTAAGCCAGGTTTCTCCTGCGCTCACCGTCATTTCGGCAATCGCCTTCTTGGTTTCCAGGAGGGCGTTAATTTTTTCTTCGAAGGTTCCCTTGGTGATGAACCGGTGGACCTGCACGTTCCGGGTTTGGCCGATACGGAAGGCCCGGTCAGTGGCTTGGGCCTCGATGGCGGGGTTCCACCACAAGTCGTAATGAATGACTTGTGAGGCTGCTGTAAGGTTCAGGCCTGTGCCGCCCGCCTTAAGTGAAAGAATCAGGATCTTGGATTCGGGGTCCTGTTGGAAACTGTCCACCATCTCCTTGCGCTGGTTCTGGGTGCAGCCTCCGTGGTAGAAGTTCACGGTGATTCCCAGTTCCTTCTCGATAGACTCCTGCAGCAGGAAACCCATTTCAGCGAACTGGGTAAAGATGAGGGTCTTTTCGCCCTGCTCCTGGATGGAGGTGAGCAGGTCCAGCAGCAGCTGGAGCTTGCCGGAGGTCAGGGTGGTACTGTTGGCGTCGGAATCTGCGCCTTTTAGGAATGTGGCGGGGTGGTTGCAGATTTGCTTCAGGGCGAGAATCATCTGCAAGATGATGCCCTTACGCTTGAACAGTCCGTGGCTATCCTTGGAAAGCTCGGCCAGCTGCTTTTCTTCTTCTAGCTCTGCCATGAACTTGTCCAGGGTCCGCTTGTACAGGGCCGCCTGGCTGCGGGTCAGTTCTGCGTATTCGTCCTGGATAATCTTGTCGGGCAGGTCGCTGATGATGGTCTTGTCCGTCTTGAGACGGCGGAGCATGAAGGGGGCGGTAATCTTCTTGAAGGTTTCAGCGGCCACCTTGTCGCCGTTCTTCTGGATAGGCGTCTCGTACTTTTCCCGAAATTCCTGGGCCGAGGGGAAGAATCCCCGGTTCGCAAAGTCCATGATGGTCCAGAATTCCATAAGGCGGTTCTCTACGGGAGTGCCGCTCATGGCAATCTTTACGGGGGCTTCCATGCTTCGCAAAAGCCTGCTCTGGTCACTGTCCGCGTTCTTGATATTCTGGGCTTCGTCAATGACTACGGCGTGCCAGGTCATGGCTTTCAGGGCCTCAAAGTCCTTGCGGAAGGTGGCGTAGGTGGTGAGCAGAACGTCGGAATCGAATTTTTGCAAATTTCGGTTTCCGCCGTGGTAGGCCGTAAAGGTAAGGGCGGGGGCGAACTTCTTGATTTCTACCTGCCAGTTGCATAGCAGGCCCGCGGGCATTACCACTAGGGCCTTGTTCTGCTGGAACTTTCCCTCTTCCTTGATTTTCAGCAGGTAGGCGATGACCTGCAGGGTTTTTCCTAAGCCCATGTCGTCGGCCAGAATGCACCCGAAGCCGATTTCCAGGTTCTTGTACATCCAGGAGTATCCCCGTTTCTGGTAAGGGCGGAGGGTGGCGTTCAGACCCTCTGGCAGCGGGATTTCGGTTTCGCCACGCCAGGCGTCGATCTGGGCTTTGGTCTCTGGCGTAAGGGTGATGGGAACACCGTCGCACTCTCCGGTGAGGGCGGCTTGCACCAGCTTGGATTGCTCCGCCTGAGCGGTCTCTTTCGGGGCTTCTACCTGCTTTTTGATTTCTTCGATATCCTGTGCCGAAATCTCGATGTACTCAGACTTGTATTTCAGCAGGCCGTCCGCTTTTTCGGCCAGCGCCAAGAATTCCTCTGGAGAAATATGCTCATCGCCCAGGGCCACCTGCCAGTCGAAATCCAGCAGGTCTTTGGCGGCAAAGGCACCGAAGCTCACGCTCCCTTGCAGACGCATTTTGGCCTTGGGCTTGCCGATGTGCAGAAGTTTTTCGGGAATCTCTGTGCGGATGCCCATGATTTCCAGTTTCTTCAGGCTGTCCTGCAAGAACTGGAGCAGTTTCGCTCCCTGGAGGGATACGGGAGTCTCGCCTCGGGAATCCAGGTAGGCCTCCAGCGGCTTGAAAAATTCCGCTACACCGTAGAGGATTTTTTGTAACGGCACAAGCCTGGAATCGTTTGTCTGGAACAGGGTAGAAAGGGACTGTCCGTCTACGAAGACTTCCAGCGACACGTCGTCGCCGGATTCCCACGCCTTGAAGAGGATTTGGCTCCGCAGGTCGAAATGCCCGTAGACAGAGAACCACTGCCGGATTTTCCCGGGAATGGCATGCCCGCTTTGACCGAGCTTTCCGGAGACTCCGTCAAAGAAGAAGGTAAGCAGGTTCCCGTGGTTAGACTTACCGGGACGCTTGTACTTTCTTGCAAAGCGGAGCAGTTCCCCAGTAAACAGGGAGAGTACGTGCCTTGCGGGTTCTGAAATTTCCAGGTGCTCCTCGTCCTTGGCAGTAAAGGCGAAGGTGACGGGAGCCTTTGCTTCCAGCTGTTCTACAAGAGTCCTGATTTCGGGGAGGAATGTAGTCGGTACCCAACGTATCTGGGCGGTGTCCTTCTGGACCCAGAAAATCTGCGGGTAGATGCAGCCCTTGCGTACCAGGTGGAACGCCACTTGTAGCATCAGGTGCAAGTAACGCACCGTGTAGTGGTGCCACGAGAAGTTCCCCGGCGAAATACAGCACAGGGCTCCCATGATACCTGCTACTGCAAGCCCCGACTGGATGATGGTTCCGTCTTTTTCTTGCTGGAATGTCCAGTGCCAGCCCGGCTTGTGGAACATCTTCAGGTTCTCGCCCTCCATCAGGAAGGTTTTGAAGTTGTAGGCCCTGAAATGCTCCGTGAAGGTTTTGAAGTCCTCGTAAGCCCCCATGAACTTGACGCAGGATTCCATCTCGTCGGCAAAGCTCTTGCGGAAGTTGCCGGCGGGGCAGAAATCCGGGAAGTTCGGCAACATGGCTGGCAAAATATGGGAATAGTCTTTCCAGCTCTTGAAGTCAAAATCGGGAAGCTGCGGGTGCGCCTCTGTCACCCGCTCACCGGCCACGGCCCGCACCAATGCGGATTCGGCAGGCACGTCCATTTCAAGAGCCTCTTCGACCATAGTGGGCCAAATATAGAAAGCGCAATAATCTATCTTAGACTTAGAAGGATTCTCGTATGCGTATTCTGTTGCTAGTGTCGTGTGTTTGCCTTTTATGGGCTTGCAGCGAAGATTCCAGTTCGTCGGTGTCTTTGGATATGCCTGAGTTGGGCTTGTCCTCGGCGGCAACAGCAGAATCCTCTTCGTTTGTGGATAAGCCTTATTCTAGTGTTGCTGAAACCTCTTCGTCTGATGTGTCCGAGTCGTCTTCTTTGTCCGAAGTTCCTATGGAATCTTCTTCGAGTGTGGCTAAGCCTGTTTCGTCTTCGGTTGTTTTTGACTTTTACAGGGGTGCCGACATTTCGACAGTTCAGGAATACGAGCGTTACCATACCCGTATTTTTGATGTGGACGGTTCTGAAACGGATATATTTACCCTGCTCAAAAGGCATGGGTTCAATGCGGTTCGCTTGAGGACCTTTGTTTCGCCTAGTGCGCAATACGGATACGCATCGGCAGGTTGCGGCCATGCCGAAGAATCGTACGGCGATAAGGAACACGTGGTTGCCTATGCGCAAAAGGTTAAGGCGGCGGGCATGGCGTTCCTCCTCGACATTCATTACAGTGACAACTGGGCCGATCCGGGTAAGCAGATTATCCCGAGCCGTTGGCGTGGATCCAAGGATTCAGACGAGATGGCGGATTCGGTCTATCGATACACTTATGATATGATTAGCGCGTTGAAAAAAGTGAATGCCACACCCGACATGGTGCAGATAGGCAACGAGACCACCCCCGGAATACTGATACATGTCCCTAATAGCGGAACGGACTGCTGGGGTAATGGTGTCGACAAGGCTCCTGCGAGTATAAATGGCGATATGGGAACTTCTAGCGGAAAGGCCAATGCGGCCAAGTATTTTAAGGCGGGTATTCGCGCTGTCAAGGCGGTTTCTCCCCAGACCAAGACGGTATTGCATATTGAAAGTATCCGCAAACCCCAGACCATCAATTGGTGGATGGAAGAGATTTTCAAGAATCAGAAGGTTCCTGCCGAAGTGATGGGCTTTTCGGCTTATACGGCCTATGGTGACGGCCCTCCGAAGAATTGGGAAAGCCTGTTTGAGGAACTGTCCTCGAAATACCCGAATCTGGAATTTATAGTTGCAGAGTACAACGGCGGAGACAAAAGTAATCATTATGGATATGACGGTTCGCGCAAACACACTGACCAGATGATACGCGGGCTGGATCGTTGGATTGGCGCCTTTTTATGGGAACCAACCCAGGGAGGAGACTGGGGCGCAGCCCTTTTTGAATGGAAAGGGAACGACCTTTATGCAGACAAAAGGTCCTTTGACGAATACGGCCCCTAATGTGTGGAGGCTCCGAAAAATCTATCTTAGATAAGGAGAGGTTTATCTATGCGAATCAAGAACGGTTTTGTGCTGCGTGAAGTCTGTGGTGAACAGGTGATTATGGGCGAGGGCATCGGGGCTCTCGACTTTGGGAAACTCTTGTGCCTGAACGAGACGGCGGCCTTTTTGTGGAATGCAGCCGTAGAGCAGGGAGATTTTACCGTGGACTCCCTGACGGAAAAACTTTGCGAAGAATACGAAGTGGAACGCACGCGCGCCGCGGCCGATGTGCAGGCCATTGTAGATAGTTGGCAAAAGGTGAACGTGCTGGAATGAATTACGTAGCATGGCTATGGCGGAGTGTCCGCGGAGTACGCCTGAATGTGGCGTTCCGCGTGGCGATAGGGACATTGCAGGTGTCTCTGGGGCTTGCCATGGTTTGGCTCAGCAAGCGTTTCATTGACGATACTATCAGAAACGGCAGTGATGACGATGTGTTCTTTATGGTGGGCCTGCTGGTGCTTACGGTGGTGGGAAACGTGGTGCTTCGCCAGGTGTATTACTACCTCACGTCGGTGGCTACCATAAGGCAGTCCAATGCGCTTAGGCTCTCGATGTTTGGTCGTCTGTTCACCCGCAAGCTCTACAGTGAGAAGGAACTTCTTTCGGGGGACGTGACCTCTCGATTCTCCAAGGATGTGGAGTTGGTCAGCGAGGTGGCTACGGCGAGGGTTCCCCAGATGATAGTGACGGCCATACAGCTTCTTGGGGCGTTCCTGATGCTTCGCTGGTTTGACCCTCGGCTCGCCTGGGCTCTCGTAATTCTCACGCCGCTGGCTCTTGTGTTCGGTAAGTTCGTCTCTTATCGCTTGCGTAAAATGACTCTGAAAATCCGCGAAGGAGAAAGCCGTATCCAGATGCATGTGCAGGAAGGCGTGGAGAACAACGCTGTTCTCCGCAGTCTGGGCAGCGCTCCCTGGGTTTCGGAACGCCTGGATTCCATGCAGAACGAACTCCATCGCGATGTGGTGCGCCAGACCCGCTTCTCGGTAATATCCAGGCTTGCGTTTGGTGGCGCCTTCGGGCTTGGATACCTGATGGCCTTCGTGTGGGGCGGTCTCGGACTCCGGAACGGAACCATCACCTTCGGCGTCATGACTTCTTTCTTGCAGTTGGTGGGGCAGATTCAGGGCCCCATCCTCTCGCTCCTGAACAACGCTCCCCGCCTGATTCATGCTACTGCCAGCATCGACCGCCTGCAGGAACTGCAGGGCGACGGCGGTTCGTTGAGCGGGAAGGGAGCGTCTCCCGCGGCCAATGTCGAGACGAAGGCGACTGATGGTTTGGCTTACTTTGGAGTCCGCCTGGAAAGCGTCCGCTTCCGCTATGCCGGTGCCGATCATGATGCCGTCCGGAATTACACTCACAACTTTAAGCCTGGGAGCAAAACCGCCATCATGGGGGAGACCGGGGTCGGCAAGACGACGCTGTTCCGCCTGATGCTTGGCCTTGTGGAGCCCCAGGAAGGTCGCGCGTTTATTTACTCTGCAGGCGTTACCGAACAGACTGTTTCAGCCGAGACATGCGACTACTTTGTCTATGTTCCCCAGGGGAACACACTGATGAGCGGGACGGTTCGTTACAATCTTCTGCTTGCAAAGCCTGACGCTACAGACGAGGAATTGCACCGTGTGCTTCAGGTGGCCTGTGCCGAATTTGTGTTCGATTTACCGAATGGCTTGGATACGGAACTGGGGGAGCGGGGAATGGGACTCAGCGAAGGCCAGGCGGAGCGAATTGCCATTGCCCGCGGGCTCCTGCGGCCTGGAGGCATTTTGTTGCTGGATGAAATCAGCTCGGCCTTGGACGAACCGACGGAGCGGGAGCTTTTCCGCAGACTTTTCGAGGCCTATCCGGCCAAGACCATGATTTTCATTACCCACCGTAGCGCTGTTGCCGAAATGCCAGGGGTGGAAACAGAGAAAATTTTTTATAATTAGTGCCATGAAATTGTCTATTGCCTTTATTGTCGGATTTGCCGCTGCCTTGTCTTTTGCTGGCGACCCTACGGATATGGATTCCCTTTTCCGTGGAAACGAATATTCTCCGGAACTTTCCGCCTCGCTGCGCGACACATCCGCTTCTGCGGGCCCCGCTGTGCCGGGCAAGGCCAACGCCGATAAGAAGGAATCCAAGGAATTGTATGTCTTGCAATTTGAGGCCGTTGGCGATTTCGATGCGGCTCAGCGCCGTCGTGCGGAACTCTCCGCCAGTACGGGCTATGCTATCCAGGTAGTGTTCGACGCCCCCTTCTACAAGCTCCGTGCCGGTGGCTGGAACAACAAGAAGGCCGCCGACGACAAGGCTCGTGAACTGTCGGCCTACAATATCAGCGCCTTCGTCGTGAAGGTTCGCTAGTTTTAGGATTACTCCAGCAAACCAAGCAACTGCTTGATATCCCGTTCGTCCATGGATGACGGGATGAACATTCTTTCTTCCGGAGATACGTAGATCATCTTCCGTTCTGAAGACGGACGGAAACTTCTGTCTCTCAGTTCTACGGCTGGGTTCTTGAGGGAATACAGGAACTTGCCGGTCTGGATGAACTTCTGGCTCTTGATGCCCTGCTTGATGGCGTCCGTAATTTGGGGTACAAGTGCTGGGTTTGGCCAGGGTTCCTTGTGGAGTTCAAAAAGCCTCTGTTGCAGGAGTTCTTCGTGAATGGGAGACTCATGGTCTACGTAGAACTTGAGCTGCGTGATGATGGACGCTGCAGAAAGTTCCTGGATAGGCCTGTCGTGGGGAGTTCCCTCGATTTTGGGGTGCAGCACCGTATAGGGCAAAACGCTCAGGTTTTCTGCAGAAATTGTGTCTGCGCTTTCGGATTCTTCTTCGGATATGTCCTTGGGTGGCGGAGCCACACTTTGCTCGATGGCGATTGTGGTCACCATGTGGCTTACTTCGTCGTTGTAGGCCATATACCAGAAGGGCGTCCACAGGTTTAGCACTTTCCAGCCAATTTGACGGAGCAGGGTGTGGCGAATGTAGATGCGGTCTTCAATAGATTCTCTGAATCGTTCCGTGGTACAGTCGTCCTCCACCATGGCGAGGAACCGCTTGGAGTTGTTCGCGTCTACAATTACAGGGCCTACGGCAATTCCGCCTTGGCAGAAATAGGGCTCCGCCTGAATGTTTTCGTCTTGCAGGGCCTTTAGCGCCTGCGGGTAGAGCACGGATTCCTTGGGTTTCTCGTCCCGGAGTTCCAGGGTGAGAACTCGTTGCAAATAAAGAATCCATTCCCAGAAAAGATCCGGCTTTTCCTTGGGTTTCTTGGCCATGTCGCTTTCGGAAATGAATACCTTAAGTTCGCTTTTAGCGAGAGTGGTGTAGACCGAAAGCTTGGAATTGATGGATTTCTTTTCGGTTGCGTCGTATTCGGCGCATACGAGGATTGTGTCGCGAAGACGGTTTACGGCCCTTTCGGGGGTCTTTACGTAGAAACTGATGGACGGATTGCTAGGCTGGAAAAATCTTGCGGCCGGAGAATCTTTGGGCGTAAGGCTGTTGATGGCCGATTCTATCTCCAGACAGGTGGACTGGTGTTGCGCGATAATTCCCAAGGTACGTCCAGGTTGCCGTTCGGCATGATGGATGGCGGCCTTCGCAATTTCCATGATCTTGTCGGGAACCACTTTGAGAGACTGGTTCTTTACGGTTTCTCGGCTGGGGGAAGGCAGTTGACTGATTCCGCCTCCGTAAATTTTATAGTTGGCGAAATCCACCATGGAGGAATGAGCGTAGGTGGTGGAGAACCACAACTCTCTGGTCGGGATTCCTTGCCTTAGGCTCATGGTGAGGATGGATTCCTGGAATGCTTGCGTGTGAGGAGTCAGGTCTTCGCTGAATCCGTCTAGAGGCAGGTGTTCCAAAAGCGGAGCCTTGGGGTCTCCGACTAGTACCGTCTTTTCCGCCTTGAAAATGGCAGGAAGAGCTTCGCTGACTGTAATGCAGTCTGCATCCAAAATTACCAGTGTTTGGAAGTTCTTGGATGAAGCCAGGTAATAGCTCTTTTCCAAAGGAACGAATTCAAAAATACCGGGATTGTTTTTGACAGTGTCGTGTACCAGTCTGAAGTTTGCATTGCAGAACTGGTCCAGCTGTGAACGGTAGTCTTTTGTCTTCTGGGCTCTTGCCTTTGGCTGCAGAGAAAATAATTCGGGAGATTCCTTGCTTACTTGCTGGATCTGTGTGCCAGCCCAGAAATGGGCAAATGCTTGAGCAATGTTTTGGTTTACATTGTCTGGGTCTTTCAGGTAGTCACACAGCTCATTTGCACCAAGGCTCTCGATAGACTGCAGAAGAGAGGTTGTCCGAATATGGATTTCCAAATTGCCCCAGTTGGCATTCCACTGCTGGATCTCGTCTAGCCATTTTTCGATGCAGAGGCTTTCTAGCGGGGTTTCCAGCGCTAGTCCCTTTGTAATCTTGCGGGTAGATTCCTGAAGTTCCTTTACGATCTTTGCGTAATCCTTCATCTGCGGCAGGGTATCCTTGAACAGCTGCCATTGCTCTAGAATTTGGAGCAACAGGTCCAGACGCGGATCGTTCTTGTGGGTTTCCCTGAAGTCGTAGATGTAGGTGATTTTCTTGTTCAGTTCGAACCAGTTGGATCGCTCGTAAAGCCAGTCTCGGCCCAGTAGGTGGTTCCCAAGTACAGATGTGTCCTTGTAGGCACGCTTGTTTTCTTGTAGTTCAATAAGGGTGTCGATCAGGTCTAGAAGCTGGTTGTCAGAAGTGACCGACTTCGGGTCTTTCAGAACCTTTAGAAGTTTCTTCTTGGAACTGCGGTAACGGTCCGAAAGGCCTTTGAGGGTTGCCTTCAGGCTTTCTGCAAATTCATCACGGACGGAAAGGACGTTTTCGTCTACGGCGTTGTCGGTATAGATATCCGATGTTTGTCTGCGGTAGCGTACCCACTTGTCGCCCGCCTCGGGGAGGGCCTTTAGGGAATCCTGGTAGTCTTCCCAACTGTTGGAACGAAGCTCCCATTCTTCGAATACAGGCGTGCTCCGGTTGAAATTCTTGAGAATCAGGTCGATGATGTCTGAAAGACCGGAAAGATAAATTCCAGTAGGGAAAAGTCCCGTCTTTTCGACCAGTGCAATAAGGGGCTTTAGCTCGTTTACCTTGGTGGAGGCAAAGGAAAGCTCTTTGGCAATGGACTCTTGCTCTTCTACAGTAAGACTTGGTACGTGAACGTCCTTGAATGCATTTCGGGCTTCTTTACCTTTCTTTTCAAAGTACAGGTAAAGAATTTCGTCCAGGTTCGCCTTTAGTTCCTTGTAGTCTTTGTACGGAATGTTCGCGATTTTCTGGAAAAGAGTATCGGAAGATTTAATCTTGACGGCCGGGTTTTGGACAAACTCGGCTAACAGGTCCGAAAGCGGAGCGTTGGAAGGTTGGATGTTGCTGTTCACCGCCTCGTAGTAACGCAAGAAACCATCTCGGGCTTTCTGGAGGTCCGGCAGAAGGGCGTCCCTTTCGGGGCCGTTGAAGTTGCGGAATTGCGGAAACAGGCTGTCCTTAAACTTTTGTGCCGTAGAGGCTCTGCGGTAAACCACCAGGGTTGCCTTTTTTTCGGCGATGGAATCGGCTACCAAGTTTGCAGAGGCTCTTGCCCAGTCTGTGCCGGGCAAAACCTGGATAGCATAGGCCTTGTTGTCCGGGTCCTTGGCGTCTTCTACGACTTTTGTGGTGTGAGAATCTGTGACATACAGGGGGTAGTGGTCCAACGGGGAATAAATCCGGTCGAAACTTTCACCGTCAAATTTGGAATCCTTGGTCTGGAATCCTTCTGCAGTAAATAGAGCCTGTACGGTAGATGTGGCGCTAGTATTGGATTCGTTTAATCCCTGCTCTAGGCATTTTTTAAGGCCTAGTTTGACTGAATCAAAGAAGGCAAGGCATAGCCCGTGGCGTGTGAACTTCCAGTTCTTCTTTGCTGCCACGGCCTTTTCGAAAAGGGAAAAGTACAGGAGAATGCTGAATTGGCCGTTTAAGGTGGCGTCTTCTACCCGAGGGAGAGAAACTTCTGTTTTTAAACGCTCCCGCAGAACGATGTTTTCTAGAGGAGGCCTTGTAGAAAGTGATACCGTCTGAGTCTGGAAGTTTACATCCAGGGGCATAAGAAGACTTGGAGAAAGTGCGTTTCCTTCCCACTTCAAGAACCCTAGTAGCAGGTACAAATCCTAACTCCCGAAATCCTCCATCTTTTCTTTGAGAGTATGGAGGAGGTGTTCTTTGACTTCCAACTTTTGCTGAGGCGTGAAGTTTCCTGACTGGGGCAAGAACGAGTCCAGCGGCAGAGGGCCTTGGGTCTGTTTCCATTTCTCGAAGAACAGGTCTCCGGTTTCCAGCATGAGAGGCGTCTGGTATAGACCCTTGGTACTGAAATTCAGGAGGGAATCTTTGGAATCGAAAAGTGCGGATTCCTGACGAATCTTCAATAAGGTGGCGGACAAGGCTGTGTTGGACATGCCCTGAATATACATATTTTGGAAGTTGCTTGTTCTTGTTTACTAGTTGCTAGTAAAGGAAATGGCTGTCCAGCCATGTTTAGAAAATTAAACAAATCAGATCTAGGGCTTCGTCCAGGTCTATTGGCGATGGGACGCCTCGTATTCCGGCCTTGAAAAGGACCCTTCCCAGGAGTTCTTGAGGGGAAATTCCGGCTTCTCGATCTTGTCGGATGCTGTGGGCCTTTTCTCGCTTGGAAAGCTTCTTGCCTGAATCATCCACGATGAGAGGGTGGTGCAGGTATTTGGGTGGGGTTTCCCTGCCCATAAGCTCCATTAGGGCGATTTGTCTTGCGGTGGAGTTTCTGATGTCTTCACCGCGGATAATGTGCGTTATCCCTTCTTCAATATCGTCAACGCAGACGGCAAACTGGTAGGTCCATTGGCCGATCCGGTCCCGAATAGGAAAATCGCCGCATTGAAGTTTTGGATTTTCTTCGAAAATGCCTAGACGTAAGTCTTGCCAGCGTATTACTTTGTCTGGAATATGAACTCGTAGATTATGTGGTAAAGAAAAATCTCTCGCCCCCAAAAAACATTTCCCTTGATAGATGATCTCGCCAAACTCATTTTTGGGGTTCTCTGCATCAAGTTCCTTGCGGCTACAATAGCAGGGGTAGACTAGCTTTTTTTCTTGTAGATCTTCTAGTTTTTTTTGAAACCTGTCAAAATGCCTGCTTTGGACACTTTCGCTCTGCCATGTAAAGCCCAGCCATTCCAAATCTTCGTAGATGGCTTGCACGTGCTGAGGACGGGCTCGTTCCTGATCATGGTCTTCGATGCGGAGGTGAACGTCCAAGTTCCATTTTCTTGCAGATGCCCACACGTACAAAGCCGAAAGTAGATGGCCTTCGTGGAGGTACCCTGTGGGACTTGGTGCGAATCTGGTTTTGCCTTTCACAGGGTGAAATATAACCACTTGTCACAAAACATTAGTTACTAATCCTATATTTCTACCATAAACGATAAACAATCGGGGTGTATATGAAATTGAGTGGATTGGTGATGGGCTGTCTGTGTTTTGTTGCCCTTGGTGCAACGAACTCTTTTGCTGATGACATTATAGCAACAACGTCCAATGGTTCTACGGTGATATTGCATGACAACGGTCGATGGGAATATTACAAGAACAATGCAAAAATTCGGGATGTCCGCCCTGAAGCAATTCCCGAAGATGCAAAGTTCAACGTATCCGTGCTGTATGAAAGCGCTGATAAAATAAAGAAGAATGTGCGCATGGCCCTAGAGGCGGACTTTGCTACCGAAGAAGAAATCAAGGACAGTTTGCGTAAGGTTCCCAAGGGCGGGATTATCTATTTCCAGGTGCCTACCAAGCAAATCAAGAAGGGCCTGAATCGCGAGTTCACCTATTCCGTCTACGACAAGGGCAAGAACCCCATCTTTACCAAGACTGTGGCTGAAACAGAGGCTACGCCCAGCGAAGATGCGGGAGTGTCCAATTTGCTGGTTGTTCCCGTTTATGGCCGTCCAAAGGCCAAGGTCATGAAGGCCCGTGTAGAGAATCGTGCCGCAAAGCAGACGCTGGATATTGATGTTCCCATCCAGTGATAGTCTGGACTATTAAGAGATTAGATTGTCGTGAAATTTGCCGTTGTGGATCTGGAAACCACCGGAGGAAAACCTGCCGATGGCCGTATTACCGAAATTGGTGTCGTTCTGATGGATGACACCAATGTGGTGGATACGTTTCAGACGCTGGTGGACCCTGGGATGCCTATCCAGCCTTTTGTACAGCGGCTTACTGGCATAACCGATGAAATGGTTCAGGGCAAACCTCAGTTCTCCAGTGTCGCCGAGACCATGAGAGAACTGTTGCAGGGCCGAATCTTTGTGGCTCACAATGTGCAGTTCGACAGCCGGTTCATGATAGCGGAAATGAAACGCTGCTGTATCAAGTTTGACCCGCCCAGGCTCTGCACCGTAAAACTTTCTAGAAGGTTTTTCCCCGGACTTCCCAGCTACAGCTTGCATAATCTGACTCAGTCCTTGGAACTGCCTGAATTTAATCACCATAGAGCACTGGCTGATGCTATGGCTGCCGCTGAGATTTTGAAACTGGTCTACGAAAAGATCGGTCCGGAAAAGCTTTTGAAAGAAGTGAAGAACATGCCCAAGTGCTAGCCGCTATTTGATCATTCCCGCATTGTACTTCATCTTGATGATGCGGGCGGCGGATTCTTCGATACGCTTGCGGTAACTCTTGTTGTTCTTGGAAATCTGGACCAGGTAGTTCACCATTTCTACCGCCTTGGCCGGGTAGGTTATCATGAACATGTCGTTTCCCGCTGTGAGGGCCGTACGGATAAGTTTGCGGAAATCTTTACGGGGGTATCCTTTGCTCTTGACTCGCTCGGTGCCGCTGACCCAGGCACGCAGGGAAACGCCCCACAGATCGTCGGTGAGGATGACCGTTTCCGGGTTCATGTCTCGGGCCATCTTTACGATTTTCGGCTCAAAGACAGCTGGGCGGTTGGATATGCGTATAAACCGCACGCTGCTCATCATAGTCACGGGAATGTCGTCAGAGAGCCGTTTAAAAAATTCCACGTTGTAGGCGATTTTATTCTTGGGGCTTGCACTGATGGCGATCTGGTGATCGCTGTTGGTCCAACTGTCGTAACCGGGAAAATGCTTGGATACGCAGACGACCCCACTCTGTCTCATGCCCTGGACAAAGGCCTGGACTTTCTCTGTACTGGTAGAATCCTTTTCCCAACTTCGGGCGCTCTCTTCCATGAAGGAATTCTTTTTGCGGTGGTCCTTGGCGGGGTCCAGCACGGGGGCCAGGTTCATGTTGATGCCTAACTCCATCAGTTCTCCACCGATGTCCTCGGCAATCAACTTCACGGAGTCAGTGGGCATATCCCGCATTTCCTTGGCGCTAGGGGCGTGCTTCCACTTTTCGGAAATGCCTCCCAGACGGTTTACAAAGTCCCCTTCCTGGTCACTTGCAACGAGTAGAGGAATTCTAAGGCCCTCATTGGCCTCGCGTATTTTTTGCTTGAAGGCGGCAGTGTCTTTCAGGTGGTTCTTCATGACCAGTACGGCACCGAATTCGTTCTCTATCAGGAATTGAGCTGGCGAAAGATACACCATGACCATCTGGGCGGCTTTTTGCTTGATGCTCATGGAATTCCAGAGAGGCATCAGCTCATCGGGCAACCCGTAGGGATTAGGTGCAATGGTGTCGGTGGTACTTCCGGTGCGAACGGTGTCGGCTTGTGTTGTGTCAGCAACGGCAGCTGTATCAGCAGCGATAACAGCGACAGCGTCCGCTTTAGCAAAAGCGAAAAGCAGGAAAATTATGGGAATAAACCTAAGCCACATTCCACATCCCACATTTGTACTTTCGCTTCGCTCAAGTACCAAATGCTCGGCTCGGCCATGTCCAAGCATACTTGGACGCGGCACTCGCCTTATGCATTTGTCACATTCTCGCACTCTTATCCTTTCTTTGTAAAACGGCGAGGCTTGAATTCTCTGGGCGGGAAGTCAAATTTGAGTTTGCCCTTTTCCAGATACAGGTAGGCGTCGAACAGACGATGGCTCTTGCTGCGGAATCCCTTGATTAGGTCAGTCTTTTCGCCGGCCAGGAGTTTCTGAATGGCCTCAAAGGGAAGTTCCTTGCCAAGGAGAATCTTGGGCAGGGAAATTCCCGATGGCAGCTTGTCTACGTAGCTTTGAGAAACATATCCGGTGAGTGTTTCATACACATCGGTTCCGTCTACGGGAGACTGGCCCACTTTCTTGCCGGTATCGATTTCTTCGGGTTTGTCGTCAAAGACAAACTCAATTTTATTTTGGTCGTTGATAATGACCACTGCAGAAAATTCAGAACCCTTTTTACTACGGAATCCCGTGAGGGGCCCGATTTTGCGCTTCGTCAAAAGTTCTACAATCTCTTCGTCGGTAAGGCGCTTGCCACCAATCATCTTGCGGATTACGATGCCGTCTTCGGTGCGGTAGCGGCTTACTGTTTCAAAGACCTTCTTGCCGTTCACGGGGCTGAACTTGGCTTCGCCGGTAGTGTTTTCTTCCTTGAAGCCTTTGATGTTTTTAACCATGGTGCGGGTCATTTCCACAATGCCCTTCATGAAGCTTTCCCTGGATTCCTTTCCCTTGGAAATCAGGTCCATCTTGTATTCCCATTCACCGGTCAGTTCGGGGCTGGTAAGTGCCTCGATGTTCATGGCCGAAAGCACCTTGATGAGGTCGAAGGCCTTGGCCGTGGGAATCATGTCTTTGCCGTCGCGGACTACGTACTTGTCGCTCACCAACTTTTCGATGATTGCTGCTCGGGTGGCGGGGGTCCCAAGGCCCCGTTCCTTCATGGCGTCCCGGAGCTCGTCGTCTTCTACCAACTTACCGGCACTTTCCATCATGGAAAGCAGCGTGCTTTCGGTGTAGTGGGCGGGGGGCTTGGTAAAGTCTTCTTCTGCTTCGATGGAAACTGTCTTCGCCTTGTTGCCGCTTAGCTTCGGGATGTTGGATTCGTCGTCGGAATCCTTGCCGTAAACCGCCTTGAATCCCGGATCTACCAGAATCTTTCCTTCGGTAACGAAGGTCTCGCCTTCGACGGTGGTAATGCGGGTGGTGTTCAGGTACTGTGCCGGTGGGAAGAACACGGCAATGAACCGCTGGCAAATCATGGTGTAGATTTTCTGTTCCGCTTCGGAAAGGGACTTGGGCATCACACCGGTTGGAATGATGGCGAAGTGGTCTGAAATCTTGGAATTGTCGAATACCTTGGGAGTCCGCTTGACCCAATTCTTGTCCAGGGCTTCCTGGGCGAACTTTTCCAGGGGGCCGGTAATTTTACCCAGGGTGGCCTTTACGGGAGCCACATAGTCTTCGGGCAAGTGACGGCTGTCGGTACGGGGGTATGTGGTGGCCTTGTGGTGTTCGTACAGGGACTGTGCAATGGAAAGGGTGGTCTTGGCACTGAAACCGAAACGGCTGTTGGCTTCACGCTGCAGCGTGGTCAAGTCATAGAGGCCGGCGCATTTCTGCTGGCTTTCAGATGTGCTTTCCTCAATGGATCCGGCCTTGCCCTTGCACTTTTCCAAGATGGCCTTTGCCGCCTTTTCGTCAAAAATCTGCTTGGCTTTTTCCTTGCCGTCCGTCTTGAACCATTTGCCCTGGTAGTTACTTCCGCTGTTGTCGAAATCAGCGGTGATGGTCCAGAATTTTTCGGGCTTGAACTGCAGGCGTTCCTCTTCACGTTTGACGATAATGGCAAGGGTGGGGGTCTGTACACGGCCACAGGGGGTAATCTGGAACCCGCCCATGGAACTGTTGTAGGCGGTAAGCCCGCGGCTTCCGTTCATGCCCACCAGCCAGTCTGCTTCGGAGCGGCAGAGAGCGGCGTCTTTCAGGTTTTCCATGTCCTCGGCGGTACGCAGGTGTTCAAAGGCATCCTTAATGGCCGTGGGGGTCATGCTCTGCATCCAGAGTCGCTTGAGAGTCTTGCCCTTGAAGTTTCCCTTGAGAACGTAATCCAGGATATAGAAGAAAATTAGTTCACCTTCGCGGCCCGCATCGCAGGCGTTGATGATGGTGGTAACATCTTTACGCTTGATAAGCTTTCCAAGGGCGGTCAGGTGGCTCTTGGTAGTGGGGAGGGCCACCAGGGGGAACTTTTCAGGCAGCATGGGGAGCGTCTTCATGTCCCAGGCCTTGTAACGTTCATCAATATCCTTGGGGTCGGCGATGCCTACCAGATGGCCGATGGCGTGGCTCACGATGGTGGTGTTGCTTTCCCAGTAGGCGGTCTCTTTCTTGAAATTCTTTGCACCCAGGACTTTAACCAGGTCAGACGCGACGCTGGGTTTTTCGGCGATAATCAGGGTCTTTTCAGGAGTCTTGGTTTTGGTAGCCATTTTACTTCCATTTGAATCGTCCGAACAGGCCGAATAGTACGGCAAGGACGGTAAAGGGGGCGTGGACAATTTCTACAGGAATGCACCACTTGAGCAGGTGTTCCTGCCTAAAAATCTTGAGACCACGCAAAATGAGGATCAGGTCGCCCAGGCTCTTGAGGGCAAAGGCGACCAGGGTTGCAATTAAAACTTTGGTGCTGAAGGGCGAAAACGCTGCCGTGACGCAGAGCATGGTCAAAAACAGGAAAACCATGGAGAGTACGAACACGATTTTCGGGGAGTAGTAGATGGTCTTGGAGGCCCAGCGCTTGCGCTGCTCCCAGAGTTCCTTTAGGGTCTCCTTGCCGTTTGTGGTCACGAAGGTGGAGGGGGTAATGCAGTAGCGCATGGCGAAAGGCCGGTCGGTGGCCAGTTTCTGCATCAGCAGGTCGTCGTCGCCGCTCTGGATCTTGATGACGTTATCGAACCCGTTCACGCTCTTGAAAAAGTCCTTGCGGTAGGCCAGGTTGTTGCCCGTGCTGGTAAGGGGCAGGTGCATGGCTAGCCCGGCAGTGCCTGCCACCCGGTAAATGAGGGTCTCTACCGCCTGCATGCAGATAATGAAGGGAGACTTGCCGGGGACGGTGGGAATGTAGGAATGCCCTGCCACCAGTTCGATTCCGGGTTCGAATTCTCGCAAAATGCCCGTAAGCCACTCCCGCTGGACAATGCAGTCGGCGTCCGTAAGGCACAGAATGTCCCCTTCGCAGGCTTCGATCATCTTGCTGATGGCGTGCTTCTTGGGGCTGACGCCTTCGGGAAGGTCCTTGATGGTCAGAATGTGGAGCCGTTCTGGATGGCGGGCGCGGTATTCTTCCAGGATGGCGGGGGTGTCATCGTCGGAGCGGTCGTCGGCCACCCACACGTCCCAAACGCCTGCATAATCCTGGTCAAGCACAGAATCCAGGGTGGCCCTAATGCCTGCGGACTCGTTTCGGGCGGCGATAAGCACGCTGACCCTCGGAGGCGGGTTTACTGTGGAACGGCCCTCCCGGACGGTTCCGAGGGCCCGGTAAAAGCGCACTTCCAACCACAGGTAGAAGAGCCCGAACAGGGAAAGCAGCCCTATGAGAACGTATGTGAGTACCGTCCAGAACATTTTCGGGGCTAAATGTAACAAGGTTTTTTTTGCTTTTGGTCGGACCGGCAGGGCTTGTTGGAGTGTTTTTCGGATACATATATATATCTTATGTTTATCAATGCAAAAAATGGGCAAAAATGCCCTATATGACTTATTTTTTCGGAAAAGTTGCCGACTTTTTCGGTAAAATTAAATTTCCCAAGGCGCCTCTTTACAGGCCGATAGATTTATTTATTTTTCGCCCTGGATTGAAAACGAGTATTGGCACATGTCCCTTCGGGGAGTGTGCCTTTTTTGTTTGATAGTCTTCGTGGCGGGCCCCTTTCCGCCTTTTTCCAGATGATTCTCTTTTGGAGGATTCCTATGAGAAATAGGATTTGGGGCCCCTTGGCCCTTGGAGGAGCCTTGCTCTCCTCCGCAGCATTTGCAGCTAATTGCAAGAACCTTGTCTTATACGAAAACGGCAGTTCCAAAGGCCTTATGGAAGAGTCTACCCGGTCATTTCCCGAGGCTCCGGAATGGTCTGCCAACTGGGGCGATTTCGATAACATGAAATCGCCCTATATCCGGCTTTCCGGCATGCGTAACTACCGTGGTGACTGGACCGGTTCCCTGGTCTTTGACGCCTTGCCTGTCGTGGTGCAGGGAGGTTCCCTGAAGCTGAAGGCCCGTTCTACCCAGGCGGGAAACTTGGGTGTCTGGCTTTCGGGTCCTAGCGGAAACGGGAAGATGTCGTTCCATACGCTAGAAGTGGGGAAGACCCACTCCCTGGAAATCCCCGTCTCTAGTTTGATGGAAGGGTCTTCTGTGGAGGTGGACAAGGTGGGAATAGGCTTGATCGGTGTTCCCGCCAACCAGTATACCACATTGTTTGTGGATGATATCGTTCTGAGTTGCGTCCAGGAGGCCGAGCCTTCAGTGCAGGGCTCGTCGGGGTTGGCCACGGTCAAAGAACTGGGCCCTTATGTTTTTGTAGACGTGGATCCGGCATCTCCTGTACGAGAGGGCCTTTTTGAAGATGCCTACGAACGGCCTGTTCAGTCGCGCTATACGGCCAGTGAGAAGGAAACCCTGAAAACAAAAACCAGTGCAAAAATCGTGGTTCCCGAAGAAAATCAAATGCGCATTCTCAATTTCAAGAATGCTAATGATTTGTCGGCTAGGGAGTCCTGGCGCGGTTGGTATAATAGCTTGTTCCTTGTGGAAAAAGGAAGCCTTGTCGAAGGTTTTGTTCCTAATTCAAAGAAGATTTTTGAAGAAGCTGGAATTCTTACGGCTTTGAGCGATAATACTGTGCTGCCTTTGCTGGTTGCCGATATTGATTATGGCGTCTCTTTTTGTGGAGATAGCGCATGCACAAAACGGGAAATAGAGGATTATCATCTGGTATTGACGGGGCTACCGGTATCTTACGTGGCAACGTCTAAGGTGAGAATTGTCTATGACCCCTACTTTACCATAACGCCTAGTGGACAACTCCCTGCCATAGAACTGTGTACGGGAGGGAAATGTCTGGAACTAACACCTAAAACGGAAGGAACTCTTGAATTTGAGTCTGCTGGACTGCAGAAAATCTTGGTCAAAATTCATTCTGGAAGCCAGACTTTTGAACAGAAACTATTCCTGGAGGTGAAGTGATGAATCTTTTGAAAAAAATAATGGTGGCTCTGCTGGCCTTTGCGGGATTCTTATGTGCAGAAACGATTGATTTGCATTTTACGGACCGCTTCCCACCCCGTCTTGTTAATGTCAATACGGAGCTTGTCCGTACAATGATGCCCGACATAAGGCTTCGTGTAATTGACCCTCCGGAAATGAATTCGGCGCCTTTTGGCTTTTATCTGGAAAGACCTTTCTTTATCATTGACGGAATCCATTTAAGCGTTGATGAACAAAGGACTCTTTCGCAATTACAGCGTGAGACGGAAGAGTTTGGTATTCCAGAAATGTTAAAGTCTCTTGGATATACGCCGGTTCTTGTGCAATTTTCAGAAACGGTAATCAGGTCTCTTGAGGTAAACAGCAAGTCATTTGCAGCGTTGCTGAGATATTTAGGAAAAAACGAATATATTCCGTTCCCATATAAGAAACGGGATGGCTTCGTGATTCTTGGAATTAGCCAGGGCGGAATTATTGGACGGTATGGAGCTTATCTTTACGATGCTAGTAGAACCGATAATGATCCACCGGTCAGGTTCTTTGCCTCTTTAGATTCTCCACATCAGGGGGCGGTAATGCCCCGTGGTTTGGTGGCATCCATTGATTTTTGGGCTAATGAGGCGGAAGTTCCTGCAGCGGAGGCTTTTTATGATTTGATTTCCTCGCCGGGTGCAAGAGAATTGCTCCTTTACGATACGGAAATGGGAAATACGACGTATAAGCCAAGAACGGGCAGCAATAGGTTCCTTTTTGGAGATTACCGTAGGGCCGCCGAGTATAAAGGGTTCCCCTCTGTTCTTGTTGCCCAGGGTCAATTAAAGGGCAAGGATCCGGCCCATAAGAACAAGTACTATGATTTGGAACGTCGTACAGAACTATTGTCCAAGGTTATGGGTCGCGCCACAAGTTCCCTTTCCTATTCTACAGCAGAATCAGGAGAATATGCTCGTAACCGCAAGTACGAATTTAATACCGATGTGGAAGAGGTGTCCAAGAAGGGCGTTACGGAACTCGATTTTGTCCAGGGAAGTACGTATCCCTTTGCAAAAACCTTGTATGAATCCCTGCGGGATGGCATGGAAGAGGCTATGCCCAAAAACTGGGATAAGAAGGTCAAAGTTGCCGGGCTTACTGTTGCAAGTCTTCCTTTGAAATCCTATTGGAACAACGATACGCTTTATCAGGCAAGCAGCACTTTTATACCCACGGTAAGTGCTATGGATCTTAAATGCGATGGGGATTTGGCTATTCGAAAAGGCTGTGCCCATAGTCAAGCTTCGTCCGGCCTTGCCTTTGAAAGGCCGGAATCAAGAAGTTCCGCCAAGGCAGTGTACGCTGTAGACCCAAGCCATCCAAGGTATTCTGAAGCTATGAGCGGTCGTCATATTGAGTCTCCGAATAAGGGAGGTGGATCCATTGACAAGAATGTTCTTGCTGGTATGCAGGTGGACATTTGGCGTGTTCTTTGTGAGGTGGCGAAGGCCGATTATAATCCTGTGAAAAAACAGTTCCGCAATCCGAAACTTGGAGGGCTTTTCTCACCGAGTACGTCGTGCATGGACCAAAGTAAAATACCTGCCGTTGTCAAGAACGGAGGAGTCCTTCAGAATAAGTCCTTTGGCTATGTACGTTATGACTATAATAGCGCTGAGACAGAACGTTCAAGCCAGGTGACCTTTGAACTTCCTGCAGGTTGGCAGAAGGTTGCCGCTGCGGATAATGGTTTGGATGTTCCGCCTTCTAGTATATTTGAGGTAGAAATACGGGTCCAGCGACCCAAGAGTAATTGGATGTTTGCGGAACTTTTGCTGAAAGGCCGTAAAGATGGAGGATATCAAATTCAATTTGCGGAAAAGGAGGTCCCGCAAGATGGCCTTTTCCACACTATTCGTTGGCAAATGCCTGCTACTGCAGGAGCCTTAAAAAATTTCCGGTGGTTTAGATTGGTGCTGAATTCTAATGGCGGTATTGTGACTCTTCGTCGTCCCCGTCTTATTATCAATACGAATAATTTCGTGGCTATCCCGTCTGCGATTCCTTCGGCAAAAATCTATCCTAATACATCTTACAAGGTCTTCCCCTGGTCCGATACGGTTAAGGTTAGGGACTATTCCGATGGCCTAGGCTCCGGCCTGTCTATTGACTTTAAATCTAATTATGACGGGGCCCATTTTGATTTAATGCGGACTTATTCTATGAATAATTACAAGAATCTAGTGGTGTCTTATTGGCCAGGAACCTGTCAGAATACATCCGTTTTCTTTGATGCAAAATCCAAGAAAAATGTGAATATGGGCAACGGTAGTTTGCAAAATGGATTTGTTAGTAAAAAATTACCATTGTCCGATTTGATAAATACGGATATTACACCTAAAGGCTCTCTTTCCGCTTCCCGCCTGGGTTTACAGGCGATGAAGAGTGGCGAAAAATGTATTATCCGTTCAATAACACTTGAGTAAATTGATTGAAGCGTTGAAAATAAAATAATATCTTTCGAACCTTGGAAGGATGAAATATGAAAAATAAATTGACTGTGTTTTTACTTTTATCTGTTGTGATGTGTCTGCTTGCGGGGTGCAATAAACCTTTTTTGCAGACCATGGGTTCTAACCCCATGCCAGTCTACCATGAACCTAGATGGTCTGGAGAGCAACAGAAGAATTTTACCATGGGTGTAGGCTTGTTCGGGACTCCCTATGGAATAGGCCAGAATGTGGACGAGGTTCATTCCGTAGGCGGTGACCTCTTTGCACAGTACCGATTCTTGGACGTGTTCTTTGTTCAGGCTGCGTTTGCAGGGAACGGGGGCACTCTGAAGTTTGACTGTAACGATGGTCCTTGCTGGGACAACTACCGTAAATGGATGGATTCCAAAGAGGGTGAAGATTCCCACTCGTTCTGGTCCTTGCAGGAACAGGCGATGCTCGGGCTGGATTTCAACATAGGGCTCGTTCAGTTCGGTTTTGGCGGTGGCGTTATGCTGTCTCAATCCAACGGCGACTACGAAGACAAACGTAAGGAACTAGCGGAAATAGGTATCATAAACAGTCCTGCAGAAAGTAACGAAATATTCCCAATGATTGGATTCTGGTATGGTTTCAACCTTGGAAAAAAAGCTCGCTACGGAGTCATCAAGAGCGAGACGAGGATGGTCTTTTCGGGCCATTTGTCCGATGAAGGTTCTTTGATCGGTGGCGTAGGGTCGGCCATGTCCATGGGCCTTGTCTATTACCATCCGTCAGGATTCCATGGCGGGGTGTCCACTTCGACGCAGGAGCTTTTCTCCATAAGCCTGGGTAAGACCTTCTCCTTCTAGCTTAAGGAAAAGTTCGCCGATACCAAATGCTGTTCACGCAAAAAAAGTCCCGGAATTTCTTCCGGGGCTTTTCTAATTGGGGTTCGCGGCTTTCGCTGCGAGAAATTACTTGCTGAGGGTCTGAACCTGCACGTCCCAGCTCTGGTTGCCAAGAGCGATGCGGTAGGTGCTTGCAGCACCGGCCTTCATGTTCTTGGTGTCCACGGCCGGAGCGGCGTTCGGGTCCTTCTTGGGCACGCCAATGTGGCGGTTGCCCTTGAGGAATTCGATACCCTTGTTGCCAGCCTTCGTCTGGAGGCAGCCCGTGATGAAGATGGTCTCGTCGGTAACCGGCAGGCCATTTTCTTCGAGGAGCTTCTTGGCGGCGGGGATGCCCGGCGGAAGGATTTCTTCGGCGCACTGGATGCCCGGATAGGCTTCCTTGAACGGCTTCATGTTGAACTGGTCGGCAGCGATCTTCACCAGCTCCGGATCCGGTTCGCAAGGAGTCTTGCCCTGGTAACCGAGGAGCATCTTGCCGTAGCCTTCCGTCATCTTGAACCAACGGTCGCGGCCAGCGTTCTCGTTGATGGTGTTCATGTAGGCCTGCTGGAAGTAGAACTGAGAAACCGGCGTCACAGAAGAGGCAAAGCCACCGCGGCGTACGCATTCGCTCATGTTCTCGATAACCTTCGGGAACAGGTGGAAGGTCTTGTTTTCGCGCATCATGAGGGTGTTGGCGGTAAGAGCACCACCCGGCATGGGGCTGAAAATCACGTCCGTCGTAATCTGACGGGCTTCGGGCGGGAAGTTGTAGTCCTTGAGGCATTCCACGGCCACGTTGTTTGCTTCCATGAGTTCGGCAATGTGGTCGTCCACAATGCTGTCCTCGCCAAGGGCCAGCTTATAGTCGGTGCCCTTGAGAGCGTGGAACATGGAGAACAGGTCGGGCTGGGCCGTACCACCGGAGAGGGGCTTGCGGCTCAGGTCAACACCGTCGGCACCACCTTCGATAGCGGCCTTGTACTGGGCCACACCGGTACCGCAGGTGTCATGGCTGTGGATACGGAGTTCCACGTCGTTGCCGAGAAGCTTACGGGCGCGCTTGAAGGTCTCGTAAACCTTGGTGGGGTTCGTGGTACCAGAAGCGTCCTTGAAGCACACGGAGGCAAACGGGATGCCGGCGTCCAGAATGTTCTTGAGGATGCGTTCGTAGAATTCCGGGTTGTGGGCGGCGTTCAGGTCGCATCCCGGAGGCAGTTCCATCATGGTTACCACGACTTCGTGTTCCAGACCGGCGTCGGTAATGCACTTACCGGAGTAGATCAGGTTGTTCACGTCGTTCAGGGCGTCAAAGTTACGGATACGGGTCATGCCGTGCTTCTTGAACATGTCGGCATGGAGCTTGATCATGTCGCGGGGCTGGGGGGCCAAGGCCACCACGTTAATGCCGCGGGCAAGGGTCTGCAGGCGAATCTTCGGGCCCACGACGCGACGGAATTCGTCCATCATGTCGAAAGCGTCTTCGCCGCAGTTCTGGTACAGGGCCTGGAAACGGGCACCGCCACCTGCTTCAAAATGGGTGATACCGGCCTTTACGGCAGCTTCCACCGCGGGCATAAAGTCCTTGGCGAAAACGCGGGCACCGAAAATAGACTGGAAACCATCGCGGAACGAGGTATCCTGGAACTTGATCTTTTTCATAGTGTTTTCCTGTGGGATAAATCCCTTGTTGATCTTTTCAATAAAATACGGGGGAAAATATAGATAATTGGTGGCTATATAAACATCATGGTATTGAGTTTAGCCCGGTATTTCCAGGTAAGTTCGTGCTTGGGGCCTAGTACCCCGAAAAGGGTGAGCATGGCTTTCTTGGCAGCCCCGTCGTTCCACTCGGGAGCCTCTACGAACAAATTAATGAATGCCTGGAGGGCACTTTCGAAGTCTTCTTGGCAGGCCAGTTTGCAGGCCTCGTGGTACACGATTGCCTCTTTGCCCTGTACGTCTTTTTTGGCGGCTTCGGCGTGAAAGTCCAGCAGTTCCAGCAGGGATTTGGCTTCGCGATACTGGTCGTCGGCCTCGTTGAACTTGGTAAGCACTTCTTTGGCCTTTTCGGTATCGCCGAGCCCAAGGCTTGCCTTGGCCCACAGGAGCTGCAACTTTTTGTCGTCGGGGGTCTTGGCCAGCGCCTCGTCCAGCATGGGGAGGGCCTGGTCAAAGTTCTTCTGGGCGATGGCGTCTTCCAGGGCCATCTGGAACCTGGCCTCGTCGCTTACGAAGAATTTCTCGAGCCGCTTTTTTAGGTCTGCTTCGGGAAGTACGCCCTGGATAACGTCAGCAATCTGGCCCTTGTCTACGATGTGGACCTCGGGTACCGACCGTACCCGGAAAGCCTGGATGAGCTGCATGTTTTCCCGTTCGTCACAGCTGACCACGCCCAGGGTAAAGTCCATGCTGGTAGAAAGTTGACCCAGCAGTTGGGAGTAGGGGGCGCAGTCAGGGTATTCTGCCGAGGAGAAAAGCACCGCTACGGCACGGGTTTCGGAAGCCAGGGCCACCTCGGTCTCAAAATTTTCACTAGTAATCTGTACAACTTTTGCCATGATATAAATATAGAATTAACTATATTCAAAACCATGAGTACCTGCCCGTTCTGCAAATCCGAAGTGGCCCAGATGAGAATCGGACACCTGGACCTACGTATGTGTCCCAAGTGTTTTTCGGTGTTTTTCCCCTGTGGCCAAACGACGGCCCTGCGTGGTGATCTGCCGGACCGTTCCCGTGAACTATGGTACAACGCTTTGCTGGCAAAGAACGTTTCTGACCCGGATATGACTGGTGCCTGCTGTATTGACCACGGCGAGCCCCTGGTAGATGGCAAGATTCCCGATTACGGTTACGAAGGTAAGGTCGCCACCTGCTGCAAGATGTTTCACTTGCCCCCCTCTATGGTCCTTCGCATCTTAAAGCGGACCATTGATACGCCGTTCCAGAAACCGGCATCCAGTGGCAAGCATCATTTCTTCTTTATCCGCGCCATAGATTCCGTTGTTTCTAAATTGTTCGGTGAAAAACAACCGGAGGTTGACCCCCTGGATGCAATCCCCTACGAGATCCACCTGAAAAAATTCTTCGAATAGCACATGAAAAAGACCTATATCATTCTTTCGGCAATTGCGGTAGTGGTCCTGCTGGTCTACTTGCTGCTGCCCAAGGTCACCTTCGAAGACGTGGTGTTCCCTACGGAGCAGGGCGTGTCCTTGCTTGCCTATGACGATCAGGGTGACGGGGGAATGTCCAGGATTGAATTTGGAAAGGATGCCGACGGTATTTCGTTCCGCTGCACGCTGGGGGAGGATACCACCCTTGCCGCTTGGTGTGGACTCCTTTGGAATTTTGACCCCGATAGTGCCAAACTTTATCGTAACTGGTCTCTTGTAGATTCCCTGATTTTTGACATGGAAGTCCAGGGAACACGGGAAGTTTTAGTGAAGCTATGGACATATGACCCCGACATTACTGACATCAGGAAAGCTAAGACATTCCGTTTGTTGATGAAAGAACTGCCCCTGCAGATGGGTCACAACCGCGTGGCTATTCCCATGGACCAGCTCTACACGCCGGATTTCTGGTACGAGGATGTGAAGACGGAATCGGGCAACAAGCATACCCATCTGGAAACGTCGGCCAGGTTGGAAATCGCTCCGGGCTGGAATCAGGCCCGTGGAAAGACGTTCTCGCTGAAAATTCACGGCATCAAGGCCATCGGTAACAGCAATTTCAGTTTTGGCATAGTACTGTTCATATTCGTGGTGCTGACCATCGTTGCCGTAGGCAGGCGCCATCAGCTCAAGGACGAGTCGGAAAAGGACGATGAGAAACAGAAATAAGGTAATAGGTTTCTCGCTTTTTATTTTAGCCTTCGCTCTGTGGGGGCTTTTCTTTACGTTGTTCAAGGGGAATTCACTGGAGCTTTTCCCTGCAAAGACTTTTGAAGTATATACCCTGACAGATCACGAAGCCCAAGGTTTTTCTACCTCCGAAGTGACGGTGGCGGATTCTCTTGTAGATGCAGTGGTGAATATCCGGAGCGGAAAGGCGTTCCCGTTTGCAGGGTTCGGCCTTAACCTGATGTCCCAAAATGGAAGGCCTACAGGCTATATGGACTTGTCCAGGTTTGATTCTCTGGAACTGAATGTCTCCACCGTACGGATGAATTCCATAGGACTCCGCATTTTGACAGATGACCCCCAGTATTCACAGAAGGGGCTGTACATGAGTTATCGTCCTCTTGAAACCCGGGCCCCTGCAGGAAGGTCATTTGGTTTGGCCAAAGTGGCTATTGCTGATTTCAAAACGGCAGAGTGGTGGCTTGCGGGCATGGGGTTAGAAAAAGACGATGGTCTTACCTACCTATATAGGGCCATGCTCTTGGAAGTTTTCAATGGCCAGGGTACTTTACGAGGAATCCCTGACGGGATTCAGGTGAAATCGGTACGTTTGTGGGGAGAAAATCGAGATTTCAAGAAGGGAATGTTCTTTGGCCTGGGATTTTTGATTGTTCTCTTTGTATGTTTTATCTACAGGGCTTTCCGTAAACCGATGGATCATGGTGCGCTGAAGCTGCAGATGGAAAAAGTGGCTCGGCTTTTGAAGACGACGGACAAGTCTCTGGCGGAAATAGCCATTGATGTAGGGGAGAAGAAGGTCTCCTGCTTGGAACGGAATTTCCGAAAGGTCTACAAGTTGACACCACTGGAATACAGGAGGAAAAAATGACTAGATACTGGAGCCTGGATAGGGTCATGCGCTTTCTTAAGTTCCTTGTCCTGTTTACGGTGGGGATACTCCTGGTTTATTACCTGAGGGGTGTCTTGTTCCCGTTTTTTGCGGCGTTCCTTATGGCCTACATCGTAAACCCCATAGTGAACTGGCTTGAAACAAAGGTCAAGTATAGGGTTGTCGCTGTCATCATCGTGCTTCTTGTAGCGGGGCTTATTATCGGAGGCGCTCTCCGGCTGTTTATTCCCATGGTGATAACCGAGATTCAGAATCTTGGAATGTTGATTGCGAAAATGTTCAACGATTCGGAATGGTCTTCTCGGATTGCGAGCTTGATGCCGGGTGGATTGTTCGAGACAATCCATTCGCTTGTCTCTTGGGACCAGTTGGCCGTGGCCATGCAGCGTCTGGATTTCTGGAGCGAGGTGCAGAATATTGCCGGAAAGGTCTTGCCTGGAGCGTGGGGCGTACTCTCTTACACGGGAACCATCGTTCTTTGGTTTTCTGGGGCGGCTGTGATTTTCATGTATCTTGTATTTATCATGCTGGACATGCCTAAGCTCCGTCGAGGGCTTCTAACCCTTATTCCCGAAAAGTTCAAGGTACGTGCAAGTTCTTTCGCCCGCGAGACAGATCGGTTCATGGGTACGTATTTCCGTGCCCAGTCCCTAGTGGCCTTGACGGTGGGAATTCTCTATGCCATCGGATTCGGTATAATGGGGCTCCCCATGGGTGTGGCGTTCGGGCTCTTCTCCGGAGCGCTCAACATGATTCCCTATTTGCAGCTCACCACTATCCCCTTGGCCCTGCTTTTGGCCGTCGTTCATGCGCTGAACACGGGAATGCCTTTCTGGGAAGTTGCGCTGATTGTAGGCGCAATCTACCTGGTGGTGCAGATTATTCAGGACTTCTTCTTAGTCCCGCGCATTGTCGGAGGCTCTATGAATCTGCCTCCGGTGGGCATTATTTTGTCCCTTTCGATATGGGGTAAGTTGTTGGGCTTCTTAGGGTTACTTGTCGCGATCCCGTTCACTTGTCTGTGCTTGGTGTACTTGCAGAAGTTGCCTAAACATGACGATGAAGACGCTTCTGACTTGCCCGAACCGCCCCCCGAGGCTTGAATTTAGGGGGCTGGGGTAAATCAAGAAAAAAAATTTTTTTTGAAAAAAGTTCCCCATTTGACAAAAAAAAAGGTATAATATACGCATAACTTTCTTAAACCTAACTCAGGAGTTAATAAAATGAACAAACAAGATCTCATTGAAGCCATCCTCGCTAACAAGGAAGCTGGTTTTGAATCCAAGGCTGCTGCTGGCCGCGCTGTTGATGCCGTTCTCGACGGTATCGCCGCCGGTATCAAGAAGGACGGCAACGTTCAGCTGATCGGCTTCGGCACTTTCGCCGTGAAGAGCCGCGCTGCTCGTACCGGTCGCAATCCGCAGACTGGCGCTACCATCAAGATCAAGGCTTCCAAGACCGTTGGCTTCAAGGCCGGTGCCGCTCTCAAGGCTGACGCTGCCAAGAGCAAGGCCAAGAAGTAATAGTCTTCTTGAGATACTCAAAAAGGACTACCCAAGGGTAGTCTTTTTTTTGTGTTTTTTTTTATATTAAGTAGTATAAACAAATGAGGGTGGTTTTTATGAATAAATTTTTTGTTGGGTTGCTGCTGGGAATTTCGTTCTTGATCGCAGCTTGTGGAGGTTCTTCGTCTAACGAAGCGAAGGATCCTTGTACGGATGATCCGAATTTGCCGGAATGTGCCCAAAACGAAGACGAAAAGAAGCGGCCCGTTGAAGAAGAGGTTGAAAAAAAGGTTGTTGAGGAACCTGAGGAAGTTGTCGACGAGGAAATGTAAAAGAACGTTAGAATCGTAACTCTTTGCTATTCAAACTATTAAATGTTCTTCCTTGTGGAGGAACATTTTTTGTAAAAACGTATTGCATGTTTTACATTTTTTGTCTATATTTGCGCAAGTTTGAACTGAACGAATTTTGGCTAGAAAAAGATGATTTTGCAGAAGATTATGGATGCAAAGGCACCTTGCGGAACACACCGTTCCGACGCAGTCGAAGTTGTTTCGTTTTCTGATTTTGATTATGCTGAACCTTTTGGTTCGGCATTTTTTTTAGGGTTTAATTAGTCATACGGAGAAAACAAAATGAAGATTGAAGGCATCGACAAAGTCCTTATCATCGGTTCTGGCCCGATCGTGATCGGTCAGGCTTGCGAATTCGACTATTCCGGCACCCAGGCTTGCAAGGCCCTGCGCGAACAGGGTTACAAGATTGTGCTCGTGAACTCTAACCCGGCTACCATCATGACCGACCCGGTCATGGCCGATGCCACCTACATCGAACCGCTGAACGTTGCCCGCCTCACCCAGATTATCGAGAAGGAACGCCCGCAGGCCCTCCTCCCGAACTTGGGCGGCCAGACCGGCTTGAACCTCGCTTGCGCCCTCAACAAGGCCGGCGTGCTCGACAAGTACGGCGTGAAGGTCATCGGCGTGAACCTCGACGCTATCGAACGCGGCGAAGACCGTGAAGTCTTCAAGGAAACCATGCAGAAGCTTGGCATCGAGACTCCGCGCTCCGGCATTTGCCACTCTGTGGAAGAAGCCGAAAAGATCGTGGCCGAAATCGGTTACCCGGTCGTTGTTCGCCCGGCTTACACCATGGGCGGTGCAGGCGGCGGTTTCTGCTACAACGTGGAAGAACTCCGCACCATCTGCTCCAACGGTCTTGAACTCTCGATGACGCACCAGTGCCTCATCGAAGAATCCATCCTCGGTTGGGAAGAACTCGAAGTCGAAGTGGTCCGCGACTCCAAGAACCAGATGATCGCCATCTGCTTCATCGAAAACATCGACCCGGTGGGCGTGCATACCGGCGACTCCTTCTGCGCAGCCCCGTTCCTCACCATCGACAAGAAGCTCGAAGAAGAACTGAAGGAAAAGGCCTTCAAGATTGTGGAATCCATCGGCGTGATTGG
>JAFVGH010000139.1 GCA_017475045.1 Fibrobacter sp. | reverse complement strand
GTCGAAGCACTGCTTGAACACCCACCACACAGATTCCATGAAGTTCTTGTCCATGGTCTTGTAGCCCTTGTCGAAGTCCACCCAGCGGCCCATGCGGCGCACCGTCTTCTTCCATTCGCTCGTGTACTTGAGCACCTTGCCGCGGCAAGTTTCGTTGAACTTGTCGACGCCAAGCTTCTGGATTTCGGCAACGCCCGCGAGACCGAGTTCGTTCTGAACGAGAGATTCAATCGGAAGGCCGTGGCAGTCCCAACCGAAACCGCGCGGAACCTTCTTGCCCTTCATGGTCCAGTAACGCGGAACGATATCCTTGATGGTACCGGCAAGCAAGTGACCGTAGTGCGGAAGGCCCGTTGCAAACGGAGGGCCATCGTAGAAAGTGTACGGTTCAGTTTCCGGACGGGAGTCCAGCGACTTCTTGAACGATTCATCCTTATCCCACAGGGCGAGCACGCGCTCTTCGATCTGCGGGAAGGTTTCTTCTTTCTTTACTTCACGAAACATTTTGAACCTCAGGGGCATTACATGCCCATCATTAAATTTTCGGGTTCAAATTTAGCAATTTAGCGGCGAAGCCCCTTCATTATTCCAACTTGGAATATCGTTTTGTGCTATTTATTCTTTTCAAAGTGGCTTTTTTGCGCAGTTTCTACTAGTTTAGCCTTAAGACGTTTCAAAAAAAAGGAGTTTTCATGTCCCAGAAAAAAGAGCATATGGGCCACATTATCTTGATTACCTTGGCTGCGGCCATTGGCGGGTTCCTCTTCGGCTTTGATTCTTCCGTTATTAACGGTGCAAACGGAGCCCTTAAAATCCACTTCAATGCAACAGATTACCAACTTGCCTGGTCCGTGTCGCTAGCCCTGATCGGTGCCGCTGCCGGCGCATTCTTTGCCGGCCGACTTGCCGATACTTTTGGCCGTGTGCGCTGCATGCTTGCCGCTTCGGGGCTGTTCCTGGTGAGTGCAATCGGTTCGGGTGTTCCGTTCGGTATTCCGGACTTTATCGTGTGGCGCGTCATTGGCGGCGTGGGCATTGGTGTGGCTAGCATCATCGCTCCTATCTACATTGCGGAATCGGCTCCGGCACACCTGCGCGGGCGTCTGGGTTCCATGCAGCAGTTCGCTATCGTGATAGGCATCTTTGTGGCGCTCCTCTCGAACTACGTCATCGTGCGTATTGCGGGTTCTGCGAATAACGAACTTATCGGCGGGTTCAAGGCTTGGCAGGTTATGTTCTGGGTCGAAGTTATCCCGGCCGCTCTCTACGGGCTTGCCGCATGGAGGCTTCCGGAATCTCCGCGTTACCTTGTCCACAAGGGCCGCCTCGAAGATGCCAAGCGCGTCCTCGCGAAGATTGATTCCGAAGGCGTCGATAGGGAAATCGAGGCCATTCATGAGACCTTCCGCAACGAGAAGCCTTCCAAGTTTAGCGACCTGTTCGAAATGATTGGCGGCAAAAAGCGCATTACCCCGATTCTTTGGGCGGGTCTTGGCCTTGCTATTTTGCAGCAGTTGGTGGGCATCAACGTCATCTTCTATTACGGTACCATGCTCTGGCAGAGTGTTGGCTTTGGTGAAAGCGATGCGTTCCTTACGAGCGTCATTTCTAGCGCCATTAACCTCGTCATGACCATTGCTGCCATCATGCTTATTGATAAAATCGGGCGTAAGCCGCTCCTGCTCATCGGTAGCATCGGTATGGCTGTAACGCTCAGTACGCTTACGGTATGCTTCATGTCTGCCGGTGCAGACGGTAGCCTCCCTGGTGCTGCGGGCGTTATCGCACTCATTGCCGCAAACCTCTACATCACGTTCTTCGCGGTGTCCTGGGGCCCGGTCATGTGGGTTATGTTGGGCGAAATGTTCAACAACCGCATCCGTACGGTGGCCATCGCTATTTGCGGCCTTGCCCAGTGGGCGGCGAACTTCATCGTGACCTGGAGCTTCCCGGTGCTTACGGGCAAGCAGGGAATCGGTGTCGGCCCGACATATGCCATCTATTCGTTCTTCGCCATCTTCAGTATCTTCTTTGTGGCCAAGTTCATCAAGGAGACGAAGGGCAAGGAACTCGAGGACATGTAGCCTGCAGCCATGCCTCGCAAGCGCAAAAGACATGCTCCGATGAACCGCTCGCAGATGATGCAGGCGGTTCATTCCGTAGATACGCGGCCCGAACTGCTTGTACGGCGGGCGCTGTTCCAGGCCGGATTCCGCTATAGGCTGCATAGACGCGACCTTCCGGGTTCCCCCGACCTGTTTGTGCTGAAGTACAACGTGGTGGTTTTCGTGAACGGGTGCTTCTGGCACCAGCATGGTTGCAAGCTGACCAGCAAGCCCAAGAGCAATAGCGATTTCTGGAGCGAGAAATTCACTAACAACGTTGTGCGGGATATCAAGACCGGCTGGAAACTATCCCTGATGGGTTACCGTGTCGCGACCGTCTGGGAGTGCTCTGTAAAGAATAATCTTGACCAAACGATAGAACGCCTTGTCTCTTTTATCAAGGGAGACGAGGAAACTATTGAAATCTGAGTTTTTGCCCTACGCAAAAGCAGAAAAAAAGATATATTTTCATGTAAATGAAGGAGGTTTTGTATGCAATTTCGTAATTCCACGTATTTCGGCTTGGTCGCACTCTCTATTGCGGCAATCACGTTTAGCGCGTGCGGGTTTAGTAGTACTTCCAGCCTGGATGCGCCGCCAGACAGGGGCAGCGAGGAAGATACCTACTATTACAAGATAGATACTGAATTCAAGCAGGTTAAGCTGCATTCGAACGGTCAATGCCTAATTGATGAAAAGAGGATGAGATGGGATCCGACTGCAGATGTAGACGAACGGATATACGATTACGAACTTTCCAATGATACGCTTCACCTGAAAAACAGTGGGGGAGAGTCTGTGCTCGTGAGAACATCCGGAACGCCTGGCGAACTGGATGGTACATGGAGGGTTGCCCGCTATTATAACGGGTTGGGCTACGAGGTTCCGGGCGAAAGCAGCGGCCTCACGGCCAATAGGGTAATTACCATCTCCGGAGACTCATTCAAGGAGACGAGCGAACTTGCAAGTACGTTCGACTTTACAAGAACGTTCGGCATGCAGTTGTCGATGACGGCGGTTTTTGACGCCCAGGATGGACAGTACAATGGCCCTGGTGCGGCAAGCATCGCGTACTTTTCTGAACCGGTGTCCAATGACCCGATGATGTACGAATACACGATAGTCAACAGGACGAATACCTCGATAGAAATCCTTCGGAATGGGCGGACCTTCTTGCTTGAAGTCGTCAACCCCAAGTTGGGCTACCATGAACGTTCTGTTACGTACAAGCTTACGTCAAACGGAAGGACTTGCACGAGTGTCTACGAGACGTTTAGTATTACCGAAAAGAGTTGCAGCCTAAATTACCGCGAACCCGTGGCATTTAGCAATAGTAATGGGGTTGTTTTCAGCGCTGAAACCTATAACGGCTTCAATAGCGATTTTGAAAAGTGCTTCAAGAAGATGTTTGGATTGGGCGAATTTGACTAGGTCGTGTAACTTTATTTCGCCTTCTTTCCGTTCTTTGCTGCAGAAAGTTTCTTGAATTCGTCCCGGGCCTTACGCATGTCCGTTAAGAACGCTTCGTTCGAATGCAGACTTGCGAATGCGCCCGAAATGATTACCTTGGACGCGTCCACATCGCTCTGCCAGTGCACCCCAACGATGACGCGGCTCTGGCCCCACTCGTAACCGTACTTCAGCAGGGCATCCTGTGCAGCCGGGTTCACTTCGACCAGCAGGAGAGTCATTGCCCAGGCGCGGATGGTGTGCCCTGACGGGTACGATCCGTTGTG
The DNA here is from genome assembly GCA_017475045.1 of Fibrobacter sp. Lineage (GTDB taxonomy): Bacteria > Fibrobacterota > Fibrobacteria > Fibrobacterales > Fibrobacteraceae > Fibrobacter. The sequence goes on along the minus strand of JAFVGH010000139.1, from coordinate 4,202 downwards.
CCTCAGGGCTTCTTCGTCGCCGGGGGTGAGCGAAGGCTCGTTGAAGCGGTCGTACGGGCGACGCCTCATGTAATGGTTCTTTGGCCGTTTTCCCACTTGCTTGAGGGTCGTGACACCGCGCTTGAGCAGGTTCATTATGGCAGGAGTCTTCTGTGCGGAGATTTCCATGCCGAAGGGTTCGCTGAACATCTTCGCCATCTCCTCGATGTCCGTTACTGCCTGGGCAACGGCAAGGGCGGCACGGGCGGAGTCCGCGCGCATTCCCTTACCCCACATGTACTGGGACATGTCGTACATGAACTGCGGCGAGAGCGTGTCCGGTGGGGCAGGATAGAAGTTCAACATGTTGGGGAGCGCATCCTCGCTTACATAGGGCTTTATCTCTGCGGCGAAACTGCAGAGGGATACCCCGCAAAAAGCGACAACGATAAAAACTTTCTTGATAAGATTGTTCATGTGATGAATATAAATAAAAAAGATTATCTTTTGCGATTGAATTGGAGATTACAAATGCACATTCTTGAAAAGATCAGTGAATTTGTGGGCAAGTGGATGGCGGTCGTGGTTTTGGTCATCGCGGCGCTCTCGCTGTTCCTGCCCAAATCCACACTCTGGATTGAACTCAGCTGGGTGAATTACCTCTTGATGGTCGTGATGTTCGGCATGGGGCTCACGCTCAAGTTAAGCGATTTTGCACTTGTGTTTGCCCGGCCGAAGGAAATCACCATCGGGTGTGCGGCGCAGTTTATCGTGATGCCCGCACTCGCATTTTTGCTCTCCAAGATTTTCGGGCTCGATGCCGCCCTCATGGCAGGCGTTGTGCTTGTGGGTACTTGCCCAGGAGGCACTTCGAGTAACGTTATCACCTACCTCTCGAAAGGCGACGTGGCGCTCTCCGTGGGCATGACGAGCGTGAATACGCTGCTCGCTCCCGTGCTGACTCCGGCGATTACCTACCTGTTGCTTCGCACCACCGTGAACGTTGACGTGCTGGCGATGTTCCTCTCCATCGTGAAGGTTGTCATTGTGCCGATTGCCCTCGGGTTTATCATCAACAAGTTCTTTGGCAAATGGACGGCGCGTGCCGTGAAGGTCTTGCCGCTCGTCTCGGTGATTGCAATCGCGATGATTGTGGCGGCGGTCGTCTCGCACAACGCCGCAAAGATTCTCTCTACGGGTGCCATTGTGTTTGCCGTGGTGATTCTCCACAACCTGCTCGGTTACGGCTGCGGATTCGGCCTTGGAAAATTGCTGAAATTCTCGACACCCAAGACGAAGGCACTCTCCATCGAAATCGGCATGCAGAATTCCGGCCTTGCCACAAGCCTTGCGGCAACTTCGTTCTCGAGCCTTGCTATGGCAACAGTTCCTGGCGCCATATTCTCCGTGTGGCATAATATTTCGGGTGCGATACTCGCGAATATTTACAGGAAACTTGACGGCAAATAAATTAGCCCAGGGCTATCAGTGGACTAATTCGCAAACTGCCAGGTATCGAACAGCACATCACCCTTTATAATCAGATAGACCGTGTGGACGCCGCTTGAGATGTTGCCGCACTTCGCCTCCTGTTCCTGCCAGTCACTGCCAGCGCTGTTGATTGAGGCTACGTTCGCGCCATCTCGCTTGTCAAGACGGAGCGTTACCGAGCCCTTGCCTTTCACCAGGGCCTTCAGCGTTTTTGCGCTGCTGAAATTCACATTGCGAACTTCGATGACGCCTTCTGTAGGTGCCGGGCCATCCTTGCTGGGAGTACCGACGGAAGCCACCATGTGGCCGGGTTCCTCCGTTGGCACGTAGCGAATGCCCAGGGTTGCGGCAGCCGTAGAAGCCAGCTGCACGGAATAGGGGTCAAGATTCTTGATGGCCTTTACACCCTTGTAGGTCGGTTTCGCTTCCTTGATAACGACATTTGCTTCGTCCACTTCAATTTCGTCAACCAGAATGCTGCGGAAACCGCCGTGGGTACCTATGGAAGCCTCTAGAATGGCCGCCTGGTAGAATATGTACCACTTGTCCTGATACTTATGGAGATGAGTGTGATTGTTGCCGTAGGTCATGCCATTCTCACCCATGTTCTTGAAGTAGTTCCCGCCGTAGGTCCAGGAATCAGGATTCAGGGGCTCGGTGCTGGTGAAGTAGTTCATGCTGCAGGCCGTCGGAGCCTCGCCACCCCATTCCCAAGGAGTATGGTCGTTCCAGTCGTTGTTGAAAGTATATACGTACTTGCCGTTGATATAATTGAGTTCATTTGCCTCAAAGTGGAACGGGGACGGAAGTTTCACCGGATCCCCGTCAAGGGAGTGCAAGTCCGGATTGAGCTTGGCAATCCAGCCCTGCCCATTACCGAACGAAATCCAGCCATCGCCGTTGTCGTCAATTACGGCACCCGGATCAAATATGGAGCCGCTGCCTTTTACAACAGGATTGTCGCCATCGATAAGGCTCTTGCTCAAAGGAGATGTCCACGGACCCACCGGAGACTTCGCCTGGATAACGCCGGTGCCAAAGCCGCTATTGGAGAAATAGAGGGAGAAAAGCGTGCTGCCATCGGCCTGCTCCTTGCTAATGATGCTGGGTGCCCACGAAGCCATAATCCACGGAGCCACTTCACCGACAGGAATCAGTCCGTGATAAGTCCAGTTGACCATATCGTCAGTGGACATCATTACTAGCGTCTTGATTTTCTCGTAAGTATTGCTGACACCTTCTTCGTACTGCTGATGGTCGTTGGTGCCATAGACATAGAGACGCCCCTTGTACTCAATGGCCGTCGGGTCCGCACAATACTGGAAATCCAATATAGGATTGGCATTGTCCAAGCCTAATTTTGGGGACTTTACAGGCATCTTGCCTACCGTGCCATCGGAATCCTTTGCCCGGATAATGATTTTACCGAAACTGATCGTTGCGGCATCACTTGGAGTGTCTGGGCTTACGACAAGAGCCAAACTGACAAGCGTCTTGCCCGGTTCAAAGGACAGAACAAGGCTTGTTGCGCCACTGGGAATTCTTTCCGTAGTCTTGGCCTCGTCGCTATAAGTCGCAATCACATCAATGTTATCGTATGCGACAGCCTTGGCAAAGTTTATCTCCACCTTAGTATAGACATTCGTATTCAGGTCGTGTATGTCCCAGTAGTTGTTGGCATACTGCTTATAGGTAAAACTATTGTTGTCGGGGTCCTTTTCGCCACCGCCGCCGTACCAATCTACAATGATATCCTCGATAGACAGGGCGATATCGAATTTGGCGACAGCAACCTCATCCTTTATTTCGTCATTGCCGAGAGAATCCTTAGGCAATTCCTGAGAAAGGGAATCCTTTGGCTGGACGGAATTGACGGTATCCTTGGGCAGAACCGAGTCAACCGTGTCCTTGGGCAGAACTGGATCGAGGGAATCCTTGGGGTTTTCCTGACCGAGAGAATCTCCGGGGATATCCAGAATGGGGTCGTCTTCGTCAAAATCCTTGCTGACGGAATCATCGTCACCGCAGGACATTAACATGGACGAAACGGTTACAAGCGTTGCCGCAAGAAGGATTTTCTTTTTCATATTCACACCCCATGCTATCTTGGTTATTATTAAAATATATTATATCAGCAAATTAGTATATTATGAAAAGCCGTTTTTTTCACATAGCGTGAACAGTTCTAAACGGCTAATGCAAGCTCCCGGATGCGATTGACGAGCGGCAAATCGTAGTCGTGGACCCCATGCTTGCGACTGGCGGGTCTGCCGCCGACGCCATCAGCATGATAAAAAAACACGGCGGAAAGAAGATAAAGTTTATGTGCATCATCGCCGCTCCCGAAGGCTTGAAAAAACTGCCCCAGGCTCATTCTGACGTCCAGATTTATGTCGGGCATCTGGACCGCTGCCTGAACGAGGATGCCTACATTTGCCCCGGCCTCGGCGATGCCGGCGACCGCATTTTCGGGACGAAATAGAAAGAGCGATGTTTATTACCTGCCTGTGGACGTAGGTTCCTTTTTCACCCAATAGCCGCCAGTCTTTTTAGAACCACGACGTTCAATAATCTTCTTTTCAAACAAAGAGCGAATGATTTTATTGAAGGTATCTCTTGGCATGTCAAGGGCTCCTGTGATTTCCTTTCCCATACAGCCAGGATTTCTCATAATAAAATCAAAGACCTTTGATTGAGATGCGTTAAGCGATTCTTTTATATTCTTGATTAAT
>JAFVGH010000138.1 GCA_017475045.1 Fibrobacter sp. | reverse complement strand
GTGCAGCTGCAGGAGCTGCGAAAGACATGGCGGCAAGGGCCAGAACAGAAACAATACCAGTAATCTTGAGATTCATAAAATCCTCCAATCTACGCAGATATTATAGCAAAAAAAGGGGCCATTAGCTACATTTGACGCATGAACTTGAACATCATTTCTTCTGAATCCGCGAAGGCCCGTAGCGAAAAGGCCTACGCCCTCTTTTACGTCAAGCAGTCCGTCCAGTTTTCCAAGGTACTTTCAGACACCGCAAGTGCCCAGGTCGAATCCGTTCTGAAAGGCATACAGGACGGCCCCTTCGAAGACCTGGAATTCCTGGAAATCGACAGCTGCAACACCTTCTTCGTAGATGCGGCCAAGGAACGCGGAATTTCGGCACTGGACCACCTGCGTATGGCAGCCTACCGTCTGGCCCAGAAGGCCATGAAAAGGCAAGTGCCCTGCGTAAGCCTGTTCCTAGCCGACGCCGCCGATGAACAGTTCAAGGCAATCCTTCACGGGCTCCATTACGCCGACTACAAGTTCGACGCCTACAAGAGCAAGCAGAAGCAGAATTTCCAGGTAACCTTCGAGATTGTGGCAGGCGAACACACTGCAGCATTCAAGAAGATTGCCGAAGAAGTGGCTGTAGAACAAAAGGCCATCACGCTCACAAGGAACCTGATCAACACCAGCGCCTCGGACCTCTACCCCGCCGCCTTTGTTGAAGACGCCAAGACCATCGCCAAATACACGCCGGGCCTTTCTATCAAGATCCGCGACATGAAGCAGCTCGAAAAAGAAGGCTTCATGGGCCACGTGACCGTAGGCAAGGGCAGCTCCCACGAGCCCCACATGATCACCCTCAGCTACGACGGCACGAAATTTGCGAACAACAAATCTACCAAGCGCACCTCCCGCGACCACCTGGTCATTGTCGGAAAGGGCCTCACCTTCGACACGGGCGGCCTTTGCCTCAAGCCCGCCAAGTCCATGCCCGAAATGATCAGCGACATGAGCGGTGCCGCCACAGCCCTCGCCGCAATCCAAGCCATTGCCACCCTGAAGCTCCCCGTCAAGGTGAGCGCCGTCTGCTGCCTTGCCGAAAACGCCATCGGCAACAAGTCCGTACTGCCGGGCGATATCTTCAAGGCCAAGAATGGCAAGACCGTCATGGTAGACAACACCGACGCCGAAGGCCGCCTGGTGCTCAGCGACGGACTGGCCGAGGCCGGGCTCATCGGGGCCACCCACATTATCGACCTGGCTACCCTCACCGGAGCCATGGTCCGTGCCCTGGGTTACGCCGTCACAGGGTTCTTCAGCAACGACGACGACCTAGCCCTGAAAGTCATCAACTGCGGCGAGGCCTGCTGCGAAAAATTCTGGAGCATGCCTCTCGAAGAAGAATACGCCGACGCCCTGAAAGACAAGTTCGCCGACCTGAAGAACACGGGCAGCGATGCAGGCGCCATCTCCGCCGCCCTCTTCTTGCAAGAGTTCGTTCCCGAGAACACCGCCTGGGCCCACTGGGACATCGCCGGTACCGCATTCGTCACCAAGAAATGGAAATACACCGAATACGGCGCCACAGGCTTTGGCGTACAGACCTTGATTGAACTTGCCAGAGAAATGAGCCTCGGGGAATAAGCCTACAAGAAGTAGCTTTTCATTTTCCCCTTGCCCTTGACCTCGACCTCTACGGGGCCGCTGTAGTCAAAGGCATCCTTGGTTTCTTCGTAGGTGGATTCCGTCACGTGAATCTTCATGGGTTCGCCCGTGCTTTCCATACGGCTTGCCACGTTCACGATATCGCCCCAGATGTCGTAAATGAACTTGCTCTTCCCGATAACGCCGGCCACAAGGCTCCCGGTGTTGATTCCGATGCGGATCTGAATAGGAGATGCCAAGCCCTTGTTCAGTTCCCTTATGTCTTCCAGAATTCCCTGGGCAAAACGGACCATGCGGACGGCATCCCTGTTGGAATCATCCATATTGAGTCCCATGGCCGCCATGTAGCAGTCCCCGATGGTCTTGATCTTTTCAACACCTTCGCGACTTGCCCGCTCGTCAAATATGGAGACCATCTTGTTCAAGAGGCTAATGACCTCTTCGGCGGGGCGGCCTCCGCTGATCTTGGTAAATTCCACGATATCGGCAAACATTACCGTCACATTGGAATAATCCTTCGCGATGACCTTGCCGGGATGTTCCGTCAGTTCCCTGGCGATGTCCTTCGGCAAGATATTCAACAGCAATGTTTCCGCCTTCTCGTTCGCGGCAATCAACTCACGAGTCCGTTCTTTTACCACATACTCCAAGCGTTTCCTGTAACGTTCCAAGATACTGATTTCAAGACGGTGGGCTCTATCCACGGCCTCGTCCATATCGCGAATGGCAAACATGTACAGCAGTATCACACAACCCACAAGGCTCATATTGGTGAGGGAGAGTCCATAACAGAAAAACTGTGCAATGGTGGCAAGGATGGGGAAAACCGTAAAAATCACAAGCGGCAACCGTATCCTGCGATGAATCCGGTAGTAGTACTTGATGATCACTAAAAATTGCAGCACGAGTATCACGGCAGGGAACAGATAGCAGAGCACCATCCCGTGGGACCTATGGTAAAAATTCATGCTGTCGAAGGTATAATAAAGCCCCGTGAACTGCGACACCAACAACAGGACAAGTCCGACAACCACACCCCAAGACGCCATACGCAATCTACGCGGAACCCTGGAAAGCCTACCCTCGTGGGTGAACAAATCCATCAGGTACAGGTTGAAAGCGTAGAGCAAGAACAAATTCAAGGCGTAGACGGAAAAATTGGAAATGCGGACCATCCACCAGCCCAAATCGGAGGCATCGCCGCGGAACATGTAAGCAAAGCGGTCCGCCACCAAGATCAAGGTGGCACAGACCTCTATGAGCAAAAGGGCTGCCCTACGGCTGCGCTTCATGTTACGGGTAAAGGCAACGAACAAGGACGTTGTCCCGCAAATGCCTATCAGGATAAGCATGATGCCAAGTTGATATTCCCGTAAAAACTCCATACCCAGTAAGATAATCTTTTTGACACCCCCCGCCAAGCCCTTCAGCCTGAAAATTGCTATAATTGTGGCCGTCAAAACCGCCGAATTACGAGGTTTCTATGTTAGATTTTCTTGCCAACTACTGGCCCTATATTGTCGCCCTGGTGGTCATCGTGCTTGCCGTGTTCGCTTTTCGCGGACTCCGCAAGGCCCTCAAGGAAGGTGGCGGAGCGTTCAGCCTCGAGACCATCCGCAGGAATACCGAACCCAACTTTGCCGCCCTCAAGCAGAAGTCCAAGGCCCTGCTTGCCGACGCCGACATGATTTGCGAAACCAAGGAAGGAAGCAACCTGGTCATTCCCAGAAAAGAAGACATGATGTTCTTCCGCCGCGCCGTCCGTCAGAAATACAAACTGGCCATGTTCCTGGTGCCCGGCACCAACAAGGTGGTCTATTTCTTCTGCAAGACCGAACAGGGGCTCCGCCGCCGTATCGAGAACCTGGTCATCAACCAGAAGTTCCGCGAAGGCAAGCCGCCCTACATGGACGCAGCCACCGGCGAAAAGCTGAAGTACCCGAGGTAAGGGGGAAAGCCTTCCCCTCGCTTCTGATTCGTCGTCATTCCGGCCACCGAGCCGGAATCTAGTCGAATCATCCGCTACCCCTTCTAGCGGGGACACCCCGCAACGCCCCATAACGACCGTTCGCCGTAAATGAAAAAGATGCTTCTCTGGTTTCGTCTCACTCTCGCCAACATGACTCGTTAAGACGAGTCACTTATGGCTCACCCATGAAATATTCCGAACTCGCCCTCGCCGAAGAAGAAAGCAAGCTGGAAGCGGCTCTTGAAGAGTCGCGCAACTTGTTGATTGAAGCTCCTACGGGCTCGGGCAAGTCACTGTTCATCCCCTACTTTTTGAGCAAGCATTGCAAGGGCCGCGTGGTGGTGCTGCAACCCCGCCGTATCGCAGCCCTCGCCTTGGCGCAATTTTCGGCAAAGCTCCACGGCGAATCTTGCGGCAAGACCGTCGGTTACCAGTTCAGGCAAGAAAGTAGCAAGAGTGCGGACACTCGGATTCTTTTCCAGACCTACGGAAATTTTCTACAGGAACTATTGCACGGCAAGCTGGACGCCGAGTGGGTAGTCTTTGACGAATACCACGAGCGCAAGGCCGACATGGACCTGCTGTTTGCGTATTTTACGAACAGGAGATCCCCGGTCAAGCCGGGGATGACAGCGACTCGTGTCGCTGTCATGTCGGCGGCGCTGAACCGCGACGAACTGGAAGCGGTTCTCGGCGTCAAGTGCCTAAGCCTAGGACACCCGCTGTACCCCGTGCAAATCTTGAACCAGACGCCGGCCACGGGCAGCTCCCTTGTCTCGGGAGTGGGCCTTGACGCCGAAGTGGTGCGGGCGCTCAAGACGCTCTACCGCAACGGCATCTGGCAAACCACGCTGGTGTTCTTGCCGGGCAAGGCCGAAATCGCCCGCTGCCACAGCGCCGCCACCGAAGCACTCGGTACGAACTGTGCCGAGTTTCTGGAACTATACGGTGGCCAGGACCGGGAAACCCAGGACCGCATCTTCGAAGTTACAGAACGCCCTCGGGTCATATTCACGACAAACATCGCCGAAACATCTATCACCGTTCCAAACGTCACCGGCGTGGTGGACAGCGGTATCGAGCGGGTGAGCCTCTACGACGACAGCGAGAAGGTGAACGTGCTACGCACCCTGCCCATCTCCATGCAGAACGCCATCCAGCGCTCGGGCCGTAGCGGCCGTACGCAAAACGGCTGCGCCATCCGACTCTGGAGCGAGGAATCCGAAAAGCGGATGCCCAAGGGAATCGTGCCCGAAGTATTGCAGATCGAGCCCTCGGAACTGCTACTGCAAAAGGCTGCGCTGGAACAGGAGATCCCCGCCTGCGCGGGGATGACAAAAGGGATAACGCTCCCCACCCCCATCCCAGAGGCGCGGGAGCAGGCGGCCACCAAACTCCTGGAAGGTTTCGGCATGCTCCAAGACGGAGCCATTACGCCTCTCGGGCTCAAGGCTATCCGCACGCCGGTATCTAGCATCCCACTGGCCTTGCTGTTGGCATCTGCCCGCGGGCCAGAGGAACTTCCTGACCTGCTGTTGGCCGCTCTAGCCTGGATCCACTCCGGCACGGAATTCCTGCAAAAGTCCAAGGTGGCCTACGACGTGATGACTCTTGCCGCCGATACCCTTTCCAAGGCGGTCACCGTCCCGCGGGAAGTGAGCTTCACGCTCAGGCAACTAAGAGAATACCGGGACGGAATAGACGAGAAACGAGATTGCCACGCCTCTAGCGAGGCTCGCAATGACAATCACGATTCCAACACCTCACACTCCACACCCCACACCACACATTTCACTGCCCAAAGCCTTCTCAAAGCCTTCCCCGACAGGCTCGCCACCCCCAGCGGCAACGCCTACAAGTTGCCCAACCAGAACATCATCCGCCTGCAGGTGGCCGAACCGCCCTACGCCATTTTGGCACTGTCCATGCTCCGCGCAGGGAGCGGCAGCAAGTCCGAGCTCAAGGTAAACCTGTACGCCGCCATCAACAAGGAACTGCTGGAGAGTAACGATACAAAGACACGATACGAACTTCTGTGGCGCAGCGGGCAAGAAAGGTTTATTGGCGTAGAGATCAGCGAAGCCGAAAATGCCGACGGGTCGACCACGGAACTTTCCCGGAAAGAAATCCTCACGCAAGAGGCATCGCCCAAGGTTCTCACCGAGCTAAAAAAGCTCACCATGGCCGCCTGGAAAGAGAAAATCGAAAAGGAAAACTGGAGCGGCCGCTACCTCACAGAGACCATGGAGACCCTGCTTGTCAAGATGCGCCTGGCCGCAAAGCTCTACCCCGAATACGGCCTGCCCGAATTCAACGACGAGGACATGGAGCTGATTTTCGACGAGTTCGCCGACGGGAAATTCTTGCTGCGGGACATCAACGAAGACCGATTCCGGAACATCGTGGAAGATTATTTCGGAAAATCCATGCTAGCGTGGCTCGGCAAAACCTTCCCCGACCATTTTGTGCTGCCCAACGGTAAGCGGGCCCGCTACAGCTACCAGGCCGTAGCCGACAACGAGCTTTCAGGAGGCAAGTCCGTACAGAGCGCCGAAGGCGTGCTGGTAGAAATTTCGGCCCGAATTGAGGACTTTATGCAAATGCGGGGCGAGCACAAGATTGCCGACGGAAAACTGAAAGTCCGCTACGACATTCTAGCACCGAACTTTCGCACCATACAGAAAACCTGGGACCTGACGGGGTTCTGGCAGAACACCTACGCCGAGGTGCGCAAGGAACTGCGTGGCCGCTACCCCAAGCACCCCTGGCCCGAAACCGTAGGCGACTAAACGCTAGTCCTTGACGCAACGGACAGAAAAACCGTCGCCTCCAAAGCTATTGTCAACCAAGGCAGCGTCACCATCTTTGCGATACAGGTCTAGCGTGTACATGTTTCCATTATGGATAGTGGCACTCCAAAAAAAAGTCCTAAAACCTTTGAGGTGGAAGATGTGGTCGACATGGTGGTCCCTGGCGCCGGCAGCCAATGCAGAAAAACCGAAATCATCGGAGCCGTTGCCACTTTTTCCTTCATAATTGTTCCATCCCGCAACGGACTTCAACTTCCTGCCAGCGCCTTGCCATTCCCAATTTTCTTCTGCATCCTGTATGCCGCCCACAGCCGCGAGTAGCACTTCAAATTCTTCCTTGCTCGGCAAGTGCCAACCGCTAGGGCAAGCATCCAACGCAGCTTTCCAGATGTACAGGCGACCGTATGTAGCGCAATTGGCAGGTTTATCATCATAGCAATAGCTGTCCTCCGTTTCGTAGTTCAGGTTCTGTGCCATCCAGGTCTGATTTCCGATGGTCACCGTCCTGTAGATCTGACCGTCTCGGGAATCCCGCAGTTGGCCTTTCCCGCCCCACGATGGCGCTCCACTATAGCCCCCCTGTGCCGGGCTTTGCGCAACAGGGACATACTCTTCCCAATCCCCGTCAGTACAACGGTATTGCAGATTCTCATCAGAAACCAACCGTACGCTACCTTCTGTAGCACTAGTGCACTCTTCCAAATCCGCATAGGAAGAAACAGCAACCACACCACCGCCGCCGCTACTACTACACGCGGCAAGAAACAATGTCACAGTCGCCAAAAAACCACATTTCCATATTTTTTGCATATCTCCCCCTTTACCCTGAGGATTTTATATACAACTTAATATAGATTTTTTATTTCACCTTGTAAATCGTGAGGGTCTTGCTGAATTCATAACCAACAACAAGCAAAGCCTGGCCATAGACAGGGCTCTTGTCTGCCGGGATGAACAGCAGGCCTTCGGGGCCGCGGTCCTTGGGGTCAAAATACAGATCCACCAGTTTCGGGGTGGTACGCACACCCGCATCGACAGCGGTCAGGTCGAAGACGGCCACGCCGCTGGAGCGTTCCAACCCCACGAAGGCATAACGCTTGCCGTTCACCTCGCCCACCGTCACGTTCTCGGGTTCACAGCCCTTCTTGGGGCTACGGCTATCCATCTTGACCTTGTCTTTCTTGGAATTCCAGTTGAAATAATCGGGAGCAAGCTTACCGAAGGCCTTTTCCAGCTCCTCGCCGCTGTCCCACAAAAGCCTTCCGCTCTCGCCATCGAACAAGCTGACGGAACGGGTCCCAAAGCCGTAAACATAGGGGCACTTGCCACCAGGAACCTCGTCGGGCCCCTGGTCGCAACGTTCCAGCAGGCTCACCGTGAACTTTTTGAGGTGCGGAGCCACATCTTCGTTGAACACGGTGCGGTCCAGGCGCTCGTCGGCCAGCAGGTCCGTTACCGTTCCTTCGTCGGTCCAGGCCTTGTAATCGTTCACAGAAGCGCCCTCGTTGGCGGTAAGCACCAGGGTCTTGCCGCCTACGGCAAAAGACGCCAAGCCATCGGGCTGACGGAGCCCGCGGATGGGATAATTCTTGATTTTAACCTTCTCATCCTTTTTGACATCCAGTCCGAAACCAGGCTTAGAATGGTCTACGTATCCCAGCGAGAAAACATCCGCAATTTTCTCGGCGGCAATATCCACCTTCGCGATGGCGTTGTTCTCTTGCAGGCTGACCCAGGCCCACTTGGAATCCTTGGAAACCGTAATGTATTCCGGTTCTATGGAACGCACAAACCCCTGCAGGCCGGGGCTGCGCACTCCCTTCTTGCGAAGCGCGAGAGAATCCAAGCCCTTAAAATCCAGAACCTTGGGCGTCAACTTGTAATCGTTCAGGCCATTCCCTTTTTCCACCGAAAGGATAGCCACACCGCCCTCGGGATCCTCGTTGAAATCCTGGCTGGGCGAACCTTCGCAGGCCACGAGAATCTTGCTCCCGTCGGGGGTAAAGGTCACCATGTCGGGCAGATGGCAGAGCCTTTGGGCTGATGCCACGGGAATCAGTCCCTCGGCATAGCGGAACATTTGTACTTGTCCAAGGCCATGGTCGGGTTCTGCCGTTATGGAAACAGCCACCAGGTCGCCAGAGACGGTGACGCTCGTAGCAGGGCCATCAAGCTGCAGGCGGCTTTCCACCTTGGGGTTCGCCTCGTCGGCAAAACTCACCATTTCCACAAGCTTCTCGCCACCCACCACGAAAAGCAGTTTCTTCTCGGGCATGTAGGCGGAAATTTCGGGAGCGGTCATCTGCAATGTCGCCATGGGCGAAAGCACGTTCCCCTTCTGGAAAACCTGAGCCGCCACCGTAGAGGCAAGAACCGTCGCTATCAGCAGGAGCCGTTTCATCTTGTCAACGCCCCTAGTCAAAAATCAGCCAGAAAAGGAGCATTCCCAAGGCGATACCGCCAAAGAAGGAGGAGCTGGTCATCATGGCGGCCTGGCTCCTGGACTGGTTTTCCCGTTCCTTGTTCTTCTCGTTCACGCCCACCGAAACGCTCAGCGCCTTGGCGCAGGTCTCGTTACTCTTTTTCATGGTCTCGTAACTCTGTTCCCAATTCTTGGTCTTGGCCTGCTCCGAGTTGAGGGCGGCACGCAGGGAATCCTTCTCCACCGAGCAGGAACTGTCCGCGATGGCCATCAGGCTATCCCTGTGGGCAAGCTCCGACTTGAATTCAGAGCAGGTCTCCTGAGGAGCCGACATTTCGGTAGCAGAGTCTACCGGGGCAGCGGCCGCAGAATCTGCAGCAGGTTGTGCGGAGGCAGCGGGCACGGAATTTGCAGCCTTAGCATTGGCAACAGGCTTGTCGGCGGCAAATGACGCAACGACGCAAAACAAAAGTGCAAAAAGAATCTTGTTCATGGTGTATAATATAACTAGTTGTTTAAAGAAATTAGTTCGCTATCAGCCGCCCGCCAGCTTGACGGTGTAGCCCTTCTTTTCCAGTTCGGCCTTCAGCACATTGCGCTTGTCACCCTGGATGGTGACGGTAAAGTCCTTCACGGAGCCGCCCACCCCGCATTTCTGCTTCAGGGTACGTGCCAGTTCTTTCAGGTCGGCCTCGTCCAGCGGGATTCCCGTAATGACGCTTTCCATCTTGCCGCCACCCAGGCGCTTAAGCTGTATGCGTACTACGCCGTCGCCTGCGGGGCGCTCGGCCTTGGGTTTTTCTTCTTTAACTCGGCCAACTCCGCTTGCAAAGACCAGCGTGGACCTATCTTCGATTGACATTTCCGCCTCCCCTGCCAAAGACAAACCCGAGAATCACGGCCACCACCACATAGAAAACCACCGCCGAGAGGAGCGCCACCAATTCAGAGCCGCTCCACTTTTCCACCTGCACAAAGAGCAGCACGGAGCAGGGCATGGCCAATAGAAATAGAATTCCAGGCAATTTCTGTTTCATAGGGTGTTATTTCAATTCCATCATTTCAGATTTACCGTTTACGGTCACCTTGTACTTGCCGGGGTAACCGCGGAACTTCACGTTGCCATCGGCATCCGCGGTAAACGTCCCGTTGGTGGTCCACACCTTGTGCCACAAGTCATAGATGAGCTTGGCGGCGGGCTTTTCGCGGCCATCTGCGGCAATGATACCGCCGTTCTTGACCCAGTGACGGTTATCCCAGAAGCCCCACAGCAAAATGCCTTCGACAGCCGGATGGCTAAAGGCAATGCGCAGGAACATCTCGTAACGCTTGGCCTGTTCCTCTTCGCCAAAGTACATGCCCTTCTGCCAGTCGCCAAAGTCAAGTTCGGTCACCTTGATCGGGAGGCCGAGAGAGCCGAGCTTGTCAAAGCGGGACTTGATGAACGCCGGGTTCAGCTGACGGTCGCCAAAGTGGCACTGCACACCGATACCGTGCACAGGAACCTTGCGGTCCAACATACCCTTCACGATATCGTACAGGCGGTCAGTCTCGCCAGCGACAATCACATTGTATTCATTGATAAAGAGACGAGCATCAGGATCGGCCTTGTGGGCCCAAATGTGGGCGCTATCCAAAAGGTCCCAGCCGCACTTGTTGAACACGAAGGGTTCGTGGAAAACCTCGTTCCACACGTCGTATTCCTTGATGCGGCCCTTGTATTCCTTCATGTCGCGGTCGATACGGGCCTTGAGCTTCTGGCTGATTTCCTTACAGCTGCCCTGAAGGCTAAAGTGTTTGTCGTAGCCGTATCCCTGAATGCCCCACATAAGGGTATGGGCGCGGAAACCCCACTTGTAGGCATCCACATAGTCCAGGTACTGCTTGAATTCGTCGCGACGGATCTTGCCCTTCTTGGGTTCGTATTCCGGCCACTTGAACTGGTTCTCGGGAACGCCGTACCAGAAGTACTTATTGGCGGTCTTTCTATACCAAGTTTCGACACTGTCCTTGCTGGGGTAAAGCGCCAGGGCCGTACCGAAGGGGAACGCGTGGCGCATCAGCTCCACCTTCACCTGGGCGCCGGGAGCAGCCTTCAAAGTCAAATCCTTCTTGCGCAGGCTATCGATACGGGCAGCGGAGTTGTTGTACCAGGTCATGTCATCCATGCCCTCCACCTTCTCGATGGTCACATCGTCCATCTGCAGCCAGCCCTTGGCAAGGCCCACGTGGAACGTAACGTTGTTCAAGCCGTAACCCTTCTGGTCGGCAAGGAACACCATGGAGTAAGTCTTCCATTCGTTGGTGAGCATGAACGAGGCGCTTTCTTTTTGGCGCCAGTCGGGAGCACCGCCCTGAATGATGGCGTTGATGGGCATGTTGCCCTTGGCCTTAAAGGTGAGCGTATAATAAGCAGAATCGGCAAGCCACTTGGGCGGCTGCAACTGCAGACCCCACGTGGGGTTCGGAAGATCAGTCACCGTGAGCTTCACGCCTTCGGAGCCGTCGACACCCAGGCCCTTTTCGCCCAGCTTGGCTTCGTACTTGGCAGGGCCATCGGGGTTGTTCCATACATACCAGCCGCCGTCGCCGTAGGCCAGGTCGCCGTTGTCCAGCACGTTCTGGGCCAGGGCGAAGGCCGATAGAAAACCAATCGCCACACTCACATTCTTGAAGGTCTTAAACATAAATTCGTTCCTTGTGTTCTAAGCTCACCTCTATGGCAATATAATAAATTATCTTTCCTCATATGCACTACACTCCTTACCGCGATTTACTGCTGAAGCTTTTCCCCAACTACCTGAAGGTGCGCAAGTTGCCGCTGAACGGTGGCATGAGCTGCCCCAACCTAGACGGAACCAAGGGTTTCGCCGGCTGCAGTTACTGCAACAACCGGAGTTTCAGCCCCGTCTTTGACCAGGCCCAGGTCGCCATCCAGGAACAATTGGACAAGTTCGTTCCAAGGCTCCGGGAAAAATATCCCAACGCGGGGATCCTCGCCTACCTGCAGCCCTACACCAACACCCACGCGCCTCTAGAAAAACTGCGGGAAATTATCGACCCCATCATAAAGCACAAAGAAATCGCGGGCCTTGCCATAGGCACGCGGCCTGACTGCCTAGAAGACGAAAAGATTGCCTACCTTGCAGAACTGAACCGCAAGAAGCCCATCATCGTAGAGATCGGGCTCCAGACGGCTAACGACCTGACTCTTGCCGCCATCAACCGGAGGCATACCCTGGCGGAATTTACCGACGCCGTCAAGCGCTGCCAAGGAGCGGGACTCACCGTGACCACCCACGTGATCGTGGGGCTCCCGGGCGAGACCCTCATAGACTTCAAGCACACCGCCGAAGTAGTGCGGGACCTGCACCTTGCCGCCGTCAAGATCCACCCGCTGCATATCGTCACAGGGACCGTCATGGCCCAAGACTATATCGCGGGGCAGTTCAAGCTGCTTGAATTCGAGGAATACTGCGCAGCTGTGGCCGAGATGATCAAGATTATCGGGCCTGAAACCGCTATCGAGCGGTTCAGCGGCGAAAGTCCCAGCGAAATGCTTATCGCCCCCAACTGGTGCGGGGAGCGGGACAAGATTATCGCACAAGTGGAAAGCTTATTGTAATGCTAGATGGCGGCTCAAGGCCGCCATGACGTTCGTTATTTCGCGTCTATAATCGACTTGGCGTCTTCCACCTCGACGGTGCTCAGGGTGGCGGACAACACCTGCTTACCCCCAACGCTAGCCACCCCATCGAAAGTGACCGCCATGTCCATGCGCATGGTCTGCTTCACGTGAATTTCCACCACCTCGCCGGGCTTAAAGGCGGCTACGTCGGACTTGCAGTTGGAAACGCTCATGATAAACCCTTCCTTGGGGCTGTTCCCGCAGGAACGTCCGTAAATTCCAGAAAGGGCCGAAATGCTCTGGGCCATGTATTCAAACGCCACGTAAGAGGGCACACCGCCCAGTTCCTCGTTAAAGAACATACAGTCTTCGGAAATGTCCACTTCCGTATCGATGAAAATCTCCTGAAGATCGAACTTCTTGATTCGATCCAGAAGGAGCATCTTGCCCTTGTGGGGCACCAGGGCCGAAATCTCGTCGCGCGTTTTGAATTCCATCTTGTCCATCTTATTTCTTTCCCAAGACCAAAGATACATTACAGCCGCCGAAGGCGAAGGAATTGCTGATGCAGTATTTCAGGTTTTCCACGCTTTCTCCCGATTTTACCAGCCGGACCTTCGGGAGTTCTGGGTCCATAGCGCCGTCGAACAGGTGGGCGGGCAACTTCCCACCGTGAGTCAGGGCAAGGCAGCAGAAGGCCGCCTCCAAAGCACCTGCCGCCCCGAGGGTATGCCCCGTCAGTGCCTTGGTGGAACTTGCAGGAACGTTCTCACCGAAAATCCGGTTCACCGCACGGGATTCCATGGCATCGTTCAGCCGGGTTCCCGTGCCATGCAGGTTGATATAGCCAATGTCAGAGGCCGCCACGCCCGCATCTTCTAGGGCGGCAGACATAGCCAGGTAAGCCCCTTCCCCATCGGCACGTGGAGCGGTAATGTGGTCGGCGTCGGCGCTCTCGCCAAAGCCAAGCACCGTAAGCCCCTCGCACTCGGGCCGGCACAAGTCCGCAAAGCTATCGCGGGTCACCACAAAGTACACAGCCGCATCTCCCAAAGTCAGGCCCGAGCGGTTCGCGCTGAAGGGGTTGGTGGGCCTGTCGGACATTGCTTCCAAAGAAGCAAATCCGAGAATCACGGAAAGGGAAGCAATGTCCACGCCGCCTACGACGGCGGCGTCGCAGTTGCCAGCGTAAATGTTGTTCCGGGCCGACACAAAGGCGCTGGCACTGGACGCACAGGCCGTAGAATGTACAGATGCCATTCCCGTAATGCCGAAACGTTCTGCAATATAGCGCAGCGGAAAGTCCGCACTCTGGTATTCCAGCTTGTAGCCTTCGGGAAACTTGCCCGTCTCCTTGAAGCACCGGAGGGCCGCTAAAGAAGATTCCGAGCCGTTGTCGCAAGAGCCCATAAAAATGCCTACCCTATGGGCGCCAAACTTTTCAATGGCCTTGCGAACCGTAGGCTCTATCTGGTCCAGAGCTGCACGGCTCAGGCGGTTCACCCGGTTGTCGAACTCTGAATTTTCCACCGGTGCAAGCGTATCGGGCTCGATGGTAGCCGCAGGCCGCATGACTCCTGCCACATCGTGCATGGTAAAGTTCCCACGTTCACCACGGGTAAGCTTCTGAAAGACAGCTTCCTTGTCGCCCCCCAGAATGCAGTAAAAACCGAAGTCATTGACATAAAGCGGACGGCTCATCACTTGTCCCCCAGGGTTATGCGGTAGCTGTACTTGCGCAGTTCGTTCACCAGGCTTACTTCGCGGGCCTTCTTTGTTGCCACAAGAATCACGCGGTCGCCCTCTTTCAGGGTCCGCACGTAGTCGCCATCGGCAGAAGCATCGCGGGACTCCACAAAGGTGAATCCAGCCTTCTCGAAGTTTACTTTAAGCTGTGCAAAAGGATAAAAACAAACCTGAAAATCAGCCACCAAGTACTCCGCCTTCATTTTAGTCACGTCGAGGACGGAACTTTCAGCCTTTACCGAGTCACGCTCGTAGGTAATCTCGCCCAGGGTGGTGCCAAAGCCCGTAAACATGGTGATGGAGAGGATGCTGTCGTTGGCCCGCACCCAAGAATCCGCCTCAAAGGAATCGGTAGAGCCGTCGGGCTTGGTAAAGCTCCCCGCGATATGCTGGGGCATGTCAATGGGTTCGGTCATGGCTGCCGTAGGGAGCAACTCCACCGAGCGGGTGTCAGAATAATAGACCGGCGCAACGCCCGGCGCCACACGGCTGTGATGGCAGCCCACCAACGCCAACAGGAACGCCAAGACTAGGGCTCGCAAGACGGCCACGACTATTCCTCTTGGGCAAGGGCCGCGCGAACCTGGTCCACAAAGCAGGGCGGGCACACCATCAGGGATTCAAGAGTCTGCATGTTCACGGCCATCTGCATGCTTTCGGCCTTGCAAAGGAGAGTGCCAGAGGCCGCGTCAAAGAACTTGTACGAAAGCTTGAGGCACACCTCGTATTCCTCGAGGGTCACTTCGGCGCGGATACGCTGCATAAAGATCATGGGGCGCAGGTAGCGCACGTGCATGTCCACCACGGGCCAGGCAAAACCGCTCTTTTCCATGGCAAAGTAGTCGTACTTGATCTTGGTGAGCAAGGCGCAGCGGGCCATTTCCATGTACTTCACGTAATTGCCGTGCCAGGCCACCTTCATGGAATCCACGTCGTAGAATTCCACCTGGAATTCTACCGTCGCCTTCAGTTTTTTCTGAGCCATGGCCAACCCCGCTTACACTGCGTAGTGCTTTTCGCGAATCAGTTCCAGAGTCTTGCGAAGGTCGCCTTCAAGCTGACGGTCGCAAGCCAAAGGCGCAAAGTGCTCGAACACCTGGTCGTAAGTGGCGCGGACACCGGCAAGGCGCACGTCGAAAATCTCACCGCGTTCGAGGCGAATCCGGAGAGCCTGGGACGCGGCCAGCAACACGGCGGCAGCCACCTGCTCGGTCAGCTCAATCACGCGGATACAGTCACGGGCGGCAATGGTTCCCATGCTCACCTTGTCCTGGTTGTGGCATTCGGTGGAGCGGCTGAACACGCTCATGGGCATGGTATTGTGCAAGGCCTCGGCTGTCCAGGCCGAAACGCCAATCTGCACCGCCTTAAAGCCGTGGTTAAGCGCAAACTCACCCTGGCTACCGGAAAGGTTAGGCGGCAAGTTGCGGTTGAACTTGATATCGACAATGGTCGCCAGCTGGCGGTCCAGCAGGTCGGCAAAGTTCGCCACGATATTCTTGAGGGTATCCATGGCCAGGCAAATATGACCGCCATAGAAATGACCGCCGTGGAAAATGTTCCTTGTCTCGGGGTCGATAATCGGGTTGTCGTTGGCGCTGTTCATCTCGATTTCGATAAGCTGACGGAGCAGCGGTTCAGAATCGTAGAACACGCCCACCACGTGGGGTGCGCAACGCAGAGAATACGGGTCCTGAATCTTTTCGGGAATCACGTTCTTTTCCACTTCCAGGTTCATGGCATCGCGCATCTTCTTGGCGGCAGTCACAAGACCCGGGTGGGGCTTCACGGCGAACAAGCGTTCGTAGAAATGGTAGGCATTACCCTTCATGGCGATGGTATTCATAGCGGTAATGCGGCAGCTCAAGTCGGCCAGGTACTGGGCGCGGCTAAAGGCCATGCAGGCCACGGCATTCATCACAGCCGTACCGTTCATGATGGCGATTGCCTCCTTGGGGCGGAACCTGTGGGGCGTAATGCCCAGTTCAGACATCACATCTTTAGAGGGGCGACGCTGCCCCTTGTAAAGCACATCGCGTTCACCGATTATGGCACCGGCCAGGTAAGAAAGGGGCGTCAGGTCGCCGCTAGCACCTACAGAACCTTCCTGCGGAATCAGGGGCAGAATGTCGTTCTGCAAAAAATCCATGATAATCTTGAGCAGAGCATAGCTCACGCCAGAAAAGCCGCGGGCCAACGTATTCAAGCGCACCACCATGATGGCGCGGGTAGTCTCTTCGTCAAAGTAAGCGCCCATGCCGCAACCATGAAAGCGCGACAGGTTGATAGGCAGTTCATAGTAACGGTCAGGCGGCACCACCTGGGTGCAAGAATCACCGTAACCCGTAGTCACGCCGTAAATGCCGCCATGTTCGGCCAGGGCCTCGTCCAAGAACGCAGCACCCGCATCGATCTTCTTCTGGAACTTGGAACTGGAATCCAGCTCCACCAGCACTTCGCGTTTAGCAATGGCAACCACCTGTTCGATGGTCAACTTTTCGGGTCCAATGACGACAGTCTTCATGTTGTAATCCTTTATCAATTTTTGCGCCAGAAATTATAGAAATTGTACCACTGGTACGGGTGCCGCTGGCAATGCTTTTGAAGCAAACCCACGTATTCCTCTACTAATGCGGTTAAGCGGGCGTGCCTCTCTTTGCGGCTACAGTCAAAACCGGTCTTTGCCCGCACGATATGCATCTCGTAGGGCGAACGGATATCAAAGTCTTTCTTGCGGATAGCAAAGGCAAAGTAAATCGGGGCGTTCAAGATGCTGGCCAGGGTAAAGGCCCCTTCAGGGAAGTTGGCGGTCTCCCCCAAGAACGGCATCTCCACATTACGGTCCGTAGAGTTGGCCGACGTGCGGTCGCCAGCGATCACCACCAGGTCGCCTGCGGCAATCCATTCCTTCATCCATACGGCACTGTCCACGCCAATCTTGTTGGCGTCCACCACCACCTTCATCAGGTCAGGGTTCAGCTCGTACAAGAGGGCGTTGAACTTGGAAGTTCCTGAAAAATCCACCACCGGGTGCACCGTGAACTGCCTGTGGGTATGAATCTTGCCATAACCCGTAAGGGAACGGAGCATTTCCATGTTCCCCAAATGCGAACAAATTAAAAAAGCACCTTCCCCACGGTCAAGCTGTTCCACCAGCATGTCCAGGTCATCGCCCTGGGTCTCTACCTGGGCAAGCTTGATCACGCCACGCCAGCCCAAAAGTTTTTCGATCATGGAAAGGGCAAAAGAAAGTACGTGCCTATAGGTGGCAAAGGGCGGAACATTCCGGCCCTGCACCGCGTAGAGCCGCTTCAAGTAAGCCGCCGAACGGGCCCGCACAGGAGCTGCCCCAAGCCAAAAGAAAAAGCACACCACCGCGGTCAAGAACTCCACCACCGGGAGCGGCAGGTGGCAGGTAATCCAGAGCATAAAGCGGAAATGCCATAGGCTCCCACCCACTTCCTTCAATTCAAACCACTGTTGCTTACTGGCGTCCATGACGGTTATTTCTTGGCCTTATGGCGGCGCCAAAGGAGCAAGGGCAGGCGCAGGAGCATTCCCAAACAGAGCTTGGTGTGGGTCCAGGAAATTTCAACATTGCTCCCGAAAACCCTGAAATTCGAGACACCGTCTTCGGGGTAAGTGACCTTGATGGGGTAAAAGCGCATCTTGACTCCCGCCCAAGAAAGGCGAACCAGAATCTCGATGTCAAAGCCCATACGGAAGCTGGTCAGTTTCTTTGCCACGGGCATCGTGGACTCTACCGGATAGATCCGGAAACCGCACATGGAATCGGGAATGTCCTTCGAGAGCGTCTCGATGGCCACCCAGAAGTTGGTAATTTTCCGCCCCTGTTCCCGGGACTTGGGTACGCTGCCGTCGTACTGCGGAAACCCCGCAATCAAATCCCCCGGATGCTTGCGGGCGGCCTTCAAAAAGAAGGGGATAGCGTCGGCGTCGTGTTGGCCGTCGGCATCCATCTGCAAAGCGTGAGTAAAACCCAACTCGTGAGCCTTTTCAAGCCCGCTTATCACGGCCGCGCCCTTGCCACCGTTCTGGGCGCGGGTCACGAGCACCGTATTCGGCACTTCACTGGCCACAGCCTCCAAGATGGCGTGCCCCTCGGGCGTGTTGCCGTCGTCCACCAGAATCACGGCAAGGCCCTGGGCCGAAAGGCTTTCGGCCACCTTGCGGGTGGTAGATTCATGCCTGTACACCGGCACTATGGCGCAAAATTTCAGGTCTGCAAGTTCTCTCATGTAGCCGCCTGCATCAAAAGCGTGCCGGTAGAAAGCATACGCCCGGCCTCGTTAGTGTAGGTGAACAGCACCTTGTTGCTCTCGGCCTTGTAAGTCATTTCCAGATTGGTCACCGCATCGGGCAACACCGGGTAGCTGAACTTGGTCCGCTGGATTTTCTGAACCGCACGGGGCGTCTCCAGCAAAGCATGGGCAAACACAGCCACCATGTCCACCTGGGCTACGGCCGGGAGCAACTTGAATGCCGGAAAGTGCCCGTCATAAAAGTCACTGTCCGCCGGGAACACGAGCTTCAACGAAAGGGCGCCCGGTTCACGGTGCATCTTCAAAATCTTGAAATTCCTGGATTCGGGGAGGTTGAACATAGCCTGGATATCGCGCATCTTGATTTTGCCCTGGGTATCCTGAGGGAGCTCTTCCAGGTAACGCCATTTCTTGGGAGTCACCGTGTTCTCGAGATACTGAGCCAAGTGCGCCTTGAAGAAGTTGTTGATTTCAAGCTTGGGCTGATCCTTAAACTTATCGCGGCCTTCGGCATTCAGCACGATAGCGGCCGCCAGGTACTGACGCTTACCCACCATAGGCACCACGCGAACATCTTGCACCAGGTTCGTCTGCTTCAGGCGGGCTTCCACCTCGGGGAGCGAGATGCGTTTTTCCTCGATCTTCACAATGGAATCGGCACGGCCCTTCAACAGGAACCGTCCGTCGTCGTAGATTTCCACCAGGTCGCCGGTGGTAAAACCTTCGGGCTCCAGAATGTAACTGGACTTCACGTTCAGGCAGTCGTTTTCGCCGATGCTCATCTTGCAGACCTCGAAGGGTTTCCAGATGGGGCCGTTCTTGGACTGCCTGTAAGCAATGCCGCCGGTCTCGGTGCTGCCGTAGATTTCCATAGTCCAGTAACCCGTGATGTCTTCGCACTTGCGGGCCACTTCTTCTGGCAGGGGGCCGCCCGAAGAATAGATGATAGGCGTGGTCTTGAAGGGAATGGGCTGTTCGGCATCGGCGGCCAAACGTTTCAGGTAGGCAGGGCTCGAAGCAATCACCGCAGCCTCCCCCGAGAGGCTCACAAGCTCGCTGGGGTAATCGATGCGGTGCCTACGGTAAGGCAGCCCGGTAGCCGTAGGCAGCAGCACCGTGAAAAGCAGACCGTAAATATGGTGGTGGTTCACCGTGCTGTAGACCTTGCGGTTCACCCAGCCGTCTCCGAAAACCTTCACCAGCTCAAAAAGCTCGTTCTCGAACTGGCAGAACATCTTGGGGACCATCTTGGGCTCGCCGGTAGTGCCAGAGGTGTACATCACCATGGCGGCGGAATTCTTGTCGAAGGTATTCCAGCGGCCGTCAGACTCGGTATCCCGAAGCACATCCTGAATCAGGGTGGCGCCCGCAAAAGGCTCGTCGGTCAAGAACCCGTAGCCGGGCTTCTGGATTTCCTTGATAAAGGCCTCCTGGCGGTTCGCCGTCACCAGGGCCTTGCGGCCACCCTGCAGCATAGCCAGCAGGCCAACCATAAAGTAGTACGAATCCTCGCAGTGGATAATCCAGGGGGCGTTAGGCCGCTCTTCCAGATAGCGCCGTACCTTGGAAACGTCGTCGGTAAAGTCAGCCCAGGTGCGCACCGAATCACCGTCAAAGCACACCACCATGTCGCCTGGGCGGGAGTCCCGCTCCAGGGCGCATACGGGAATGTAGGAATGCATCTTTTTCTGCATCATCTTTCGAATCGTCCATTCTATGGCAAAAAACAAGCCGATTAAAATATAGGAGATTAAGCCGTTGTACAGCGACCAGATTCTGCTGTCGCCTACAAAAACTGTAAAGGTGGCCACGGCGGCGTTGAACACGAAAAATCCGCACCAGGCAAGGGTCACCCGGTCGCAGTAACGCTCCACGAAGGCCCGTTCCGGCGAGGTGGCCACACGATGGTCGCCCAGGCAGGCCATGCGGAAGGCAAAGCTGGGCTTTTTCCAGAGGGAAACCCCGAAAAACGCCAGCAGCGAAAGGCTCACCAGCACAGGGTAAAACTCCAGGAACAAGAGGCTGTCCGCAAAAAACGAGACGCCCCCGCAGGCAAGCATCAGCACCACCAGGGCGTAGTCCTTAAGAGTGCCCGGCGCACCTTTCACACCGGCCTCACCCGGCGCACCGCTCCTTTGAGCCGAAGCGTTCGCGCCTCCCCTGCGGCCCTGGGTCGTGTTGAAGAACAGCACAAAGGCAAGGCCAATGAGCAGCAGACTCAGGCGTCGGGGCGAAACATTCCAAAACACCAGTCCGCAAAAGACCAGCGCAGGGTAAAGTACCGAAAGTGCGGCAAAGATTACCTTTCCCGCCACGGATTTCATTACTTGGATTCCGGTTCGTGGATCAAGCCATAGATGGCGTCCACCACGTCTTGCAGGGTGCGCACGGCCTTGAACACTTCGGGGTCGATATTGCGGGGCAGCATGGACTTGAGCTTCACGATCAGGTCCACGGCATCGATGCTGTCCAATTCCAGATCTTCGTAAAGCCTAGCCTCGGGGACCAGCTTGGAGGCGTCCATGTCGAATTCCTCGACCAGGGCGTTCTTGATTCTATCGAAAATTTCCTGTTTTTCCATGTTCAGTCCTTTAATCAGCTAGGGGAATTGGCAGAAATGTAGGCGGCCAGGGCGTTGACCGAGGCAAAGTGCTTCTTGGTCTCCTCGTTCACTACCGAGAAAGACACGCCGAAGTTCTCCTTGATGGCGATACCCAGTTCCAGGGCGTCGATACTGTCGAGGCCCAGGCTGTTCTCGCCTTCGCCAAAGAGGGGTGCATCGTCAACGATATCTGCGGGGGTGATATCTTCCAGCTCGAGGGCCTTGATAATCACTTCCTTGATCTTCTGGTTCAAATCAGACATAAAATCTCCATTGTTCGGCGCAAATATAATAAAAACCTAGCTGGCTTTGGGGCCAACATCACCTTTATTGCCACTGTCGCCCTTCTCCAGGCGCATCTTCTGGAAAAACGCCTTCAAAAGACCCAGGCACTGGTCGGCAAGCAGGCCCCCCTCCACCTTCACGTCTCGCTTCAGGGCATTCCCCGAAATCACGTCCACCGTGGTGCCGCAACCCCCGAAACGGGTATCCGGCGAGCCGTACACCACCCGGGCGACGCGGCTATTCAGGATAGCCCCCGCGCACATGGGGCAAGGCTCCAGGGTTACATACAGGGTGGCCCCGTCCAGGCGCCAGTTTTCCAGCTTGCCCGAGGCGGTGCCGATGGACAAAATCTCGGCATGGGCCGTGGCATCTTTCAGCATTTCCACCTGGTTGTGCCCACGACCGATGACCGTACCATCCTTCACGATGACGCAGCCGATGGGAATTTCCCCCTCGTCAAAGGCACGCTCCGCCTCCCGAAGAGCCATGCGCATGTAGCGCTCGTCGTCTGCCGACACGCCGTCTGGGGAAATGTCCTTTACCTCGTCCATCATGGGTGAATATAGAAAAAAACACGGGCGTTCCCTGCTGCGCAGGGGCTGGAGGCCTAACGCAAAAACTACCGTTTAGCTAAAAATTCTTCGCGCACAAGTTCGTAAATATAATCGGCGCTACGGGCACGCAATCCCGTGTCAGGCGCGTTCAATGACTCGAACACCTTCGTCTTGTATATGAAGGCGAAAGCGGACTCCAAATCCAAGGAGAACTCGTTCATCAAGAGCTGAACGTTTTTCTCGACAATTTTTGATACGAGAGATTCGCTTTGAGCTGCCGTCATTATTTTACCCGATGCAAAAGTGAAATTGCCCGATCCGTCAAAAAGCAGAACTGATTGTTCAGGTCCTTGTATTCAAGTTCCTTTGCCAGTTCTTCCAAAGTCCGCAGGCCTTCTTCGTACAAATTCAACAAATAGGCAACTCCGTCATCTGCAATGGGCCCTTCCCCAGATTAATTTGGGAAAAGTCAGAATTGGTCCCATGATACAGAATCATCCAATGGCCCCACCGTTATTTTTGCAGACGGCGACAAGGTCGTCCAAGGCATCTTCCACAGGCAGAAGATGTTCCGAAGGATAGCAGTCATCCAGAAACCGAATTCCCTTAAACTTGCACAGGTAATCTGCCGCCCCCTGAAGCGTCATTTGGAAACGCCGCGCAAAAAGACGGATGCACATGTTCACGTAAGGTATTTTGTACTTGTCGGCCATAATTTGAATATAGATTATGTAGTCGTTAAAAACAAGCCGGATTTCATTTTCGGGCAGAAAAAGGAGTCAAAACATATAAATGGCGTTCCCTGCTGCGCAGGGGCGGGCTCTCGTGGCATAAAATTGCGGCCTCACGCCGCAATTTTTCCACCTAGAGGGCCGTGCGCGGGATACGGATAGCCCTCCCGGCCCTTCGGGCTTCGATCTCCCCTAAAGGGGACCATAGCCACTAAGCGGCATAGCCGCAAGTGGCTATTGGCCTAACGCAAAATTGTGCAGTTGGCAACTGCACAATTTCCGAATATTTTTTTATTTGGCCTTGTCGGCAAACTCTTTTTTCAAGCGTTCAAAATGGAACAAATCGCCTTCTTCGAGCAAAAATGACTTTTCGTGCAATTCCTTGAAGCAAGATGAAGCCAGAACAAACTGCATAGCACTCTCTACGGACAAGTTAAACTCGTTCGCAAGCATCATAGTCATTTTCTTCACGTAGTGGTCCATCAAGGACAATTTGACACTAGCAGTCATGACACCCCACCCATTTCAGAAGGTTCAAGGCCTTTGTGGAACAAAACGCAAACTGATCATCCTTGAACTTCTTGTACTGAATCTTGGAAGCCACATCGCCAAAGCTCAGACCTTCTTCATCGATCTTGTTGAACCAGTCCTGCAAGGTATTATCCGCAATTGGGCCGATGACGATGTCGTAATCCGGGCGGACGAAATTCGCGTTTGTCCGGTTGTCGTAAACAAACTTTGCCCATTTCGCATCGGCCTTGAACCGTTTTATCTTCAGGCAACCATCTTCGGCATTATTCAACATAATCCCGTAATCGTTCACCTTTGCTCGGACAGGATTTTTCTTTTCCGCCCAATTCTTGGCGAGCCCCTTATTGTAGGACAGATAAAACGCACGACCGAAATCCCGGTACGAATTACATTTCGCTAAGTCGGGGGTTAAAATTTTGGAATCGGTGCCGTGGTAAAGAATCAGAGAATCACTCATCGTTACCCCCAAACCTACGCCTTGGAATCCTTCCGATCGAGCCTTGCCGCAGGGCGTTTCGCAACAGCAATAGGTCGACACGCCTCACCGAGAACCGCCGCAATCGAAGTCCGTTTTTTCAGGGCGAGTTCCTTGAGAGAATCCGCATAACGCTTGACCGACAAATACGATACACGACGTCCATCCCCCTTCTGGATGGACACAGAGCCTTCAAACGGCTCGAACATTTTCTTATTCAGTTTTCCGGTCATTTAATCCTCTTTCCAAATATACATTCACTAGATGTCCGCGTCAATGCGCTACTTTGACTGAAGCCCTGCCCCATGTAGCGCAGAAAAGACTATCTACACATTTGTTCACTATCAAATATACACAAACGCAGGGCGGTTGTCAATAGGTCCGCCCCGTTTTTTGCTGGAATTTTCTGTGGTGTAAGCTTCCCCATCCGACCGAGCATCCCCCCCCCCCGCACACGGATATACGCCCGCTTGAGGGGTGACGGAAACGGGCAATACTTCTTTATCAGCTGGTCAAGGGTGTATTTGTCCAAGTTGGCGAAGAATTCGGCGCGCTTGGGGTGCGGTTCGCTGGAACGGACGATGCAGGGATTGCCGGCGATGGCGTTTTCGATCTTAGAATCGCATTGGACGACTTTATCGGCGACGGATTCAAATAGCATACTACCCGGAGTAGTATTCAAGAGAATCACCGACGTTCCCTTGTTGTAGTTCATTCCGGGGTGATACTTGGAGACTCGCCAATAGTCGCCCTGAGTGATGTCGGCAATTCAAGGCTTCTTGCGGTAGCGGCAGTCATCGCAAGAGACATTCTGGCAAATACGGCTCAGGAACAGGCGCATGTATTTCGAGCGACCATGATGCTGCCCACAGGGTGCCTTACGGGCGTTCCCTGCTGCGCAGGGGCGGTCTCTCGCGGCACGAAGCCGTGGCGTCACCCCACGGCTTCCCCGCCTAGAGGGCCGAGCGCAGGATACGGGCGGCCCTCCCGGCCCTTCGGGCTTCGATCCCTAACGCGGAATTCACACCGCGGTTTTTACAAAGCATTTCAACTGAAAGCATCATCAAACGTAACACGCAACATCACAATAGAGACCAACGACACAGATCTCACTCAGAGTAATCAAAAGACAATCTTTGTGAATCCTTCGCCGTTCGGAACATCCGCGATCTACAGCAGATATGATGCAGGCGTATTTACAACAATCAATTTCGCATTTAGGGCACTAATTTTCTTCATGCCCTTTTGGATCAGTGGCGAAGATGCCGGGAAATGGTTCTTACCTACAACAAATGCAAGTTTTTGTTGATCACAATCAGGATTCAGTCGAGGATCCGCAAGAGAAGTCTCAAGTTGTTTGATAGCGTGTCCAATATTACCACCCTTCAATTCTACAAAACAAAATAGCGGACTCGATCTTTCTACAAGCAGCTTATCACAGCGCAAGCTGCTCTCTGCAGACGGGATAACACTCCCATCGACATTTACCTTCAGGCAAGACTTCTTTGACTTATTAACAAAAGTAATGCTGCTTTTCTGTTCTTCGAACTTGATGTTAGAATCCCTAGTCGAACAACAAGAGCCTTTGGGCAACGAACCCGCCCATTCCTTCAATGCCGATTCAAACTTTTTCATAGATCAAGCAACCGGCTAAATTCGTTCGAAATATCCAAAGATGCAGAATCCAGGAACGACTGCGCAATCAGCCGGTTTTCCTTGTCCATCAAGTTCTTTACGCGCCCATTGCTTACACCATAAACGCGAACATCGTCAAAATCAACAAAATCCTTTTGACCCACAATCTTCTCAGCACTCTGCCTAGCAGCATCTCTCTTCGCCGCAGAATCGTGCGCCTGAATCAAATTATTCAACGAAGACAGTATATATGGGCTATGGGTACTTACAAACAAGGAATTGTTCGAATTCCCGTTCAGCTTCTGAGCGAACCACTTAACAAGCCCGTACTGTGCCTTCGGGAACAGATTCTGTTCAGGTTCTTCAAGGAAAACCTTGACACCGCAATTTTTCAGGTAGTTATCGGCAATCCCCATATTTTTCAGTTTTGGGTCTTGCTCAATAATATCCTTAAGCATCAGGTCTGTCTGCATTTTCCGGAGACTCGCCGGCTCGGACACAAGCGAGATATCGAACAGATATGACAAAAGGGCATACTGCGGAATCAAAGACTGCAGGCCGCTTGAAGCATTAGAGAACTTCAACTGTTTCCCGTTCAATGCTACATGGTCCGACTTGTCCGCATCATCATAGAAATACGACACGCCCATATTCAGAATATCCAACTTGTGCCGGTTGTCAAAATTTCGGCGTGCCACATCCCATTCCGCCATATAGTTGCGAATGTTGTTGAACTTGTCAAAGTTTACATCGAGCCAATTTGGGATAGACGCAACAATGTTACGCTCTGCAGGGATATAGGTGTTTTTTGTACGCCTATAACTCCAACGCTTATTGGTCCATTCAAAATGCGTTTCAATGAGCAGATTCTTGTCAAAGCTTATCTTGAACTGTAAAGTCTCCGACTTATAGGAAATTTCAGAACCCGGATAGGCATAACCATCCAGTTTATGGAATAAAACCAAATGGTACTTTACCACGTCTGGATTTACCCAATCGCCCGGGGACTGAGTCAATTGAATATGTTTTTCAATCCAATTGCAGAAACTGGCAATTTTAAGGATAGTGCTCTTGCCCGAGCTCTGCGGCCCGACAAGGACATTAATCCTCTTGAAATCCACCACTGCCTGTTTGACAGGTCCAAAATTCTTAATTGACAGCTTCATACCACAAAAATACAAATTCATCTTGTCACAAAGTGACAAATCAAGAGATTTTAGCAGATTTTTTGCCATTCCTCGGAATTTTGCTGATATACGGTTCGAAGTACTTATCGAAATTCTCATCGGAGAGTTCGTTATTCCGGAAGGCATCTATTTCCCTTTCAAGGTCAATAACGTCTTGAGTGTTGTTCAATTTGTTCAGCATATCGAACGCTTCCGGATTCAGCCAGACATCTTGCAAGGTGGAAATGCCCTTATCTGCAAAAGCGACCCTCACCTGTTCAAAAGCCTTCATAAACACATCCCTTTGCGTAAGGATAACCTTGAGCTCCCTTGAACTCAGTTCAAGGAATCTTTTCATAATCTTTTCCAATTGGCCAATAATCACCGGATCAGATTTAAAGATTAATTTTGCCATGCCAAACGTATTGCAAACCTGACTTCGATGCTCCTGCTGTTTTTCACGTTCGATTCATTCGGCAAAATTCCCAACTTGAGATTTACACTCGGGTATTTCGTAATAAAGACTCGCCCGCAATCAGCAAAAACATTGTAGATATCAAGGATTCTGTTTTCACGGTCCAGCAGGAGTTTTTGCTCATGGCTGTTCTTCTGGAAACGATATTGGCATACAGCAATCACGACCGTCGCCACGGCCAGCAGAAAAGAGAACAAGCCCAACACGCATGTGTTAAGGAACGTAGAGTTGAGAAACCGGTCGGTAGCGAGCTCACAATAATCCATACATGGTAATATAATAACTTCTTTATTTAAAAAAAGAGCAATCCCCGCTGCGCAGCCCCTTATACCCGCCTAAGGGCCGAGCACAATATACGGGCGGCCCTCCCGGCCCTACGGGCTTCGATCCCTACGCAGACGCGGGAAACAAGATGCACAGTCGCAAGTGGCTGGAGGCCTAACGCGGACGTAAAATGATCATCTTTATTCGTTCAACCTATTGACATTTGGCTTATAATTAAGTATATTCTTATTGGGCTGGTCGAAAGACCCAGGTCCATCTCTGGCGAGGAAGTTCCTCGCTTTTTTTTGTGGAGAGAATCTTGAAGGAACTAAGCGTTTTCATCGATGAATCGGGGGACTTTGGCGAATACAGCCCACATTCTCCGTACTACATAATAACAATGGTGTTCCATAAGCAGGATATCGACATTCAGGAAAATGTCCACCGTCTTGACACGGAATTGTCATATCTCGGACTAGATAATCTTTGCATCCATACCGGCCCAATTATCCGCAAGGAAGAAATTTACAAAGACATGAGTATCGTTGAACGGAGACGTATTTTCAACAAAATGATGGCGTTTATTCGTTCTGCAGGGATTCAATATAAATGCTTCTCTATCGAAAAAAAGCACATCAAAGATTCTGTAGAAGCAACAGGCAAACTTTCAAAGCAAATTTCTTCATTTTTAAGAAGTCATTATGATGAATTTCTCACTTTTGACGATGTCAAAATTTACTACGACAACGGACAAGTTGAAGTAAGCAAGCTTTTATCGTCCGTATTTAACGCTCTGTTGCCCAATCCGATTTTTCGAAAAGTGATGCCATCCGATTACAGATTATTCCAAGTCGCAGACTTTATTTGCACGATGGAACTTATAAACCTGAAACTTGAAAGCAACCTTTTCTCAAAGTCAGAAATGGCATTCTTCGGCAACAGGAGAGATTTGAAGCAGAACTATTTGAAAGCCCTAAAAAAGAAGGAGTGGAATTAACAAGCCACCCACTCACAGGCGTTCCCTGCTGCGCAGGGGCGGGCTCTCGCGGCACGAAGCCGTGGCGTCACCCCACGGCTTCCCCGCCTAGAGGGCCGAGCACAAGATACGAGCGGCCCTCCCGGCCCTTCGGGCTTCGATCCCTAACGCGGATGCGAGTGACAAGATGAAGATCTGCAAATGGCAGGAGGTCTAATGCGAACAAATTCACTTATTCTTTCGTTTCGTTGAGACCTTTTTCCTTTGGGTTGCTCCCATTTCAAATGAGGCGCAGTATTCGCCAAGCAATTTCTGGACCGTTTCCTGCGGAATCAGTTTCTTCTTGTATTCGGCAATCAAAGTCGGGCTCATAGAACGACTCATCGCATATTCGACAACGACCTGGTCTGCCGATGGACAAAGAATCATGCCGATTGACGGATTTTCGTTGGACTTTCGGACATCCCGATCCAATGCCTCCAAGTAAAGCTCAAGTTGCCCTAAATCCTTAGGATGGAACTTTGTCGTTTTGAGTTCGATCGCCACCAGGGCCTGCAAGCCTCTATGGTAAAAGAGCAAATCAGCCTTGTAGGAAGATGCACCCACCTGCAGAACATACTCCATATCAACAAACAAAAATTCCCTGCTGCCGAGTTCCAGAATGAAATTTTTCATCTGTTCCACGATAGACTTTTTCAGCTTGTTTTCCGAATGTTTCTCCGGCAAATTCAAAAAATCCAGAAAAAGTTCGTCTTTGAAGGTTATGCCTGCCTGCGGATAATTTTTCAACATTCCCTTTGACAGATTCTTCTTTGACCGCAAGAGGGTCGTAAACGTATCATTTGCAATACTGCGTTTCAATTCATCGCAGCACAGTCTTTCTTTATTAGCATATAGCATGTAGAACAATCTCTGCTCATACGACTTGCAATTGCAAAGAATCGCCACATGATTTGTAAATGAAGTCAAGCCGATAAACTTCGGGAAAGCTGGCAATTGTGCAGTTTCCGATTGCACAATTAACGACGACGAATTAATCGCATCCCGTTTTTGAATATTTTCCAATTGTGCAGTTTCCAACTGCACAAATTCAGGATTCAGTTTTGACTGAACAAAATTAAGGAAATCCACAGACGAATACTCATCATAGAGCATCCTTTCTCACCCCCTTAAATGGCGTGCCATTTTGCTTGACGTCCATAAAGCGGCCCGTTTCGGCATTACGCTTTACAAACTGCTGCGTCCTCGGATTAAAGGTTTGGGAACGGGAGCGGACCGCTCCATTCCTATGATTGTCTCCAGATGGCGGATTTGTCGCCATATTGACCTCCTTTCTTATGCTGACAACATCGTCAGACATTTAAACAAAAAAAAAAGCTTTTCCACATCAAAAAAGTCATTTTTATGAAATTCTTATAAATTCAGTGTTATTTATCCCGTTTTCAAGCGGCAGGGAATTCTCGCCTACCCCATGACATACCATCCTTGGTTTAATGTTTACGGTTTCCCGCCAGGATTACATGTATCCTAGCGAGGTTTAAACCTCTCTTCAACATTGGAGAAAAGGCTCCCGTAGATATTATAGCGAGTAGCCGGGACATCACCGGGCAAAAATGCAGCTCGGTTGGGATAAAAAAGTCTACCAGCCAGTGATTTTTCGCCCTTTCTAAACGAATTTAGCCAATTTAGGGCGTTAATCTCGTAAGAACATTTTTACAAAAATTACCCAATACCATGACCAGATATGGTTCGCCGAGAAGGGCAAGCCCCACGAAGCGACTGTGCTAAAGCGGCTTAGCGATATCGAGATGAGCGACGAGGGCGAATTCCGCAAGGTCCGCAGGGACAGGATTTTCGAAAAGGACTACTTCGACAAGAAATACGGAGCCCTGCCGGAGGTCGGCGACGGTTTCGATTTGATCGAGGCCATGAAGGGGTAAGGGCGTTCCCTGCTGCGCAGGGGCGGGCTCTCGCGGCACGAAGCCGTGGCGCGGACTTTACCCCGGACTTGTTCCGGGGCCACGGCTTCCCCGCCTAGAGGGCCGAGCGCAGGACACCAGCGGTCCTCCCGGCCCTACGGGCTTCGATCCCTAACGCGGACGCAGGAGACAAAATGCACATCCGTATGTGACTGGAGACCATATGCGGAATGCATAATCATTGCTCGTTGTCTAAGTATTGCCCCTACGTGAAGTGGTTATTCGGAATACCCGAACAAACACTTTTTTCTTCAATTTTCGCAAAAATTCGGAATTTCCGAATTCACAATCAACAAGCGGTCATCAAAATCAAAATGAGAGAAATCCCAAAAGAGAGGCATAAGCCCCTCTTACCATTATAATTCTTTCAATAAAGTCATCAATCGACCCAACTCTGAGTAAGTATATTCTCTTCCATCCTTCTGCTTTTCCGCCATTGATCTTTCAGCATTGGCCACTGCATTATCAAGACTTCCTTTGTTCCGTTCAAAGTAGCTGTGCAAACCCTTTCTGAAGAACTCATTTGCCTTCTTGTAAACCACACACTGATTCAAATCATTTAGAAGTTGTTCTTGATTTTCATAAGGACGCGATGTGTATCGGAAATAGTAAAGGAAGAACAACTCTGTACAGCGATGTGTTTCGAAAAACTCGACCTTACAATAAATACCTTTCTTCGGTTTGCTGATTGGTTCGGCATATTTTTTCTTTAACTTTTGATATTGAGAAAGTTCCGGCTCTTTGTCCTTCGTATCCATGTCGATAATGCAGAAGATATGGTTGAAGCCCAATTCAATGCCCTCTTTTATCTTAGCCTCAAATTCCGTTAGGTTCGTATGCTTTGGAGAGTCTGGTTTGATGGTCAAACGTTTGAATACATCGCACAAGGACTTGAAGTAATAGAATTCAGTAGGCCCTTCACCTAAGATAAGAACTGTTTGACGTAGTTGGCCCATATCAATCATCCAGATTTATAAAGATACTGCCAAGTTCGGGCTTTGCTCCCAGTCGACCAATGCGATATGAATTGTAAAGGGAAAGGTTCTTATGCAATCCAAAAGAATCTCCGCGAGAATACGTCGACGACGCAGTCTCTTTGTTTTTTTCAACAAACCATACAACGCCTCTGTTTTCATTAATCAAATCCTGAGACAAGAGCGTCGTTTCCTGGCTCGTGATAATCAATTGCGATTTATCCGAATTAAAAATGAAAACATTAAGATAATAATACAACAAGTCATTGTGTAGATCCTCTCCTAATTCATCAAGGTAGTACACATGAGAAGCGGTAATCATATCATATAGAGCATCTAGAATGCGTATGTATTTCTGGGTCCCTTTAGACTGCCAATTGAGAGAAATATCAAAATCGCCATTGATGGAATGATTGACAAATGCTACAGAATCGACTGTTGGCTTAAGCAATTCTTCCTTCATTTTATCGGGAAAATTTTCCTTTTTTATGCGTTCACGAAGTTCTGCTGATAGAAAACTATCTTCTGTACTAGGCCGATATTCTACAATGTTCAAATCAGCCTTTTGTAGCATAGTGTTATAGAACTTACGTTTCCTTGGATTATTATAAGCCTCGGTTAGGATTTCAACAACACCCTTTTCACCATCACCATCCACATCATGATAGTTGTCCATAATCCAACTATGGAGCACATTGAAGGGGGCAATATCCTCTTTCAGCGCGGCCTTTCTGCAAACGGATAAAACACTATGGTTGTTCAATGTGTTCTCACGGATACTGTCTTGGGTCTTGACCAGCAGCTTAAGACTTGTGCCAAACTTGATATCCGCCTGCAAGTTTTCGCCTACAAACGAACGTTCATAGAATAAAGACTTTGACTTGTTGGGATAATAGTACAAGGTTTCATTCAAAATGTATTTCTCGTTGAACTTTACATCATAATCATACCTAATACCGTTAGCATAGAATGAGACATGCATCTCTATGGGTTCATTTTTCGTGAGAGCAAATGGAATACTTTCGTAAATTTTCTTGCTTGCATCTGATTTCGACATAACCAATATGCGAAACACTTCATTCAACGCAACAAGCATGTTTGATTTTCCAGAAGCATTCGAACCATAAAGGATTCCCAATTTATACAAGAATACTCCATCGGCAACTTCCGCAACAAGCTCCGACGAAGGCCCTTTTGCCAAGAAATTCAATTCTTGTTTATCTCGAATGGAAAGGTAATTTTTTACCCAAAATTCTCTTATCATGGACGTGCCTTTCTGTATAAAATTTGTAATTGCACTACAAAAATATACAAAAAATTCACCTAAAACAAAAATATTTTGCAACAAATCGTAACATTTCTACATTTTTTTACTATCTTTGTAAGAGAAAAGGGCTCCGCCCGCTAAGGCGAAGCCCAATTCAAAGGACCGAATGGTTCGGCTCCGTTTGAGTGACAGGACCCCAAATATAGCCGAAATCCTCCAATTTGTCCAGAGACAATCCATTCTAGTCTCTTTAACACACCTTTTTCGATCCACTAGACCTGCACTGCAGGTTTAGCCTTCGAATAAGGAACACCGGATCCATAAGATCCAGGAGCGATAAAATGGCAAAGAAGGTAACATCGCCTAAAATTGCGTCAAAGGCATCTCAAATACTTCGAAATGGACAAGCCAGTAAAACTTCGAAAAGTGTGGCTGGCAGCGCTCTTTCGCAAAGAGAGCCAAGACGCAAATAACCAAGCAACTTCAAACCAACGAAAGGACCGCCGTAAGGCGGTCCTTTTGTCTTTCCCTACCCCACAACCTTCCGCTTTACCCGCCCGAGCAGCCCACGTACCCGGAGATACACCCGCTTGAGGGGTGACGGGAAGGGGCAATACATCTTTATCAGCTGATCGAGGGTGTATTTGTCCAGGTTGGCGAAGAATTCGGCGCGCTTGGGGTGCGGTTTGCTGGAACGGACGATGCAGGGGTTGCCGGCGATGGCGTTTTCGACCTTAGAATCGCATTGGACGACTTTATCGGCGACGGATTCAAACAGCATACTACCTGGAGTAGTATTCAAGAGAACCACCGACGTTCCCTTGTTGTCGTTCATTTCGGGGTGATACTTGGAGACTCGCCAATAGTCGCCCTGAGTGATGTCGGCAATTCGAGGCTTCTTGCGGTAGCGGCAGTCATCGCAAGAGACATTCTGGCAAATATGGCTCAGGAACAGGCGCATGTATTTCGAGCGACCATGATGCAGCCCACAGGGTGCCTTACGGGCGTTCCCTGCTGCGCAGGGTCGGGCTCTCGCGGCACGAAGCCGTGGCATCACCCCACGGCTTCCCCGCCTAGAGGGCCGAGCGCGGGACACCGGCGGCCCTCCCGGCCCTTCGGGCTTCGATCCCTAACGCAACCTAAGGAACAAGAATTACCTCAAAAAGGAACATTTTTTTCAATAAAAGGCTATTTGCACCTAAATGAATGTATTTTTCATAGTGACAAGGAAACAAAATGTATTTATCCAAACTCTCCATACAAAATTTTCGAAGCATCAAAGATGTGACGATTGATTTTCAGAAGGACCTGAACGTTTTCGTCGGGAAAAACAATACTGGCAAAAGCTCTATCATTGACGCAATAAGACTTGCTCTCGGAACATCTATGAACAATCCAAACCCCATTTGGATTTCAGAAGATGATTTCTACAAAGACTCAAATCAACAGGAGCGAGAAGAATCGTTTACAATCAAAATGGAATTCGCCGATTTAAATGAGAAGCAAAGAGTCAAGTTCTTTGAAATTGTTGATTTTGACCTTGCCAACATAAATGACTCCATTGCAAAATTAGAGTACAACGCCTCTTGGCCGTTGAAAAACGGTAGCAGAGTTTCTGTAAAAAGGACTGGTGGACCAGAAGGCCCAGAGAAATCAGAAGTGCCTCAGAAAATAATGGAGCAATTCTCCGTTATTTATTTGCCTGCTTTGCGAGATGCCGAAACGGCATTAACCGCAGGCAACAAAAGCCAACTCGCAACACTTCTGAAAAATCTCGCAAATGATGAAAATAAGCAAAATATTGAACAGCTTTATAACGATTCAAATGAAAAATTGTCTGACAATGATTTGATTAAGAATATAATCAATGGCATAAACGATATAACAAAAAGTGTAGCTGCATCCGACGCACAAAAATCAAAAATTTTAGCAGCAAATAGCGACTTCACAAAGATACTGCGAACGCTACAGGTACAGATGGATGGAAATCCGGTTGAAGATCTTTACGCAAACGGACTTGGCTCAAACAATCTACTCTACATCGCAGTTGTTTTGCAATATTTAAAATCCATTGGCGAAGATGAATGCCCTGTTCTTCTGATTGAGGAGCCTGAAGCACATCTGCATCCACAAATGGTCTTATCTTTGTCCCGTTATTTGTCAGAAAATCTAACTCCCCAGACTATTATAACAACACATTCTCCGACACTAGTAACCGACATTCCAATAGATAAAATCCACCTCCTTTTCAAAAAGGACAATTCTGTTTGTTGTAATGCATTGAAAAAAGCTGGTTTTAATGATTTGGAAAAGAAACAATTCAGTCGTTTGATGGATATAACAAGGTCAACGCTATATTTTGCAAAAGGAGTCATTCTTGTCGAAGGCATATCAGAAGCCATTCTGATTCCGATTCTTGCTCAACGACTTGGAATTGATTTAGGAAGACAACAAATTTCTGTTATTCCGATTTGTGGCGTTTCTTTTGAAATCTTTAAGAAAATCTTCAACGAAGATATTTTTGATATTCCCGTAGCAATAATCACAGACGGGGATCCAGACATTTATTATCCCTCAAAAACAATAACAAAAGAAGGAAAAACAAGACAAATTGCAGATTGGGAAAACGCCGATGTATTAGACACAAATCAAATCTGTGCAAGAACACAAAATCTAATCAACTCTTTTAATGAAATTGACAATGTTGTCATTCGGCATTCTACAATCACTCTGGAATACGATTTAGCAAAAGCATCAGAAGGCAACCCTTTGACAATGGTCAAAGCATGGATAAATTGCTTCAAAGGACTTCCACGCTCATTAACAGAAGATTCAATTCAGCAATTGCCAACCCTTGAAGAAAAGGCTAAACGGATATGGCGAGTCATTTGTCTTTCAGGAAACTGCCATGGCAAAGGCGACTTCGCAAGCAATTTGGCGGCCATCTTGGAAGAAATTGACGGCGACGGTAAATTTGTCAACCATTTTGAAGTGCCCATATACATTCAACGAGCCATTAATTTTGTAAGTACGCGAGTTAATTAATGTCAAATCCAAGCCCAGAACAACAACGAATAATCGACGACACAAGTCGTATTCGAATAGTCCGCGCCGCACCCGGAAGCGGCAAGACCTGGCTTGTCGGGCAAATCATAAAAAAAGAAATTGAAAATTGGAACAAACCTGGCGGAATTGCGGCATTGTCATTCACACGAGTCGGAGGCGAAGAAATCCGCAATGCAGTGGGATACGAACTTAGTTTGCCACACTTTGTCGGGACTCTAGATTCGTTTCTTTTCAGATATATTGTAAAACCTTTTTGGAACAAAATCCACCCTGATTACGCCAGGCCCCGCTTAATCCCAGCGGAATGCGGTGCTGAAAAATGGGCTAAGGCTCCTGATGGAGAAAGTTTAATCCATTCAAAGAAAGGATATAATCTATTAAAAATAACATATAGCGGATTAGACATCTTTAACAATGAAATATTGACATATAAAAACAAATATGGACAAGGGTATGAAATCATTTCTGGAGAATTTGACTGGGTTCGTAATGTAAAACGAAATTTTATCAAAAAAAGCGGCTGGATGACACATGCCGACGTAGCCTTATGTTCATACAGAATTTTAAGTGATTCTTTTTATGGTGAAATAATTTCAAACGTAATCGCAAAAAAATTTCCATTTATCGTTGTAGATGAATTGCAAGATACTGGGTTCTTCGCAGGAAAGACTCTTTTAGAATTGCTAAAAGAACCTGTAAACATAAAAGCTTTACTTGTTGGAGACCCAAACCAAGCTATTTATGAATTTAACGGAGCAACTCCGTCTCTATTCAACCAATTCACAACTCTAGGAGCAGAGCGCCAATTAGAAACGAGCCGACGTTGTCCTAAATCAATCGTTTCTATTGCAAATTGCTTAATCCCCAGCGCAATGAACCCAAACGACAAGGAAAATGGGAAAAACATTTTAATCAGTTATTCTAATTTTGAAAAAGATGTTCCTTACCTTATCGAAGAATTATGCAATCAACATCCAAACCAAGATTTAAAATTTATTACAAGACTAAACAAGACTGTTTATAGCTTAAATAAAAAGAAAAATAAAGAATTAACAACTCTTGGTTGTCCCGCTTTAACCCTTATGAGCCACGCTGTTCAAGCATTTTATCAAGGAAATAATGTCAAAGCGCTAGGTCTTGCCGAATCATCTATTTCTTTATGGCTATTTAACTACGAGGGAATATCCAAAGAAGAACTTTCTACAAAGCAGGTCGTCTATGATGACTGGAAAAGACTAGTTGTATCATGTTTATTAGATTCTGTAAAAACAGACGAGACCCTAACTTATGAGAAATGGCAACTAGAAGTTGGAGCTAAAATTGAAGAAAAAATCAACAAATCGGCTTTTGTAAAAAAAAATCCTCCAAAGCATTTGAAGCCGACAAATTACAAAAAAGACCGAGAAAAGAAAGGATGCGATGAACAGATGTCGATTTTCTTTCCTTCCTTAAGAAAAAAAGTAAACGGGCCGTCACTTCAAACAATACATTCTGTAAAAGGGCAAACTCATGATGTTACGGTTTTAGTAACACCACCCATTGGCAAAGGAAAAAATCGATGCCCTTCAGATTTGTGGTGGAGCAACAATTCTGTAGATGAAGAGGAGCGGAGAGTAGCCTATGTGGCAATGACTCGATCTAGAAAAGATTTTTACATGATTGTATCAAAAGAAACTCTACAAAATTTGAAAGCTAAGCAACCAGCATTTTACGATTGTTTTGAAGTAATGAATATTGAAGACTTTGCTCCTGAACCAAATTGGAAGGATTTAATCTAAAAAAAATCTGGAGGTAAGTATCTTGATGCATGATTTTAAAGAAGAACGAATAACAGAATTAAAAACAAAGGCCGATATTGCAAATGCGGATTTCGATCTATTGCTTCAGAATGACAAGATTGCCTTCTACGAAAGTTGCGAAATGACACAGATATTTCTGTATGAACAAGAAAACAAAAGTGTCCAGAACTATTACACTCTCTTTGTTTTTGAAGAAATAGCCCCCAAAGACTCCAAGGACAAGTATCTTTTTCCTGAATTGCAAAAAATTGATAAAAAATTCAAATTTGGAGTTCTCCAAAAGAGGATTTCTATAGAAGATGCAAAAGAACAATTCAAAAACATTCAACAGCAAAACAAAATAATTTTTAACAACGAAAATTGCAGTGTTTCAAAACAAATGGTTCTTTTACCCAAAACATTCGTACCTCTGCGCTATGGAACAACAGAACCTATGCTAAACAACGCATTGAAAACGAATTTTTGGGGAGCAAGTTATGTAATCGAATTTTTTAATGAAAAGAAAGACTTCTCCTTGGGAGAAACCCAAAGGACAAAATTCGATTTTATCAACCAAGCCATCAAAAAAATCATAAATATTGATTTAGCAAAAGTTTCAGACAGAATCGGGAATGTTATTTTCCAATTCCCTGTTACAATTATGGATTTAGACACAGCACTAATCAGCCAAGGATCTGAAATCAGAACTACAGCCAAATCACACATCAAATCAAAAATTGAAAAGAATATCAATGTTCATGTCCAAACATCTTTTGACAACACCATTACAGGTTTTGATTCTCAAGTTTTCAAGGGTTTAGACTTCACATTTGATTCGAAATTAGGCGATGATAATAATGTACATGTAACAGTTTCCGACTTTGAAAATAAAATTATTTTATATGATAATGAATTTAATTTTATAAAAACTTTTCATGGAGATATGCATATTCAAGGGCTTATGCCACCGAGGACAATTCCTCAAGCAGATGGCTCTATAAAAAAAGTAAATCTTGAAACAATAATGCCGATAAATGTAGGCATTTCGTTAGAAACCGATTACAGCAATCAAATTCTGAAAAGAAATCAGAATGACAATATACTGAAGAGAAGCGGAGACTACCAAGTATTTAAAGGAAAAGAATCAAAAAAAGCATTAGATTTCATAAGAAAAAAAATACGACAAACTGATGCAAAAGAAATATGCCTTTGGGATCCCTATTTGAGCGCTAAAGACATAATGGATACTCTATATTACGAACCAACAGGAAAAAACTTCCGTTGCATAACTTGCATATCCTCTGCAAATTCTTTATCACATAAAAGCAAGAAACTGGGAGACTATGAAAAATTATGCCGTAATCATGGGTATACTTATGCAAAAAAAGATATTAGGCACAATGGCTTTGAAGAATTTTGCAAAGAATCTAGAGTTCTATTCAAAGAATCTAACAATTTAAATATTTCTCTGAAATTTTTAGCACAGCACGATAATTATGGATGGAAATTCCACGATCGATTCTTAATTTTTATTCCTTACGAGTCTTCTCAATTACCTGAGGTTTATTCTTTAGGAATATCGGTAAACCAAATTGGAGAAAAACACCATATTATCCAAAAGGTAACAGATTCAAGAGAAATTTTAAAGAATTTTGAGAAATTATGGAAAGAACTAGATAATGAAGCTTGTTGCGTTGTTGAATTTCCAAAAATG
The DNA here is from genome assembly GCA_017475045.1 of Fibrobacter sp. GTDB lineage: Bacteria > Fibrobacterota > Fibrobacteria > Fibrobacterales > Fibrobacteraceae > Fibrobacter. Next base: position 35,435 of record JAFVGH010000138.1, on the reverse strand, counting down.
AAGGATTCATTATGATCGCCAAAAACGAGTTGTCATCTTTATTTTGTAATTTTACTGAAGAAACCTCTAATATTTCTCTAGATGATTTCTATCATCAAATTTATTCTGCTATTGAGCAATATATTTCACAAAATTCCAAATCAGGCAAACAACAATGTTCTGAATATGCACATATTTTATTTGAAAATGCTATAATAAGCAACAATACAAACAGTTTACTGATATCATTAATCATATTTGATTATTTAAACGAGAAACCACCCGTTTTAAAAGTTGATTTAAAAAATGAACCCATTATTGTCAAAATAGATCAGATATTTGACCACATTCATTTTATTATAAGCGTACCCGATTGGGCTCCTTATTCAGACAAGGAGTGTATGGAAAAAATTGACGTTGCAGCCCAAAGCAAAGACAACATATCAATCATTCGCGAATTACAACCATTTTATAACGGACCTGCATTTGAAACTCATACTAAAAATATTGCAGCAGTAATTATCAAATGGCTTTGGACTGTTGATAGGAAGAAAATCATTGATTTTCTAAATGAAAATGACTGGTCCTTTAAAATGGAGCTAATCCTTTTCTCATTGAAAGAAAATGCAAAGGACATAATACAACAAACTTTACATAGCAAAAGCCGATATCCTGCAATTCGATCAATGATATTTTTTGTTAGTTTTCTAGAAAAAAAAGATTTTTATGAAGAGGCAAGCAATCAAATTTGGTTTTATTGTGAGATAATAAAAGATTTTATTTTTTCATACAGTACTAATTTGAAAGATTTGAGGAATTTATTAGGTTTTTTAAATTCAAAAAATTTTAATTACTTAGCCGGATTGTGTGCTACAGCTTACAAAGACTTTTTGCAAGAATATTTACCACTTATAAAAGATTTATCTGATAACGATAGAGAAGCCTTTAGTTACGGCTATTTAAAGAATGCAAACGAAAGGGGTATCGCCAATGATTCGAGGACAATCATGAATTATTGGCGAGAAAACTGCATAAACAACCACGATTGCATTAACAAATTTAATGGATTAGAACAATTATTAATACTCGGCTTATGCGTAGGTTATTCTTCAAAAGAAGAATATTTAATGACACTGAAGAAAACAGCAATCAAAATAGTAGCAACACAGTTCGAATGGGGCGAGTATATTCTGCAAAAAGATCTCTACCTGATGTTTTCTTTAACCTTAGCAAACAAACGTACAAAACACTTTTTTTCAGAAGATGAGCTTATGCAGGAGTTGCCGATTCTTTTTGACAAACGATATGAAATTAAATTTGGAGATTATATTTTTGACATCATGAGGCAGATGCTAATATGTCCAAATGAAGTCCAAGAAATTATTTTTAAGGATACAACCAATAACATAAATCGCATTTTTAAATTTTATGCTTAAATTCGAACCAAAAATAATAATCCTTGACAATGTGTGGCGAAGGCGTGATTATTCCGGAGCGGCGGGGCCACCATTCTGGACAATTACGGAGAAGCTTACACATGTAATTCTCACCATGAAAAAAATTTTATATCATTTTCCAAATTTAGAATATTTCTTATTCTCATTTCTCTCAAAGAGGCACACGAACCTTCAGATGCTAACACATAAGCAGACATTTTTTTTGCCATTAGACAATTCTTTTTTTCTTCAGATGGCATATCTTTTTTTACGACATCAATTAAATCAAATATTCTTGCAAAACATTTGAACATTCTGTAATCAAAATCTTCAGAATCTATTGAATACATATTTTCCTTAATATATCGTAGTTCGTCTTCCATAAAAAGAATTTCCTTCGGGACATTTGTCAAACAATCGCAACAAGTTTTCAGAATAAAAACAAGTAACTTATAAACCTCATTAACTCTTAATTCTTTTAACTTCTTATTAGGACAATCAGAAATATCGTAATAAAATTCATGCGACAAAAATTTCGCGTCAAAAATCATTTCCTGACTTTGCCATCCACTCCCTTCCATTTTAGCATCAGATTTCACAACCAATTTGATTCTATCTAACCATATAGAGTTTCCTTGCAAAGATCTTTCTACAGCCCAAAGTAAAAAATCGCAACATTGTACTCCAGCACATCTTTTATTTACAATATGGAACTCTGCTTTAGGTAGAAAAATCGGATTCCATGTTTGTTCGTATCCCAAAGTCAATACATAATCAACAAATTCATTATACATGTTTACAAGTTTGTTTTCTGACAACGAACCTCTTTGTTCTACATAAAAGGCCATTTCTTCTTTTCCAAGAATAGAACACAAGGCATTATAAAAAGACTTATCAAATAAAAAAGAATCTTTTTTTTCTGTCTTTTTATTGAAGTCACAAATAAACTGATTCTTTTGCACCGCATTAATTTCGTTTAAAAAATGAGAATGAGCATCTTTTGAATCTTCACATGCATGGAAATACCCATGCTCCAACGTTGCATCATTCATTTTCTTTACACAGTCTGCAGCAGAAGAAATATCAGGATCGTTTCTCAGATTTTCAAGAGCTCTATCAATAATTTCATCACCAATTGGCAAATCTGAAACCAAAATCCCTGTTCCGATATATTCTTCTCCTGAAAAAGAGTAAGAACATTCATCTACATAAACATACTTCATTTTGCATGATCCTTTTTGAATCTGTCATTCTTTGGATTGGTTATTTTTAGGAGGGGCTTGTATCATGGTCATCTACATCTGAATATGCCTATATGCGGTTTGCTCGCACGAATGAGCCAAAGAATCCCGTACGCTCCCAATACTCTGAAATTGGCTGAATTGATTAGAACATCTAATGCAGCTTTCTATATCCCGGTTAGGCGGTTTCCGCCTTTCCGGAATGTCAATTCATTTTCGCCAAAATAGTCAAACAATCACAAATTGCTAGCTTGTGCGGAGTCATATAAGTTTTTCAATTTATCATAATCAGCTTCACTTTCTCGAACATCATAATAATAGTCGGTTGTTGAATCTCGTCCATGTTTAGTTATCTTCATCCTAAATTGGCCTTCCTCATAGGTTTCTAAAAAATTATATGATATTTCATATTCCCTATCTTGAATAGTAATATAAACGGTGGCTAATTCGTCGTTATACCCCCATTCCAAATCCCCGTTTTCAGTCTTATTAAAAAGATCTTCAATTATAGTTAAGATTTTTTTAGGTATCATAATTTAATCATCTCCATTTCAAATCAACCTTGACAGATTCGTTCTAAAACTTGCGTAAAAGATTTTAGCACGAACAATTTGATATTTTGCAACAGCACCCTTTCCTTTTTTTGACGTTCTGTATGCCTCTATCATACGTTCCATCTCATAATAATCATAACAAATAGATTGTTTTGTTTTAACATCTACATACACCTTGATTTTTTCATCAAAGATCCGTTTTAGTTCCGTTTTTAATAAGTTTTTTCGGATTTCTCGAATATAAACTACAGCCTCATCAAACCGTTCAGAATCAACGAGATCAATAATCTGATCAAGCAGAACAGTACATTCTGAAGCAGAAATAAGTTTATTTGAGTTTTTTAATTCATTTGCAGACTTCTCAATGGAAATAGTGCGTTCATTAATTTCTTCAGAGAGTTTTTTACTATTCACCGATGCATTCAAAATTTCAAAAAAAGTTGCAAGGCCAGCCAAAACAGATACAACAAAACCCCAATATGTGAAATAATCCATCGTTGAAGCAAAAGACGCGTTATTATGAGCCCATGCAACGGCAACAAAAGCCATAACTACATCAACAGCAATCCATATAAACCGAAAGGCGTTAGAATATTCATCTGATTTTTTTGCCATACTATTCACTTTCTAAAATTTTTTAGAATCTAATAAAAATTTTCTTATCCACCGGACTCACCCTGGACAACAGGACTCTCCGGGAGGGCTTAAAAAAGAAATCCTATTCCCCCACCATCAATCTAATCACATTGAGAAGCATCAAAGTCTTTTTCCAACGGATAAAAAGAGCTGTCAGGGTTCTGCACAAAATAACTACTTACTTTATGTTCTAATTCCTGGTTAAATATACGCCTGTAATTTGTCTTGAGCAATTTTGCAGGTGCGCCACCAATAATCGAACCTTCGGGAACATCCGAAAAATCCTTATTTACAAGGCTATGGCTTGCAACAATTGAATGCGAGGGGATCTTTGCACCCGCCGTAATCGTCGCACTATTACATATCCAAACACAATCACCGATGTAAATAGGGTTTTCTCTTCTGCGAACAGTTTTTTTCTCAATGTCAACTATATAATGATAATTTGAATCCATTATCTGACTCCGATGAGCCACTCTTGTTTTTGCACCAATATGAACAGAACTCCAAACACTAATAATACTATTAGGCATAATTCGACAATCTTTTCCTAGTTCCAGCGTTCCAAAGCGAAACACATTAATCTTAATGCCCGTAGAAATTACACATGAACCATAAAAAACAATCTTACCCCAATTGTTCAACGCTGTTCCCATACCAGGATAATCTGGGCCACCAATATCCATAGAATTAAATTTTATCATGCCCATTTTACAGACATCCATACACTCCATTGATCCAAGCAGAGTAAATAATTTAGGCCATCCATAAACAAAAACAGGCATTTTTATAGCTTGCCTAAGAGGGAAGCTCCTCAAATTCAAATAAACCGTCAAAATAGGATTGAACCAATTTATAAACGGAAGGCGAAGCACCATTTCCATCCCCACCCGAATTCCACGAAAAAAACGTTTTAGCGTCATCTTTTCATCCTATTTAAAATTTTTGATTTCACCAGAACTCGTTCGTTCCTAGAAAGGCCACACAAGAATATCACAATTGTATTCCAAAGGAATGCAAAAGCGCATGAGATCCAATGATTATAAGCCATATTAGAAATATAAGTACCTAAAGCCATCACGGGAACAACTGAAACAATACAAACCAGAATAATTGGCAATAATGTTTCCTTGAAATATCGATAAATAGAAACGGGGATATATTTGCGAATAATAACAAAGACCGTTATCAGATAAAAAACTCTAACAATGACATTTGTTTCAAAAACTGCGTTTGGTGAAAAACCCTGCCTGAGTAATATATAAGAAATAGGGAAAACCATCAAAAAAACAGCACTACCAATACAGATATACCCCCTTAGTTTTCCCACAGCCTGAGCTAACGTCCAAATGGGTTGATTTAAAGAATTCACTAAAGAATATAGGAGAATTAGAAATACAAATGAACCAGCATAATCGGGCACCTGTTTCAACCATATCGATAAAACATCATCAATAACAAAGAAGAAAGGAAAACACAAGAACCAAAGCAAAATAAAGGAATATTTGGAACTTTTAAAAAAGAGCGTGTATAGATAATCAAAATCCTTTGCTGCATAGGACTTTATCAACTGAGGTTGGACAGAAACAATGAAACCGTTTGAGAAATTGGTTATAGCAAAACTCACCTGGCTAGCGACACCCTTTGCTGCGTTAACAATCGGTCCAAAAAACAAATTCAGAAGGATATCAATACCATTATTATTTATAGCCCAAACTGCAGTTCCAATAAAATTCCAAGATATGAATGCAAAAGTATTTTTTATTTCTTGTTTTTCCCATAAAAATGTAAATGAGCATTCCTTATAAAGGCGTTTGCAGTAGAAAGTGTAAAAAAGCCTAATTGACAAGGCTACACAAAATAGAAGGAATGCGTATGAAATCAAACGATCAACAGGAGAAAACGCAATTCCAAAAGCAATTGCAAGTTTTGCAAGGGCTTCAAAAACACTAACATACGAATAAATTTTCATATTTTCGTGAGCAATAAGAACCGCATCATACACAACACTTAACAGTGTTATGCATAGAGAGGCGATGGTCAACTGAAAAACCCAGAATGCGGCATCTAACCTGTCTATAGGAATAACCAGTTTGTTATAAAAGAAATACAAACCTACGCTCTCTAGTAAAGCGAGAACAACAAGCGTGATAACAATATAGATGCTTTGATGTTGTCTGAAGGTTTTAGACAACTCTTCTTCTGAATTTTTCCCAAGAGCAATACTTAAGAAACGTTGAGTTGCATTAGAAAGTGAAGAGCGAAAGAAAGCAAACATGCCGGCCATGCCGCCGACTACATTCTGGATTCCAAAATCAACAACACCAAGTTTATCAAGCACAATTCTTGCCGAAAAGAATGATATAAACATGATAAATATGTGCCTGAAATACAGGAACATCGTGTTCTTGACTATACGCTTGCTATTTCTAATTTGAGAAGTCACTTATTATGTCTTCCAAAAACTTTTCGTACTAAAGTAGCAACATTATTACCAAAATGTCGATTTATAAATCGATAAATCTTTCCTCTAAGCAAGAATCCCTTGTTAACCCAACTTGCAGAAAAAAGATGTATCGATCTTGTATTCGATGTAAGATTGAGTTTTCCGGTACTCATATCACGGGGATTAAAAAAATCTTGGGGGTAAACCGTAATATCGTCAATTTTTTGGATCTCATTTGTCTTTTGCAACCCTTTTTCAAGCAAAAATTCCGTTGTCAACGTGACGATATTACAATCTTTCAATTTTTTCTCATCAAAGATTTGGTTCTTGTACACATTAAAAATTCCACTGATTACAGGAGAACCTTTAACGCAAGCAAAGCCCAATCCCGGATTCACATAAAATTGCTTTTTATGAACCTCTATACCCAAATATCCACCTGTTTCAAGGATGTCTTCAAAAGGTCTAATGACTTCTACATCCGTATCAAAATATATTCCACCATATTGTGACAGGACAAAAAGTCTTGCCATATCCGAGACAAAGGCATACTTTTTTGCAGCGTACGCGTTTTTTGTGTACTCATATTTATTGATATCAAAATTTTGTTCGTCCCACTCAATTATCTCATAATCAGGAAAAAATTTTTTCCAACTATTGATACACTTTATTGCCTTTGGCGGCAGCGGATTTCCACCAAACCAGCAATAATGAATTTTTTTAGGAATGTTATTTTGGAGAGTCATACGCCAACCTTTCTAAAATATACATGGGAATCAAAACACTAAAAACAAGAATCATTGTTATTTCGATATTATACATCACAATTCCCATAGAAAAAACAAATATTGAATATAAAAGCCTTATATATTGGAATGGAGAGAAAACTTTCCCCATTTCAAGCAAATGAGAAGACCTATATGCAAAGTATGCAAAAATCATAGAATAAACAGGTGCAAATATATTACCGAAATAGTAATAACCCATTCCAATCGTGGTAGGAATTTGCCCCTGTGAATAATTATACGAATTAAAAAATTCCTGTATATTTTGATTACTAACTCCAAAAATCGTATGACCAAAAGGAATCGTTGCAATAAAGTCATATAGAAAATACCTAATACGATAATCCAACTCATACGGCAAATTAAACACGCCCGAAACAATATTCACCCCTGAAAAATAAGCACTCAATCGTGTTGACATCGTTTCATAAAAAGATAATGAAGCTTTCACATTAAATACAAGCCACCATATAAGTATTAACATGACACAAAATAATCCTAACGCTAAAATTTTATTTCCCAACTTACCAGAACCAAACAAATATTCCCTCAACAAAAGTAAGCACACTACATAAATCAAACTTCTTGCTATTGCGCCTCCAATAAAAAAGAACGGCACAAAGCAACAAACAACAGAAATAAAACGCACAAACACATTTTGACTCTTTGATTCATGACAAAGAACAATAATTAACGCAGGAAAAATTATCAGCATAGCCCGCATCAAATACATCCCTACAACAACACCTAACCTTGACGTAAAATTCGTCGCATATTTAGAGATAATATAACTATCTTCATAATTCACAAAAAACTCATCCCCAATTTGAGTTATTGATCTATACATTTCCTTAAGGAAAGGGGCAATATAAAAACAACATGCCAAAATCAGGATCGAAATCAGAACAAAGAAGATGTATGTATACTTACCCCTTCTACTTAGAGATAAAAATCCATGCTGGACAAGTTTTTGCTGGTTAACAATTCCTGATTGACTTGCAAAAAACAATGTTCCCATAACTGCGGCAAATTCATACGCTATAAGTAAAATCGCATGAAATAAGTTATCCTCTATGTTCAAATTTATTGGTGATGAATAGCCTCCAAGACTCAAGAAAAATGGTGCAATTACCATTCTACAAAAAAACAAAAAAATAATCAATGTAATGGCTAGATTATCTGGTATATAGGAATAAAGTTTGTTAAACAAAACAGACACGATAGTAAAGGCTAGTGGCAAAAGAAAAAGCGTCTCATATCCCGGAGGGGGACTTTTTTCTAAGAATATGAAAAAAGAAGAAAGTAACGACAAAAGGACAACGAAAAACAAGACACCGAAAAGACGCATTACTTCATCCTTGAGTTCAATAGTTTCAAATAGAAATTAACTGACCTTCTTTCAAACACAAGTACGCGAATTTTTTCTCACAATGCTCTCCATTTTTAAAACTCCGGAGATTTGATGAAAGGCACTACTAAATCGACCCAAAAAATTTATTATATAACGTAACGGGTACAAAATTTTCACAATTTTCTTCACATCCGGACGATAAACTATATTTAACCTACAATAACATTTTCGATAATTAAAATGCTGTTCTTTATATTCTTGGGTGTTTGTAAGATGATTGATAGACCGGGAACCACTGGAGATATATTTATTTCCTTGTTTATTTAAATAATAATCTAAAACAGATGCATAAAGAGCGTCAGATATCTGCAAATTTAAAAAACGAGGATCAAACTTGGCGGCACAGATTTCACTCCAATCTTGATTCTGTTTGACAGTCATATAACCAACAAGTTTATTGTCTTGCATGCTGAAACCAGCCCAAAAAGCAATCTTTTTAGCTTCTGCATTGATATAATATTTTTGAAAGCTCTCAAAAGAAAACAAATTGTCTGCAAGTTTATATTTCTGGCAAGCTTGTTTGTAGCATTCGAACAACTCTGAAAAATGTTCAGACGGATTTATTCGTTCCACTCGAACTTTTCGCAAAGCTGACCTTATATGTTTTCTCGAACTTTTGGATAGACTCTCTATATCAAAAGGAGCGTCTTTAATGACATACCACCAGCCCGTATCAAAGCCACAATCCCAATCAGTGGTATATCGTACAAATAAAGGTTTTTGTCCGTCAATATGCCATATCGATCCATCCTCAATAGGGGACAAGTCCGGTTCCTCATGTGGTGCAGTCGTTGGGACTACCGAATGATTATAGTAGCACCAACCAATATCTTTATTATGCAAACTACACATATCTTGTTTCAATTCCAAAATATTCATTTTTTTATTAACTAATCTAATATCTTGCCTTTTACACCAACAACAGTAGAACCAGAAGGCACATCAAAATTGACAAAAGTATTCGCACCAATTTTCACATTATCGCCAATCACAATTTTTCCCAAAAGAACAGCTCCGGCACCAATTAAACAATTTTCGCCAACAACAATACCATCCCCGCCCCCGATAGTTACATTTTGATAAATTTTCGTATTCGCTCCTATAATTGCATTGTGATGAATAACAATTCCTATTCCATGAGCTATTTTCACATTTTTCTTCAAATCTGCACTTGGTGGTATCACGCAATTAAACATTATGTAAATTACGTAATAGACCATCCTCGCCAAAAGCTTAAAATGATGGATATATAGAAAACGTTCTATTCTGTAGAACTTAATTACAATTCCTTCTTTATCCATTATTTCATCATCTCCTTGTAAAACGACTGGATTTTCTTTGCCTCACAAGCAATATCAAATCCTAGAGTTCTAATCTCTGAAGCCGATTTATTTCTGTCTACACAACTATTCAAAAGTTCTATTTTCTTCGCCCACAAAAAAGCATCCGTTATCGGCAAAAAGGATGAATTAACAACTCCTACTTCCCTTGTTATTCTATCGCTAAACAAGCATTGTAATCCCGTAGCCTGTGCTTCTATTCCAACAACAGGAAGTCCTTCATATATTGACGGCAAAACAAAGACATCCATCGCAGAATACAGTTCATCAACATCGCTTCTACGGCCAAGAAACATCACGTCTTTTTCAAGATTGTATTTTTTTACTTTTTGTTCAAGATTTTCCTTTAACGGACCTTCCCCAACGATTATAAGCTTGTATTTCTTTTCCGTTTGAGAAAGAATTTTCATGACATCAATCAAAAATGAATAATTTTTTTGAACTCTTAATCCACCAACAGTTCCGACCACTACAGCATCACCAACATTTAAAGTCTTTCGAAGCTCTTTTCTTTTTTCAATATCAAAAATATATTTGCTGCAATCTACAGCATTATTAACTACAATATCTTTTTTTGACTTAGAAAAGCCGCGGCCATACATAAATTTTCCCGCTTTTATAGAACACGCCGCACGATAATCAGAAATAAAACGCAAGGGATAACAAAAACAGAAATTTCTAACTATTTTCAAAAAAGAGTCTGCATGCTTTGTATTATGGCTATGGGATATATAATGAGACACTCCACCATATTTTTTCGCAATAGGAATAGCAAATAAATCTATTTGTGGGAAATGAGAGTGAACCACTTTATATTGACCTGCATTTTTCTCAAAAAAGGCCTTAAGTGAAATGAAAAAACGAAAAAAATTCTTTATTGACAAATATGGAATATAATTTATATTCCCACCCATTTGTCTTACTTCATTTTCTAGCGATTCATCATTTTCGTCATAAGTCAAAAAATCAACATTAAACCCGTCTTTTTGAAAAAAACGATAATAATTCATTGCTACAGATGCAATCCCAGATCGATTCTGCAAATGGTCTATTATGTATAAAACCCTATCCATATCTTTTATTTAGTTCTTACATACCTAAATTTTTTCCATACGCCGAAAAACAGATTCCTCGCAGTAATCCAGAGCGAACTGATTGGATTCAAGCCTTCGGCTTCGCGATAGAGCTTGTAATGCCACTTGATAAGGGCTACATAGCTGTGATTGCTGATTGAGCCGCCCCTTTTGCGGTAACTTGCCAGCGTTTCAGGGAGCAAGTAGCAATCCGCCTTGCGACATGCCTTGAGCCAGATGGCGTAATCGTTGTTCTTACGGATATCGGCAATCTGGATGTCGCCTACGACTTCGCGGTTATACATCACAGTCAGGCAACCGGGCCAGCAGTAATTGAACATTCCCGTCTTGGTGATGCGTCTTGGGCCGCCCACGAGCGTTCCTGTCGGGTTGCCATTTTCGTCAATTTCTTCGTAGCGGGTGTAACTGAAGGCATAGCCGTTTCCGGCCATGAACTTGATTTGTTTTTCGAGTTTTTCGGGGGCCCAGAGGTCGTCGCTGTCGAGGAAGGCTATCCATTTGCCTTTTGCCTGTGCGAGGGCGCGGTTGCGGGAGACCGCGGCCCCGCTGTTTTGGGCGTTTTTGAGGTAATGGATTTTTGATGACAGGAGATCCCCGCCTTCGCGGGGATGACAATAGGGGGCAACAACTTCGTCGGTGTTGTCGGTGCTGGCGTCGTCAACGATAATCAGTTCCCAGTTGGTGTAGGTCTGAGCCAATACGGACTGTATCGACTCGGCTATGAACCGACCCGTGTTGTAGCTGGGCATGATTATGGAGACAAGACCGTGCATCAGGCGGCCTCCTCCAGAGTTTCGCGGCAACGATCGTTACCCCGTGAGCCATAAGCGACTCGTCTTAACGAGTCGTGTTGGCGAGAGCGAGGCGATACCAAAAGGCTTCGACCTGACTTTACGCCGAGCGGTCGTGTCGGGGCCGAGACTCGCGGAACGAGCAAGGAGATCCCCGCCTTCGCGGGGATGACATGATGGTGCGCGGGGATGACATGATGGCGCGCGGGGATGACATGATTGCGCGCGGGGATGACGGCGAGTGAAGCGAGGCTCGGTTTTGTGAGGGGTGCGCGAGCCGCCAGGCGAAGCGGAGCCCCACAAAATAGAGCGTGACGGCGCGGGAGCGCCGGGCCGCCCTTCAAAAAAGCAACAGTTGTTTGCACTCTTCCGGGGGGACAATTTGTAAATTCGCCCCCCAAAACGAAGGAGGATGCATTATGGTTAAAAGACATTCGCATGATTCTTACGTGAGGTCCGTGCTCAAGGACCCGGCGCGAACGGCGGAACTTCTGCAACTTGCAGCACGGAAGAACAGGAACCTCGCCCAGTTCCTCGAGACCGTGAGACTCGACACACTGCAGGAAATTTCCGAGGCCTACAGCGATACGGTTTCCCACGGTGAGGGCGACCTCGCGTTTACCGTCAAGATCGCAAGCGAGGAGCCGAGGCAGGCCGAACTGCTCGTGGGGATCATCGAGGAGCACAAGAGCTACCCTGACTCCGGGCTTATCCAGCAACTGGTCAGATACTGGTTCCAGATCATGGTCAGGAATCAGAAGAACATCCCGACCGTGGCGATTGTGCTTTACAACGGCAAAGATGCGTGGCGTGTCAAGCGCGAGACAATGTTCCCGAACTATCCCGAATACTACCACAGGATCGGCCTTCCGTTCTTGCTGGAGGTCGTGGACGTGCGGGAAATCTACAGGGACGAGGAGATTCCGCAGATTTCGCCCAAAATCGCGCTTGCCCTGGTGGCGCTGAAGTATGTATTCACCGGGGAGAACCTGGAGAAACACCTCAGGGCGGCCATGGCCGGACTCAAGTCTCTCCCGCGGGAAGAGGCGGAGGACTTTCTTTCTCAAACTTTTATATATTAGACGCATAAAGCGTCCGCGGCGGCGGCTCGGTAATAAAAATATGCAAGCATATTTTTCCTGCACTCGCCTTGCACGCTTTTGAAGCAGTGGTTCAAGGGCGATGCCAGGGAGCAGTTCAAAATGGATTTTCTTAAATGCAGTCAAGTTTACGGCTACAAGTCCATCGCCGAGGTCGAGGAAGAAGAACTTGCCGAAAGGGACAGGGAGAAGGCCAAGGGCCTTTTCAGCGACGGTGTCTCCGCCGAGGTTATTTCCCGCCACTATTCTATCCCCGTAGAAGAAATCCTTTCCTGGAAGCCTTAGCATGACGCCTCCGCGATGAGGCGCCTGGCCTCCTGTTGCCCGCGGTCGTACTGTTCGCGGGTGATCTTGCCGCTTGCGAGCAGGTAGTCGCCGAGGTCGGTGGCGGTGTCGGAACCTTCTTCGGTGATCCCGTCGCGCTTGAACACCTTGCCGAGCGTGGTGAGGATTATCCTGATGTCGCCGAGGAGTGTGATTTTCTCGATGTACTGCAGGTCGTAGGCGATTTTCGATTCCCAGGTGACGGCGTTGCGCCCGTTCACCTGCGCAAGCCCGCTGAGGCCCTGGCGCACGGTGTGGCGTTTGCGCTGTTCGGCGGTCATGAATACCATGTCGCGCACGAGCTGGGGCCTGGGCCCGATTACGGCCATGTCGCCCTTGAGGATGTTGAAGAGTTCGGGCAGTTCGTCGAGGCTGGTGGAGCGGAGGAACTTGCCGTAGGCGTTCAGCCGCACGTCGTCGGGGAGCAGGTTCCCCTGCGCGTCACGCTCGTTGGTCATGGTGCGGAACTTGACGAGCCTGAATATCCTTTCGCCCTTGCCCGGGCGGGGCTGCGTGAAGAAGGGGTTGCCATGCATCTTGACGGCGCCGAGGACGGTGAGCACGAGCAGCAGCGGGCTCAGGGCGAGAATCGCGGCAAGCGCGCAGCAGAAGTCCAGGGGTCGTTTGAGGAAGCGAGCGTACATATTCCCCTAAATATAGTTTTTAGGGGAATTACGGACAACCTACGGGGGCGGAAGAAGCGCCGTATAGGCGAATTTAACGTTTTTATGCGAAACCCCTTGACTTCGCCAGCTGGTTAGTGTATATTTGTGCAGTATGAACGAGATTTTACTGTACAAAACCGACAATGCAGAAGTCAAGGTCGAGATTCTGCTGCAAAACGAGAACCTCTGGCTAACCCAGGCCAAGATGGCCGAGCTTTTCGATGTGCAGAAGGCGGCCATTTCAAAACATCTGAAGAACATCTTTGCTGATGGCGAATTGCAGGAGTCGTCAGTTGTTTCCAAAATGGAAACAACTGCTTCTGACGGCAAGAACTATCAAACCAACATCTATAATCTCGATGCCATTATCGCGGTAGGCTACCGCATCAACTCGAAAAAAGCGACCATGTTCCGCATCTGGGCGACACAGGTCCTAAAGGAGTACATAATCAAGGGCTTCGCCATGAACGACGAACGCCTGAAAGAGCCGCAGAATTTCTTCGGCAAGGACTACTTCGAGGAGCAGCTCGAACGTATCCGCGAAATCAGGGCGAGCGAGCGCCGTTTTTACCAGAAAATCACGGACATCTACGCCAGATGCAGCGCCGACTACAGTCCAGACAGCCAGATTACGCAAGATTTCTTCGCAACGGTGCAGAACAAGATGCACTATGCCGTAACGCACCAGACCGCCGCAGAAATCATATACTCCCGCGCAGACAGCAAAAAGATGAATATGGGGCTCACGACATGGAAAAACGCCCCCAACGGCGACATACGCAAGCCAGACGTATCCATCGCCAAGAACTACCTTTCGCAAGAAGAAATAGACACCCTAAACAGGATTGTCACCATGTATCTGGACTACGCTGAGTTGCAGGCGAAACGCGGCCAGGTCATGTACATGAAGGACTGGGTGGAAAAGCTAAACGCTTTCCTTCAATTCAACGAGCGCGATATCCTTGAAGACAAGGGCAAGGTCACACACGAAATTGCGAAGGCCTTCGCAGAAGGTGAATATGACAAGTTCAGGGTAATCCGCGACGCCAATTACAAGAGCGATTTTGACAAGTTGATGGAGTCTATCGCAGAATACAAGGCGTAAGAGAAAAGCTCACCGAAGCAAGCTACGCGTTGCCGCAATCGAACAAAAACAATCTCAGGCGGCCTCCCCCAGAGTTTCGCGGCAACGATCGTGACCCATAAGGGCGGAGACGGGTGCCGCAAGCAAAGCGAGCGGTGCATGGCCCCGTTTTACGAGGTGCGCGGGGTGGCAAAGCCGCGACGCGGGCCCGCCGAGCCGCCCAAAATAAAGTCGAGCCTGAATATCCTTTCGCCCTTGCCCGGGCGGGGCTGCGTGAAGAAGGGGTTGCCATGCATCTTGACGGCGCCGAGGACGGTGAGCACGAGCAGCAGCGGGCTCAGGGCGAGAATCGCGGCCAGCGCGCAGCAGAAGTCCAGGGGTCGTTTGAGGAAGCGGGCGTACATCAGGCCCCCAGTATCCATTCGCCAAAGAACGGGTCTTCAAGCTCATAACTGCCAGTCTTGATGACGTACCCCTGCTTCAGCAGGCGCTTGATGGAACTGAACAGGGTGCTGGCGGGTACAGACCTGTCGGCCATGGGGTTTTCCCTGTGGGCAAGAGCGAGCATCACCTTGCGATCGGTGCGGTTCATGTTCGCCCACAGGCGTTCGTAGTCCAGGGAATGCTCCTCCACCTGCTTCTTTATGGCAAAGGCCACCGGGTCCTCCTTGACCTTGCCGTACTCAATGGCGTTGTAGACCGCGGAGGCTAGCTGCAGTGTATAGTAGGGATGAACGTTTGTGAACTTCAGGATTTCTTCGGTAATGGTCGCCTTCTGTGCCGCAGGCATCTTGGGCAGGCGGCATTCGATATAGGCGTAAAAGTCCTCGTACGGGATTTTCTTCAGGTTCATGCGTTCGCCGAAATGAAAGAACGGGGACTTCTTTTTCTCGAATATTTCCTCCATCATGGATTCCTGGCTACCCATGAACACGTAGTTCAGCCCTTTCTGCCGCTGCATAATGGCGCGCAGCTGCCTTGCCAGGGTCTTGTCGATGGAGTTCACCTCCTGGAACTCGTCAAACACTACGATGAGGCGATTCTTGGCAGAAGACACCTTCTCCAGCAGTTCCAGGGAGTCTTCCAGCATAGCGGAGGGCTTGCCCACCGAAGGGACAAAGCTCACGTCCATGCCCTCGGTCACCGGGTTGTACGACAGCGTGGGCACAACACGGAAATGCTTCAAAAGGTGCTTGACCTTCTCGAACTTGTACACCCGGAACACCTGACGCAAGATCTGTGAGGCAAAGTCCTCCACGTTCAGGACCTTCATGAGGTCGATGGTGATGGAGGGGCGACCAAGCTGCTGGAGCGCCCTCGCCACCAGGCTGCTCTTGCCGAACCTGCGGGGGGATATCAGCACCAGGTGGTTCTCGCTGTCCAGCATCTGCTTGATCTGCGCAAGCTCGTTCACGCGGTCCGTGAAATACTCGTCTTCTACGATGGTTCCGAACTTGAACGGGTTCATAGGCCTTCCAATGCGAAAAAAATCAATGCGAAAAATTTCGCATCATGATTCAATATAGCATTTTCGCCTATCTTAAGCAACATTGTCGTGCAAGAATATACCAAATATTCCGCGCGTATAACGACTTTCGGAGGATTACAGACAACCTACGGGGGTGGAAGAAGCGCCGAGAAGTTATATTTAGTGCACAAGTGAGTAGAATAAAACCCCGTCTTTTCAAGCATGTAGGCGGAGAGGAGCGGGAGAATCACTCGAAGACAGCCTTGTAGCGGGCGCCATCGAGCGGATTCGCTATCCGGCGGGGGTTTTGCGTCGAGCCATCCTCCCAGCTTTTGAACTTGGCTCCCGATTCGGGAACCGCCAAGAGAGTCATCCCGTTCCCACCAAAGAAATCGCCCCTGTAAACCTTCGAAGGCAGATCCATACCGTCGAGCAGCACACGCCCCTTCCCCACCGACTCGATCGTGACAGAAATGTCCCCCGACAGGCCGAATTCCTCCCTGAACTCTTCCCGGACCACCCTGTCCCTTTTCTTGGACCAGCTTTCCAGACAAGAGCCGGTCAGGGCGAACGACTCACCACATGTATTGTACTGCCCAAAGATGTTGTACACGTCCCTCGGATACTTTTCGTGATCGCGCCTGACCTCTTGCCAGCCCAGCTCCGAGGCCTTGGAATCTATTGCGGCCTTTACCCTTTCTGAATTAAGGTAGGTGGTGTACATCACGGAGGCGGCGTTGATGAACAGTTCCCTGAATTCCGCATTCTTTTTCAGTTTCTGGAACATTATGGGGAAACACCTTTCCGTCGGTCCGGGATACCCACGGCACTGTTCATCGCTATGGGCTATGTACATGAACATGTTCTTGGTATACCTGCTTTCGTAGTCCCAGTCAAAGCCCTGGTCCACATCGAAGACTATGTATTTCCAGAGTCCACCGGCAGCGCGCCATACCCGCACATTGTTAATGGGCCAATCCACATTGCGGTAGTAAATTTCTGCAGCCATGTACTTTGCAAAGTTCACTACATCGACCATGCCCTTCAGGGAATCGTAGGCGGCACTGCCAGAATCGGCAAAAGAACTGCCGGCAACAAATTCCAGCATCTGTATGTAATCGTCCCTGCTGCCTCCGTTCACGTCGATACTTATGTCGCTGTGCTTCAGCACATCCACCGTTTTCGAGTCGAACCCGTGGATGTTCTCTATAAAATGCTCGTTGATCTTTTCGCGCAGGTCATGGATTCCCCAAAAATGTCCATTATAGAACACCACCACCATGCGGGACCGCTGGTAATCGATGCCTGAACCTTCCAGCAGGCTTGTCGCCATGGGGTCGCCATAGTAGTCTATGGCAAAACGGTTGCCGCCGTTGCGCAATACCAGGGACTTAAACATGCTTTGTTCCGGGCGGGTCTTGAACAGGGGGTACTTTATCCGCCCCTTCTGATATGTTTTCCGCATGGTTATGGCCACAGAATGCTTGGCATAGGAACGGCTCCCAAACCCGAAAAGCGAAAGCCCTGCATCGACCTCGAACGACTTTACCTTTGAACGGCTCCCGTTCTCGAAAAATTCCACATGGACCGGCAGTTCACTGTCATCGGTCGCAATCGCCTCGGAACGGTCAGGGTGGCCCAGTATCTCGGTAAGGTATCCGGGGTCCACCCGAATCGAGAACACCGGCATTACCAGGTCTTCGTCGATAAAATAGGTCTGCGTACTCTTGGCGACGATATTCGTGTCCACATATTCGTAGCAAGAGACAACCATGGTCGAGTCGACCCTTTGGGGTGCCACAAACGCACCTGTCGCCGCGGTGGGTTCAGATCCGTCGAAGGTGCAGCGGACAACCCCGCCGTTTTCGGCCTTTGGCGGGTTCAGGGTAAAGGGCTTGTAAAACCCAGCATACGGCATGCCGAACCTCGGGACAACCGCAGCGGAATCCGTATGGTCTACAAAAGTCCACTCTTCGTCGCACTGGAAATCAACACATTCATCGCTAAAAAAGTCGCAGGAGCAACAGAAAAACGCCAGCACCGGCCATACCAAGTGGAATATTTTTGGCGAGATAGCAGGCATCTTTTAAAAAGAGGGATCCGATTCTACTCGAAGCAGTCCCGGATGGTCTGGATTATAGCGTCCTGCTGTTCGGCAGTCATCTTGTTATCGCTAGGCAGGCACAGGCCCCGGGCGAAAATGTCGGCGCCGTTGTCCTGGCACTCGCCTGCAATATAGGCGTTGGTGCGTGCGCGTCCGTTGCCGTTTGCGGTGATAAAGGCGTGGCTCATGTACATGGGCTGCATGTGCATGGGTTTCCAGATGGGGCGGCCTTCGGCGTTCATGGCGGCAATGCGCTCCAAAATTTCCGTGGGGCAGCTCTTGCCTTTTTCGTGCACGTACAGGGCTTCGGTTTCGCCGCGCACCTGCTTACACAAGGCGTTCTTGTCGATAATCAGGCAGCTGAGCCAGAAGTTCGGTTCACTGTTGGCGCTGTCGTAGGGGTTCATGGCCACGGGCAGGCCCTTCAGGCCTTGTTTGTAGCGCATGTAGATAGCCTTTTTCTGGGCGATGTGTTCGTCGAGATAGGGCATCTGGCCACGGACCACGCCGGCGATCACGTTGCTCATGCGGTAGTTGTAGCCGATTTCTTCGTGCTGGTACCAGGGGGCGGCTTCGCGGCTCTGGGTGCTCCACTTGCGGACCTTTTCGGCGTCTTCCTTGCTGTCGGTAAGGAACATGCCGCCACTGGAGCCGGTGATGATCTTGTTGCCGTTGAAGCTGATGGCGCTGTAGTCGCCGAAGCCCCCGGTCTGCTTGCCCTTGTAGCTGGCACCGAAGCTTTCGGCGGCGTCTTCGATAAGCAGCGCGTTATGTTTTTTGCAGATGGCGCGGATTTCATCGACCTTGGCGGGGGTTCCGTACAGGTGCACCAGCACCACCAGGCGCACGTCGGGGTAAATTTCAAAGGCTTTTTCCAGGGCCACCGGGTCCATGTTCCAAGTATCGTATTCGGTGTCTATAAACACGGCTTCGCCGTTCTCGTAGGCGATGGGGTTCACGGTGGCATCGAAAGTCATGTCGCTGCAGAACACCTTGTGGTTGCGCAGGCTTCCCTCGCCCGCCTTGGGCATGCCGTACAGGGCCTCGCCCGCCAGCTTGGTGCACAGGTGGAGTGCAGCGGTTCCGGCAGAGAGCGCCACGGCATACTTGCAGCCAACCTTTTCGGCGGCCAGGCGTTCCACCTCGTTGATGTTGGCACCCACGGTACTCATCCAGTTGGTTTCGTAAGCTTCGGTAACGTACTTGATTTCGTCCCCGTGCATGGTGGGGCTAGAGAGCCAGACTTTCTTTTCAAAACGCGTTGTCATGGGCCTAAATATAAATTTTTACTATATTTCCAGCCATGGCATACGTAGCAATGGCCCGAAAGTGGCGTCCGCAGTCTTTCTCCGACATGGTCGGACAGGAACATATCGCAAAAACCCTCCAGAACGCAATCGAGGGCGGCCGCCTGCACCATGCCTTCCTCTTTACCGGCACCCGCGGCGTGGGCAAGACCACCAGTGCCAGAATCCTCGCCCGCACCCTGAACTGCAAGGGCGGCGACCCGCTGCACCCCTGTGGCGAGTGCGACAGCTGCAAGGATATCGCCAGCGGCAACCCCATGGACGTCTATGAAATAGACGCAGCCTCCAATACCGGCGTCGAGAACATCCGCGACGTCATCGAGCGGGTGCAGTACCCCCCGGTCATCGGCAAGTACAAGGTCTTTATCATCGACGAAGTCCACATGCTCTCTACAGGTGCCTTCAATGCCCTGCTCAAGACCCTCGAAGAGCCTCCTCCGCATGTGATTTTCATCTTTGCCACCACCGAGGTGAACAAGGTTCCCCAGACCATCCTCAGCCGCGTGCAGCGTTTCGACTTCAAGCGGCTCACCATGGACCAGATTCGGAGCCGACTCCGCTACATCTGCGAGCAGGAACACATCAACGCCTCCGACGAGGCCCTGGACATCTTTGCCGAGAAGGCGGACGGCTCCATGCGCGACGGCCTCACCTACTTTGACCAGGCCTACGCCTTTACCGGCAGCGACATGACCGCCGATTCTGTCCGTTCCATCCTGGGAATTCCGCCGGTGGAGCTGTTCTTCTCCTTGATCCAAGCCATCGAGACCCACGACCTGAAGGGCTGTTTCAAGATGGTAGACGACGCCGTCAAGATAGGCATCGAGTTCGCCCCCCTGCTGGATGGTTTCGGCAAATTCCTGCGGAACATGATCTACAGCCGCCTAGACGCCTTTACCGCCGACGAGCTAAACGTGACCGAAGAGCTTTTCAACAAGTTCAAGAGCGCCGGCCAAGGAATCGGCAACGGCGACCTGCTACGCCTAAGCAAGATGCTCATAGACCTGCAGGCGAACTTGCGCTACAGCACCAACCCGAGGCTCGTGGTAGAGACCACCTTTGCCCGAATGGCGTGGCTCGACCGGCTCACCGACCTGAAACGGGCGCTGGCCGCCATAAACGACCCCAAATCCGCCGCCGACGAGGCGGTAAAAAAAAAAGTAGCTGAAGTCGCCCAGGCCCTTGAGGCCGAACCGGCCCCCACCCCCTATGCCGACCCCTTCGAGAACTATCAGGGTTCCGAAGGCGGTGCCACCTATACGCGCTACGAGATTGCGGCAGCCTGGCCCTCTATCTGCGCCAGCTTTGCCGACGACGGCGACCTGTACTTCTCGGCCGCCATGGCGGGCACGGTCCTAGAGACCGGCGACATGCACGAGAACCCCTTCCCCATCGCCCTCACCTTCGTGGGTGAAACGTCAAAAAATGACTCCTGGAACTTCCAGCAGCTGCAGGAACACCCGGAATTCATGACCCGCCTGCAGAACCTGCTCGAAGACAAGCTCCAGACCAAGGTTTCCCTTTCGGTCAAGACCCGCGCCTACACGGAAACCGAACGGCTCATGCGGGAAAACGCCAAAAAGAGCCCCTACGAGCTGGACAAGGACAGGGAGCCCATTTTGAAGGATTTGCAAGAAATGTTCGCCGCAGAATTGGTATATTCTGTAGCGTTGAAAAAGGACACGGCCAGCATGGCCCAAGACGACCTAGAAGAAGACAACGACAACTAGAAAGGAGTTTATCCCATGGACATGAGTAAAATGCTGAAGGACCTTCAGAAGATGCAGAGCAAGATGCTGAAGGCACAAAGCGACCTGAAAGCCCAGAGTTTCGATGCCGAAGCAGGTGGCGGCATGGTGAAAGTCGCCATGAACGGTCGCGGGGTACTCACCATGATCAAGATCAATCCCGACGCCGTCGACAAGGACGACGTGGAAGCCCTGGAAGACCTGATTATGGCGGCCATCAACGCGGCCGTCAAGAAAAAGGACGACGCCACCCAGGAAAGCATCAGCGGTGTCACCGGCGGCATGAAAATCCCCGGCCTGATGTAGCTTTGGCAGGCTGTGCCTTTTATCCGCTATAAAGGGCATTTTATCCACAAATAAACGGAGCTCCCTATATAAAAGGGGGCTTTTTTGCTAAATTTGGCCCATATTACAAACTGGAGAACGAATGTCAAGGCAATTTGCTATCCTACCTTCCGTGGCTTTCGCGCTTTCGCTGGCATTGCCCGCATGGGCCGGGCAGGCCTATACCCGCGAAGACGCGCTCAAGATTGCCATGGAAAAGTCCACGACCATCAAGACCGCCGAAGAAGAGCTGGTTTCTGCCAACTCCCAGGTGGACGCCGGTTATGGAAACGCCATGCCCTCTATCGACCTGAGCGCAGGCGTCACACGCATTTTCGGGCTGGACGACGTCAAGAACGACCATGCCCTGACCAACGCGGCCACCCAGATGGGCGCACCCGATTATGACCAACAGGTCATGGCTCCCGCCGTTGACGGCCTGATTTACGGCATGAAATCCCAGGGTTACCGCTGGCAGTCCAGCGTGGGCCTCACCGCCACCCAGATTCTGTACGCCCAGGGCAAGGTGGGAACCGGCATCGATATCGCCAAGATTTACAGGCGCTTGAAAGAAGTGAACCTGGAAAACGTGAAGGCCACCGTCAAGTACAACGTGGAAACCGCCTTTGACCAGCTGATCTACCTGGATTCCGCCGTGGCCATCTTGGACGCGAGCATCGCCCAGACGCAGCAGCATATCGACTACGTGAACGGCGCCGTGGAGAGCGGCCTGGCCTCTGAACTGGACCAGATCCGCGCCCAGCTCCAGCTGGACCAGCTCAAGTCCGAGCTCGAAAAGACCAAGAAGAGCCAGATTCTCGCCCGCAACGCCCTGCTGAACACCATGGGCATGGACTGGGAAGCCGACGTGCAGTTCAAGGGAGAGCTCCGTGACCCGAGCTCTAACCTGCCCTACCCCGACACCGCCATGGCCAATGTGAAAAAGCGCCGCAAGGAACTGGTGATGCTTTCCCAGTCCGAGGAAATGCTCAACAAGAATATCGAAATCGAAGAAGGTGGCTACAAGCCTACCGTGGTTTTGGTGGGCGGACTCAAGTACACCAACAACAAGAACGAGATCCAGCAGTGGGACGCTCCCGACTGGGACAAGAACATCAACAAGTACGTGGGCCTGAACCTGACCATGAACCTGTTCAACGGCTTAAAGACTAAAGAAGCCGTGGTCCAGGCGAAATCGAAACTACGTGACACCCAGATCCAGAAAGAAACCGCCGAACGCGGGTTCCGCATGCAGATCGAATCTTGCGCCAACACCCTTGAAGACGCGGTACGCCAGCTGGAGCTCCAGAAGCGCCAGGTGGACCTGGCCACCCGCAACTACGACTTGACCGAGGCCTCGTACAAGGTGGGTAAGTCCACCCAGCTGGACTACCTGGACGCCTCCATGACGCTGCGCAGCACCAAGCTCAAGTACATGGAAGCCGTACTCAACTGGAACAACGCCTATAACGCCCTCTTGCAGGCCACCGGAGAATATCAATAGGAAGACGATTATGAACAGCATCAAAAAGTACATCATCACCCTTTCCGCCCTAACATTTATCCTTGTCGGCTGTAAAGGCAAGGAAGACAAGGCAGCGGCCGCAGCAAGCCCCTCCACCATCGAAGAAATCCAGAAAGAAAAAGGCAAGCCCGCCCGCGTGGCCAAGGCCAAGAAGTCTAGCCTCAAGGATATCCGCGAATTCAGCGGTACCGTCGAGGGCATGCAGCAGACCAACGCCATCTCCAAGATGGGCGACCCTCTGGAAAAGATCTACGTGCAGGTGGGTTCCACCGTCAAGAAAGACCAGGTGCTGGCCGAATACATCTTTACCGGTGACAACACCCAGTACCAGCAGGTACAGGAACAGGTGGCCCTCCTCGAAAAGTCCACCCAGCGCCTTCGCGAGGTACACGCCAAGGGCGGCCTTAGCCAGCAGGACCTTGACCAGGCCGAGATGCAGCTGAAGATCGCCAAGATGAACCTGGAAACCGCCCGCCGCGCCACCAAGATTTTGGCACCGGCCGCAGGCGTGGTTACCGAACTGAACTTCCAAGAAGGCCAGACCCCCGGTGTTGGCGCAACGCTCTGCACCATCGCCAACCTGGACAAGGTGATCCTGAAGCTCAACGTGACCAGCAAGGATATCGCCCTCTTCAAGAACGGCGCTTCTGCCACCGTGGAGGTGGCCGGCAAAAAGATGAAGGGTAAGGTGACGCTGATTCCCCTGGCCGCAAACCCCGTGACCAGGTTCTTCCCCGTAGAAGTAACGTTTGACAACAGCAGCAAGAGGTTGCTCCCCGGCATGTACATGACCGCCGAGATCGAGACCAAGCAGGTGAACGGCGTGGTTGTGCCCGCCGAAGCCGTGATCTACAAGAACGGACTCAACATGGTGTGGACTGTCGATAAAGACGGTACCGCCCGCCGCAAAATCGTGAAGGTCGGCATCCAGACCAAGGACCAGGTGCAGATTGCCGAAGGCCTCAAGGGCGGCGAGACCGTCATGGTGGAAGGCATGTCCAAGATGAACGACGGCGACAAGGTCAACATCGTCAAATAATTTTACTGGAGATACGCTGAATGATCAAGGCCAGTATTTATAAACCGATTACCATGCTCATGGTCATCTTGACCGTGGTGGTTTTCGGTCTGTACACCTACACCATGATGGTCGTGGACCTGATGCCGAAATTCGAAGTTCCGGTGGTCACGGCAACCATGATTTACGCGGGCGCAAGCCCCGAAGAAATCGAGACCACCGTTATCAAGCCTGTCGAAGAACAGGTGGAACTGGTGGACGGTATCGACTACGTGCAGTCCATCTGCCTCGAGAACTACGGCATTATCGTCGCCATGTTCAACATGGGCGTCAACGTAGACGTGGCGGCAAACGACGTGCGTTCCAAGGTGGAACTTGCGGCGGCCGACTTCCCCGACGCCGTGGAACCCCCTATCATTTCCAAGGTGGACATCAACGGTGCAGCCATCATGGCTATTTCCTTTACGGGTCCGCTGAACTCCACGGAACTCCGCCAGATGGTGGAAGACGAAATCGAACCCCTGTTCACCTCCGTCTCGGGTGTGGCCAGCGTGGATGTTTTCGGTGGTACTACCCGCCAGATTTCTATCGAACTTGACAAGGACAAGATGAAGGACCGTGGCATCGACATTGCCACCATCATGGGTATGTACGGCCAGTCCAACCTGAACTACCCCGTGGGCGAAGTCATCGGCAAGCACAAGAACACCTCTGTGCGTACGGCAGGCAAGTTCCAGAGCCTGGACGAAATGCGCAACATGGATATTCCCACGGCCAACGGCGTTATCAAGCTCTCCGAGGTTGCAAAAGTCAAGGACACCATCGAGACCATTTCATCCATTTCCCGTTTCAACGGCACAAGTTCTATCTCCCTGGATATCAAGAAGCGTTCCGACGCCAACGTGGTGGACGTTTCCAAGGGCGTCATCAAGCGCATGAACGCCGTCAACAAGAGCCTTCCCGAAGGTTTCGAACTTCACCTGGTGTACGACAAGTCCGAAGCGGTGAACGAATCCATCGACAACGTGATCCAGAACGTGATTATCGCTATCGTGCTTACCGCAGGACTCTTGCTCTTGTTCCTCGGCAAGTTCTCCACCATGTTCATTGCGGCCCTCACCATGCCGACCTCCGTGATCGGTGCCTTTACCCTGATGTACTTTGCTGGATTCGGCATCAACATGATGTCCCTGATGGCATTGTCATCGTCGGTGGGCTTGTTGGTGACCAACGCCATCGTGGTGCTTGAAAATATCAACGTGAAACTGAACGAAGGCCTGGATCCGAAAGAGGCAGCCTACAAGGGAACCTCCGAAATCATGGTGGCTATCATGGCATCTACGCTTACTAACGTGTGCGTGTTCGTGCCTATCGCCTTCATGAAATCCATCGCCGGTATCTTCTTCCGTACCTTCGGCCTTACCATGGTGTTTGCCACCTTGGTGTCCCTGCTCGCCACCTTTACCTTGACCCCGCTTCTGGCGGCCTACCTGTTCAAGGGCAAAAAGAAAGACGAGAACGGAAACATTATCGAAGAAAAGCCCTCCGTGGTGGGACGCATTCTCGGGCTGTTCCCCACTGCCCTCAACGGCATCCGCTTTGTATATCTGAAAACCCTGTCGTTCTGCCTTTCCATTCCGGGAGTGCTGTTCCAGGTGGTCGCCCTGATCGCTATGCTCCTTTTCGTGGGCTATATGGCCGCCAACCACATGACGGTGGAAATTATGCCTAAGCAGGACTAGGGCATGATCAGCATCAAGCTGGAAATGCCCGTGGGCACCAACGTGGAAACCACCGACAGTATCGCGAAAATTATCGAGGACCGTGTCAAGGATGTTCCCGAAATTGTCCATTACAGCGTGAACGTGGGTGGTTCCAACGGTTTTGCTACGGTGAACCAGGCTACCATGCGTATCAAGCTGT
Source organism: Fibrobacter sp. (assembly GCA_017475045.1). GTDB lineage: Bacteria > Fibrobacterota > Fibrobacteria > Fibrobacterales > Fibrobacteraceae > Fibrobacter. The sequence continues at coordinate 9,132 of JAFVGH010000138.1, read as the reverse complement.
TGAAGGACTGGGAAGGCCGTACCAGGAGTACCGACCAGATCGTGGACTCCCTGCGTCCCTACCTGGCCGACATCCCCGACGCCTATATCGCCATCAAGTCCACATCCGCCTCCGAAATGAACAACAACAGCGCAGGCGACGTGGTGCTCGAAGTGAACGGTCTCAAGAAGGACTCCGTGATCAAGGCCTCTGAACTCATTATGGACCGGGTCAAGGAAACCATTGCCGGCGTAGTGGACGTAAAGACCAGCTACGAGGCGGGTAAGCCCGAAATCCGCCTGGTTCCCAACAGGCAGGCCCTGGCCGACTACGGCGTGACCCTGCAGTCCCTTGCCACCTACAACTACATCGCCGTGAGCGGTTATGAAGCGGGTCAGTACACCGAAGACGGTGAAGAATACGACGTGTATGTGCGCATGCAGGAGAAGAACCGCAAGAGCCATGCCGACATCGAAGACCTGCCCATGAAGACCCCCAAGGGCTATGTGGCCGCCCGCGACCTGTTCTACATCGAAGACGGTGCAGGCCCCACCCGTATTGACCGCAAGCGCAAGATGACCCGCGTGGACGTTTCCATGAACCTGTTGCCTGGCCACACCACCGGCGAGGTCATGGGCAACCTGGGCAAGCTAACCGCCAGCATGAAGGACGAACTCCCCGAGGGTATTTCCTTCAGCTTCGGTGCCCAGGCAGACATGCAAGAAGACATGGTGAACGAATTCAAGACCGCCATTATCATGGCCATCTTGCTCACCTATATCTTGCTGGTGGCCCTGCTGGAAAGCTTTGCACAGCCCTTCATTATCATGACTACCATCCCGATGGGTGCCATCGGCGTGTTCCTCGCCCTGATATTCACCGGCAAGGCTCTTTCCATGATCGCCCTCATGGCTATCGTGATGCTTATCGGTGTGGTGGTGAACAACGCCATTCTATTGCTTGACGAAGCCAACAGGCTACTCCGAAGCGGTTCTATGGGAAGGCGCTCCGCCATTATGACGGCGGGCAAGACCAAGTTCCAGCCCATCGCCCTGGCTACCTTCGCTTCTGTGGTGGCCCAGATGCCCTTGGCCATGGCCTTGGGCGGTAACGTGGCCGCCATGACCCAGCCCATGGGTATCGCATCCGTGGGTGGCCTGATCGTATCCGCCATCCTCACCATGTACCTGGTGCCCACCTTCTTCTGGCTACCCAACGCCCTGTTCCACAAGGCGAAGAAAAAGGCCAGCAACCTGAAAGACAAATTCAACAAGGCAAAAGCGTAACGCTTAATTGTAGCTATAAAAAGTCCGGCCCCACGCCGGACTTTTTTTTCATCGTCATTCCAGGCTAAACGTCATTCCGGGCTTGACCCGGAATCTAGCATACCCCTCCTGCGTCATTCCGGCCCCCCCCTCCTGCGTCATTCCGGCCCCCGAGCCGGAATCTAGATTCTAGATGGCGGGTCAGGCCCGCCATGACGATTGTATTAAACGTCATTCCGGGTAGAGCCTGCCCCGGACTCGATCCGGGGACACGGAATTTAGCATAACGACATAATTTGTCATACCTTTGTATTTATATTATTACACATGAATATCACACAGAAAAAGAGCTTTGTATACATAATGACTAATTCAAAGGACAGCATTATGTATGTCGGTGTAACAGGTGATCTTAGACAACGGATGGAATTCCACTTATCCGATGCAAATAAGGGTTTCACAGGCAAGTATAAAGTTCATAAGTTGGTTTATTATGAAGTTTATACAGATATAAGAGATGCAATCTCTCGCGAAAAACAGCTGAAGAATTGGAAAAGAGTATGGAAAAATGATCTTGTAATGAAGAAAAATCCCACATGGGATAATCTCATTCCCCAAGTAATGGAATATAATCCTATTGATTAAAGGCTAGATGGCGGCTCTAGGCCGCCATGACGTACAACCCCTTCGTCATTCCGGGCTTGACCCGGAATCTAGCATAACCCTCCTTCGTCATTCCGGCCAGAGCCTGCCCCGGACACCGATCCGGGGAGCCGGAATCTAGATGGCGGATCGGACGTCATTCCGGGCTTGACCCGGAACCGCCATGACGTAAAAACTGGTTTTTCGGAACCGGTGTTTTGTATTTTCAGCGGCATGATTTTTAGCAACGCCTGGTGCAAGGCACACCTGACAATCCCGCTGGCCACACCCGATGGGGGCGACCCGGCCGCCCTATACCTTGGAATGGCCAACCCCTACGACGAGATGCTCCTTGAGCGTCTGCGGTTCACACAGAACGGCCCTATCATCCCCTGTCCCATGACCGAGGCCGAAGTACTCCGGACTATACGGGCAAAATTTGCAGACCAGGTGGAAACCCTGCAAGAGGGCAAGGCTGGCTCTTGGGAATCGGAGCCCGTAATAAACCTTGTGGACAGCCTGATCGACAAGGCCCTGGAGCAGAATGCCAGCGATATTCATCTGGAACCCACCGAAAAAGAGTTGAAGGTGCGGTTCCGCATCGATGGACTGTTGCAACTCCACAGGAGCCTGCCCGGCTGGCTGAAAGACCCGATTCTTGTACGCCTAAAGCTCCTTGCCCAAGTGGACATTACAGACAAGAGAATCCCCCACGACGGAAGTTTCAAGTTCCAGAGTGTGGCGGGAACGGTGCGCATAAGGCTCAGCACCCTGCCGGTACAGTTTGGCGAGACCTGCGTACTACGGCTCTTGCCCGCCAAAGACGAAGGCGGCACTCTAGAGAGCCTGCAGTTCAGCCCAAAGGTTCTCGCGGAACTCCGGCGTATTTTCGCCATGCCCCAGGGGCTGTTCCTGATAACGGGCCCCACCGGAAGTGGCAAGACCACCACGCTTTATGCTGGCCTGCGGGAAATCATCGGCAAAAAAATCAACGTCACCACCATAGAAAACCCGGTGGAATACAGCCTTGCCGGCGCAAACCAGGTGCAGGTCAACGAAAAATGCGGGTTCACCTTCGCCGCGGCGCTCCGCTCCATACTGCGACAAGACCCGGACGTGATTCTGGTAGGCGAAATCCGGGACGAAGAAACGGCCCGCATTGCGCTCCGCGCCGCCCAGACAGGCCACCTGGTGCTTTCAACGTTACATACCAACAGCGCAATGGGGGCCTTTGCGCGACTCCAAGACTTGGGAATCACCAAAAGCTCGCTGCAAGATTCCCTGCTGGGGGTCGTCGCCCAAAGGCTCCTGCGTAAAAAGTCCGGCGGCCGTATCGCTACGCTAGAGCTGTTGCGACCCGACGGAACCTATGCCGACGGCAGCCTGCGGGAATACGCCCGCCGGCTTGTGCAAGAGGGACTTGTAGAAAGAGAAGAACTACAGCGGGTTCTCGGAAACTGAAGCCTCTGCAGGCGCGACGGGCACCGCCACAGGTTCAGCCGCTGTCGCTGCCGGAGCCGCAGCAGAAGGCGGCGCCATCAGTTGCCTAAGGGAATCCACCAGCAGGCTATCCTTCTTGGGGAACATGTTCTGGTAGATGACCGCCCGGCGCTTGGCCATGAACTGGCTCTCACGCATGTTGGGGTGATGCTTGCCCGGGCTTGCCAGCATGGCGGCCAGATTGATGGCCTGGTCCACGCTGAGCTTGCTGCAACTCTTCTTGTAATAGGTGGAACAGGCCGCCTGGCATCCGAAAATATCCTTGCCCCACTGGGCGTAGTTCAGGTACAGTTCCAGAATGCGGTCCTTCCCCAGCTCGTGTTCCATCAACAGGGCGTAGGCCAGCTCCTTGAACTTGCGTTCCCAGGAGCGTTCCCCGCTCAAGAAAAGGTTCTTGGCCAGCTGCTGGGTAATGGTAGACCCGCCGAACTTGGTCTTGCCCGACATGCGGTTTGCATTCAAAGCCTCGGCGATGGCGTTCACATCAAAGCCCGGGTGGAAATAGAAACCCGCGTCTTCGCTGGCGATAACCGCCTTCTGCAGGTAGGGGCTTATGGAATCCAGAGGCACGTAGGTATGCTTGATTTCTACCGCCGGGTTAGAATCTACCAGGGCCTGCATGTAGCGGCTCATCTCGGGCTGGGTATCCTTCAGGGACTGTACGCCATCATAAAGGTTGTAACCATAAACAAAGGCCTTATAAAGCGCCACAGAAGCTACAATGCTGAACACCGCCGAATAGATGATAAGGATCAGGAGAACGCAACGCAGCAGAAAATTGATAAACCCGTAAAGTCCCTTGAAAATCTTGAAAACCAGGCTGTCCCTGATCTTGTCGATAATTTCCCTGCATTTCTGAAAAGCCATAGGTTACCTTTTTCCGCCAAACCAGTCGTTCACGTCTTCGCCCTCTTTCATGGAAGACTCCAGATGTTCCATTCCCTCGCCCAGCACAATGGTGCGTATACCGGCATTGCCAAAAACCTCTTGCAGGTACTTGGTAGCCTCGCGGCCAGCGTTATCCTTGTCCATGCACAGTACCACATTCTTGTTCTTGAACAAAGGTAGCCATTCCACCTTGAAAGAGCGTACGCCGGGTATGCCCACCGCATCGATTTTCTGGCCTAAAAAGGTAAGCGTGTCCACCACTCCCTCGCACAGGTAGACCCAGCCGGGCTTTTCGTCCAGGGCCGACATGTTGTACGGGTAAGGTACGGTGCCCCGCAGGTTCATTTCCTTGGGAATCACGGAACTTTCCAGCGCCCGTGACTGGAAATAGAAAGCCCTGCGCTGGGTGTCCAAATACGGGAATATCAGCGGGTGCTTATAGAACTTCAGGTTGCCCTTCTCGTTGAACAGGCCCACATATTGCAGGACATCCATACTGTAGGTGTCCTTGAGGGTCTGATTCAAGAGGCCGTAGTCCTTGATGGTCCTGAGGAGCATCTTGTCCCACACGGGCTTAAAAATGCGACGCCCCATGAGCCAGGCGGCGGCCTGGGTACCGTCTACCGGCGAGAGCATCTTCAAGAAATTCAAAATAATCTTTTTGCGTTCGTCTTCGCTGACCAGCTCCTCGGCGGGGGCTGACTCCGGCATGGGCATGGGTTCTGTGGCGTAGATCTCTTGAGGAGTCTGTGCGGCACCGTTATGATGGGGGCCCATAAAAGACTTTACAGTCGGAGTAGACTTGGTCACCGAAGAGGTCTTGCCCGCGGGAGCCAGGAACGGGAAGGTTTCGCGAAGGTAGTTCAGGGCTTCGACAAAGGAGCAGCCCTTGTATTTTTGCACCAGGGAAATCACGTCGCCCCGGACGTCGTCGCAGACCCAGCAACGGAAATAGCCTTTCTCTTCGGAGATGGAGACCGACGGGGTCCTGTCGCCATGGGCGTGGCGGCTCGCAAAGGCACAGCGGCACTTGCCCCGGACAACATCTATGCCCAGGGAACGGGCTACCGCCGTGATGGACAAGGCGTCCTTGAACTGTTTCAACTCTTCGTCGGTCATCTGTTGGAATTATAGTAAATCCTATATTTAGGCTATGGTTATCCTAGAAAACGAGCTGATGAGAGCGCACACCTCTTTCAAGGTGGGTGGTCCGGCCCGTTTTTTTGTCAAGGCCGAACACATGGACGACCTGAAAAATGCCCTTGCCTTGGCTCGGGAAAAGGGACTCCCCCACTTTGTCTTGGGAAACGGGACCAACCTGTTGGTCTCGGACAAGGGCTACGATGGCGTGATCATCTCCCTCGCCGGAGATTTTTCGGAAATCGCGGACCTGGGGAACGGCAAGTTCAAGGTAGGTGCGGCAACACCCCTGGGCAGGTTCGCCCGCCACACCCTAAAGCAGGGCTACGCCGGCATACACAAGCTGGCTGGAATCCCTGGAACCTTGGGCGGGGCGGTGTACATGAACGCAGGCGCCTACGGCCAGGAGGTCGGCAACTGCTGCACCGGCGTGACGGTCCTTGATGCTGGCGGGAACATCCGCGAGCTGCCCGCAGCCGAATGCTGCTTTGGATACAGACAGAGCATTTTCAACTACTGCAAGGAGATCCCCGGCCAAGCCGGGGATGACAATGGAAAAATCATTCTCGCGGCTACTTTCCAACTGCAAAGCGCAAGTTCGCAGGAACTGACCGTCGCCGACCTGGAAGCGGAACTGGCCGAGTGCATGGCCAAACGCAAGGCCACGCAACCCCTGAACATGCCCAACGCAGGCTCCACCTTCAAGCGGCTAGAGGTTGGCGCCGCCACCATGCCCACGCAAATCGCCCCCGGCTACTACATCGAACAGACGGGGCTCAAGGGCTACCGCATAGGCGGCGCAGAAGTCAGCACATTACACGCCAATTTTATCGTAAACGCCGGTAACGCTACCGCACAGGACATCAAGAACCTAAGCGAATACGTACAAAGTAAAGTCGCCGAGAAATTCGGGATTCAACTACAGCGGGAAATTATTCTGCTGGGGAATTTTGAGGGGTAACCGGGTCAAAGCGGTTCAAGATCCGCGTAATGACCGCATACACCACCCCCCCAAACAAGCCACCGGTCAAGTCAGCCACCAAGTCCAGGGCGCTACAGTCACGACCTTCCACGAAACTCTGGTGGTATTCATCTGTACAGCCGTAAGCCAGGGCAAGCACACCTACAATCAGCACCCGCAGCCACTGCCGCTTAGACCATTCGTTTCGTGTCCAGACCATGGCGTAACAACCCGCAAGGGTGGCGTATTCCAGAAAATGAGCCAGTTTATCCCAAATTTGGGGAAAGTCTTCAAGCTGTTCATTAGTTAGCGATGACAGTTTGAAAATAATCGCCATACAGAGGATACAGGGAACAGCGCGAAAGAACGGGTATTTCTGGAACAAAGATTCAAACAAAGCTACATCCTCGCTTTACAGGGCAACGCACTTGCCCACCTTCCTTATCAACTTGATTTTGAAACTTTCCTGATCCAGCAAAATATCCTGAAGCAGCTCCTGGATGCTGTAAGACTTCTTGATCTCCTTGACGGCGCAGGCACAGCGGGTCTTGCTACCCGCACGCACCGATTCCAGACAGGCATTCTGGAGGAACGCCTCCATCTCGGGGGTAAACTGGGCAGGCAAGCAGGGCAGAATCAGGCGGTAGCTCAACTTCTCAAAATCCGTCACCTCGCCGTTTGCATTCATGGAATGCATCAGCATGTAAAGCAGGGAATCGTTTTGCAGCATGTGGTCATAGGCGCACTGGCAAGACTTCTTGGACTGGGTAGCTCCCAAAAACTTGTCCCCTTCCTTGGTGCATTCCACCACAAAGGAATCTTTGAAGGCCTTGTTGTTCAGAAGCATCTGCAAAAGCATCATGTCGGTGGCAGAAATTTTTGCAGGCGCGGGCGTTGTCTCAGCAGACTTTGGCGCAGGTTGAGCAGAGGAGGATGCAGGCTTGGCAGGTGTCACAGCGGCAACTAGCGAACCTGAGGCGGCCCCGGCGGAGCGGCCCGCACTACATTTCTTGCTTGCCGTTACAATAAAGTCCACATAAGTAGAAACATCCTGGCCCATGAGCATCTGGGCCTCGATCTTCTTGAAGGCAGACTCGCTGTATTTGGATTCCAGCTTCTGCAACACGCATTCGCACACCGCCTTGTCGGCGCCCGAAAGGCAGCTGGTCAGAAAACCTGAGCGAGTGTCGGCGCTGTATTTGGCCGCAAAGGCGGATACCGCAAAGCAAAGGCAGAACAGCGCTATAATCGGGAATTTCATGGTGTAATGCGAACCATCCGGGTGGTTTTGCCGCGACGCACCAGGTATATTCCCGGTTTACGGAACTTTTCAAACAGGATCTGTTTTAGGTTCAACCCCTGCCTGTATTCAATTGTTCCCAGGTAGCGTCCCTGCATATCAAAGACCAAAAACGAGCGTCCCGAATCGTCCGTCAAAATTTTCTGCAGAGACCCGATAACCGTTGTATTGTTTTCTTCGGAGCTAGAGGATTCCTCTTCAGAATCGCTGGATTCCGGTTCTTCCGTGTCAGATTTCGATTCTTCAGAACTGTCAGATTTGCTTTTGGATGCGCTAGACTTCGGACGTTTTGAAGAGCTAGAAGATTTGGCTTCAGAGGAACTGGACGATTCCGCCATAGAAGACTTGGGAGGCTGAGGTCGTACTATGGAGCTGGAAGATTTAGCTTCAGAAGAGCTGGACTCATCAGGGTCCGAGAGCGGATGAGCCTTATCTGTCATCTTTAAATAGGTAACGTCAAACGAACCAGAGCCACCACCGGCTTCTATAAGCACCTTGGCTTCGTACATCTTGCCCATTCTCATACCAAGTTCTTCCCACTTCTTGAAGTGGGCAGTCACGTCGATATGGCCGCAATTACGGTAACTCTTACGGACGCTGAAGTACTGCGGGAAGGTCGCCTCACCCTTGATGGAGGGCTGCTGAATACGAGTATTCTGCCAAATTTCGTAGGTGTCACCATCAACCGTGAATTCACCCTTTCTCTGGCCAAGGAGGTTTGCACCCGGCTTGTTGAACCAGTCATCCACGATGTAGTATTCCACGAGCGGATCAACCGTCCAGCCATAGATACCGATGTAGTTGTAACCGCCGGCACTACCCTGTTTTTTCCAGTTGAAATAGGCATCGATGGGGCCAACTTGTTCATAAGTCTGCTTTTCATCATACTTGAAACCCACGCGGGCAAGGAAGTCGCTGGTGCCGCTCCAGCTGGCCTTATACGTACCATTGTCGTAGTAAGTCAGGGAGTTGTTACCGCCCTGGTACCAGATTTCGTAATGGTACGGAGAGCTACCGACGTTACCCGTCACGCTATTGTTGTTCTGGCCATAGGTAATCTTTTCTGTTCCTTCGTGACCCATAGCATCTGTACAGGCGTCAATCTGAGCGAAAGCACTTGCTGAAAGCAAGCCGAAGGTCAAAAGTACCAGAGCCTTTGCCGTTTTTGAATGCATACTCAAACCAAACATTTTACACCCCCTCTCCCCGACTCAAAAATAGAAATTTTTATTAACAATCAAGCCTTCTTTTTTGCTATATTTGTAGTCACTATGAGCTTAAAATTTGAAACCCCCATTACCGAAGTTCCGCTGTTTCACCAGGGCAAAGTACGCGACATGTACGACCTGGGCGACAGCTTCCTGATGGTCGCCAGCGACCGTCTTTCCGCTTTTGACGTGGTGCTCCCCACCCCGATTCCTGGTAAGGGCAAAATCCTCAACCAGCTTTCGCTGTTC
>JAFVGH010000137.1 GCA_017475045.1 Fibrobacter sp. | reverse complement strand
GAAGAAAATATTGCAAATTTCGCCCGATATCACGCATTTCAATGGGCCGTATTCTTTTAGCTGATTAACTCTAGCACTATATCAACCCATCAAACTTCGTCATCGAGCTCGCCTTGATGGAATCCACGATGTCGATGTAGGGCTTCATGGCCTTGTAGTCAGAGTGGCCGGTCCATTTCATCACGATGTTCGGGGTGATGCCAAGGGAGAGGGCATTGACGATGAAGGTGCGGCGACCGGTGTGGGTGCCGACGAGTTCCCACTTGGGCTGGATCTTGTCGGTGCGGACGTTGCCCTTGTAGGTAGTGACGCGAATCTCCTCATTGATTCCGGCGAGTTTGCACAGTTCCTTGATGTCGCGGTTCATCGCCTGATTGGTGTAGTTCGGCAGGGCCTTGTTGTCCTTGAAGGGGGTGTCCTTGTATTTCTCCAGAATATCCCTGGTAATCTTGTTCAGTTCGATGGAGATGCTGTCCGCCGTCTTGACTGTCGTGACCTCGATGTGGTCGCCCTTGATGTCGCTGCGGCGGAGGTTGTTGACGTCGGAGTGCCGGAGGCCGGAGAAGCAACAGAACAGGAAGATGTCACGGATGGGATCCAGGTAGGCCTGGGCCTCGGAGAGTTCCAGATCGCGGACGCGGGATATCTCCTCTTTGGTAAGGTATATAACCTTCCGCTGGGTCATCTTGAGCGTCGGGTGGAACTTCTTATAGTCCAGGTTGGTGTTGTAGCCCCGGTCGGTCGCCCAGTTCAGGAACCAGCGGAGATAGCCCAACTTCTTCTCGATGGTAGAGTTCTTCAGGCCCACCAGATCCTCCTGATCATAATCATCTCTTTCTCCCTTCTTTTTACGCGGGGTCCGGAGCTTTTTGCTGTCGCGCATATATGCGACGAACTCCGTCAGGGTGGCCTCCGTCAGATCGGAGAACTTAATGTTCTTCTTGAAGGTGGTCAGATCGACGCGCATCGCCTCCATCTTCTCGAAGGTAGCTTCCGTCCAGGCGTTCTTTTCGCCGCATTCTTTCAGGAACATATCATAGACCTTGAAGAAATCGCGCTCCTTGGGCTTGCGCTCCTTCTTGGGTTCCGGGGCAGGCTTCTGGGGAACAGATCCGTTCAGCCGATCCTCATACTTCTTCTGAAGTTGAGAAGGCGTCGGAATCTGGTCGATAGCCTCGAAGAACTTGAAGGTAGAGTCCATCTGGTCCTTGATGTTCCGGAGCTCGTTGTTGATGGCCAAGGCGGTCTCGCCCTTTGGCCCCTTGTATCCTGACTTGACAAGCTGAGCCTCGTCATCCCAGGCTTTGGCATCGACGAGTTGGCATCCGGTCTTCAGATCCAGACGCTGGCTGTTGAAGGTAACACGGAATCTGATCTGATACCTGTTCTTGTCCTTTCCGTAAGCAAAGAGACGGAAAGCTGCATTGCGCTTGATTTTCATTTTGCGACCCCTCCGCTAGTTAAAATCGTATCCCAAAAATATCCCAAAAACGCTCAAAGGTGAGCGAACCCGTTTGCAAAGATACGCAATAGAAAGCATTCCTGCAAGGGTTTACGAAGGGTGTTGTACTTCGTTTACGATTCTCGTCCTCTCCGCAACCCTTTTGGGACCATGCAGCCGGCTGCGCAAGCAGCTGGCTGTTTTTGTTGTCCGGCGGACGAGGAGCTCGCTCCCCGGACGACGGATAACGAAAACAGACAAGAGGTCCGAAGGACCGACGGCTGCATGATCCCAAAGGGGTTGCCCGGACCCCCGCGGGCGGCACCGAGATGCCGCAAGCGCAGCGCCGCGGAATCTCGTCCTCCCCGTTCTTCCCCCTTTGGCGCAGGTGTAGGGTATTCCTGGCGCAGGTGGGATTTTGGGAGTAGGACCTGCGCCATCACAGTGCGTAGAAGGGCGACTCGCGGCGCAGGTCTCCATGGAAAAACCACATCTGCGCCAGGAATACCCTACACCTGCGCCAAAGGAGCCATTTTTTTGTGCATTTTTGTTGCGCCGTTGTCGCACCAAATCTTTGGAGATGCGGAGAAATGTGTCTATTTTCACACTGATAAATCGTAATTTATGGAAATCAGTCAGTTTAACCCTGAACAAATTGACGAAGTAGCCCGGATGGCAGCTTCCGTATGGGGGAAGGAGCAGGGTGCACACGGGGCAGAGGTCGCCCGAGTATTCTGTGGACACTTGTCCCGGTACAGTCTCTATTCTTCGGAACTTGCCTTGCAGGCGGTGGATGAAGACGGGCTTCAGGCGATTGCTTTCGCGTGGATGCCCGGAGATACGAATGATGCCGATGTGTGGATGCGAAATCAGTTTGCAACCCTTTCGGAAGAGGAGCGGAATACGCTTCTGACCAACGAGAATTACTTGAAACGGATAGATGCTGAGATTCTCAGGGAGATGGTTCCGAACTCGGCCAAACTATCCTTTTTCATCAGCCGTAAGAAAGGCTACGGAACTCCTGTTCTCAACGCCCTCATCGAACTGCTCAGGCAGCGGGGAGT
>JAFVGH010000136.1 GCA_017475045.1 Fibrobacter sp. | reverse complement strand
TGAAGACGGTCTCGACGAAGCTGACTGGGCTGGCTGGAAGGTCATGACCGACAAGCTCGGTGGCAAGATCAACCTCGTGGGTGACGACCTGTTCGTTACCAACCCGACCATCTTCGACGAAGGCATCAAGGCTGGCATCGCCAACGCTATCCTCATCAAGGTGAACCAGGTGGGTTCTGTGTCCGAAACTCTCGCTGCCATCAAGCGCGCTCAGAACGAAGGCTATGCTCCCATCGTTTCTCACCGCTCTGGCGAAACCGAAGACACCTTCATTGCTGACCTCGCCGTCGGTACTGCCGCTGGCCAGATCAAGACCGGTTCTCTCTCCCGTACGGACCGCGTTTGCAAGTACAACCGCTTGCTCCGCATCGAAGAAGAACTGGGCAAGGCCGCTGTCTATGCCGGTGACCCGCGCAAGGCTTGTGTCAAGAAGACCGCTTGCGCTAAGTGCAAGAAGAAGTAAGCTCCGGTAGGCGCAAGCTCTCGCAACCGCCCCTGGTTAATACCAGGGGCTTTGTTGCTCACGGCCCCTGCCAAGAAGGCCTGCTGCAAGTGCAAGAAGGCCTAATCAGGCGAGAGTCGCGACGGCAAGCTCGCTTGCCGGCATGACCGAGCCGCAAGGCCTGCGCTACGAAGTAGCGCCAGTAATTTTCGAATAAGAGAGGCGTCCCTATCAGGGGACGCTTCTTGTGTATAGGAGATCCCCGCATGCGCGGGGATGACAGTGGTGGGTGAAAGTCGCTCCTATCGGGGCGGTTTCTTTTTTTATTTTAATGATGGTTGGTTAAAATTATGAAGACTACGGATACATGGTACAAGGCGGAAGGTAATTGCCCTGCCGAAGATTTTGAACTGGCCAGCTACCTGCTTTTCGAGGCGGGAGTGGCCACCCTTGAAGAGTTGGATCCGAAGGCGGAAGGCCGTACGGATTTTTGTTTCTATACGGGAGACAAGGCGGAGCGTGACCGTATTGTGGCGGAGTTTCCGCAGTACAGCTGGGTGCTCAGTGAGGAACCTGCCAAGGATTGGGATAAGTGGTGGCGTGACCGCGCTGAACCCGTGCATGTAAGCCCCCATTTGTGGGTGCGCCCGCCTTGGGTAGAATTTACGCCTGATGATCCGAAAGCCGTTGTGCTGGAACTGGAAGCCAAGACGGCTTTTGGTACAGGGGAGCACGATACCACCAGCAGTTGCGCCGCCTTGATGGAGAACATCGATTTCAAGGGAAAGACCGTGCTGGATATCGGTACGGGCACAGGCATTCTGGCCATGTATGCAAGGCGCCTAGGAGCGAAGCGTGCGGTGGGTACCGAAATTGACCCGCTGACGATTCCCTGCGTTGCCGAAAACTTTGAACGCAATGGTTTTGGAGAAAGCGACTGCGTGCTTGGATTTCTGGACGCATTCGGTGACGATGCCAAGTTTGACGTTATTCTCTGCAATATGATCCGGAGCGAGCTGTGGCCCTTGCGTGACGACATCGAGGACCTGCTTGCCAAGGGCGGCGAACTGGTGATTTCTGGGCAGCTCCTGACCGAGAAGGATTACATCCTCAAATGGTTCGAAGAAGCCGGCTTCACGGTTGTTCAGGAACGAGTAAGCACAGAGTGGTGGAGCGTGCTTGCACGCTCCTAAATGAGTGAGGCTTTTTACCGTCCGCGGTGTTTGTTCCCCTTGTTGCCGAACTGTGCGGCGCGGCGTTCCCTGCGGGCGGAGTTTTCCCAACGGCCCTTTTCGCCAGTCTTTTTGGGAATGATAGAGGCTGCCCGATTGTTGCGCTTCTGCTGTTCCCGCTCGCGGTATTCGGCATTGGATTCCCGTTCCTTGCTGGGGAAGAATTCCTTGCCCTCGGCCTTGGCGCTGCGGCTTAGAAGCAGACGTCCGATTTTGCCCAGCTTGAGCCGTTCCAGCGTGGCGCGAATCTGTGGGCGGTTCTCCGGAATGTACCAGAAGAAGAACTGGCGTTGGCTCTTCTTTTGCTCTGGCGTTTTCGCCACGTAGAGCGGCTTTCCGTCGGGAGTCATTTCGGAGTAGAACATCTCGGTGGCGATGGTCATGGGTGTAGGCGTGAAGTCCTGCACCTGCTCCAGCTGGAACCCCAGCTGTTTTGTTTCCAGCGCAAGTTCCGCCATGTCGGCCTCGGTGCATCCGGGATGGCTACTGATAAAGTACGGGATGATTTGTTGCTTTTTACCAATGCGCTTGCATTCGTCGTCGAAGAATTCCTTGAACTTGTGGAATAGCGTAAAGCTTGGCTTGCGCATGAGTTTCAGGACTTCGTCGCTGGTGTGTTCCGGGGCCACCTTCAGGCGTCCGCTTACGTGGTAGTCGATAAGCTCGCGGGCGTATTCTTCGTGGTCTTTGCGCAGTTCCTCGTCGTTTGTCTCCTGCAGTAGCATGTCGTAGCGGACGCCGCTCCCGATGAACAGGTGCTTCACCTTCGGGTGGTTGCGCACTTCTCGGTACAGTTCCAGAAGTTCTGCATGGTGTGTGTCCATGTTGTCGCAGATCTTGGGCGTAAGGCAGCTTGCCCTCGCGCACTTTTGACAGCGGCTCTGGTCACGGCCACGCATGTTGTACATGTTGGCGCTGGGGCCGCCCAGGTCGGTGATGGTTCCGGCAAAGCCCTCCATCTTGGTAATCAGATCTACTTCGCGCAGAATGCTTTCACGACTGCGGCTGGCGATGAACTTTCCCTGGTGCGCATTGATGGCGCAGAAGCTGCACCCGCCAAAACAACCCCTGTGGGTGTTGATACTGAACTTGATCATGTCGAAAGCGGGCACGTTGCCGCGCTTCTTGTAACGGGGGTGTGGCTCGCGGGCGTAGGGGTATTCAAAGCTTTCGTCCAGCTCGCCGTATTCCAGCGGAGGGTAGGCGGGGTTGATGACGACGGTCTGTTCCGCTACGTCTTGCAGAATGCGACGCTGGAACCACTTGTTGCATTCAATATCTACCCTGCGGCAGTTCTCGATTTGGTTCTTCTTGCTGGCGAGGCATTCCTCGTAACTGTACAGGCGCAGGTCTTCCCAGTTCTTGTTCTTGGGAACGTCTCCCTTGGGTGCCAAGTAGGCGGTTTGTGGAATGGAATTTAAACTAGAAAAGGGCACGCCTTTTTTTAGAAGCCGTACGATTTCTTTCAGGGGCTTTTCTCCCATGCCATAGACAAGGATGTCGGCCTGGGTATCGAAAAGGATGCTGGGCTTTAATCTGTCGCTCCAGTAGTCGTAATGGGTCACCCGGCGTAGGCTCGATTCCAGCCCGCCAATCAACAGCGGTACATCGGGATAGAGCTTCTTTAAAATTTTGGCGTAGGTGTAGGTGGCGTAATCCGGACGGAAACCGGCCTTGTTCCCGGGAGTGAAAGCGTCGTCGCTGCGGAGGCGCTTGGCGGCGGTGTAATGATTCACCATTGAATCCATGCCGCTGGAAATCGCGAAGAACATGCGGGGCTTACCCAACTTCTTGAAATCCCGCAGGTCATCGCGCCAGTTTGGTTGTGGCAAGATCGCCACACGCAAGCCTTCATGCTCGAAAAGCCTGCCTACCACGGCATGCCCGAAACAGGGATGGTCCACGTAGGCGTCGGCGCTCACGATAATCACGTCTACATAGTCCCAGCCGAGTTCGTCCAGGTCTTCCTTGCAGATGGGTAAAAATCGAGGGTCGTAATGGGCCATAAGGAAAAATTTAGAAAAAAGAAAGTATGAACTGTTAGTGTGAGATGTGAGGTGTGGGATTACACATTCTCTAGATATTTTACGACATTTTCGCGTACTTTATTTCCGCGGACCTTGCCCAGCAAAAGTTCTATGTCTTCGATGGGGGCAGCCATGAAAGCCTCGGCACTCTTGAAGCGGCTCAGGATCTTGACACGGGTCTCGTGGCCCACGCCGGGCATCTTCAGCCATTCTACTTCCAGGTCCTTCTTGCGTTTGCTGCGCTGGTAGGTGATGGCGAAACGGTGGGCTTCATCGCGGGCGTTCTGCAAGAGCTTTAGCGCGGGGCTGGTGCGGTGCAGTACGATGGATTTTCGATCATCGGGAAACACGATTTCTTCCAGGCGTTTGGCAAGGCCTATAAGCGGTAGGTCCTGATCGTGGCCCAGTTCTTTCAGGATCTGCATAGTGGCGTCCACCTGACCCTTGCCACCGTCGCATACCCACAGGTCGGGCATGGGGGTGCCTTCGTCTTCTAGCCTGCGGATACGGCGGGTCATGACCTCTCGCATACTGGCGAAATCGTCTACGCCTTCGACCGTCTTGATGATAAACTTGCGGTAGTTGGACTTGTCGGGCTTGCCGTTCTTGAAGGCCACCAGGCTTGCCACGGTGTTGGTTCCCGAGAGGTGGGAAATATCTACGCATTCGATGCGGAAGGGTGTCTTCTTTAGGCCGAGCACCTTCTGAAGTTCAAAGACGCTCTGGTCGATTTCGCTGTACTTCTGGACTTCGGCTCGCATCTCCACAAGGATCATGTCGGCGTTGGCGGCGGCAAGCTTTAAGAAGCCCACCTTTTCGCCGCGCTGTGGGTTTGTGAATTTTACCTTCCGCCCAGCCTTGCTAGAAAGAGCGTCTGCCAGCAGTTCCGCATCTTCGGGCAGGGCGATGTCGGTGACAATCTCGGCGGGAATCAGGGGAGCGTCCATATACCAGGGCAAAAGCATCTGGCGTAAAATTTCGGTTTCGTCGTCTTCTAGCTTACATTCCAGTTTGTAGTGCCTGCGTCCCATGAGAACGCCTGCCCGGTATTCCAGAATGACCGCCGCCGCCATGGAACCGTTCCGGCGGAGGGTCAAGATGTCCAAGGAAAGCCTTGGGTCGCTGGTGTCGGTCTTCTGGTGGACTCCCGTGGCCTGCAGCGCCTGGATGGCGTCACGCTTCTTGCTCGCTGTCTCGAAATCCAGGTTCTCGCTGGCCTCTTCCATTTCCCGCTGCCAGGTTTCTAGCAGGTCGTCTCGTTTGCCTTCTAGCAGGAGCCGAGCTTGCTCCACCTTCTCGTGATAGGCTTCTTCTGAAATGAGCCCTGCACATGGGGCGTCGCAGCGGCCGATATGGTAGTTCAGGCAGGGACGCTGTGGCTTTGCGAGAGGCAGCTTCAGCTTGCATTCCCGAATGTGAAAAAGTCTTGCCGAAAGGTCCGTGAGCTGGTCTATCATGCGGGACCCCATGAAGGGGCCGTAATACTGGTTGTCGTCCTTGTGGACGGAGCGGGTCAGGAACAGCCTGGGGAAAGGCTCTTTCACCGAGAAGGCCAGGTAAGGGAAATGCTTGTCGTCTTTCAGCAGCACATTGTACTTGGGGGTGTGCTTGCGGATGAGGTTGGCCTCGAGAATCAGGGCCTCCTCCTCGCTTTCGGTGATAATCCACTCGATATCCCGGATATAGGGGAGCATCAGGGTTGCCGCCCGGTGGCCTGTATGGTCTGATCCGTCGAAATAGCTCCGGACCCGGTTCTTGAGCACCTTGGCCTTACCGATGTAGATAATTTTTCCATGGGCGTTCTTCATGATGTAGACGCCGGGGAGGGCGGGGAGTTCCGCCAGCCTACGCTCGATATGTTCGCCGAATTGGAGCATTGCTCCGAAAATAGCAATTCCCCTCGAAGAATAAAAATTTTTTTCTTGTCGTTTTTTACATTTTTTATATATCTTATGGAGGGGGGTGTCCCCGGGATTTACGGAGAAAAAATGAACCTGGAAAATCTGAACGTTCTTTCACAAAAAGTAGACGGCGTTTTGGCCACGGTAAGGGGCCTGCGCCAAGAAGTCTCAAGCTTAAAGCTACAGCTAGCCGAAGCCCAGGCCGGCTTGCAGGACAGGGATTCCCTGCTCCAGACGGCCAATGCGAACCTGGCCGAATGCAGGGCCGCTCTCGATGTGAGGGCCAGCCAGGCGGCAGTCCAGGCCGACGCCCTGAACAAGAAAGAAATGGCGCTTCAGGAAATGACCCAGAAATTGGAAGAGGCAAAGTCCGAATTGGCCTCCCAGGAACAGAAGTACGCCGCCCAGACAAATATGCTTTCCCAGAAGGAGACGGTCCTTGCGGGGAAAGAGGCGGAGTTGGCTGAAAAGGTTGCCCTTCTGGCCCAGAAAAACGATGAACTTGAGGCGAAGACTCGTGAGCTCGCTGCCAAGGACGAGCAGGTGAACGAGCGAGACATGTCTCTGAACC
Organism: Fibrobacter sp.; assembly: GCA_017475045.1. Classification (GTDB taxonomy): domain Bacteria; phylum Fibrobacterota; class Fibrobacteria; order Fibrobacterales; family Fibrobacteraceae; genus Fibrobacter. The sequence continues at coordinate 45,689 of JAFVGH010000136.1, read as the reverse complement.
AGAAGGACGTGCAGCTTGCGGACAAGACGACTCTGCTTGCCCAGAAGGACGAAGAACTTGCCGAGCTGAAGCAGGAGCTTTCTGAGAAGGAAGTGGCTATCGCTGACAAGGATGCTGACCTTGCCAAGAAGACTGAAGAACTGGCACAGAAGACAGCGGAGCTAGCCCAGAAAGACGAGACCATCCAGAACCAGGCTGGTGAGATTGCCGAAATCCAGGACAAGTTCAAACAGCTTTTGGCGACCATTGAAAAGGAACTTGGTTCCGAATTCCCGGTAGATGAATTTATTGCTCCTTCGGCCACCATTGCCACGGCAACCATAGATTCTGAACCGGCAGCTGCCCCTGCCGAAGAACCGGCTGCTGCAAACCCCTTTGCTGACGACGGGTTCCAGAGCCTGTCCGCCCCTGCAGAAGAGCCCGCGCAGGAACAGGTTGATGAGCCCGCTCCACAGGCTGCAGAATGGTCGCCTGACCCTCTGTTACAAGAAGAACCTGCCCAGAAACAGCCTCAAGAGGAAACTTTCGAGGCTCCTGCAGAGGAGACTGTCTTTGAAGAGCCCGCTTTAGAGGAACCTGCTCCCGAAGAAAAGAAGGATGAGTTTGTGGAGGATCCGAGCCTTGGACCTATAGTGGACATGACTATGTCCAGGGACGAGGAAGAGGAAGAGCTCCCCGAAATTCACGCGGCCAATGAGAATGACAATGATCTGTTCGCGAGCCGGGAGGGCTCGCAAGGAAATTTTTTCGGCTAAAATGGCTGATGGACGATGATCCATTCGGCGTAGGAATGCGATAATGGCAGAGTTGAATACACACAGACCGGTAAGCGTAACGGTAGCCAAGGAAAAGCTGCAAATTCGTACGGATCTTTCCGATAGCGATTTGCAGGAGGTCTTGGGGTACATAGACGAACGTTTCGAAAGTTACGGGAAATACAATTTGGAGGCTGGCAAACGCCTTGCGCTTTTGGCCTTGGACTTGGGGCAGCAGCTTTTCGATGCCCGCAAGATGCTCCGCCACGCCAAGGTCCAGATGGACCAGATGGACCAGCGGCTCAAGGAACTGTCGTCTCTTTTGGACGAGGGACAGGATTCCCCGGAGGCCTGGAAGTAGCCAAACCTTCGTTTTTCGTCAAATTTCAAGCCTTTCGAAGATATTAAAAAAAACACTTGTTTTTAGCATTGTAGAAAGGTATATTAGGGACATAGGCATCCCACGGATTAACGCCCGATCTAACAAGATTATAAAAGCTCGTGGCTCTTGAGATTCAGTTTAGGCGCGCTTCGACGCGAAAAACAAAACCCCAAGGCACTGCTATCATTTCAAGATGAGTAGCTTCGAGTGTTCCACCGTGAGGGATGCCCTTTTTTATACTAAAGACATGTCATACGGTATTCTCTTTCTCGGCATTTTTTGGGGATTTTTCTTCTTTGTCCTTTCCATAGGGCGAAGAAAGGCTTCTCACGAGGAAATGAAGAAGACCCTGAAAAGGCGACTCATTATCAGTGTTGCCCTGCTGTTTGTTATTCTCCTGTTCCTGTTTATTGTCCGTCCGGGAATGTAGCTTATGCTGCGGTTTGCTCCGCTTTTCTAGATTTGACGTATGGTCACCTCTAAAAAATCACCTTCAAAAAATTGGTTTGCAGCACTGGCTGTTATTTTGTTTGTAGCGTCTTGGGCGTCTGCTGCTGGCGTGCGCTATAAGGACCGCCTATTTGAAGTAAGCGCGGCAAAGACGGTGACTGTTGCCGAGAATGTTCCTTTCTTGGATGCCAAGGATGGTGATAACTACAACAGTTTGTCTTCGTTGATGGAATCGTTCGGTATAGAACCGATGTTGTATTTCTATAAGGAAGAAATTACCAAGGAGCAGCCTTTGGTGATGGACGTCTACGAACCGAAGGCTGATAATGCCGAAAAACGAGCCGCTGTTATTGTTTGTCATGGAGGCGCCTTTGTAGCCAGTAGCAAGGATGACTTTACCCAGAAAACCGTGGCCTACACGGATTCCCTTGCGGCACGTGGCTATGTGACGGCCTCGCTGGAATACCGCCAGGGTGTGCTGATGACTGAAAAGGAAGCGAGTAGCGGTACTGATGAAATTATCGATAGTGTGGATTTTGCTAGGACAGTATACAAGGCTGTACAAGATGTGCACGCCGCAGTCCGCTATTTCCGCAAGAACGCAGGGAGCTTAAAGATTGACACCAACAAGATTTACATTGTCGGGAATAGTGCTGGTGGAATGTTGGCTCTTGAGAATATTTATGCCAGGAGTAAGAAGGATCTTCCGTCTTATGTGGACAAGAAGGGGGCTCCTTCCCTTGGTGAGTTGGATGAATATGGAGCGGCTGGTGTAGGTGGGCATGCAAACGGTGTGGTGGCCCTATGGGGCGCCATTCACGACGCAAACCTGGTGAAGAATAGCAAGGTGCCGGTATTCCTTGCCCATGGGGATTCGGACTACGTGATGCCCTTTGGTAAGGGCTATGCCATCAGCGATGTGAACCGTATGCTTGAGGGCAAGAGTTCCTACTTGAGCATGCTCAGTATGAACCTGGTTGTCCATACTCCTACCCTATACGGAAGCGCTGTGATTGATTCTATCCTCAACGAGGGAAAGGTTTATCATGAATTTTATGCTCCGAGGGGTTTTGGCCTGAAACACGAATTTTACGATGCCACCCGTACCGACGAGAAAGGCAATAAGGTGGTCTATGCGGATTCTGTACAAAATAAGGTTTTTGCCTTCCTCTACAATTTGGCGGTGGATTCTGTACCGGCATGGCGGAAGCCTACCTCTCTGCCGATGGTGGCCCTGGCTTTGGCCAGCCGCATAACGATGGGCGAGGGTAACAGGAGCTTTACGGTGGAACGGGGTGAGAACCTTGTGTACGGCGTCTTTGAGCTGAATGGCCGTCGGGTCATGGCAGGCCGGGCCTCTAGGGGCGAAACCGTTAGTCTAGAAGGACTTGGCAACGGGGTCTATTACCTGCGGGTCCAGGGAGAACGTGCCCGCCGGATAGGGCTAAGAAAGTAGAAGCAGCTAAAGCGGCCTAAATGTATGTCGTCATGCCGGGCTTGACCCGGCATCTCTTTTTGTGAGGCTCGTTTTTTTTCTACTTTTCGTCTCACTATGGCAAAAATTCTCTTTAAAAAACAGTTATCTCCTGCGGTATTCCAATTCCGCGTCGAGGCCCCGCTGATCGCCCAAGAGCGTAAGGCAGGCCAGTTCATCATCCTCCAGACGAACAAGGACAACGGCGAACGCGTGCCTCTCACCATCGCCGATGCCGACACGACTGAAGGCTCTATCACCCTGATTTTCCAGACCGTCGGTAAGACCACCACTGAACTTTCCAAGTTCGAAGTGGGTGACGATATCCCGGTGCTCGTGGGCCCGCTGGGTTCCCCGACCCACATCGAGAATTTTGGCCACGTGGTTTGCGTGTGCGGTGGCGTGGGCATTGCCCCGATGCACCCGATTGTCCAGGCTATGAAGAAGGCCGGCAACAAGGTCACCATCATCATGGGTGCCCGTAACGAGAGCCTCTTCCTCATGAAGGAAGAAATGACCGCCCTCGCCGACGAGATCATTTTCATGACCGACGACGGCTCCTACGGCCGCAAGGGCCTCGTGACCGAACCGTTGAAGGAACTCTGCGAAGACACCAAGGGCAAGCCCGACATGGTGCTGGCCATCGGTCCTCCGATCATGATGAAGTTCTGCGCCCTTACCACCAAGCCCTACGGCGTGAAGACCGTGGTGAGCCTCAACAGCATCATGGTGGACGGAACCGGCATGTGCGGTGGCTGCCGTGTGACTATCGGTGGCAAGACCAAGTTCGTCTGCGTCGATGGCCCGGAATTCGACGGCCACGAAGTGGACTGGAACAACATGCTCCAGCGTATGGGCGCCTTCAAGCCCCAGGAACAGGAAGCCTTGCACCGTTTCGGTGCAAACGACGGCCACAAGTGCAACATTGATAAGATGGCTGACGCAAAGGCCAAGGAGAGCAAGTAATGTCTGAACATTTGACTCGTGAACAGTTGGATGCCGCCGCCAAGGTGGAACTCGAAAAGATCAAGGCTCTTCCCCAGCCGCTCAAGCCCAAGGACAAGACTGCTATTCCGGCTCAGCCCATGCCGCAGCTGGAACCCAGCTACCGCGCCCGCGTGATGGAAGAAGTAGCTCAGGGTTATACCGAAGCCCAGGCTATCGTGGAAGCCAACCGCTGCCTCGCCTGTAAGAAGCCCTTCTGCGTGGAAAGCTGCCCGGTGCACATCGACATCCCGGCCTTCATTGCAAAGATTGCCGAAGGTGACTTCAAGGCCGCTATCGCGAAAATTAAGGAAACCAGCTTGCTCCCGGCAATCTGCGGCCGCGTTTGCCCGCAGGAACGCCAGTGCCAGATGAACTGCACCATGGGCAAGATGCACAAGGACGTGAACCAGGCTGTGGCTATTGGCCGTCTGGAACGCTTTGCTGCCGACTATGAACGCAACAACGGTGGCGCCTCTGTGCCTGCCGTTAAGCCCGCTACCGGCAAGAAGGTGGCTGTGATCGGTTCCGGTCCTGCCGGCCTGGTGGTTGCTGCCGACGTGCGCCGCGAAGGCCACGACGTGACCATCTTCGAAGCTTTCCACAAGCTGGGTGGCGTGGTCCGCTACGGTATTCCTGAATTCCGTCTGCCCAAGAAGATCGTGGACAACGAAATCGAATCTCTCGCTGCCATGGGCGTGAAGTTCGAGACCAACTTTGTGATTGGCCGTACCCGCAAGCTCAAGGACCTGATTGATAAGGACGGCTTTGATGCCGTGTTCGTCGGTACCGGTGCTGGCCTTCCGCTGTTCATGAACATCGAAGGTGAAAACCTGGTGGGTGTGTTCGCCGCTAACGAATACCTGACCCGCGCTAACCTGATGCGTGCCTACGACAAGGAACATGCCGATACCCCGATGTGGCCCGGCAAGAACGTGGTGGTTCTCGGTGGCGGTAACGTCGCTATGGATGCTGCCCGTATGGCTCTCCGTCTCGGTGCCGAAAAGGTCCGTATCGTTTACCGCCGCAGCATGAACGAACTGCCTGCCCGTAAGGAAGAAGTTCTCCATGCTCAGGAAGAGGGTGTCGAATTCTGCGTTCTGCAGAACCCGGCTAAGATTCTTGGCGACGAAGCCGGCCACGTCCGTGGCATGCTGGTCGACAAGTACGAGCTGGGCGAACCCGATGAAAAGGGCCGTCCGCGTCCGGTCAAGGTCGAAGGTGCAAGCTTCGAAATTGAATGCGACACCGTGCTCGTTGCTATCGGTAACGGTTCCAACCCGCTTATCAGCAACACCACGCCGGAACTCTCTGTGGACAAGAAGGGTCATATCCTTCTCGAAGATGCCGCTGCCAACAAGACCTTCATGGAGAAGGTTTATGCCGGTGGTGACATCGTGCTCGGCGCTGCAACCGTGATTCTCGCCATGGGTGAGGGGCGTCGCGCCGCTGCCGGTATAAATGAATATTTGAAGAAATAAACTTCTTCAAATCTTAGATTTGAGAAAAGATGGTCATTCGACCATCTTTTTTTGTGCTTGATGTAAATGATATACAAAATCTATCATTTTGATTAGAATTATATATTTGACTTTATGGATTGGTAAGGGTATATTATGGGAGTAAAGAACAAGAAACTCTCATCAAGGGGCCCGTCATGAAAAAGCTTATTCTTATCGCTGCCATGTTTACTGCAACATTTGCATTTAGCCAGGGGACGTTCCCTCCTAAATGTCCGAGGCCGGAGGGTATTTTCGTTCAAAATGAGGCCTTTATTCCGTCTAGCCTTTACGCTGCCACCGCTGAAAATAAATTTCTCCCTGTGGTAACCCTTGCTTGGGTTATCTAGCCTCAAATGATATTGAGGAGTCCATCATGCTGAATATCAAGAGTCTTGTTACCACTGCACTTACCGTCTTGGTGCTTGCCTTTACGGCCTATGCAGCCGATGGTTCGTCTTCGAATGCAAATTCCATCGGCGAGTCTCCGGAATGGGTGACGAGACTGCCCGAAGCCGATACGGCAAAGCAGCTTTTTGTGGTGGCTGTTTATGAAGGTACAACGGCATGGGTCTCGATGCACAAGAAGGTAGATGGCAAGTGGCAGATGATCATGTCCACTCCGGGATTTATCGGCAAGAATGGACTTGGCAAGACCAAGGAAGGCGACGGCATGACTCCCGTGGGCACGTTCAAGTTCAACAAGGCTTTCGGAAATTCCGAAGACCCGGGAACGGCATTTGAATACACCAGGGCCGATGACGACACCTATTGGTCAGGAGACATGCGCGAGGGCAAGCACTACAACGAACTGGTGAGTCTCAGGGATGTTCCTGACCTGGATAAGGAAAACAGCGAACGTATCGCCGATTACCCGATTCACTACCAATATTGCCTGAACATCAGCTATAACGCCGAAGGCACTCCGGGCAAGGGCTCGGCCATATTCCTGCATGTGTTCGGTGACCGCAAACCCTATACGGGCGGCTGCGTGGCGATTCCCTTGGACAAGATGCGTTTTGTGATGCAGAACGTGTCCAAGGATTGCGTCGTGATTATCAATTCCCTCGAGAATCTCGGCGGAAGCTTTTAACTCATCTTCTGTTCAGCAGCTTCATCACCAGCGGCCAGAGCACAAAGACATAGACCATCAGGAATCCGCGGGCGAAGAACTTGGCCCATTGGGCAGCCTGTACTGAGCCGGAAGAGGACCCGTGGGAATAGCTTGCAAGGCTGATGATAAAGAATAGCAGAATGGCACCCACAAGGGCGTAGGCCAGGTTCCTCTTGTTGAAGGCAGGTTTGAACTTTATCCAGGTTTTGTCGATAAATCTCACGACGCAGAAGAATATCAGCTGGCCGATGTCGCCGTAGGCGTCAATCATCATTCTTTGCGGGTCCACCAGGATTTTTCCGTCTACATAGTCCACGTGGTAGGGCTTGAAGGTGATAAAGGCAAGCGCTATCCAGCCAATTACAAAACCGGCAAGCAGGAACCACTTTTCCTTTTCGGGGTGGGTGTCAAGGTACTTGAAAATCTTGAATGTGGCAAAGAGCATCAGGCAGCTTTCGGCAAGGCCCACCAGCACGTCTTGCGGCGTATGGACCCCTAGGTAGTTGCGGGAGAATCCGGTCAGCAGAATGCCTGCAATGCAGATAAATGCGATAAAACGCATCCGCTTCCAGAGTAGCATGGCGAAGCTGCCATAGATGGGTGTTGCCGTGGTGGTATGCCCGCTGGGGAAGGAATAACCACCCGCCGTCTCGATGGCCTTGCCCGCAGGTAAAATGCGGGTGTCCCGAATCCAGGGGCGGTAGGCGCAGACGCACAGTTTGACGGTGGCGTTCAGGGCGGTGGTCAGGGACCATGCTGTAAAACTGAAAAGCCCCATGCGCTTGCTTACGCACCAGTACACCAGTGTCGGCACAATACACAGGAACGTGACCGCATAAAGCGATATCATTTCCATAAACGGCGTAAGTGCGTCGTTTATGGCGATCCTGAAATTTTGTAGCAGTAATAGGTATTCGATATCCATAGGTGCTAAACGGAGACTACTTCTTTATGCAACGGATAGCAAGTCCCATGTTAAAATTACCGGGGTAAGCCAACATTCCTGAGTTTTTAGAAATGAATGAGATGTAAAGAGGTCTATTGAAATATGCCGTAGATGTCCAAAAGAATGCACGTGATTTGTCCGCATCCTTATATCCATCACCATCAAGCCTTCTTCCCGTAGGAAGAATTTTGAATCCGTAAGGGTCGTTGTTTAATCCCATAAACGATTCAAACTTGATTGCAGCAAAAGGATTTCTGACCTTTATTGAATCGGGAGTAGTCTCTGTATAAAAGTCTAAAGTAGTTGCAAGTAGAATTTCCCATGATTTTTTGGTCGGAACTTTCCAACCATCGGGACATGCTTCTTTTACCACATCGAACCTATAAAGTCGGCCATATTTCTTGCAATTTTCAGCCTTACCCTCATAACAGTAACTATTACTGACTTTATAGTTCAAGTTTTCCGCCATCCAGGTCTGTTTGCCAATTTTTACGGTCTTGTAGGTCCTGCCGTCGCGTTCGTCTTTGAACGTTCCCTTGACCACGGTTTTAGGGTCCACGGGTTCGCCGCTGTTGCCGCCAAAGTCTGAAATCCACTCTCCGTCTTCGCAGGCGTAGGTGTCGTAGATTGTGTCCCTGGGCACCCTGAACATTTCGCCGTCGTTTTCCTCGCCACATTCGCCCAAGTCGTCTTTGGAGTCCACAACCGGGATTTCTATGGTGAAGTTATCGCCGCTGAAGTCGTTGTCCCATTTGCCATTGTCGCACATATAGAAACTGCTGTCGGCCTTTACATAAACCGTCTCGAACTCGTTTTCGTCGCCACACTTTTCCTTTTTAAGGTCGTCGGAGGACTCGAAAATAGGCACGCCCATTTCTTCAAGTTCTTCTAGGGTGAACATGTAATCTTCTGCGGTCTCATTAGTTTCATCTGCACTGCTGCTAGAAGCATTGCTGCAGGCGACAAGGAACAGCGGGAAAGAGATTGCCACGCACCCAAGGGTGCTCGCAATGACAAAACGCTTGCTCGGAATGATGCTTTTCTTGAAAGCCATAATCACCTCTCGCGAAATATTTCATAAGAAATATACATATTGTATCCCCGCCCTTACGGGCGGAGTTTACCCCGGATAGAGCCTGTCCCGAATTTATTTCGGGATTCCGGCATCACCTTTTTATACCCTAATTTTTAATTATAATTATAATTTATCATTTCTATAAAAACAATATATTTGACATTATGGATATCCTAGAATATATTATGAGGGTAAGAACCTTCTCTAGGAGGCCGGTATGTCTACCGCAAAAACCATATTTATCGCTTTGCCGTTTGCCGCGTTCGCCTTTGCAGAGGCCTGGACGGCTGAGCCTATCCACTTCGTTAAGCGCAGTTGGGACGATGCTAGCAAAAAGGTCGTTGAGACGGACACGGCCATTACCGAGTATACCGTTTTGAGCGGTAATTTCGAAAAAAAGAAGGACACCGTCAAGGCCGATACATGGTATGTTGTCAAGGGAACCGTCACCCGATTGAGCGTCTTTGCCCCTCCTGGTGCTAGCGGAAATCTTGTTATCTGCGACGGTGCGACGCTTAAAGGACAGATTGCCATTAATGAAGGGTCCACCCTCAATATTTACGGACAGGAACATGATTCAGGCAAAATTCAGGCAGAATCCGTGGAACTGGTCACCGCTCTAGAGAATCTTGGCGGTGCCATGGAATCGCCTGTAGATGGTACAGTTTCACTTGCCGCTATTGGTGGCGGATGGGATGGCGGAAACATGGGGACATTGGTCGTTCATGGTGGCTCAATTATTGCCCGTAGTGAAAAGCCCCTAAACGCGGAATTCGTTGCCGGTATTGGAGGAGGTAGAAACGGGAATGGAGGCTCTGTCACCATTTATGGAGGCACTGTTAAAGCCTATGGCGGAAAAGATGCGGCTGGCATAGGCAGCGCAGAGCAGCTAAATGGGGTGAAACATGGCGGCACGCTTACCGTCTATGGCGGCACAGTAGAGGCTCACGGTGGCAAACACGGAGCAGGAATCGGTGGCGGTCAGGATGCTAGCGGATCCAAGGTCACCATCTATGGCGGCACGGTCAAGGCTTACGGCGGCACTGATGCGGCCGGTATTGGTAGCGGAGAAAAGTTCGCTCCTGGTCCTTCAATCAATGGCGGATCGCTCACCGTCTATGGTGGCGATGTCTTTGCCGATGGCACGGGGTGGGGTGCGGGTATCGGTGGCGGTGAAGATTCCGACGGTGCCGATGTCAAAATTTATGGCGGAAAGGTTGTAGCTTGGGCCGGAGCGGATGCGGGCAAGAAAAATGGAAGCGCCATAGGTAGTGAGGATGGCGATGGACATTACGGGAAGCTCTATATCGCTGACGGTTTGAGGGTATGGGCGGGGCAATCTGCCGAAAGCACGTCGCTATTCCCTTATGAGACTCGTGTGCCCGCCTGCCGCTGGCGCCCGTACGCCCGCATAGAGCCTGACCCGCGTGTGCAACAAGTAAATACTGATGCTGGAAACATCCTGAAGAAATCTGCAGCTTCGAATGACGTAAGGGTTCAGGAGGGCAGGCTGGATGCCGTCCATTCTATCGGGCGTCATGCAGACCTGTGGTTTGATCTGCAGGGCCGCAAGCTGAATGGCAAGCCCACCGATAAGGGCAAGTACCTGCACAACGGCAAGGTGGAAGTTGTTAGGTAGGTTAGATTCTTCGACATTTTCATTGTCATGGCGGGCTTGGCCCGCCATCACCTTTTTCAACAATCAATAACTTTTTTGTATCGTTTGAATAGAAATTATATATTTGACGAAATTGATGCTATTAAATATATTATGGGAGTAAAAGAATTTACTTCAGAGGTCTATCATGACTAGCACAAAAACCTTCCTTTTTACCTTGATTTTCGCCATTTTGGCCTTTGCGCAAGGGGCTTTGGCGCAAGAAGCGCCTGCGGGTCTGTCTGTCGACACGGATTACAGCCCTAATCAGGCGGGTTACTACTATGTGAACCTGCCGCGAGAAGACGAAACCGAGGTGTATCTCCAGAATAGTGACCTTGTGTTCAAGATATATGACAATGGCGGCAAGAACGGACTCTACAACTGTGATAGTTGGGAGCCTGAAGACCTTCTCCTCCATGCCCCCAACGGCTATGTTTTTGAGGTGACAGGAAGCATTGATTATCTGGACAATGATGACGTATTGATCATTTATAACGGTGGAAACTACCGTTCTCCTCAACTTTATTGCTATGGCTGCGACGATGAAGACTTCCGTTCCGTAGATAATATTGGTACTTACGAGACCCTTGATAACATTATGCTGGTAAGTCATGAACCTGGCTCAGAACCTCGAGAAGGTTTTGAACTGACCGTACGGATGAAACCCAATACCCATATCCACAACATTTCCTTTAATCAGCAGTCGGGCGGGACCTGGATGGCAAATTCCGGCAGTACCGCCATTGCCAGCCGTTACGTGGATCTTACCTTTACTCCAGAAGCTAACCGTGTACTGACATCGCTAAAGGTTATCAAGACCGGCGATGCCTCTACCGAGCTTTCGCTTACCAAGTTAGGTGAAAATAGCTACCGCTTTACCATGCCCGACTACGATGTTACCGTGGTTCCCAGCGCCTATGATTGGGAATGGACTAGTGGGAATACTATTGTCCATCTTGATAACCAAGGGGTTCTTACGGTTCGTGCTATTGCCGGTCGCGATGGCGCTATGGCAGATTACGATAATACACCTGATGTTCCCTGGCTGAGCAAGTACAACGATGTCACGAGTCTCGTTGTGGAACATGGGGTGACAACGCTTGGGCGGTATGCTTTCTTCAACCTTGAAAATTTAACCTCTGTCTCGTTACCTGATGGCTTAAGGGAAATTCATCATGGTGCGTTCTGGTACTGTGAAAGACTGCCCGAAATCACGATTCCCTATACGGTTACATCGGTGTCTTCTAATGCTTTCTACTACAATAGATCGATAGCTCATGTCTATAACTATGCTCATGCCGAAACAATCAGTTGGGATGGCAACAATACGGATTTCAAGTCGGGCAAGAATACGCAAATGCATGTGCTCCCTTCGCAACTTGCGGCTTATCAAGAAAAGTTTGGTGATGCGCTCAACGTCACCTTTGTTGGTGACTTAGCTGCATCGGGCAATTGGACAGACGCCGGTAAATATGCTGCCAGTTTCTCGCAACAGAATGGTAACACCATCACCATTACCAACGAGGCCGAAATGGCTCGCCTTGCCTATATGGTGAATAATGCTCAGAATACTTATGCGCACTACACATTCAAGCTTGCTCGCGACTTGAACATGGATAGTCATGGCTGGTCGCCTATTGGCACAGGTCCCTTCTCTTACCAATTCCACCAGACTCCCTTTATGGGAACATTTGATGGCCAGGGTCATACGATTAATGGCATTATTGTCAATCGTGACGGTTCGGCATACAACGGACTTTTTGGTTTTGTAGGCGGATTGGATGGTTATTATGCATATGGCGAGGTGAAAAATCTTAGCCTAAAGCAGAGCAGCATTACGGGCGGTAACCATACCGGAGGCCTGGTGGGTTATCTTCAGTATGGTCGGGTGACCAACTGCTTTACCGATGCCGCTGTGAACGGGGGACAATATGTGGGTGGTCTTGTGGGCACCATGGAAGGTCATTCGACAAATGATATTACAGCCTACGTTACTAAGAGCCTTTATATGGGTAGTAATGTCAGTGGAAACCAGAATGTCCGCGCCGTAGTGGGATACCGTAAAAGTATTGATTATTGCTCTATCACATCTTACTACACCAATAAGAACGTATCTACAAAGACACAGTACGATGTCTATGCCGTTAAGGCGTTCGATGATAGCTCTGAAGATATTACAGTCACTTTCAGTGATAAGGGCAAGGTCGTTTATGAGGGTGACACCTACGTTGCTACCGATGGCAGTGCAACCTTTACCGTCCGCGGCACAGACCCGTACCGTGCTCTCTCCAGCGTCGCCGTTAATGGTAACCAGATTGCCACAGCGGCAGGAACTTTCTCCTTTGGAGATTATTCCAGTGCGGAAGCCTGCCATATCAGTGCCACTCTTAGCCATAAGCAACTTGATGGAAGCGGTACACCGGACGACCCCTACCTTATCTCCGACATAGATGACTGGAACCTGTTTGCGGAACTGGTGGCAGGCGGCGCTACCTTCAGTGGTAAGTTTGTTAAGCAAACAGATCAAATCGGCGAACAGGGGCAGGGTAGTGGTCCGCATAACGGCATCACGACTATGGTGGGCAAAAGCGAGTCGCTCAGTTTCCAGGGTACCTATGACGGCTCAAAGTATTACATCATAGGCTCTATCAATAGCACTGACGACTATGCCGCCCCGTTCCGCTTTGTGAAGAACGCAACCATCAAGAATGTCAAGGTGGCCGGTACATTCAATGTGGGCAAGCATGGTTCAGCCCTTGTGGGTAGAACCTACGGAACCACGCTCATTGATACCGTATGGGTGCATGTGGCCTCCATCAGCAGTTCCCGCAATGACAACGGTAATCGCTATATGGGCGGAGTGGTTGGTCACGGCGGTAGTTCTACGCTGACCATGAAAAACATCCTCTTCGAGGCTGACATGACGAATGACGGAGACTACACTGGAGGCCTGTTGGGGTGGACCGATGGCATGGCCCTCAGGCTCGATAGTTGTACGTTCCACGGGAGTTTCTCGGGTAACGGAAAATTCCACCCGATTGCAGCGAGAAAATCGTACGCGATTATGCACACTACTGCCAACAATGTCTATTTCTACACTGGACCTAAGAATATTGAAAACGCTCATATTGCCGTATCGGCTATCCGCGTGCAATCTGAACCCCCTGCTGATGGCAGCTACGGGACGGCTGTGGATGCTCTGACCGGTAATAGGACCAGTTACTATTACAACGATGCTCCCCAGGGATTCCATATCGACTATGACAAGGAGCGTGGCTCGGTGGGCTACTACTTTGTCAACATGCAGTGCGAAAACATGAACCAACGAGTGGTGGTTGGCTCCGGTATGACTTCCTTTATGATCTATGACGATGGTGGAAAGTTGAGTAATGCATGTGGCGCAAATGGTGATTCAAAACTGACCGTAGTCGCCCCCAAGAATCTCCTAGAGGTACAGGGCCGTGTTGTGGGTTTGGATGTGGAGCGCGACTATCTCTCTATCGGTGACGATGCAGGCCACACTCTGTTCTATTTTGGTTATGGAGATTTTGAAGATCCCGAATGGGCGGATATCCCAAGTGCCACTACGGCAGGCCATGTACTCTATGTCAGCACCGGTAACGAAGCAGATGGCCAGTATGATGGTTATGAGATACAGGTGACGCTCCAGAGTGATGGAAATATCCATTTCGGGGCTATAACCATGGAAGAAGATGGCTTGTGGGCAATTATTGATGGGAATTATGCGTATGACGACGAGACGGTTGTTCCGCAAGCCTATGGGGTTGATACAGTCGTGTTTGACCGTGAATTTAAGGTGGACGCTTTCTCTACCATCATGCTGCCCTTTGAAAGGGAGATGGGCACCGGTATCGATTTGGCCAAGGTATCTGGGGCGGAGTTCTATGGTTTCAGCGAGATGAAGTACGAGGATGGCAAGTGGACTGCCGGAGCAACGCAGGTGACCGGTTCGCTCGAGGCTAATACGCCTTATTTGGTAAAGCCTACGGCAAAAAGAATCACCTTTGGTGGCAAGATGGTCATAAGAACTACGGGGATTGGTGGCAACCGCAAGACTGCCCGGGACGGCTGGGAGTTCCGCGGAACCTACAAGCGCTTCGTGTTCGGTGATTCTTCCGAAATTCTTGGAAGTGCCTATGGCTTTGTGGCGAGGGATACGGTTCTCAGTGGCAAGCAATTCTCGGCAGGCCAGTTCGTGAAGGCGGGCCCCAGGGCATATATTCAGCCTATGCGCGCCTACCTGGTGCATGTTGACGCCAATAGCGGGGCCAAGAATGCTGGTGGCTTCGGTGAGTTTGGCGAGCTGCCTGAGATCATTGACCTGAAGATTATGGATGAACATGGCAATGTCACTGAGACGGCAACTCTCAATACCCGGACCGGTGAAATCAAGCGTGATCGTTGGTTTGATCTGCAGGGCCGTCAGCTGAAGGGTAAGCCCTCTGAAAAGGGCAAGTACCTGCACAACGGCAAGGTGGAAGTAGTTAGGTAACGCCTATCCCTCGCCGCTTTCGCGACGGGAATAGACACATCCACAGTAATTTTGGCGGTAGAGCTTGTATTCGGCGGAAAGCTGGATAGAACGCTTGTAACCGCCCTTCTTTTTGAAGTCGCTGGGGAGCCTTTTGATGCCGTAGATATCGCATTGCTCCTGCACCACCTCGTTTAATACCTGGGCGTCTTTCATGGGGCTGATGGTCAGGGTGGTGGTGAAGTAGTCGGCGTTTAGCTCCTGGGCGAGTCTTGCCGCCTCTGCCAGGCGTAACTCGAAACACTTGCGGCAGCGTTTGCCACCTTCGGGTTCCTTTTCCAACCCACGGACGGCGTCGTAAAACTTTTTCGGGTCGTATTCACCTTCGACGAGGGTGACGGGGTGCTTGGTCTTGAATTCTTTCACGAACCGCTTGATTTCTTCGACACGATGGCGGTATTCTTCGTCAGGGGCGATATTGGGGTTGTAGTAGAACAGCGTTATCCGAAAATATTGCGACAGGTACTCGATGGTGTAGCTGCTACAGGGGGCACAGCAGGCGTGGAGCAGCAGGTGCGGCACCTCGCCGGTGCGTTCCAAGCGCCGGATGATGTAGTCCAGGTCCCGCTGGTAGTTGTGCTTGGGGGCGGTGCCTTCGGCCTTGTCCTGCGGCTCGGTCATGTTACGGCCTCACCAGAGTATGGGTCCAATGCTCACCGAAAAATTCCTTGAAAAGCGGGTCCCCGTCAGCCGTCAGCTCGTCGATCATTTCTTGCAGGGGTCGGCCGCTACGGTATAGGGCTCGGAAGGCTTTGTCCAAGTTGGAGATTCGCTCTTCGGAAAATTCGTCGGCGTGGAGCTTTAGGGCGTGTAAGTTCAGGCCGCTCCACTTGAGAGGGGTGCCCAGGGCCTTGCTTGCCGGCGGAACGTCTTTGTCCACCTTCAGGGTGGCCCCCACAAAGGCGAAGGCTCCTACCTGGTTGCGCTGCTGCATGCCAACGTTTCCGCCCAGGGTGGCGTACCGTCCGATTCGGGCGTGGCCTCCCAGCTGGCATCCGTTGGAAATCACGGCTCCTTCTTCGATAAGGCAGTCGTGGGCCACATGGGAGTACGTCATGAGCAAAACCTTGTCGGCTAGGCGTGTAACGCCTCCGCCCTGTGCCGTTCCCCGGTTTAGGGTACAGTATTCCCGGATGACGCAATTTTCACCGATTTCGAGTCGCGTGTCTTCGCCGTTGTATTTCAGGTCTTGTGGCGGTGCGCCCAGGACGGCTCCGTCAAAAACGTGGGTTCCCTTGCCGATGGATACGCCTCCGTATACATGGACCCGGCTTTCCAACACTACGCCTTCTGCAATTTCGGCACCGGCATCTACTAGGCACCAGGGGCCGACAACGGCGGTGTCGTGAACTTTTGCAGAAGGGTGTACAAATGCGGAGGGGTGAATCATGCTAGTGTCCTAGGGTTCCAAAGGCAACTATCCAGAAACAGACTGTACTGACCACGGCAAGGCTCCCCATGACGGTGCGTTCCTTGTAGCTGGTGCTAAAAAGAACCGTGGCTGCGTAAAAAGTCAGGTATAGTGCAAAAAAGAAGGCAAGGATTCTTGTAATAAGGAAGGGGATAGTCTCGGGTAGAATACCGCCAGCGCTGAGCAGTACGAACAGGGCCACGAACTGCAAGGTTGTCGGCACGATAAAGGCCTTGCGCACCTCGGGCGGGATAACCTTGTGCTGGGCGTTCATGGCGTAAGCCCCCCAAGGAGCACCGCAGGCAAGCGCGATGTTCAAGACGATGGAGGGCAAGAAGGCGACAGCTCCGATGGCGGCTGCGATAATCATTTAATACAAAACTAGAAAAAAAGACGTCCCTGGGCAAAGGAGCAGCCTAGGGACGTCAAGGGAGTGTTTGGGTATGCATTAAGATAGAATCTGGCAGGGGCCGTACCAGTATTCGTGTATACAATTTCGTTTACCCGTGTAACCAGCCTAAAACCGCACTTTGGCCTCGGCAAAGCCCCTTACGGGGATAGGCTCTAGCCTTTCCATGCCCTTGAAGGTACAGACTAGCGAAAAATCCAGAAAATCCCCAGAAATCAGGAATTCTGTCCGTAAACGGAGATCATCTTGAGGGCGCCCCTTGGGGGCGATAAGGGTGAATTTTGTGTAATTTTGGGAGAAATCGCGGAAAAGGTTGGATAATTCCAGATGGGGAGGGGCGAAACCCTCGGGTCGTGCATGACGGACGCGGACGGATGCTCCCAGAACCCACAATTCCCAGGGGCTCGCGCTGAGGCCTCCTTTCCAGTCCGTCACCCGGCAGTTGGTACCGGCATCCCGGCAGGTCACGCTGGCGAGCGCCCGCAAAAATTCGGGCCCGGATTCTCCCCCGAGTTTTAGCCGTACCGCCATGGTATCGGCATCCAGGGGCGAAATCAGGCCTGCGTTGGCTGTAACTTTGGTATCGAGCAGGTCGGGGGCCCGCATGGACAGGCTCTGGGAACCCCAGTACTTGCTTTTTTGGATGGTGTTGCTGAGGCGGGCCCACCTGGGAATGTCTTCTCGGTGGATGTAGGCGGTGGTTCGCCAGCTGTAGACGACTGGCGAGCCGGCACTTTTTATATCATTACCGCCGCTCCTGCCGTCGCTTTTTTCGCTGCCGTAAAGCAGTATTTTGATTAGCGGAAATTCCTGCCTGTACTGCCACCAGGCGGCCACCTGGGCGAAGGGCGTTTTTGCCTGCAGACCGAGGGAGTGGACGTCTGCCTGTAGGCTGTCACTGGCTTGGGTGCCGTTGCCAAAACCGTGCCAATAGAATATTTCAGCGGACCCGGCTCCCCGTTGGCCGTATCCTAGCCGGATTTGGGTGGTCTTGGCGGTATCCAGGAGGCCCGCCACATGGAAGGGCCCTAGCGGGTACAGTAGAGCTGTTCCCCAGAGGGTGTCTAGGGGAATCTGGCTGTGGAGTTCCCGAGTGGAAATGTCGCCGAAGTAGGCCTCGCTTCCTTGGTTTTTGTAGGCCAGGAGTTCCTGGGAGCCGAGCCGCAGGGTGTAGCGGTAAAATTTGACCTGCAGTTCGGTGCGGTGGCTTTCCAGATGGCCGGTGGAATCGATACGGCCCTTCCAGTCCACGTAGCCGTGGGGAAGAAGGCTCGGGCGGGTCGGCACCGTTCCCTGTGGCGTCTTGTCCGTGCGGTGAGGCGACTTGGGCCGGGCCGTTCGCGAGGTCGCATCTTCGCAGCTTTCCTGGGCGTAGACTTGGGCTAGCAGGCAGGCCTCCTCCTGGTTGCCCTCTTCCAGCAGGTCCAGGATTTCGGTAGCCTCTTCCGCCGTGATGATGCCATTGTCCCACCAGTCAAAGACCTTCGCTTCGTCTAGGGGGCTTGCGGCAGCTTGTACCACCCCGAGGGCGAATGCTGCGGTGATGAATCCGCAGGGCAGTTTTACGAGTCGTTTTCGGTTCAAAATAAGTCTCCTCTAGGTATAGACTTATTTTTGTCCCGAAATAGGCCAAAGTTTTTTTATTTTTTCGTTATGGCAAGTTCAAACTGGTCCAAAAAGCCTTTTTCCCGCGACGGCGCAATCCGGCAACCCTCTCGCAACGCATCGGCTGCTGGTCGCGACTTTGTGCCCCACCTGAAGGCACCCCGCACCGACTTTCCGCTGTTTAACGGCAAGCGTGTAAAACCGTCGCTTGAGGGCCTGGACAAGCTTCTGCATTATTACGGTGTAGAACTCCAGCCTGAGACCCTGAAGCAGATCTGGGAATTCCACCAGCTGCTCCGGGCCAACAACGACGACCAGGACCTGACCCGCCTAAACGCATTTGAGACCATGGTGGAACGGCACTATGCCGACTGCACGCTGATTAACGCCTACGTGCCCAAGTGGCCTGCCCGCATGATCGACGTGGGCAGTGGCGCCGGATTCCCTGGAATTCCCCTCAAGATTGTGAACCCCTCCATCCGTTTAACCCTGTGCGAACCACGCCCGAACCGCATCAACTTCCTCAACATGGTCATCGAGAAGATGGGCTTGAAGGGGATAGACGTGTTCGGCCACAAGGTCACCAGCCGTAGCATGACCATCCCGGTGGACGGCGTTATCAGCCGTGCCTTTGAGCTGATGGAAAAGACGCTGCCACGTATTGCCAATTCCCTGAAGGTGGGTGGACGTGTGTTCTTTATGAAGGGCCCCGCCGTTGCCGACGAACTCAAGACTTTCCATCCCGAAGATTTCGGCTACAAGTTTGTGGGCAAGCATTTCTACACCATTCCGAACAGCACGCAGGAACGCGCGCTGATTATTCTGGAACGGGCGGAATAGATTAGAACTTGAACAGCATGCCGAAACGCATCTGTCCGTCGCGGACGCCGTCGTTTTCGCCTACGTCGCGGATGGTGGCGAAGTCGAACTGCAGCATGTCCGAAATCATAAAGCCAAAGCCGAAGTCCACTTCGCTGCGCTGGCCTACGTCGTCGTAAAGGTAGCCTAGGCGGAGCGCGATGGTGTTGGCGTAGATGAATTCCGTACCTACGTTGAACACGCCCTGCATCAAGGAATTCTTGGCTGCAGTGGCACCATGTCCGCCACGCTCCGGATTCGCGATGGATTTCCAGCAGGCTATGTAGAACGGCTCGGGGTCACCCTTGCTATCATCGTAGACCACCTCGCGGTTATAGTCGGCGGCCACGATCCACTTGTAGTCGGCGAGAGCGAGAAGTTCATAAGAAAGTCCGATGCGCCAAGTAAGGGGAATAGGATCTTCGATAGTCTTGTCCACGTAGTAGACGCTGGGGCCGATGTTGGCAAGAACCAGTGCAAAGTTCAGTCGGTCAAGCAGCAGGGCCTTCTTCAAGATGCCCACGTCAAAGGCGTAGCCGAATGTGGTGGCCTCTTCTTCACCGGCGGCGGCACCGGAACTCAGGTCAGAATAGAAGAACTTGATAGAGAGGCCGACGCCGATATTGCCCGGAAAGCGGGTGCCGTAGCTGATGCCGCCCACGATTTCGGAACTGTTGTAGGCCACCAGGTCGTCGGCATCGATGTCTCCGGAGACCACGGTAGAGCCGAAGCTCACGAAGTTCACTGAGAATCCGAGAGTTCCCCAGTCTCCCATGGGAACGGTGAGACCGCCGTAGAGGTGGTACAGGTCGGGAATGTTCAAGATGGGCAAGAGCTTTTCGTAGAAGGCGGTAAGCTGGTAGTCGGCGTCCTTGTACTGTTCCATGCCGCTGGCCGTGCTGAACCACACGTCGTTCCCTTGCGGAAGAACCGACCAAACCTTGTTTACCGAAAGACCGTTTCCGCTGTGGTAGTGGGTCCACTCGTCGTCGCTCTTGACATCGTCTTCAGCTTCGGCGGTGCCACGTTCCAGTTCTGCCTTGCGTCCGCTGGCGGTGGCGTAATCCGGCAGGTGGCGCCAGACGCCCTTGTCGGTGGCGATCCAGATGGCGCCCTTGCGGTCCACCGAGATGTCGTTGATGTTGTTGCCTTCGAACTTGATCTGTTCCCACTTGTGGAGGTTGAAATGGGAAAGGCCTTCCTTGTGGCTTGCCCACACGTGTCCCGAACTGTCGACGGCAAGTGCCTTCGGGTTCAGGTCCATGATGCCGTCCTCTTCGGTAAAGAGGCTCCAGCGGTCCTTGTCGTTGACGCTCTTCTTGGGAATGAGCCTTGCTACACCGGCGCCTTCGACGGCTACGTACAGCTCCTTGCGGTTGTCAGACCAGACTAGGGAATTGATTTTTTGGCTGGGGAGCACCTTGCCCTTTTGCTCGAATTGTCCGTTACGATAAAGGAACAAACCATTGTCGGTACCGATCCAGAGGCTTGCGCCCTGGTTTTCCAGGGCGGTGATACGCCTGCTGCCCAGTTCGTCGTTGTAATTTTTCCAGGCCTTGCCGTCAAAGCGGTACAGGCTCTTTGGGGTGCCTACCCAGAGCTTTTCGGTGCGGTTGTCGTAGAGGATGGCTGTGATGGTGTCGTTCACCACCAGGTTCCAGGGCATCTTGACTTCTACCACGTCGGATTCTTCTTCGGCGGACTTGATGTCGTTGAATTTCTTGACCTGACGGGTGTATTCGTCGATGCCACGTTCGGTACCTACATATACCTTTACGGCGTCCTTTATTTTAGCGTTCCCTTGGAGGGTGACGGAGTGGTAGTCTACCCACTGTTCACCGTCGTAACGGAGAATTCCCTGGGCGGTTCCGGCCCAAAGTTCGCTCTTGGCAAAAAAGCCGTTCTTGCTTCGGGCGGCCATCTTGGTAAAGAAGGGGGCGTTCTTGGCGTCGGCGGGGTAGGACATGCGCCACTCGTCGGCCAGGGGACCAAAAGCAAGGCCTGCCGGGTTGTAGAACATGGCGGTGGCGTCGTCGGCTACGGCGGCGCCCACTTCACCCATACCCAGCTGGCGCGCGCCTACAGGCATCTCGAGGGTGATAATGGCGGACCCTGCGGCATGGGTCAGGACCGGTGCCGCAACAAGGAGGGCGAGGAGGGATTTACGCAAGTTGCCTCCAATCAGGGACGTCGTAGGTGCTTCCGTGGGAGGGCACGACGGCCTTCCAGCCGGACTTGCTGGGATTTTCCCAGGGCTGCTTGGGCAAAAGCCTGCAGTCGCAACCCAACACGTAGGGGGGCAGGATTTCAGCATGGTTGCGGATCTGCTCCCGCGTGATAAAGTTGTCTTCGTCTACAAAGTGCACGTAGTTCTTGCCTTTGGGGCCAAGCTCGATACGGTAGGTGACAGTGCCGTTCTTGTCGCCCTCGTCGATGGTGTGGATGGTTTCTTCGAGGGTGGCGTTCCAGCGGCGGATATAGTCTTCGCGTTGTTCGGGGGTAAGCTGGGTTTGGGTTTCCAGCCAGGAACGCAGGGAAACTTCGGAGGGTTTCACGTTGGTGAGGGATTCCCGCGCCGGACGGACCACCACGGCATACTGCCCGGATACGTCAATGACGGGCTTCGGTTCCTCTTTCTCTTCGGTGCTGTGGATGACCACGTAGGCACCGATGGCTGCAAGAATAATGGACAGCACGACGATCGTTATGACAATAACAACAGATAGCATATTCTTTTTCCGTTCAACTGGGGAAAAACCTTACTCCCTAAAACTAGCATTTTCTATCTTGTGGGATAGGAGTTTTTATGCCGAAATTGAAGATTTTCTTGGTCCTCGCGTTATTTTGTAATCTGTGGGCTATTCCTTTCAACATAGAAAGCGTCAAGGATGGCCAGGGCGACGAGATTCGCAAGGGTCAGTTGATAAAGGTCCATTTCAAGGGCTATTTGATTCTTGATAGCCTGCAGATGGAAGAAATGCGGAAAAAGGCCATGGAAGACTCTTTGGCCGCCCTGGAGTTTGCAACGCCTGAAACTTCTGTAGATTCTGCCCAGGCCGACAAGGCCAAGGTTGCCGCCGATACCGCCAAGTCTACTGCCGCCACGAAGGACTCAAAGGTTGCCGTGCCCGCTCCCACGGATTCTGCCACTATCGCTGGGAACATCGCGGCCACGGCAGACAGCATCGCCCGTTACAAGGACAAGTGGCTCTATGCCAGCTCCTATGACGGCGAACCCCTGGAATTTACGCTGGGCATGGGCCAGGTCATCGAAGGCTGGGAAAAGGGAATCCTCGGAATGAAGGTGGGCGAGGTCCGCTACTTGACGGTGCCTGCCGTTATGGCTTACGGAGACCGCTCCCTGGAAAACATCCCGCCTAATTCGGATCTGTACTTCGAGGTGGAGCTGGTTCACGCCGACCCGCCCATGGAACCGGATAAGTTCCCGCAAAGCGTAGACGCCCTGAAGTGGCGCGAAATTTCCAAGGGCCTCAAGGCCTACGACGAAAGGCAGGGTACAGGCAAGCCCACGGTTCCGGGTGCCACCCTCAAGACTCATTACACCGGCTGGCTCCTGAGCGGCCGCAAGTTCGGCAGTTCCAAGGACATGGGCAAGCCCCTTGAAGTGGTCCTCGGCAACGGCAAGCTTATCAAGGGTTGGGAGCAGGGCCTGGACGGCATGCGCGAAGGTGGAGTCCGCTGGCTCCGTGTGGCGCCTGCCATGGGCTACGGCGCTACTGCCTACTCCATGATTCCTTCCAACTCCACCCTGATCTTTCGCGTGGAACTGGTGGAGTCCGAAGTGGATTCCGCTGTCATCGAGAAGATGGACTTTTTCCCGGACACCACCACCCTTACTCTTGAAAAAGGTTCCGAAGGGCTCCGTTACGCTATCGTGAAGCCTGGCGAGGGTGAACCCGCCCGCCCGGGTTCTACGGTCCGTGTCCACTATACGGGCTGGCTCACCAACGGTCACAAGTTCGACAGCTCCCGCGACCGCGATCAGGAATTCAGTTTCCCGCTGGGTGGCGGTCGCGTGATACGCGGCTGGGAATTGGGCGTTGCCGGTATGCTTCCAGGTGAAAAGCGTATCTTGATTGTGCCCCCCGGCCTTGGCTATGGCGCCCGTGCCGCTGGTCCTATTCCCGGAGGCTCCACCCTTATCTTTGCTGTGGAGTACCTGGGCGAGTAATGTTCAAGACCTTCTTTGAAAAGCTTCACGAGGCGTTTTCGTCGGTATTGCCGGTCACCCTGATTGTGCTGGTACTGTCCTTTACGCCCTTGGTGGAGCTTTCAATAAAGGAGTTGATTGTCTTTGTCGTCAGTGCGGTTTTTCTCGTTGCTGGAATCGGGCTTTTCAACCTAGGGGCCGACCTTGCCATGACGCCCATGGGCGAGCATGTGGGTTCGGGCCTTGCCAAGTCCCGCAAGCTGCAGTTGCTGGCGTCGGTGTGCTTTGTCATGGGCGTACTCATTACTGTCGCTGAGCCCGACCTTTCGGTACTTGCCGAACAGGTAAAACAGGCGATACACCCTGTACTTCTCGTGGCCACTATAGGCGTGGGTGTGGGGATTTTCCTGGTACTGTCCATCATCAAGATTGTGTTCAAGATGGACCTTTCTACCATCATCATCTTTTTCTACCTGGTGCTTTTCATGCTGGGGATGCTCATGGTCTCCATGGGCAAGGAAATCTTTGTTCCCCTGGCTTTCGATTCGGGCGGTGTGACTACGGGTCCTATCACGGTGCCCTTCATTATGGCCTTGGGTGTGGGCGTGGCCGGCGCTATCGGCGGCAAGCACGCCAGTGAAAACAGTTTCGGCCTTATTGCCCTCTGTTCCGTGGGCCCGATTCTTGCCCTCATGGGCCTGATCCTTTTCTCTAAGGGTGGGCTCACCTTTACGCTGGAACCCGATGCCTATTCCATAGATGCAAACCTCGGTCTTAATTTCATCTTTACGGTGCTGACGGTTGCCCGGGAAGTGTTTGTGGCCTTGGCCTTGATTGTGGCTTTCTTTGTGGTGCTCCAGCTGTTTGCTCTCAAGGTTTCTTGGTCCAAACTGGTTCAGGTGGGCTTTGGCATCTGCTATACCTTTGCTGGGCTGCTGATTTTCCTTACGGCGGTGAAGGTGGGGTTCATGCCCATCGGTTTTCAATTGGGCTGTAACCTGGCGAAGACTCCACATATTCTTGTAGCGGCCGGCTTTGTCATTGGCATGGTGGTGGTGCTGGCGGAGCCTGCGGTTCACGTGCTGAACAGACAGGTTGAAGAGATTACGGGCGGCCTTGTGACCAAGCGTTCCATGCTGGTGGCCCTCTCTATTGGTGTGGGTGTTTCTATCGGACTTTCCATGCTCCGCATCTACATGGGATTCCCTCTGATTTATTACCTGATTCCCGGCTACTTTGTTTCCCTTGGTCTCTCCTTTTTTGTGCCTAAGCTTTACACGGCCATCGCTTTCGACTCCGGTGGCGTGGCCAGCGGTCCTTTGACCTCTAGCTTTATACTGCCCCTTTCTATCGGGGCCTGCACCGTTATTCACGGCGGTGACGATTCCATTCTGAGTTATGCTTTCGGTATCGTGGCCATGGTGGCCATGACTCCCTTGATTACCATCCAGATTCTCGGCTTCAAGGCCATCGTTTCCCGGTTCTTCAGGAACCGCAACATGATGCGCCGTATCCAGGATGCCGACGACGAGCAGATTATAGACTTTGTGTAGGGAGCGGTATGGCTGAAAAGGAAAGACAGGTCAGGCGAAAGAGAAGCGGGTCTCCCGATGGGCATTCCAGGGTGTCCATGAACCGACTCAAGATTCTGGTGACCATGGTGAACCGCGCCAAGGCGGACTTTTACATGGACCACATCCAGTCTTTTGGCGTGAACATGCAGATGGTCTTTTACGGCAGGGGAACCGCCTCCCAGGAAGTCCTTACGGCTATTGGTCTGGTGGATTCCGAACGAGCGGTCATTCTGAGCGTAATAGGCGAGGACAAACTCAAGGCGGCCCTGGAAAGCATTGAAGAAAAATTCAACACCATCGCGGGTGGCAAGGGAATTGCCTGCACGATTCCCATGACAAGCATTATCGGCAAGTCCATTTTCAACTTTTTGAGCGACAACCGCAAGGCGGTACGGAGGAACGAGAAATGAGCGCAAGCAAGCACGAGATGATCATGTGCATTGTCAATGCCGGATTTTCCGAGACGGTCATGGAGGCGGCCAAGAGTGCGGGCGCCCGTGGCGGCACTATCCTGAACGGTCGCGGCACGGCCAACAAGGAGGCGGAATCGTTTTTCCACATCGCCATCCAGCCTGAAAAGGAAGTGGTGATGATTCTTGTGGATAAGGAAATCAAGGATGCCGTGCTACATGCCCTTTACCAGAAGGCGGGGCTAGACACCATGGGACAGGGCATCGCTTTTTCGCTCCCCGTAGATGAAGTGGTGGGGCTTACCCCGTGGAAAGCCGTAGATAAAGACGGCAAGACCCTCAAGATGCAGGTGGTGTAATTTATGAATATCCTAGTCTATTTCCTCTTTGCGCTTTCGGGTTTTGCTGGCCTCATTTACGAAGGTTCCTGGGCCCGCTACCTTAAGCTTTTCCTGGGCCACGCCAGCTACGGCCAGGTGCTCACGCTGTGCATTTACATGGGCGGTCTTGCCATCGGCAGTTTTATCGCGGGCAAGATGGTGGAATGGGTGAAGCGGCCCCTGCTTGGCTATGCGGCGGTGGAACTGGCCATCGGTATCGGCGGCCTCGTTTACCACCCCCTCTACAACCTGCTTACGGGATTCTTCTTTGACAGCGAATGGATTGCGGGCCTGGGCTTTACGGGCGCCGAGATTACCAAGGTGGTGCTGGCTACGGGCTCTACGCTCCCCATCGCCATTGCGGTGGGCATGACTTTCCCCTTCATTGCGGCGGGGCTCTTGCGCAAGAGTGGCCAGGAACTTTCGCTCCCCATGCTCTACTTTACCAACAGCCTGGGTTCTGCCATCGGTATTCTGGTGACCAGCTACCTGCTGATTCCTGAACTGGGTAACCACGCCACCCTCTGCGTGGCGGCTTCCATCAACTTCTTGCTGGCGGCGGTTTTCGGCTACATCGGGTTTGCCACGTCGCCCAACAAGGAAGACGACGAGGATGATGCTGCGGATGCTGGCGCAGACCGTGCGGAAGATGGTTCGAGCCGTGTCGCCGAACCCCTGAATGTGGACTACGTGGCAGAACACAAGCTGCCCATGCCGCCCAAGAACACCTGGCTCTGGATTGCGGCCATTACGGGGCTTACCTCCTTCGTTTACGAGATTGTCTGGATACGTTTACTCAGCCTCTTGATGGGCAGTTCCAGCCACAGCTTTGACCAGATGCTTTCGGCCTTTATTCTCGGACTTGCTATCGGAAGCGCCGTCAGCGGAAAACTTTTGAAAAAAGATTCCCTGGTCATCCTTTCCCTGGCCCAGATTTTCATGGCGTTTTTCGCCCTGTGCACGCTCTACTTCCACAAGCCCTTCTGGGGCATGATGAACGAGGCGAACCAGATTTTCAACACCACCGCTGACGGCTATATCTGCTGGAGTCTTTTCAAGTACGCCCTGTCCGTTTTGTGGATGGTGCCCACCAGCTTCTTTGCGGGCATGACACTCCCGCTCATAACGGTGATTCTCACTCGAGCCTTCAAGAGCGAGGCTCCTATCGGCAAGGTCTACGGCTGGAATACGGTGGGTTCTATCATCGGTTCGGCAGGTGGCGGCCTTATCTTGCTGCCCTTCATGCAGCTCAAGGGCGCCTTGGTTCTTGCTGCCGTGCTGGACTTTGCCATCGGCTTTATTTTGCTGGTGGTTTATCGTAAAAAGTTCCGTTACAGCGTGCCCTTCTACCTGGTGGCGGCCCTGATGGTGCTGCCTTCCATCTTCGTGAATTTTGACCCGCACTTGGTGACCTCCGGTGCGTTCCGTGCCTACAAGAATTTGCATCCCGATGAAAAGATTGTGGTTCGCGACGGAAAGACGGCTACCATCAGTTTCCACGAGTCCGATGTGCATTGGTATATCAAGACCAACGGCAAGGCCGACGCCAGCATGAGCAAGGACCGCAAGCACCCCATCGAAGGTGACGAGCTGACCCAGGCGGCCACGGCCTTTATGCCTATGGCCATGCGTACCGAGCCTTACGACGCAGGCATGGTAGGCTTTGGCTCGGGCATGGGCGCCCATTACTTGCTGGCCGACCCGCTGCTGAAGGACTTTGACTGCGTAGAGATTGAAGAAGAAATGATGACGCTGGCCCGCGGGTTCTACCCCTGGAATGCCCGCGGCTACGACGACCCGCGCATCCACATTTACATTGACGATGCCCAGACTTTCTTCCTCACGAACCGCCGCAAGTACGACCTGCTGATCAGCGTGCCCAGCAACCCCTGGGTCTCTGGCGTGGCAAGCCTTTTCAGCCACGAGTTCTACGCCAAGATGCGCCGCTATATGAAGCCTGGTGGACTTTGGGTGCAGTGGATCCAGACTTACGAATTCAACGACCAGCTGTTCCTGAACATCTTGAAGGCGCTGGATGTGGTGTTCCCCTACGTGAGCCTATATAGGGCTCCCGAGGAACCGGACATTATCATCGTGGCCAGTGACCAGCCTGTGATTCAGAAGGCCATCGGGCGTTTCAGTACCGACCCTGTGCTGGTGAAGGAATTCGAACGCATCCATCGCGAGCCCGATTTCTTTGGCGAGCAGAACTTCCTGTTTACTTCCAAGATGATCCGGCCTATGATGGAGAATATCCTGCCCAACAGCATCTTTATGCCCATCGTGGACAACAAGGCCGAAGAGGCCCGCTTTGTGCATTCCAACGCCCACATTGTGCAGGTCTTCGACAGTTGCGAGGTCTGCTGGCCCGAATATCTCGATTCTGCCGATTACGCGCTTCGCAGGCCCGCCAAGGTCAAGGCCATGATGCAGAACAAGGACACCTACCGCGAAAACGCGCTGCTTGCCTACCTTGTCCGCACGGATTCCCTGATGCGCGCCAATGCTCAACCGCAGGTTGCGCAGGATTCGACGCAGAAGGATTCAACCCAGGCAACCGCCGTGCAGCCCCGCTTTATGGTGGCCGAAGCCTCGCCCGAGTGGAAAAAGTTCCGTGAAGAATACATCGAGTGGGTGAGGGGTATACCCATGGAAGCCCGCGATACCAACGCCGTCTATATGAAGGTCCGCGACCTGGTGAACGCAGGAGTGTTCCCCGCCTCCTTCGTGGACGAGTTCAATATCTTGGAGACGGCCCGTGCCAAGGACTACGTGACGGCTGCCAAACTGGTGGCGGATTTCTACGAAAAGTACGAAATCAAGAACATGGACGAATTCTTCCTCCGGAATGTCGCCGTCATATCGTTCCTTGCCCGCGAACCCGAACTGGCCAACGCCCTGTACAAGGATGCCATCCGGCGTCACGAAGATATCCCGGCCGTAGAAAAGCTCCTTATCGAAAAGGAAATCGTCCGCCTCCGCCGCGAACAGACCCGCAAAAACATGGGGATGTAATTTTAGGGGTTGAAACCCTAGAACACGAAGGTCAGGCCGAGGCTGGTGTAGAACGTGTAGAGGTGAGCCTTGGCGAGGCTGGATTCGGCGATGGCGTCTTCGTTCAGCAGGTTGGTGAAGCATTGCACCACGCGGATGTCGGCGATAAGCCAGCGGTTGATGGCGTAGCCGATGCTGAATGCGCCACCCAATTCTACGCCCGAAGAAGGCAGGGTATTCTTGCGCTTGTCCTTTTCGCCGGTCTCTTTTGTCTTTTGGGTGATTTCCGATGAACCTGTGAGTTTCAAATCCAGGTTCATGCCGAGGCCCACGAAGAAATTGTCTTCGTCGAAGGTGTAGCGGAAGATAATGGGAATCTCGAAGAGCATGTAGTCGAGACTACCTTCGGTCTTGCTGTAGTCGTTCTTGCTTTCGTAGTTGTACTTGCGGTACACGAAATCCAGTTCGGGGACTAGGCTCACATGGCGGATGCCGATGGGCAGGCGTACCAAGATGCCGCCGCCGGCCTGGTAGCCGAATCCCCAATCGTCGCTCTTTTTACCGAAGACGGTGTTCATGCCGCCGGCGGCGCGGAGTCCGATCTGGATGGACCTGGAGAAGCCCTCCTTGCGGGCGCGGTACATCTCGGCGTTCTCTTGGAGGTAACGGTCGTAAGTGTCGGTCTCGTCTACTTCTACGCATTCCGTGTTGGTAGAGTCGGCCTCGGTGCATTCTTCGTATTCGTCGGGGTCAATAACGCCCGCGACCTTGGCGGAATCTTTTTTGGTGCTGTCGGCGGGGCTTGCGACCTTTGCGCCGGTGCTGTCTGTTGCGGAACTGTCTGCGGTAGACTCTGCGGACTGTTCGCCTGCGTTCTCGCCTTGGTTTGCGGTTTCGCTGGTGGCAGGTTCAGATGTTGCTTCCGCTGACTCTGTGGCCGCTGTTTCCGTGCCGTCACAACCGTCGCCTATGCAGGCGGGGGCGGGCTCTTCGCTGGCAGGTTCACTTTCCAAGGCCTGTCCGCCGTTCTGGGATGCAATCCAGGCCGAATCCACATCGGCTTCGTACTCCTGGGCGAAAACGGAGGAGCCGAACAATGCCAGAAACGCCAACGGCAATGTAAACTTGGAAAGTTTCATAAACCCAATTATAACAAAAAAGGGCCTGAACGCTGTGTTTTTTCTAAATTTAACCCCGAAAAATTTAATGAGGCCGCGGCGGCTCCGCCGGGGCGTTAGAGGAAAAAATGGCAAAGTACAATCCGCAAGAGATCGAAACCAAGTGGCAGGCCTACTGGGAAGAACATCAGACTTTCAAGACGGGCGAAGATAAGTCCAAGCCCAAGTATTACTGCCTGGACATGTTCCCGTACCCGAGTGGCGCGGGCCTGCATGTGGGCCACCCGGAAGGTTACACCGCCACCGACATCATTTGCCGCTACAAGCGCAGCCGCGGTTTCAACGTGCTCCACCCCATGGGTTGGGACGCTTTCGGCCTCCCCGCTGAACAGTACGCTATCCAGACCGGTACGCACCCGGCCATCACGACCAAGAAGAACTGCGACAATTTCCGCCGCCAGATCAAGCGCCTTGGCCTTAGCTACGACTGGAACAAGGAAGTCAACACCACCGACCCGAAGTATTACAAGTGGACGCAGTGGATTTTCAAGCGCCTTTACGGCACCTGGTTCGATGAAGACCTGCAGAAGGGCCGCCCGATTGAAGAACTCCCGATTCCTGCCGACGTGGAAGCCAAGGGTGCTGCCGAAGTCCGCAAGTACAAGGACGGCAAGCGCCTCGCTTACTACGCCGACGCTCAGGTGTGGTGGTGCAAGCACTGCAAGATTGTGTGCGCCAACGAAGAAGTCTTGAACGACGGTTCTCACGAAAAGTGCGGCACCAAGGAAGTGGAACGCCGTAACCTCAAGCAGTGGCTCATGCGCATCCCGCTGTATGGCGACCGCCTGCTGAAGGGCCTCGACAAGCTCGACTGGCCGCAGGGCGTGAAGGACATGCAGAAGAACTGGATTGGCAAGAGCTACGGTGCCGAAGTTGATTTTGCCATTGCCGACGCTGAAGGCAAGCCGACCGAAAAGAAACTCCGCGTCTACACGACCCGTTGCGATACGTTGTTTGGTGCAACCTACATGGTGGTGGCTCCGGAACACGCGATGGTGCCGGAACTCACGACTGCCGAACAGAAGGCTGCCGTGGAAGCCTACGTGCATGCCGCTGCCTTGAAGAGCGACCTCGACCGTACCGAACTTGCGAAGGAAAAGACCGGCGTGTTTACCGGTAGCTACGCCGTGAACCCGCTCACCGGCACCAAGATTCCGGTGTGGGTTGCCGACTATGTTCTGACCGGCTACGGCACCGGCGCCATCATGGCCGTGCCCGCTCACGATACTCGCGACTTCGATTTCGCGAAGAAGTTTAACCTGCCCGTCATCTGCATCATGGAACCCGATGCAAGTTGCCCTGAAGATGTTCGCCCGAAGGTTCTCGCTGGCGAAGCGTGCTGGGCTGCCGACGGCACCTACATCAATAGCGAAAATGCAACGCTCTGCCTGAACGGCCTCAACAAGAAGCAGGGTATCGCCAAGGTCATCGAATGGCTCGAAGCCAACAAGATCGGTAAGGCCACGGTGAACTACAAGCTCCGCGACTGGCTCTTCAGCCGTCAGCGCTACTGGGGCGAACCGTTCCCGATTATCCACTGGGAAGATGGCGAAATCTCTACCGTCGATGATTCCGAACTGCCGGTGCTGTTGCCGGAACTCAAGGACTACAAGCCGGGTGACGGCGGTCAGTCTCCGCTCGCCAATGCTACCGAATGGCTCCAGGTCGTCGATAAGAACGGCCGCAAGGGTATTCGCGAAACGAACACCATGCCGCAGTGGGCTGGTTCTTGCTGGTATTACCTCCGCTACATCGACGCCTGCAACGGCGACGCCTTCCTCGCGAAGGAACTCGAAAAGTACTGGATGCCGGTGGACCTCTATGTGGGTGGTGCCGAACACGCCGTGCTTCACTTGCTCTACAGCCGTTTCTGGCACAAGGTCTTGTTCGATCTCGGCCTCGTCTCTACCGACGAACCGTTCCAGAAGCTCTTCAACCAGGGTATGATTCTTGCCTTCGCTTACGAAGACGCCGCTGGCTCCAAGGTCCCGACTGACGAAGTGGAAGAAAAGAACGGAAAGTTCTTCAAGAAGGGTACTGACATCGAACTCAAGCAGATCGTGGCGAAGATGAGTAAGTCCCTGAAGAACGTCGTGAACCCTGATGATGTTGTGCGCGACTACGGTGCCGACAGTCTTCGTTTGTACGAAATGTTCATGGGCCCGCTGGATGCCGTGAAGCCGTGGCAGACCAAGGGTATCGAAGGTATGAACCGTTTCCTCGGCCGCGCCTGGCGCTCCGTGGTGGGCGACGACGATGCCGCTCCGGTTTACGTTGACGAAACCGCTCCGGAAGCTATCGAAAAGGTGATGCACCAGACCGTTATCAAGGTCACAAGCGACATCGAGAACATGAGCTTCAACACCGCCATCAGCCAGCTGATGATCTTCAACAACGAAATGATGAAGATGGACAAGCGCTACCGCGAACCGTGCGAAACGTTCGTGAAGTTGCTGCACCCGTTTGCCCCGCATATCGCCGAAGAAATGTGGAGCATCCTCGGTCACAACGAATCGCTCACGAACGTCGCCTGGCCGGAAGCCGACCACTCCAAGGCCGTGGAAAACACCGTGGAAGTCGTGTTCCAGGTGAACGGCAAGGTCCGCGCCAAAGCCTCCGTCGCCAAGGACATGGACAAGGCCGCTTTGGAAAAGCTCGCCATGGACAACGACCGCGTCAAGGAGTTTATGGCAGGTAAGACTGTCGTGAAGTCCATTGTGGTTCCGGGCAAGCTCGTGAATATTGTGGTGAAGTGACACAATCTTTGATTGTGTCATCCTGAGCGGAGCCCGTAAGGGCGAAGTCGAAGGATCCAGACCCGAATGTCATCCTGGAGCGTCCGTGAGGACGCGATAGGATCTACAAAGCATTAAAGGCGTTCCTCACGGGACGCCTTTTTTGTCACCAAAAATGTCACCAAAGATGTCACCAAAAAGGCATAGGTTCTTTCGGTGATAATTGACTTGCCCTACAGAAACGTATAAAATCGACATTGTAGGGCAAATCGCGGAAACTACGCTTCAAGTATCTTGACGATGTTCGGATATTTCGACTTTGCTTCCGAAAGAATTTTGTTTCTCCATTTCTGCGGAAACTCCGAATAAATTGCCTTGGTGCGCAGTGCTAAATCATTTCTGTCGATAATCAGGTCGCTCAGGGAACGGATTGTAGCCGCATCTTTCTCTTTCTTGGCTTCATCGTTCCTCAACGGTTGAACGAGAATCTTGTGTAGGACAAATGCTGAAATCTCGGGAACATTCAAAGAAATCCCATCAAAAGAAACTTGTTGCGAATATTTGCTTGCGATGTCCATGTAGGCGAGCATTTGTGCGGAAAGGGTCAGGTGCGGAACCTTTACCACGCTATCGCCATTTCTCATCTTGGCTACAAGGAATTCAATTTCCAAATCCTCGCGTTCGTATTTCGTCAATCCCGACGCAATGTCATTCAACGGCTCAAAACCCAATTTTTCCAGGACATCGGGTATGTTGATTTTCGGAATATTCACATTGGGCTCACGAACCAGAAAATCCAAATCGGTCGTGCGGAGTGCTGGAATTTCGGGGGCATTGTCATAGACATGTTTGTAAACAAGCAAGCACCAGCTTCCAACAAGAATCAGTCTTCTCAGTGCGCCCGCATCTTGAAGTTGCGTCAGAATTTCGATAAAGTTATTTTCGGGCGAATTTTCCAAGACTCCTCCTTATTTCTGCAATGTCCTCTTTTACGCCCTTGACCTTGGATTTGAGATCCCTTCTCTTGGCGTCCTGCTCCTCAAACGACCTGGCCTTGGGACTGTCGCCTTGGCATAGATATTCCGTTACTACCCGGTCGCCCTTTCTTGAAACCAGGTAAAAGTAAATCTTCTGTCCGATTTTCTTTTTCCGTAGAGACCCTTTGGGGAGAGCTTCGAGCATGGCGGAATACTTCGCCTGAAGTCTTTCCAGCCGTTCGAGTTCTTCTTTCAATATTCCGTTCACAACGCTCATTACCCTACAATATATAAAATTTTAGTAATTGTAGGGTAAAAATTTGCTAAAATCAACATTTTTATCCTCCACAGAACGCGAACGACGCCATAATCCCCACGAAAATCAGGAACGGCAGCACTTTCAACAGCAAGGTGATGGCGCAGGCGTCCCCTGCGTCGCCAGCCTCGAAAAGGGCCAATATGCCAAGCACGATAAGGAAAGTTACCAGCATAGATTCTCTCCCTTACAAATATACATACCGCAAGTGTCAGATTATGACAATTTGAGAAGTTTAGAGAAAAGTCTTCCTAAAATTGCTGTTTTTGACGAGAAAACGTCAATTTTGCTATAAAACGGCGTTCTCTCGAAGCAGTTTTTCCCTTTCTCGTTAATATTTATGTAATTTTAAAGAAAATAGAGTTTAGCTCTTGTTCCTCAAATGAAATAGGGAAATTTCACTTACACGAGGACAAGGCGAGGCTCACGCAGCCATGCCGTTTTTACGGCGTGGTTCGATGTGCTATACCTACAGCAATGTAGGTCTGTGGTGCATTGCCCTTTATGTCGCCTATGGCGGTGCTTTTCTCGTTTTGAGAAAAGATTTTGGGGCGTGGGTTGCTCGCGTTTATCGTGTAAAGGCATTCCCTAGCCTCATTTGAGTAAACGCAGCGACCTGCGTCCTTTTCTATTTGCAGAAATAGCGCAATCAACTGCCTGTGCAAGAGCGACTGATGAGGTCCGATTGAGTGCGCACAATTCATATTTGTTGAAAAGCCCCTGCAATTCTATGTGGGCGTGTTTCTCCTTTTTGGAAAAAAGGGGGATAGTATGAAATATCGCATTCCCATAGAGATTAAATCCCTTTTCTTCAATATCAAGAATGATAATGAAAGGGGGCATACAGCAACAGTTTCTTCGATACTGAAACAAAATGGCTCAGTTCATGAAGAAGTCGCTCAAATAGAGACGATTCCCGAAAACATCCGTGCTTCATCTAGAGTTGGTGTCATAAATCATCTTACCCAAAATTCAAGGGCCGAAGCAAATATCAATAAGATTTGCTGCTTTGACAAAATCTCTGTAAATGGATTGCCTGTAAAAACAGATTTTTCATTCTGCATTTATGTTAGGGAAGAAACAGCAATTACAAATGTTCATTGCGGAAGAAAAAAGATTCATTACCCTCCATCGTTTGCATATTCTGACGAAAACGTAAATATTGATAATCGAATGGTCTTGCGAGCCATATCGACTATGCTTGGCAATTATGCTTTTGTTGTAGAAGCTTTTGAATATGATTGTGACTCTGGCAATCTGAATTTTGACGCAATAATTGTTGGACCTAGAGAAATACCGTATTCAAAAGTCTTTGTCAATAGAAAAGGGGTTGGCTCAAAATTTACGTCTGCATTTGATGAGGATTATGACGATTACGACACTGAAATCATTGCTTTGCGTCAAAAATTGGGATATAACAATGTTGGCCCGGAAAACTTTAGAGACATAATGGATGCACAGAAAAATGAGGCTTATAAGGATATTGTTGAATACCTGAAAAATAGGGGAGTAACTGAGTGTAGAAATTTAAATCAGGAATACCCTTATTCGATTTACGATTTTGAATATAATGTAAATGGCGTCAAGCATTTTGGAATTATTAGGCACTCTTCGACATTGTTGAAAAAATTTGTTTTGTCATCTCAGCAACTTCAGTTTATTAGTCATTTTAGCGAAGTAGCTTCAATCTTTCTAGAAACAGATTCTTTGGGGCGTAAAGATATACATGAGTATAAAAACTCTCAAGTAATTGATATGCGAAAGCAAATCCGATCTTTGTCTCTTGATGCATCTGAGGTTTGCGTATGAGTAAACAAATAAAACGTCCTATTCCTGCTAAGGCATTAATTACAGGCATTCGGGCAATTGGTTATAGTTTCTCTACTGCCGTTGCTGATATTATTGACAATAGCGTAACTGCAGATGCAAAAAAAATTTTTGTTGAAAGTAATCCTCTTGCAGAAGAACCTTATTTTTGCATTTTGGATGATGGCAAAGGTATGGATGACGATGGTCTGGACAATGCTTTGTTACTAGGGTCTGACCGTACGGATAAACGTGATTCGGAAAAGGAATTAGGACGTTTTGGACTTGGATTAAAGTCGGCTTCTTTATCTCAATGTAGGAAAGTAACTGTTGCTACAAAACAGAGAAAATCGCAACGCATTATTGCAATGTGCTTGGATTTGGATATCATTGAGAGAGATGATGAGTATAAGCTGGCTATTTTAAATACAGATGAAATAGATTCTTTGCCCTGTATAAAACAACTAGAGTCTTTTAAATCGGGAACATTGGTTATCTGGAATGATTTTGATCGAATAGAGAAAAAGGGATTTGAAAAGAATTTTCGACAACATGTTGCTGATTCTAAAAAACATATTGAATTGGTGTTCCATAGATTTTATAATGCTCTAGAAATCTATTTCGATGGATTACGGATAGAGAAGAGAGATCCATTCCTTCTTTCTGCACATGGTCGTCAACCTGGCAAGACTAATGAAGTCTCATACAATGGAAAGAAAATAGAGATTATCGCTCATACGTTACCATATGCAAATTCATTGTCATCGGAAGAACGTAAGCTATTGGGAAATCCTAAAAGCATCTATGATGACCAAGGATTTTACATATATCGAAACAAACGTTTGATATCTTGGGGTGGATGGATGCGGATGAATCCCAAGAGTGAACTAAATAAGCTTGCTAGGGTACAAATTGATTTCCCCTCCACACTAGATTCTGTATGGACACTTGATGTAAAAAAATCATCGGCGAAAATTCCTGATAGCCTTAAGGATGTGATCTTTTCTTCTATTGCGGAAGCGACCATAAAAAGTAAGAAAGCGACGACCTTTCCCGGCATAAAAGAGCATAGGGGAGACGTTCCTCTATGGGAAAGAATAGAAGCGAGAGATGGAATCGTCCGCTATCAAATAAACAGAAAAAATCCGGCAATTATTCAATTGCAAGAAAATCTTGGAAAAAATGAAAGCAATCTGCTAGATGTTATTTTGTTCCAACTAGAATCATTTATTCCGAAAATGAGGATTTACAACGATTTAGCAGATAGTAAGGATATACAGAATTCCCCTAACGATATTGAACTGGAAACAGTTGTTGACCAAATGAAATTGATTCTTTCTATGGCAAATGAAACTGCGAATGGAGAACTTTTTGAGAATCTCTTTTTAGCAGAGCAATATCAGAAATTTTATGACCAAAAGGAAATGATAAAAAAGAAGGTGCTTCAATGAAAAAATTTATTGAGTCGGTCATGCCTATCATAAAAAAAGTTGTAGATATGCTCTGCATTTCCTTTGGGAACGCAAAGAAACAACATAGCGAATTAGTTGAACTTGCTCAGCAAATGCTTAAAATAACACATGCGTCTGATTGGGATCGCTTTAAGCCCGAAGAACGAAAAGAGCTTGTTGATGCAATTGTAAGTGAGTATGAGATATTTATTGGAATTAAAGTTTATGACCCTGATATTGTTGAAAAAAGAAAAGAATCTGAATACTGGTTATATAAAGCCAAAAGTAATCCAGATCAGAGGCACGACCATTTTGATCATTACAAACAATATTTGATGAGCGAAGGTTTTTCTTTAAAAATTGTTCAAAACATAGAATCAACATGTGAAAAAATCCTTGCTCGAAGCGCAAACCCTAAAACAACTGCAAATTTAGACCAGAAGAAAGGGCTGGTAATCGGCGATGTACAATCGGGAAAAACGGCTAATTATCTTGGTCTTATCAATATGGCCTATGACTATGGCTATAAAATTGTTGTATTGCTGGCGGGAACAACAAATTCTTTAAGGGTGCAAACACAAAAGAGAACCGATTATGGGGCAATTGGTGCCGTGAGCAATAGTATTGGCGGCGCAAAAACGGAATACGTTGGTGTCGGGGAAATCTCAAATCAATATTATGTCATTCCTTTAACCGACCAAACGCACGATTTTGGAAAATTAATCCAAGAAACGAGCCATAGTGGTATAAATGATTTAAAGAAGCCTGTCATTCTTGTTGTAAAAAAGAATAAGGGTATTTTGGATGCTGTTGGGAAAAAATTGCAAAGTACTCTTGACGAAATGGCGAAAAAGGTGAATGGTAGTTTTGATTCTAATAGCATCTTAATTATTGATGATGAAGCTGATAATGCGTCTATTAACACAAGAAGAGATCCAAGTCGCCCAACAGTAATCAATAGATGCATTCGCGAAATTTTTAACAATTTTCCTGTTGCGACGTATGTGGGTTTTACCGCAACTCCATTTGCAAATATTTTCATTAATTCTGATGATGAGGCTTTGGAAAAGAAGGATTTGTTTCCGTCTGATTTTATTGTTCAGTTGCATACTCCGAGTAATTACTTTGGAGGAAGAAAAATCTTCCCCAAGAATGATGACGAAATTCCCAGTTGCATTCGTCTGATTGATGAAACGGAGGAAAATTTCTTTCCTGTTATACATAGTAGGGATGCGCGATTCGATGCGATGGCGGAATCATTGAAACATGCCATACATTGTTTTTTGATTAACAATGTAATCCGAACCATCCGAGGTCAAAAAACAAAACATCGGTCGATGATGATAAATATTACACGATATAACGATGTCCAGCAAAAGATTCTCTGGAAGGTGCAAGAGTATATCGAAGAAATAACGAATGCTATAGAACAATCTACTTGTAAAACAGAAAAAGAATTTACGGCAAATGATGAATTGCGCAAGATTCATGATTTATTCCTAAAGGACGAATTTTACAGAACGATTCGAAATGGATCTGATGAATATGAAAAGTTGACTTGGAAAAGAATCCAAAGTGGATTACTAGATGAAATAAGACAGATACAGATTGTTGTAATAAATTCTCGTAACGGCAACGCAAATAAGTTTGATAGAAATGGATTATCAAAAAGATTTGATTATGATGATTATAAAAATGATGGCGCGAGGGTTATTGCTATTGGCGGTCTTGTACTTTCGCGCGGACTAACGCTTGAGGGTTTAATGGTTAGTTATTATAGCCGAAATGCGGCAGCTTACGACACGTTGCTCCAAATGTGCCGCTGGTTTGGGTATCGACCTAAATATGAAGATTTGTGCCGGATCTATATGACACAAACAAATATGGCGAATTTTAGTGCCGTATTAGATGCGGTTGAAGACTTGAAAGAACAATTTAAAGAGATGGAACGACAAGGAAAGAAACCTGAAGATTTTGGATTGATGGTGAGAGAAAGCCCTGATACTCTAGAAACGACTTTACTAATAACTAGCCGTAATAAGATGAGAAATTCCGAAGATGTCATTGTTCAATTGAATTATGGCGGTATTGCGGCAGATACTTCAAAATTGGATTTGCGGAGTGAAATAAATGAGATTAACAAAAATGCTGTTATTGATTTTTTAAACAAGATAGAAATAAACGAAAAGATTGATGAAAAATATATAGGAAAAAAGAATGTTGAGAAAAGCTTTGTTGCAGAATTTATAAGCAAGTTAAAAATTCCATATGTTAACAAAAAGTTTGATGTAGACGGATTGTCTAGGTATATAGCCGAATCAAAAGTTTTTGCCAAATGGGACATCGTTGTTGCAAATGGTGACTCAAAAGATGCAAATTTTGAATTTGGAGATTTAAGAACTCCGGCAGTTTGCCGTCAATTCCATTTTGACAATCAAAATTTCAGAATCGGTCGAAATAATAACAGGGTGATGGAGCCTAGTATTTTCAAATTTGGATTAACAGCAGAACAGTTACAAACGATAGAGAAGAAACATAAGGAAGAAAAAGGTGATACGGAACTTATTGTCAAAGAGCTCCTTTGCGAAGAAAGAGAACGCCCTTTGTTGGTTATTTATCCGATAGATTTAAAGTCAAATTATGATAAGGATAAAAATAATGAGGGAATAGAAAAACAAATAGATCCTCAAAAAGAAGAAAAGAAGGCCGCATTGAATGGAAACTTACTTTTTGCGTTTGCCGTAGGATTTCCAAAGAAAGAAAGTTCTGAAAGATTGGTTTATAGAGCAAACATGCAAAAGATTAAAGAATTGACTGATGGTATCGAAGTAGATGATGACGAAGAAGGAGAGGATGACAATGATTAGCACGTCTCAATTATTAGCAGAATTGAAAGAACAGAAAAAAGGCGAGCAAAAGAAATTTAACACGAATTCTCCGCTTGCGGCCTATTTTGGGTATAACAACAATGGCCAACTTAGATTGTCGTTCCTTTCAACAACTAAACCGCCAAAGTTGGAGCCAACTAAATACATAAACATAGTGCAAGGACCTGATAAAACGGGGGCTTTTTGGCTTTGTTTTGATGTGTTGTTGCCTGATCAAGAAAACGTGTTTGGTGCGTTCTGCGAGAACATTGTGAATTCTATTTCATATACGGTAACCGAGGAGCAGGCTTATTTGGCTATCCGCAGGCAATATGCGAAATGGAAAGCCTTGTTTAGAAGTTCTTCTGGTGTAGTTTTTTCAAAGGAATATGTTCAGGGACTATTTGGTGAACTACTCTTCTTGTCGAGATTTATGATTGGAAAATATGGTGTCGAAAGGGCTATAAAGTCATGGTCGGGAGTTGATGGCACAAGCAAAGATTTCTCAATAGAAACAATTTGGTATGAATTAAAGACTATAGGCACAAAGTCTCCTGTTGTTCATATTTCGTCAATTTCGCAGCTAGATTCAGATAATGAAGGGCGTCTGGTAATAAATAAAGTGGAAGCCATGTCCGATGAATATGATTGTGCTGACTGTTGTATAAAATCACTTTTTAACTCTATTTCAAATCAAATCAACGATGAAGAATTGGAAACTATTTTCGCGGAGAAAATAGCATCTACTAACATTTTCTCAAATGATAAGGCTGTGAATATGAAATTTGCAGTGCAATCAATGACGTTCTATAAGGTGGATAATGACTTTCCTAGGTTGACTAGAAGGAATGTTGGATTCTCAGAAATTAACAATGTCCAATATTCTTTGTCTGTCGAATCGCTAAAGAAATATGAGGTAAACCCAAATGATTAGTCTAGAAGACTTTAGAGCGGAATTTATTAACGATATCAATGCGAGTGCCGCTAGTGACCCTCAGCATCCATATCCTCTTGATGTCTTTATCGAAGAGTCGATTGAGGTCTTAAGAGATGCCTATTCGTTAATTACCGAAATGGAACCGCATTTTTGGGATTTTTCAGAAGGTACGAAAAAGTATAATAACATGCATATAAATGCGGGCTTTCTTGATATCCCGTCAAATACATTAAATCTGATGTTTGCCGACTATAATCCAGGCGATATTGAAAGCATTACAAATGAGTTTTTAAATAATAAGTCGAAGTTGCTTATAAATTTCTTTGAAAATAGTCTGAAGGATTTCTTTTTTGACGCGGAAAAATCTAACGAAACGGTTCAATTTGCTAACGACATTCACAATCAAGCGGATTCAATTAGTAGACTACATTTATTTATTGTAAGCACTAATAAGTTGAGCAAGGCCGTAAAAAAATTAAAGCTTTCCGACTACACATTTAATAATAGAACATACACCATTGATTTAGATGTCCTTGATATAGAAGGAATTTACAAATCAAAACTTGCGAGTTTCAAGAAAGATGAACTTGTTATTAATTGTGAAGATTATGGCTGCAAGGGTATACCATGTATAAAAGCAGATGTAGAAACCGATCTATACGATTCTTATTTAGCGATTGTTCCGGGAAAATTTCTTTCTGAAATATACAAGGCTCATAGTTCTGAATTATTGGAATCAAATGTTCGTTCTTTTCTGAAATTGAATGGCGGCGTAAATAAAGGCATTCGTAGCACTATTTTAAATGATAAATCAAAATTCTTTACCTACAATAATGGAATCTCGACAACAGCAAAGGAAATTTCTCTACAATCCGTGAATGGAACGCAATTCATAACATCGTTTAAGGATTTGCAAATTATCAATGGCGGCCAAACTACAGCAACATTGGCAGCAACAAGTATAAAAGATAATGCTGACTTGTCGGGAATATTTGTTCAAATGAAATTGACTATCATTCAGAACGCAGATCCCGATTTAATTCGAAATATTGCGACATATGCCAACAGCCAGAACAAGGTCAAAACGGCTGATTTGAATTCTAGTCATCCCTTCTATATTAAGATTGAGGATTTCTCAAGAAAAATTTATGCACCTAAGGCTGTCGGGCAACTTGTTCAACAGTTATGGTTCTTTGAGCGTGCTCGTGGGCAATATGACCAGCCGATGATGCAAATGACGACCAAAAAACAACGAGACGAGTACAAAGCAAAAAATCCAAAAGAGAAAAGATTTACCCTTACAGATCTTGCAAAGTATTGTAATGCCGCGGATGCTCTGCCTCATTATGTTTCTTGGGGAGGCGAAGTTAACGCGGCGCATTTCCATAATAGAATGTTGAAACAGTGGGAAAAGGATTCCGCTTATTTTAATGAATACTATTACAAGACTCTTATAGGCAAGAAGATTCTATTTGCCTTTATTGAAAAGGTTATTTCAAATCAGCAATGGTATCAAGAAAGAAAGGCGTATCGCCCACAATTGGTTGCCTATACATTTTCAAAACTTGTGGAATGTGCTAATGATTTGAATTTACGGATTGATTATGGCGATATATGGGCGAAACAGGATGTTCCTCCTCAATTCGAAAAAGATGTTGCTTCGATTGGAAAAATTGTTTTCAAGTGCATTTATGCAACACAAGGTAATATCGGCACCTATTGTAAACAAGAGGCTTGTTGGAAAATTGTAAAGTCGAAGGACTATACAATTTCAGATAGTCTCAAGAAAATTCTTGTTACACCACAGGACATAAAAGTTAGCGAAACTTCTAGTAAAAAAGATCAACGCTTTGCTGATTCAGTTCAAAGTGAAGTAGACATTTTTAACAAAGGTCCCAAATATTGGGCGTCGTTGCTGGAACGAGGGTTACAACAAAGGGTTGTTAGTGCGCAGGATAAGAAAAATCTTGAAATTGTTATCAAGTACTGCAAAATGGAGTATGCCGAACTTTCAAAGTTCCAATTGAAATATGCTCTTGAAACGATAAAGAAATTAAAAGATAATGGGATTGAATAGGGACTTTACGAAGGAACTTATTATGAAGAAATTAAAGGTTTTCGAAGGTTTTGCTGGATATGGCGGCGCATCGTTTGCTTTAAAGCGAATAAAAGAATCTGATTCCGACTTTGATTATGATATTGTTGGCTATTCTGAAATTGATTTACGTGCGTCGGAATTGTATGATGCAAACCATAAGGATTCAAAGGGAAAATCTATAAAGAATTGGGGCGATATATCAAAAATTGATCCTAAGGACTTGCCTAATTTTGATTTGTTTACTGGAGGTTTCCCTTGTCAACCCTTTTCTTCGGCCGGAATGCAGAAAGGAAC
This sequence comes from Fibrobacter sp., assembly GCA_017475045.1. Classification (GTDB taxonomy): domain Bacteria; phylum Fibrobacterota; class Fibrobacteria; order Fibrobacterales; family Fibrobacteraceae; genus Fibrobacter. Next base: position 2,327 of record JAFVGH010000136.1, on the reverse strand, counting down.
TGAAGATCCCTATGGACGAGGAGCGATGCTTGGCCATATTATTCGCATTTGTAAAGTAAAGAAGCCTAAATATATACTTTTGGAAAATGTTAAAGGATTTACCGCAAGTAAGTTTAAACCGGTTCATGACCAGTTGATAAAGGACCTTATTAAAATGGGGTATGGTACAACCGAACAAAATACTTTGGCTCAGGTTGTTTTGAACTCTAAGGATTATGGAATTCCCCAAAATAGGGAAAGGTTATGGATGTTTGCGAAGTTGGGCGGCCTTCCTCAAAACTTTAATATGGAGCCTCCTAAAGTAAAGAACGAACACAAAATGGCCGATTTTCTTGATTATAGACCTTCAAGGGAATTGTATTTGTCGGAGGCTCAAATTGAGCATCTTAAGGAAAAGCATAAAGTAGATTCTTTTGTTGTTGATACGCCATTATGTTTTGATGTCTATAATAAAAAAATCAAGTTGGATGGATATAGCATTACTATAACACAGCCAGAGCACAATAGTCTTCGGGTGATTGAGGTTCCCAAAGAAGATGGGAAAGAGATTGTGCGTAAAATGTCTGTGCATGAACAATTCCGGTTGATGGGCTTCCGTATTTCTCGTGATAAGAGAAGAAGTGAAATCGTTTTTGCGGAGCAGTCTTATTGCCAATTATCAAAAAGAGCTGGAAATGGTTGGGATGTTAATCTTGTTGAAATTCTCTTAAAGCATATTTGGAATCAATTGAAATGAGCGGAAATAAAAAACTTTAATTGGAGAACGGGGAGTGTCTGAATTTTGGCAACATATTTTTGGATTCATCGCGAGTGTTGGCGGTGCGGGTGTCATTATTGGGTTTGTAGTAAAGTTTGCTGCAAATCGAATTGCCGACAGAATGTCTGATAAATATAAAGCAGAATTGAATAGTCAAATAGAAACTTTAAAAGCGGATTTATCTAATAGAAATCACTCGTACCAAACAAAGTTTGACAAGGAATTTGGAATTTATGGTAAATTGATGCCGGCTTTGCTTGAATTAACGGAAAAAACATATTGGTTGTTTCCGTATGGATTTGACTATCCACCTCAGGATGAGGACGAAAAGAAGGCCTTTTATCAAAAACGATATGAAGCTGCTTTTGATTCGCTGAAAAAAGCCCAATATACATTAGGCGGTTACTCTGTATTTGTTCCTGAAGAGATTTATAACAGCATCAACGAATACTATCGTTTGTGCAAGTTGCAATTTGACTTGTTTCCGAATTTTGGGCCAATGGGAATGAAAGATGTTGAATCGAACAAGGTCCGTTCGGAATGTTATAAAAGAAGCAATGAAATATCATCGAAGTATGATGAACTTATTCGTCAATTGCGTTCTTATATATGCGATCAATTGAAGTAGCTTTATAGCATTCGCGTTAGGGATGGTGACCCCTTGGGGCGGAGACTCGCGGCAGTCTTGTATTGCATTCCTTGGAAGCGAGGCTCCGTTTTATGAGGTTGGGCGGGAACGGAGTGAACCGGGCAACCCATAAAATATAGCCCGACCCACGTCAGTGGGGAACGCCAAAATGCAAAGGGGCGAACCGTTGCAGAAACCACCTCGGCTCGGCAATGGGTCCGCAAGCGGCCCCGCTGCACTCGCCTTGCGGGGTTTTGGAGAAACCCATTGCGCTCGGTTATATCAGCATGTGCAAGCACGGCTGCTGCAACACTCGCTTATATGATTTTCCCGATTATCCACTGGGAAGATGGCGAAATCTCTACCGTCGATGATTCCGAACTGCCGGTGCTGTTGCCGGAACTCAAGGACTACAAGCCGGGTGACGGCGGACAGTCTCCGCTCGCCAACGCCACCGAATGGCTCCAGGTCACGGACAAGAACGGTCGCAAGGGTATCCGCGAAACGAACACCATGCCGCAGTGGGCTGGTAGCTGCTGGTATTACCTCCGCTACATCGACGCTTGCAACGGTGACGCCTTCCTCGCCAAGGAACTTGAAAAGTACTGGATGCCGGTCGACCTCTACGTGGGTGGTGCCGAACACGCCGTGCTCCACTTGCTCTACAGCCGTTTCTGGCACAAGGTCTTGTTCGACCTCGGCCTCGTTTCTACCGACGAACCGTTCCAGAAACTCTTCAACCAGGGCATGATTCTCGCCTTCGCTTACGAAGACGCCGCTGGCTCCAAGGTCCCGACTGACGAAGTCGAAGAGAAGAACGGAAAGTTCTTCAAGAAGGGAACCGACATCGAGCTCAAGCAGATTGTGGCGAAGATGAGTAAGTCTTTGAAGAACGTCGTGAACCCCGATGACGTCGTGCGCGACTACGGTGCCGACAGTCTT